>JAHDQK010000017.1 GCA_018433885.1 Candidatus Cloacimonadota bacterium
AGATAGTAATGCATCCAATTCATGGCTTATTTGATGTTTCAATCCTTGTTTTAATGGATGGATGGGTAAAGACACACCTATCTCATATTTTCTACCATCACTTGTTACCTGTTTCAATCCTTGTTTTAATGGATGGATGGGTAAAGACAAATATTTTCAAGCACAACTTCCCAATTTTTTGTATGGTTTCAATCCTTGTTTTAATGGATGGATGGGTAAAGACATTGATGTTAAATCGCTGAATCGCAGAGCGCAGTTGTTTCAATCCTTGTTTTAATGGATGGATGGGTAAAGACACAGTTTGGTGAGGTTTTGGCGACTTTGGCGATGGGGTTTCAATCCTTGTTTTAATGGATGGATGGGTAAAGACGCAGATCATTAGGGACATCAAAAGCCACATCGAGGGTTTCAATCCTTGTTTTAATGGATGGATGGGTAAAGACATGATTATTTATTGATTTCATGCAATCATTATCCAGTTTCAATCCTTGTTTTAATGGATGGATGGGTAAAGACCCAAAGCGGAAGCTATCTGGCTATATAATTTTAAGTTAGGCATGAATCTCAGAGAGGAATACCCACGAATAATGGAGGATTCGAACTGCGTTTCACGCTGATTTTCCGAGTTCAGACAGCCCTAAACACACTATGCAAGGTCAAAGAACAAACAAACAGCAAATTTGTCAATAAAAACGTCTCAGGAAACGCACAGATTTCGATATGTGCAATCCTCACATTTTCTGATGGCGGTTTTGGCGTTGGGGAATGCTCCGTGGTATGTTATGTTGAAGATCTTCTCCAGGACAGTTAGAGCGTTTTCCTTCATGGGTTTGGTTATAGGAAGCATCTCCAGGTGGTTTTTTGATCTTACATATACTAGATATGCGTTTGATACGGGTAGTCCGAAGTTCTCTTCTATCAGTAGGGAATAAAGGGTCTGTTGCATTTTCAGAGTCTTATAAACACGATTATCCCAATACGCGTACTTATAGTCCAGAGGCGCCGCACTACCATCATTCAGAAAGAGCACTTCGTCAACTTTACCCACTAAGTGCAGACTTGGTGAGCTGAGATAGACGTCTAGGGATTTGTCAATAACGCCGATTTTACTGCGAAGGTATTCTTTGTTCTGGACCATCTTCAATACATGAATATCTCTGCCTTTATTAACTAGGTGCCGGCGGTGCTCGTGTTGTTGGATTTTTAGCACATTCATGAAGTACACAAAGCGAGGGCAATACATGTATTGGATTACTTCAGACGGAGTGATAAAAACAGGATCCACTTACTACACCAGAAGCGCTTTGATCTCGTCAGTAATCAAGTCTCTATCAAAGGCTTGTCCAAGAAGAACGCAGGCGTTGAAGTCTTCTCTACACATGGGGAAAATGTAAACACGATCTACCTCGGAATCGATCAGATCTTCGATAATGGTGCGCAATTCTTTGATCTGTGTCTTGTTCATCTCACCCAACCAGACAGAGTACTGAACGCGGTAGATGCCGGATTTTTCGCAGCTTTTTACTACTTTATTTCGGATTCTGTCTTTAGCAATGTCGTACATAACCCATGTAAGCATTATTCCTCTTCCTTATCAAAGGCAAGTTTGGGATTTATGAAGTTTTCGAATCTAGTCGCAACTGAACTTTCCAAATAGCTTTCTTTCTTCCCGATCAAGAAGTTTGCAAACGCATGGGCGTCAGTTTGGATCATTTCGATACGTTTGCGATTCTTGTTGCGATAGCGAATTATCTGATCGAGGTTCTCTAAAAAATAGGGAGCAAAGAACTTCTTTCCCTCAGTGCTGAGATTAAAGCCGTTGTGAACCTGTTCTAGATACTCAGGCTTACATTTGCCTCTGGAAAAGAGATAGAACACAGATTCGTCTGCAAGGATCCGGTATGCTTCAATGAAGTCGAAAACAAAGCTTTTCTTGTTGTAGTTGTCACAGTGCAACAAGCCGATATAGGGGTCAAGCCCGGCTATTATCAATGCTCTTTCAGTTTTGGAATATAGAATTCCATAGGCATAGTTCAGGAAAGCATTGAAGGCATCCTTTGCTGGTCTGGAGCTTCTACCTTCAAAATGCCACTGACCCGGAATCATCATGCTTAATAGGGAGAAATAGACTTTGGAGGCACTACCTTCCAAACCCATGATGATTGGGGTCAAATCATCGAGAGAACCATTTGACCCAAAGATTGAGATGGCGTAGTTTCGCATTAGTTCTATCCGCTTCTTGTCTTCATCATTTACCCAATCACGTTTCGATATCAGGGTTTTTACAAATCGGTACTGATTCATTATCTTTAGGCAAATCCAGCGCTTGATGAAATCCAGTCCCGAGGCATCTGATAGCATTTCCAGCTGGCGCCTGCGGATCAAAACAGTACTTCCGATGCGCGGAAACCACACCCGGGCATAGGGATTGCCATAATTATCGAGCATAACCACATCGATGTTGTAATCCATTGCTAGTTGGATGGCGTCTGAGCTTATCTGCACGGCATTTGAGATCACGATGCTACTGATCTTCTGAGGTGATACCTTGATCTTCTTCTCATTCACAAAGATTTCGAACATATCGTCTTTTTTACGAAGAGCAGAGCCGTAGGAGTTTAGATAGAGCTCCATAGTTAAAAAATGTAGTCTTCTTGAGTCTGTTCTCTTTTGAAGCCTGTTTGCATGTCGTAATGAAGACACAAGTTATCCTGATCCACAAAGTAGATGAAGTCGTCTGTCTTGATAAACCTCCTATCCACGTTTATCATATATGGCCCCATTCTTCGAAATAAACTCTTGATTAGGGCTCTTTGTTCGAAGTCTTTAGCGTCTGTGGATCTTTTCAATTCCCTGAACTCGCTTGCTAGGATCGAGGCTTCCGGATCGCTCTCTATGAACACAGTTTGGGTCGGGAAGCTTTCTATGAGATTGAAAGCTAATGGATTATGTTTAGGATGGTAGCTTAGGGCAGAATCCAAATCCAAACGCAATAAACTACCAATAATGTTTCTTGACCTATCCTGCGTAGCCACCATGTGCAAGTGATGGTAGTATTCATTGCTCATAAAGAAGAACTCAGATTCCGGAATCGGATTCCGAAATTCCGAAAGAACCTTTATCGTTCCATATACTAGCGTCTGATCATATATGTATTTCCAGTAGGGCTTGTTATCTTTTGCTAACTGAAAGACCAACACTTTCGAGCGGGTTTTTACGGAATTACGGTTACATCTACCTGAAGCTTGAATAATTGAGTCGAGAGGAGCCAGATCCCGGTAAACCACATCTACATCAATATCTACTCCTGCTTCCACAACTTGGGTCGACACAATAATGAGTCCTTTTCCGGAGTGTTTCTTGATTTTGTTTATTCGCTCAAGTCTCTGTTTAGGGATCACGTTCGAGGATAGATAGATGAGGTCTACGTTTGGAATATTCTGCTGTAACTTTTCAAAAAGCTCGAGCGAGCTTTTGATCGTATTCAATATAAGCAAACGTTTCATATCTGGCTCAGATCTGATATCAGAGCAGATAATCTCGACCAATTGATCCATACAGATAGTGGTGTTTATGAGATCATGGAACAACTCAATACGGTTAAGACTTTTAAACCAAACATCTTTTTGTGTAGCCAGTTCCAAAAGTTCAGGATCATCGGGATCGAAAATTAAGGGAAGTGTAGCTGTTACGAGAATGAAAACCGAGTTTAACTGAGAACTTATCAATTTTAGGCTATGTTTTAAGAGTGGCCAGTAATAATGAGGGATGTTCTGTATTTCATCCAAAAGGATAATGGCATTTGATAGCCGATGAAACCTTTTGAGGCTGGAATTCCTTGTAGATAGAAATGTCGCCATCAGTTGTACGAAAGTGGTAACCACTAGTTCACTCTCCCAGGTTTCGACCAAATATTCAGACTCATTTTTGGAATTCTCATCTCGACCAGTGTACACAAAATCTGTAAGATGGTGATGCGCCAGCAATGTGCTTGAATCTGGTGAGACATCGCTATTGCGCAAAACACTTTGGAATACCTGATGGTTCTGATCAATTACAGAAGTAAAGGGGAGGCAGTAGATGATGTGATCAAGCTCTGGTCTGATCTTCCTGAGTTCAAGAGCAACTTTTAGTGAGCTCAATGTCTTACCCGCTCCTGTTGGTAGATTGATTGAGTACAATCCTACTTCGTGCCTGAGAGCTAATGACAAGGAATTATATGCCTGTTCGCGTATCTGGTCTATCTCTCGGTCGGTGTTTGTGAAATGCGTTTTGAACCTATCCAGAAGATCAGTTTCCCAGACTTGCTTCACGGTATAATTGGCATTCTGATGAAAAATAGCTGAGTACTTATCCGACCATATCAACAAAGAGAATAAATAGTCTAAGACTATCCAAGTGTTTTCTTGAATGTTCTTTCTTTGCTTCCGGAACAGCATTGAGGGAGAGCTTTTGGTGAAATATTTTATCACATCCTGAAAGCCAGCATGGGATAGATTAGTAGGTAAGCCAAGGTGTTCAAATATGTTATTCAACTCATAATAATCCATGTGCTCACTTATCTTCAGGAGTTCCTCAGGTGAAAGGTCTTGCCCAACGGATTCCGTGAAGTTTCCTAAAGGACCATGGTGTGAAGCAATGCAAACATAAGCAATCAAGGCATCAAGAGTGTTTGTCTGATACTGCGTTATTAGATGGTAGCATGCCCAAAGAGCGGATATCTCACTGTGACGGGTTAGTTTACTACGGGGTGCCTTTTGTGAAAGATAATCCTGGAAACAAGAAGATCCTTTTCCCAGATCATGAAAAGCAAGGATCACCCGGAGGACAGTTCTGAACTTGGAGAATACCGCATTTCTATCGAATGTGGTCAAGCCGCTGCTAAGAACTTGATCCAGATGATCCCTGAGCAAGACATCGGGATGAGAGAGAAGCTTAAAACTCATGAATGGTATCGTTTAAGTTATCCACGACGTATGAAGTATCGTTGCAAATCATGGGAATAGCGGCGCCATTCATCTCAAAGAGCACCTCCCCATAGCTCGTTACTTCCCTGCTGTTAGTCATAGTAATGGGAAGTACTACTTTCTGAAGTTTGAGAGGTAAATCCAAGAGCAGTTCCTTTACTGCGGACATTGGAGTAATGGTGCTCATGGTCAGCCTTTGATCAGGTGGAACTGGCGTCAGACTATGCTCTCCCATGTAGTCAAAGTTTGCCAGACATCCACTGATACCTAAGCAAACTGTATATACGCTCTTATGTGAATGTAAAAGACTTTTTAGCCTCGCATACAACTCTCGATCTTCACAAGAAAAATAGATCCTGTAACGTACACTCTTTAGAAATTCGACGTTGGTGGGTTTGTGTGCAGGAAAATCAAACAGGTGTGTTGGTGACGTTGTCTTCAAATAGTTATGAGCAATTCTGACCTTCCTGATCGGATTCATAATCCTCAAGGCAATAAAGCTTTTATCCTTGCTAAAAGTCTCTGGATTTTCTGCTTTGTCAATTCCGACTATAGCACCTATGACTCCGCTTACAACTGTTCTGGGCGGTATGGAGAAGCTAAGAGGAGACATGTTTGTAAAGAATTTCCTGAACTGGGCGTGATCTCCAAACAGCTCAAAACATAATACTTTATCTGGTTTCATGTTGACTCCCGCAGATACAGGATGTTCACCATCCCGTTAGTTCAAGATTCGGGTCTTTTTGAAGGTAGATCTCCGGTTTGTGATCTCCCATGCCATCAAGAATTGATTTCAAAGGACTCATATCAAGTTGAAAATCACTTATACTGCGAATTTTTTCGTCATGCAATCCCGAGACTAGCTTGATGTGTTTATCCAGTTCACCAATAAAGTAGTTCGGAGACTGATGCTCAAGCGTAAGCAGGAGCCTGGGGTTGTGCTCCATTTTTGATCTGGTGATGAGTTGCTTGGTACCGTTCCAGATAGCGGTCTTGAGCATCTCAATATCGTCGGTACTCAGCCTAGTATGCTTAGCAGCATTCTCGTTGATAATTCCGTAGAAAGCGATGAAAGAATAGGGTAGGATGTATTCTTCACGGAATGTCTGTTGTTGAGCTCCGGGTTTTCCAGCGAAAGCTCCTGTCCCCTTTATGTACATCATATCTACCTTATGGAGAGAATGCCCCATCTTGAACTGAACTGGACCAGTAAAAGTGATGGATGATTTGTCCAAAGGAATAACTCCACCAAAAAGCCTGATATCTATACATGCCTCTATGACTAAATCCAGATTGTCTTTATAAGTTTTTGCTCGATTTTTACCATCCTTGAGTCCCTTGGTCGGGTCTTCTTCCATAAATGTCTGTCTAACAAAGATATCTTTAATTGTGTCCTGATTATAGCCCTCATAGTTATAAAGGTAATCTCTAATTGTCCTTTTCAGCCTTACATCGGTTACAATATTGATCCCTGTTTCTTCATCAATACGTGGTTTGTTCTCATCCGAAGGGTCGCCGTTGGGGTTGGCATTTTGAACGTCGTAGAGGAATAGGACTTCTGTTCTTTTAATCTCAGACATGGTACTCTCCTTATTGATTGTTTTCAATTTCTTGTTTTTTGGTGTCTTTAAACTTTTTGTTCAATGTCATGCCTAGGGCAAAAATGAAGCTGATTTCATCATTTGAAAGTTCATCAATACCCCCCATGATCATCAGTTCTGCAATATTCTGCTCAAGTTCTTGATAGTAGTTCTTGTCGTATTGAATCAGCTTCTCTTTGGCTTCAGTAAAGACCCTATGCACTAGTTTTTTATCCATTTTTAAGCTGTTTAGCCTTTTTCTAAATGGCGCGGATCCTTTATCCTGTAATTGAATATTGATCAGGTACTGGGTTAAAACTCCAGTCATAAATACGTATTGTTTGGCGCTGGATTCGAAGAAATCTTGGTGTTCCTTGAAGAAATCGGCGAACTTGCCTGTCATGACAACCTCCTTACAGGTGTGTGGTTTATTAGATTGCAATATGTCAAGATGTGTGAGGAACTTTAGCAGAAGAAACGCTTTCAATGTAGTTAGTTGATAATTCTGATCATTGGCAAATCTACGTCGGACAACTTCGGTTATCCTATGTAATAAAAAACCGTACGATATCCTTTTTTGCATGAAAATACTACGTGATAGCTCCAAGAATGCCTTGGAAAAATCTCCCTCAATTCTATCGTTTATGGGAAAGAACTCTTTAATTGTATCAAATCTAAACTCTAGGTCATATATCTCTCCACTTTGACGCCCAGGTAATTCATGAAATACATCGTATCTTTCAGCCCTATCTTTGGCTTCAAAGATTGATTTAAACTGGCAAGGGAAAATATCTTCAATGGTAACTAGGATCTTGAATTCTGCATTATTTATGGCATAAAAGAGCATAGTAAAAGAAGCCTCGTTATCTGCTTCGGCTAAATAATCGAAGACTTCTTTGGAATATTGGTCAATAATTTTACGGCGTTTGCCGAGGCTAAACTCACCTAGGCGGGGTTCTAAATGAAGCAGAGCATCAGGATTTGCATCATGTTGGGCAACCATTATCTCCACAATTGCTTCCATGGAAATTGCCAATGGATCTGATTGGATAACGCTTGGAATAAGCAGATAATTGAATCCGCAAAACTTGAAGTTGAAATACTTGTTTACTACCGGACGCATTTTCTTGAGTTTAGTAGCGCATTGCGGGCATACGGGGTAATTCTTGTGCGCCTGCTCCCTGTCAAATCCACCTGCCAGAGGTGCGAGATCAGTTTTTGAAGCATAGAAGTTGTAAATAGATACATATCCCCAAAGCTCATTCTGAGTAGTATTGCACATTGAGCAAAGCATGTCTCTACCAACAATATGTTTGTTGCCGAGCGTATAGAAATCCTTAAAATAATCTTCTGCAGCTTTCTCCCTGATTCTGGTAAAGTATTTAGATCGGCCTATGTATTCTCCATTGATGCTGATAGTGAAGATGAAGGGATTCTTCTTGGTGCCATTAAGGTACTGATCGAGTGCTTCGAAGATCTCGTGATAATGATCGGAAAAAAAACCATAAAGACATTCCAGATCCTGGTTTTGCTTAGTATTGTCTCTTATTATTCTAATGAATTTCTTATAATCTTTTGATGAAGCTGAATACTCGCCATCGGTTTTTAGTCCCTCTTCCGAAACATATAGAGTCAAAAATGGAGATACAGACATTGCAGAAGCTCCACGATAAAAGAAATCGGATAAATTCATTTTAGAATCGTAATCTACGAGTGTGGTACCTAAAAGTTCTAGCTTCTCGTCTGAAATCTCAAAATCAAGGCTTATCACCTTAAGATTTGGTTTTGATCCAACCTCAAGTCCATATTCATTTTCAAAGATTTCTAGGTATTCAGTGGGGATGTTCTCGTATAAAGCGTGCATTTTATGTATCATTTCACCTCCTTATTTGGTTGGACTACCCCAAAACCCCGGCTAACCTGTTTACCCAGTGCTAGAAACTCGGGAATTTCAAAATTAGTCATAAAATCACCATAAAAACAGTGCATCGGGATATTATGGAAATTTCTAGAAACCTGGCGGTATGTGCCATCTACGCTGAGGGAGTTAAAATCCGGGATTGTATAAGAAAAGGCTTTCGCAAGAGTGAGTAGATTGCCACGCAGGATGCTATTCAAGCTTTGGGTTTGCGCTAAAGTGTTTGTCTTTACATAGTCTTTGTAATTCTCCTGATTCAGTGCCATCCAAGGTGAGTTAAAGCGGTAATCGCGCAGTTCTTCTGTTTGTCCAAAATTCGCTTGTTTGAGATCAATGAAAAGCTCATTTACTATCAAGCTGCGCATCCCGATGCGGATGTGATGGCGATCCATGATAACACGTTTTAAGGCATTTAAGCCGTCCCCGATGCCAATCAGAGCCGGATGTCCTCGATAGATCCGGTATTGGATCTTTGGATATTGAAACGCAGGCTTGCCATCTGCCCTGTGGTTGTGAAACAGTGGTTCATCCTGGTACTTCTGTGCAAAATAGCCCCTTAACTTGGGAATGTCGAACGCGTTTAGACTCATGTCCGTAAAGGCTACTATCATATACTCGACATTTATCATGGAAAGGCTCCTTCCTAATTTTCGTGCATACATAGCATGCAAGATAAAAACGAATGCTGTTGCAAGAGAAGGTGTATTGAAAAACTGTGTCAAGAGAAATAATTCTCGGAACATTTACAAATGCCGATGCGAAACCACGTGGATTGCCGGAGGATACTGGTTAAGCTATTGCGAAACATAGCGATAAGTATGTGGAGGAAGCTCCACAGATTGCGGATGAGATCTTGCGTAAGTAGCTGGGTTATTCATGGTTTTCGCTTCTTTGTCATGATGAACAAGGTCAGTTTTCTGGGTTATCATGTGCGGAGTCTGGCAGTTGTTTTACACTCCCTCTTGCATATCCTAAGGATTCTTGGCTCAACCCAAACAAAAGAATTAGGAAGATGGTCTATAGATATCCGGAAATTCAGGCTTGACAAATTTTTCTTGGTTTACATTATTGCAGTCTATGGAGAAGAAAGAAACTAGTAATAGCTCAAATGACCTGTTCGATGTGATCGGGTCGCAGCCGGGGGGGATAACCCCGGAACTTTTACCAAACCTGATGCACAATCTGCCGGGCATGGCATATCGTTGTAAAAACGACTCCAAGTGGTCGATGCTTTTTATCTCGGAAGGCAGCGTGGAGCTCACGGGTTATCATTCTTTCGAGCTATTGCACAATAAGATCATCAGCTACGATGACCTTATAGTAGAGGAAGATCGCCATTTTGTGCGAGAGACGATTAACACCGCGGTGGTAAAGCGGACTCAGTTTCAGATGGAGTATCGTATCCAGCACAAGGACGGTAGCCTCCGGTGGGTTTGGGAAAAGGGTAACGCGGTATATGATAAACATCATAACCCGATCTTCCTGGATGGGTTTATCACGGATGTAAGCTTGCGCCGCAAGGCAGAAGAGGATCTGAAGCAGGCAGCGCAAAACCTGGTGGAATTGAACGGGATGAAGGATCGTTTCTTCTCGATTCTAGCCCACGATCTTCAGAACCCCGTATATGCCATTATCTCGTTATCGGAGTTTGTAGCAGAGAATTTCAATAGCTTTGGCAGGGCTGAGATCGAAGACGCCTTGCTTCAGGTTCACAGTGCCGCGCGGGGGGTTTATACGCTTTTGGAGAACCTTTTGGACTGGGCGAGGTTGCAATCCGGGCAGATCGTTCCTCAAAAGGAGTATGTGTCTCTGGTAAAGGCTACCAATTATGCCTTGGACCACTATCGTAAGGCAGCATCTCAGAAAGGAATAGATCTTAAGTTTGATTTTGAGCAGGATTTGATGGTCAATTGCGATATACGCCTGCTCTCCTCCATCATCCGGAATTTACTATCAAACGCCATCAAGTATTCGTATCCCAAGAGTGTGGTGCATGTGCGTCTGCGGTTTAGGGATAATGAAGCAGAGTTGTGCGTGGAAGATAATGGGGTGGGGATCTCGCGCAAACATCTGCAAAAGTTGTTTCGGATAGATAACGATCTCCGGCAATATGGCACATCAAACGAATCCGGAAGCGGTCTGGGCTTGATTTTGGTGGATAACTATTCCCGGTTGATGGGGATGACGATTAAAGTAGAAAGCAAGCTAAACCACGGCAGCAAGTTCCGACTGCTGATTCCGGGTAGAATTTGATTGACGCTAAGGCAGGTTTAAAAAACAATGCGTCTCATCACAAAAGCATGGTAGGATATGAACAAATTATTCAAACCTGATTTGGTTCGCATCGTTGATGCGTTTGCTACAAAAGGCGAATGCCTGAACTATATGGCGGAGCTTTTATCTGCCAGCGACTGCCTAAGCTTTCCGGATCGCTATCTGGCGGCAGTGAAAGGACGTGAAGAGATTATGAGCACCGGGATCGGCAGGGGAGTGGCAATTCCCCACGCCAGAGATCTCACCGTGAGTAGCCTCAGGATAGCCGTGTGTAAAATCCGGTGCGCGTTGGACTTTCAATCTGTAGATGGAGAACCGGTAAATCTGGTCTTTATGATCGCCGTGCCCCAGAACTCGAACCAGGAATATATGCGGATTTTAAAGAATCTATCAGAGTTCCTGCGGAACGACGAAAACCGCACCTTGCTCTTGAATGCAGGGTCGGATATGGAGTTATACAATTATGTTCATAAAATTGAAGACATTATTTGCGCTTCTGTTGCTGATTAGCCTTTCCTCTTTGTCCGCTCAGAACGAAGATGCAGGTAGCACCGGGTTCAACACCCTGAAGCTAATCTACGGTGCCCGCAGTATGGCGATGGGCGCTGGAGGAATAGGCATCCCCGCAAATCACGAAGGCTTGAACCAAAATCCCGCAACCATCCTGCGCGCAGAACAACAGAGCTTGAGCAGCACCTTTATGGATCATCTGGTGGGCAGCGGCGGAGGAAGAATCTCCTATGTATATCCCAAAAACATCTACGAAGCTTATGCCGCCGCGATTAGCTATTGGAATAGCGGAGCGATGGACCGCACGGAACTAAGCCCTACGGGAGAGCTGGTGGAAACCGGGGAAACATTTGGAGCTCAGAGCATGGTGGCAGAAGTATCCGCTTCGCGTTTTGTAAGCCCGGCGCTGGATATCGGGGCAAGCTTGAAATTTATCTACGACAGCATCGATGGCTATTCCGCAAGTGCGGCAATGGTGGATCTGGGAGCTTTGCACCACACCGCGAACCCAAAGATAAAAGTGGGCTTGGCATTAAGAAACGTGGGATTCCAGACATCTTACTATACAGATTCCAAATTCAAAGAACATCTGCCGTTTACTTATGGCGCGGGCTTATCCATGCAAATGCAAGAAAACCTTTTGGGTGCAATTGATGTGGGAAAAGCCAATGGCGAGAACATCACCCTGAAACTTGGAATGGAGTATGGCATCTCGGATGCCTTCACCCTAAGAGGTGGTTTTAGAAGCAATGCCGGGGATTACCAGATGGGTGGGATAGCCGGCTATACTTCGGGGATCAGCCTGGGTTTGGGCTGGAAGATACGTTCCTGGAATCTGGACTACGCCGTTGCTTCTTATGGCGACCTTGGCATCAGCAATCAACTGAGTTTGAGATACAATCTTTCTAACTGATAAAAGGATGAATTTTGCACACCTTTCTATTTGAACTGGGTATGGAGGAATTGCCGGATAACGTGATAGTTCCGGCTATCGAAAACCTGAAGACATCTCTGGAGAAATTGCTGGAGCAGGAGAATCTGGAATATGGCGCGATCGAAATTGCGTCCAGCCCCAGGCGCCTCGCGCTATCTGTAACCGGGCTTGCCGAGAAGCAAAACGATGTGGAGGTCTGTAAACTGGGACCATCGGTGAATATCGCTTTGGACTCTGGGAACGAACTTACCAAGGCAGGTGAAGGATTTCTGCGCAAAAGCGGGGGCAGCAGAGAAGATATCTATATCCAAACCACAGATAAAGGCGATTTTATTGCGGTGAAATATCTGCAAACCGGAAAGATATGTTCTGAAATCCTCAGAGATTGGATCATTAGCGCGATAGGTGCAGTTCCGCTACCCAAGAAAATGATCTGGAAAGATAAGAATTTAGCCTTCTCCAGACCAATCCGGTGGATCGTGGCGATGTGGGATTCCCAAGTGATCGAGCTGGACTATATGGGTATCAAGTCCGATAGAATCAGCTATGGAAACCGCTATCTGGGCATGGATCGCAAGGTTACCATTCCCCAAGCCTCTGCCTATAAGGATATTCTTAGGGAAAACCGGGTGGTTGCAGTTCGAGAAGAGCGCCGCGGGATGATCCTCACGCAGTTTGAAGAGTTGTTCAAGGATTCCATATATAGGGTAAGGGAAGATGAACGGCTTCTGGATACTGTCTGCAATCTGGTGGAATATCCCTACGCTGTGATTGGGGAATTTGCACCCAGTTTTTTGAGCTTGCCAGAAAAGATCATCACCTCTACAATCAGCCAAAATCAGAAGTACTTCTCTGTGTATGATGAGTGCGACAAGCTTACCAACCGCTTTGTCTTCGTTTCAAACGGAGATCCGGAGTTTAGCGAGATTATCCGCAACGGTAATGAAAAAGTAGTGGCGGCAAGGTTGGAAGATGCCCACTGGTTTTTTGCCGAAGACACTAAGCGGAGCCTGGAGTCGTATGTCCCGCAGTTGCGCGATGTGGTATTTCAATCCCGCCTTGGCACTCTAGCGGATAAAACCGAGAGGGTGGAAAAGCTCTGTGCCTGGATATGTGAAAGCATTGATCTGGATGAAACATCCCGCCGCAAAGCCCAACGCACGGCAAAGCTCTGCAAAGCGGATTTGGTGACCCTGATGTTGGGAGAGAAAGAATTTACCAAGCTTCAGGGTTATATGGGTATGCAGTATGCCCTTGCTGGTGGGGAAGATCCCGAAGTGGCTCAGGGCATATATGAGCACTATATGCCACGTGGCAGCAACGATGGATTGCCGGAAACCCTGTATGGAGCTATTTGTGCTGTGGCAGACAAACTGGACACCGTATGCGGGATAATCGGAGTGGGGCTGATGCCTACCGGAAGTGCGGATCCTTTTGCTTTGCGCCGAGCTGCCGGAGGAGTGGTGCAGATCCTAGCCGATCGGGCTTGGATGATGGATCTGGATTTGTTAATCGAGCAGGCTTTTACATTGATCCAGAACAGCATTGTTCTTGAGGCCGATGCTTTGCCCAAGATCAAGAACTTCTTCGCGCAACGGGTGAGCTGGCTGTTGAAAGAACTCGGCATCAGCTACGATGTCTGCGCCAGCGTAATGCAGGCCGGATACACCTGTTTGCCGCATCTTATCGCCAGAGCTAGGGCATTGGAAGATTTGAGGCAGGACGAGCGTTTCATCCGCCTGGTTATTGGCTTCAAGAGGGTATCCAACATCATTTCCGCTAAGACAGATTTTGGTGATGCCGATCCTGCTGCTTTTGAAAGTGATGCCGAGAGATATCTGTTCTCCCAGCTTTCAGAGATGAGCGCAAGAGTGGATGATGCCCTGGAGCATGTGGACTATGGTAGGGCTTTACTTATTTTAGTGGATTTCGGCAAGGTGATCGACAATTTCTTTGATCAGGTATTGGTGAATTGCGAAGATCAGCGTCTGCGGGATAACCGTTATGCCCTCTTAGCGGCTATCCGCAAGGAATTCATCAAGGTGGCGGATCTGTCTCTAATCGTAGTAGAATCTGAAACAAATGGAGAATAAATGCATATCCTCGAAGTTTTAAAAAACCGGGCTACCGCATTTGGCGGTAGCATTGTATTGCCGGAATCCGGTGATCCCAGAACCTTGGCAGCCGCAGCAAGCTTGGCATGCCAGAAGATCGCCAAAGTAATCCTGTTGGGAGCTCCTGCAGAAATCCTGAAAAACGCCGCCTCTTTAGGCGCGGACATCTCGTTATGTGAGATCATCGATCCCCAAAGCAGTTCCTTGCTTCCGGAGTTTGCGGATACTTTCTACGAACGCCGCAAGGAGAAGGGGCTAAGCCCGGAAGGTGCACTGGAAGCCATGCAGAACCCGCTTTATTTTGGAGCTATGTTGGTAAAGAAAGGCATTGCCTCCGGCATGGTGGCGGGTGCGGCAAATACCACCGCCGATGTATTGCGAGCCGCTCTGCAGGTCGTGGGTGTGATGCCGGGATTGAAGACCGTTTCCTCCACATTTATCATGGTATCCCCTCGCGTGGATGATCCTACATATCTCTTCGCGGATTGCGCAGTAGTGCCCAACCCCACCGCCGAGCAATTGGCTGATATCGCCAGCTCCACGGCCCAAACCCGCCGCTCAATACTGAGCGACGAACCTTTTGTAGCTCTGTTGTCTTTCTCCACAAAAGGCAGTGCGGAGCACGAGTTGGTAGAAAAAGTGCAAACAGCGAAGTCCATATTGGATAGCCGTCAGGTAGATTTTGCCTACGATGGCGAACTGCAGCTTGATGCCGCGATCGTGGAGAAAGTGGCAAAGAGCAAAGCACCTGGCAGCAAGGTTGCAGGGCATGCCAACACGTTGGTGTTTCCGGATCTTCAGGCTGGCAATATCGGCTACAAACTGGTGCAACGTCTGGGTGGATACGAAGCGATCGGCCCCATCATCCAAGGGCTTGCCGCTCCCATCTGCGATCTTTCCAGGGGCTGCTCCACTGAGGATATCGTGAATACCGCGATCCTTGTGCTACTAATGTCTCAAAAATAAAAAAAGATATAGGGGGAGAAGATGGCTATCAAGCTATCCAACCGCACCAAATTGATCAAACCCTCGCCCACTTTGAGCCTTTCCGCAAAAGCAACCCAGATGAGGCAGGCGGGGATCGATGTAGTAAACTTTGGAGTAGGAGAGCCGGATTTCAATACTCCGGAATACATCAAGGCTGCCGCTCATAAGGCGATTGATGCCAATTTCACACGCTATACCGCCAACGCAGGGATCATCGAGCTGCGCGAGGCTATCGCCGCGAAACTTATGCGCGACAACGGTCTTAGCTATTCACCCAAAGATATCTTGGTATCTCCGGGAGCAAAGGCTTCAATTTTAAACATTCTTATCGCGGTCTGCGATACCGATGATCAGGTTTTGATTCCCGTTCCGTATTGGGTTACGTATCCTTACCAGACTCTGATGGCGGATGCCGTTCCGGTGTATATCCAGACCGAAGTTTCCGAAGGGTACAAGATCCAACCTCAAGCTTTGCAGGAAGCCATCGACGATAGCCCCTGCGCCAAAGTGTTGATCCTGAACTCGCCCAGCAACCCCACTGGGGCAGTTTACAGCCGCGAAGAACTGGAAACTATAGCAGAGATTTGCGTAAAGAACGACATCCTGATCATCTCGGACGAGATCTATGAAAGATTGGTTTACGACGATGTAAAACATGTCTCCATCGCCTCCATCAGTCAAGAGGCAAAAGATCATACTGTGATCGTCAATGGAGTATCAAAGGCTTACGCGATGACCGGCTGGAGGCTTGGTTATGCAGCGGGACCCAGCCACATCATCAATGCCGCTGGCAGAGTTCAGGAGCATACAACCTCCTGCGTGAATTCTATCACTCAAAAAGCTTGCGTTACGGCACTTAATGATGAAGACGATTCCATCGAAAACATGCGCAAAGAGTTCTGGAAACGCAGGGACTATATGTATGATATGCTGATGAAGATCCCAAACGTGGTGTGCAAGAAGCCCCAAGGCGCATTCTACATCATGCCGGATATCAGCTGGTATCTCGCTAATAACAAAATAGGAATCAAGACGGCTGCTCATTTTTGCGATCAGCTTCTGGAAAAATATCATGTGGCAATGGTGGATGGCGGTTCATTCGGCGTGAAAGGAACAGTCCGCTTCTCCTATGCCAACAGCATGGAAAACATCAACAAAGGCGTTACTCGCTTTACTGAATTTCTCAAGGAGATCAGTTCGTGAAAGACATGAACGATCAGATCGAAGATCGTTGGCGTAGCCGCCGCAAGAAGGGTTACAACTGGCCCAAACTGATTGCCATGGTGTTGATACTGGTGGCTCTGTGGTACGCAAGTGTGACCTTGAAACGGATGGGCGACAACCAAACGATGATCATGACCGAAGAAACGGATTCACTTAGCACACCTGCCGGGCAAGCGGAGCCCAATCCGTGAGCCTGGTAGTAGTTGGCTCCATCGGTCTTGATACTATCAGCACACCTTCCGGCAGCGTCGTGGACGCTGTCGGGGGGTCGGCTGTGTATGCCTCTGTTTCCGCGTCTTACTTCACATCTGTAAATCTGATCGGAGTGGTAGGTATCGATTATCCGGATAGCGCGATTGATCTTCTCAGAAGACACGGCATAAATCTGGAAGGGCTGGAAATTGCCGAGGGCAAAACCTTTCGCTGGAAAGGTGAGTACCACGATCTGAACAAGGCAGAGACACTATCCACCGAGCTTAATGTTTTTGCAGATTTTATCCCCAAACTGCCCCAAAATTGTATCAGTTGCCACAGTCTGCTACTGGCAAATATCCACCCCAGTCTGCAACTCAGGGTACTGGAAGAAACCCGGGTATATCATCATGTGGCATGCGATACTATGAATTTCTGGATCAATGGCTGCCCGGATGACCTGGCACAGGTGATAGGCAGGGTGCACATTGTTTTTATGAACGAGGATGAGGTTAAGGCATTCACTGGAAAACACAATATCTTCAGCGCCGCACAGTCTGTTTTGGATATGGGTCCTACCCTAATCGTAGTGAAGCGTGGGGAATATGGAAGCGTTGCGCTTACCCGGGATTACATCCTCTTTGCTCCGGCATATCCCGTAAGGGAAGTAAAAGATCCTACGGGAGCAGGGGATACTTTTGCCGGGGCTTTCATGGCATGGCTGGAAGGGCATGCAGAGCTTTCTCGCGAGGTGGTCAGTCAAGCTCTGCGCTATGCCAGCGTAATGGCAGCCTTAAATGTAAGTGATTTCAGTGTAATGGGCATCTTGGATCTGCAGCGTGAATCCATCGAAAATCACAAGGAAAGATTATGCCGGATGACAATTTGAAACCCATCGATTACAAAGAAGCCGGAGTCGATATCGAAGCCGGAGAAAATGCCGTACGCAGAATCAAGGACAAGGTACGCAGCACTTTCAATGCCAATGTTCTCAGCGAACTTGGCAGTTTTGGCGGGCTGTATCGCATAGATGATTCTTGGAACAAGCCGGTGTTGGTTTCCAGCACAGACGGAGTGGGTACAAAACTCCTGGTAGCAATTCAAGCCGGAGTGTATCACACTGTGGGGCAGGATCTGGTAAACCACTGTGTGAACGACATCCTGGTACAAGGTGCAAAACCTCTGTTCTTTCTGGATTACATCGGAGTAGGCAAACTCTCGGTGGAAACCATTGCGAAGATCATCGACGGTTTTGTGAAAGCCTGCAAAGAAAACAACTGTGCGCTAATCGGTGGTGAAATGGCAGAGATGCCGGGAGTGTACCAACCCGGAGATTTTGATCTTGCCGGAACCATCGTGGGGATAGTGGAAGAACCTCAGCTTCTGCCCAGAGTAAGTATCGGGGCGGGAGACATCCTGCTGGCTCTGCCTTCCAGTGGATTACATACTAATGGCTTCTCGCTTGCGCGCAAGGTTCTTTTCGAACGTATGGGCTTGCAGGTGGATTCGTATCTGGAAGATCTCGGCTGTAGCCTTTCTGAGTGCCTGTTGCAGGTTCACCGGAGTTATTTGCCGGTGCTTCTACCATATCTGAAGGATTCCAACCTGCTGGCTTTGGCACATATCACAGGAGGAGGCATTGGCGGAAACTTGAAACGGGTGTTACCAAGTGGCATCAAGGCAGTGGTTAATCTACCCAAAACTGCGATTCCACCAATCTACCACATTATCCAAAAGGGTGGCAATGTAACAGATGATGTGATGCGCCAAACCTTTAACCTGGGCGTGGGCATGATCTGTGTAGTGAAACAGGAGCTCGTTTCCCGTTTTATGCAAGATACCGGAGCTACAATATTGGGAGAATTGGAGACCTGCGAGAGTGCAGCAAGAGTGGAATTCAAATGAATTTGCTAACTGCTTTTTATTCGATAACGTTCCCCTTTGCCAAAAGGGTTGATTCCAGCATACTCAAAAAAAACTGCTTGACTGATTTTTACTGCTCAGATATACGAGCTTTAAGAGGAATAGCCTTTTTGCTTTTTGGGCGATTTCTTGAACTAAATTATTACATAATAGTAAATAAGCCAGGATGAAGGGAGGTCCATCGATGCGAAAAACTGCATTGATCCTGCTAATTGTGTTGCTCGTTGGCGTTGCATGCCTCGAAGCACAGACCACCGGTCGCCTTGCCGTTCGCGTTCGCGACACGCAGGGACGCCCGCTTGAGTTTGTGAACGTAGTGGTAATGTCCGGCACCCAACGCATTACCGGAGGCCAGACCAATGAACGTGGTCAGGCAATCATTATCAACATTCCCCCGGGTACCTACTCTGTGAGATTCACTCTCGTTGGTTATGCTACCATGACCTATCAGAACGTGAGAATCCAGGTTGGTCAGACTGCTGATCTTTCACCTACAATGAACCGCGAAGGCATCCAAACCGCAGCGGTGGTTGTGCAAGCTACTCAGGACAGAGTGGAAAGCGACCGTACCGGGTCGTCCCGACAGATCGAAATGGATCGTTTGTCGGATTCCGCTGTTTCGGATGTGGCTGGCATTATCTCTTTGCAAGCGGGTGTTACAAACATCGGTGGTGAACTGCATATTCGTGGTGGTAGAGCAAACGAAGTGAACTTCACCATCGACGGTATGAGCGTATCCGATCCCGTGGACGGCGGCAGCGCTCTCTCCGTGGATACCGACGCGATCAAGGATATGAAAGTGATGACCGGTGGTTTCCCCGCCGAGTTTGGTAATGCCCAATCCGGAGTTATCAACATTGTGACCAAAGATGGAGATCCTTTCTTCTCCGGAAAGATTGAGTACAATACCGACCATATCATTGGTGAAGGTCGCAACTCCGACGTATTAAAGCTCGCGATTGGCGGACCGATAGTCCCCTTTGCTTCTCAAGACCTCAAAGAACGGCTTACGTTCTATCTGAATGGAGCCGGAGAATGGATGGACGGACGCTATAAAGACCTCTATATTACAGATCCCAATAAGGATTACAGCCTAAACGGAATATCCATCCTGGAAGCCGAGTATCCCAGATACGATCCCTACGAAGGGCGTGACAGCTTTTTGGGAGTGGATTTGGGCAACCGCAACTACAATAACTATAACATAAACTTGAAGACAAAATACGATCTCAATCCCGCCCAGAAGTTTACTCTTGCAGTACGTGGAGATAGATCCTTTTCCCATCCCTTCAACCCTGCTTTGTCCAGTGCAAACTACTTCTGGTGGCGTTACGCCCTCCAGCACTATAAATACGAAAACATTGTGCAACAGCAATATATCGGAACATACGACCATATGTTCTCGCCTACTATGAACCTGAACGTGAAGGCAAGTTACTATAAGAAGATAACTGAAGAAGGTCCTCGTGGTGTGGATCGGGATAACTATCTGTTTATGGTGGTAGATCCTGAAAACCCAGGTCCCGGCTATATCGACGATGTGCTTCTTGGTAATTATGGTTACAGCAGCATCGACGACAATGGCGATGGAGTTCACGATTTTGGTTTCCTGCCCTCCTCCTTCTGGCAATATCGCCTCAGAAGCCAGGAAGAACCCCGTGGGATACCCGGTTTTCGTGCTCCCGGTACCATTTACCCCGATTTTATCGATGATGCTACTACCACAGTGAACTTCCGCACGGATTTTGAATGGCAAATCAGCAGAACACATCTTGCCAAGACTGGTCTGGAGATCATCAACCACAATATCGAAAAAGACCAAATGCAGAATTTCCTCTCCATCTATGAAGATCGCCGTCAAGGCTATCTGAACCGGATTTACACCATTACCGACGCAGATGTAGATGCCTATAATGCAGCACCCGCGGATGATCCTTATGTACCGGAAGCTCTGTATGCCATCGCCGCTCTGGTGCAGGAACCGGAAGCAGTATCCGATCTTGTTCCTATCTACAAACCGATGGACTATTATAATGCCGCTAAAGCCGCCGCCGGTAAGCGCGATGGTTATTCCGCCAAACCTTGGCAGATGGCTTATTACCTCCAAGACAAAATGGAATGGGAAGGCATGATTGTAAATGCAGGTCTGCGTTTTGACTTCTGGTATCTGGGCTCCAGCTACCAAGTCTTGCAGGATGACGGCAAATTCGCGGATCGTGAATTCAGTAAAAAAGATCGCTTCCAGATGATGGTCTCTCCCCGTCTGGGTGTGTCGCATCCCATTACAGATCGTGACGTGCTACGCTTTGCCTATAACTATCAGAACCAATTGCCTCAGATGCAGTATATATTCACTTCCAAAACTCCGGAAGACGCAAACCTCTCCGATGTAGCGATCACAGTTGGTAACCCCAAACTGGAACCGCAGATCACAGTTACCTACGAGGTGGGTCTTTCGCACCAGCTTAGCGACGACTATGTTCTGGATATGACTGCTTATTATAAGAACCTATACAATTATGTAAGCACTCTGCGCGAACGGAAGCCCGGTGAAGAAAGCGTATCCTGGTACCGTTATATCTCTGAGGACTACGGCTCTGCCCGTGGTATCGATGTCCAGCTGGAGAAATTGCTCTCGAACTTCAATACTTGGAGTATTGCCTACTCTCTGGCTTGGGCTCAGGGAAATAACTCTGAGACCCTGGTTCAAGACGAGAACACTTCTCTGCGCGAGTTTCCGCTGGATTGGGATGTGCGGCACAACGCCTCCATCAACTATACTTTCCGCATCGGTCGCGGCGAAGAATACTTCGTCCCCTTCACGGACTATATTCTTCCTCTGGATGATTTCTCCGCAAACATCAACTGGAGCTTTGTATCCGGCTCTCCCTATACCCCGCAGAGTACCGAAGGGAATGCCTTCCTAGATACAAACAGCAAGCGCAAAGACCCCACCAATCAAGCCAATGCTCGCTTGACCAAGGGCTTTGTGTTACCCGGTGGATCAAGCTTCAGAGTGTTCTTGGATATCGAAAACCTGTTCAAAACCAAGAACGTGAACAGAGTGTATCCCAGAACCGGTTCTGCCTATGAAGATGGTGAAGATCTCGAAGATGATCTTGTAGATTATGTTTATCCCGAAGTGGAATTCACTTACGGACGTTCCATCCAAAACCCAGCTTACGTAAACAACTACCGCGGAGTAACCCTCGGCGTGTCGTTTAACTTCTAAATTATTCCAAGGAGGAATCATAAATGAGAAAATTCTCGTACATAGTGCTGCTGATCACGCTTGCTAGTGTGTTGATCCCTGGCATGGCTTTTGCTCAGGAAGCAGTTGAGGAAGCTGCCGCAGCTGCTGGCAGCAGTGGTATGGAGAGCTTTGCCGAACTCGTATTTGGCAGTGGCATGGTTAAATGGTTTAAAGACGGCGGATGGGCTATGTGGCCGATCCTCATTGTCGCCCTTTACGGCGTAGCTTACATTATCTGGAAGTTCATCGCGCTGTTTTATGGCAGAATCAATCTGAATGCCTTCCTGGATAAAATCCTTCCTTTAATCAAGGATAAGAAGTATAAAGAAGCGGCAGAAGTCGCCAAGAATACCCGTGGACCCGTTGCGGCTATCGTATATGCCGGTCTGCTTAAGGCTGATGGCGGTATCGCAGCCGTTGAAAAAGCCATCGAAAATGCTGCCATGATCGAAATGAGCTATCTCGAAAAAGGTTTCCTGGAGCTTTCCACAGCCATTACTCTTGCTCCGATGCTGGGATTCCTTGGTACCGTGGCTGGTATGATCAGTGCCTTCGACGCTATCGCTGCAGCTCGTGCGGTGGACGCAACCATCGTGGCAAGTGGTATCAAGATCGCTCTTATCACCACCGAAGCCGGTCTGATCGTAGCTATTCCCGTGCAGTTTTTTAACAACATCTTCGTAACCATGGTAGACGGCATGGTTATCAATATGCAGAAAGCAACTGAGAAAGTTGTAGAAGCAATGCTGTAAAAAAGCCCAAGGGAGATTATAATGAAAATAGGACGTAAAAGGAAAAGCAAGGCCGAGATTCCGACCTCGTCGATGTCCGACATTGCTTTCCTCCTCATCGTCTTCTTCATGGCGACCACCAAGTTCGACGTGAAAGAAGGGATCAGGATAGTCCTTCCCCAAGCGTCAGAGGAAGGGGCGGAACAGACTCAGACCCTTACTCTTACAGAAAACGAGATGACCCGTTTGCAGATTACGGAAGATGGTAGAATCGCAGTGAATAACGACGCTCCCCGTGCTTTTGAAAGCGGCGAGCTGGATGCCCTTATTCAGCAGAAAGTAAGAATCAATCAACAGATGATCTTCAAGGTTATCACGGATCGTGAGGCTACTTACAACGAAATGATCCGTGTGGTTGACCGCCTTAAGGCGGCCAAGATCGAAAAGATCTCGCTATCGACAAATTAGGAGAGAGATATGGCAAACTTCCAGAAAAAAAGAAGCCGTGACGTAGCCATCCCTAATGGGTCGATGTCTGATATTGCGTTTCTGCTGTTGCTCTTCTTCATGGTTAGCACAGTGTTTGTTCAGGAAAAGAAATTCTGGGTAGAACGCGATCGCTGGCCAATTGCGGAAAGCATCGAGCGCATCCCCCGCAATCACACCACAACCATCTACGTGATGAGGGATGAGACTATTCTTATCGACGACATTCCCACCCGCATCGAGAGTTCGGAAGACGTCTTTGTGTCTTCTACTCTGATTAGAAAAAAAGCTGACGATCCCGAGCTCGTGGTCTGTTTCAGAACCGACCGGGATACCAAATATGGAGTAATGTCCGATGTAATGCGGCAACTACAGACCGCGGAAACGCTTGTAGTGGCCTTTGAAACGCAACAGCGGCATAACTAGGAGGCAAAGATGAAACAGCAGTTTACAGATTGGAAAGACATCGCCAACAGCCAATTTAGCAAGGCTCTGGCGCTTTCGATTACGGTGTTGCTCTTTGCGATGATGGTTACTCCCAAGATTGAAGTGCGCAAGCAGGTCTTCAAATCCCAACAAATGGAACTGGTAGATATCCCCATGGAGGAGCGCGAGAAGATTGAACCCCCGGAAACAGAAGTTCAGATCGATATCCCGCTGGTTATCAGTGACGTCTTGGGAACTGAAGAAGTGGATATGGCTGCTTACGAAAGTGCCATCGCGCAGATCGGTAATATAAACACCACTACAGCTTCCAGCCTCAACCAAGTGGATGATCGTCCGGCAAACTTCGTGCCTTACGATGATCCCCCGGTTGTGATCGGAAGTATCAGCCCAGTATATCCGGATTTTGCTAAAAGAAACGGAGTGCAGGGTACGGTGGTTTTGGAAGTGGAAGTGCTGAAAGATGGCTCTATCCGCAATATTCATGTGAAGCGTTCGGTTCCTGGCGGGCTGGATCAGGCTGCCATCGACGCCGTTCGCAAAGTTAGATTTCAACCCGGAAGAAGTAGCGGTCAGCCTGTTGACGTACTGCTGATCATTCCAGTTGAATTTAAACTTAATTAACCCGGGAGTGTTTGATGAAGTTTAATAGAATCGTGTTCTGCCTGATTATTCTGACCCTGTTTACGGTCAGTTCCGTGTTTGCGGCCATGGCAGTACCCTCTACCGGAACCAAGAAGCTGGATCTCTCCAAATACCACAACGTTGGTAACATTTGGCTGAGAGTAAGTAACTATGGTTTCTTCGGCTCTGGTGATGATATTGTACCCCAATATCCTTCTCTGGAATATCCTGGCGGTAGCGGTATTGACTATCTGTATCAGGGTGCTCTCTGGTTCGGAGCCAAGAAGCAAAGACGCGACAGCGCGAACCGTAAGTTGTACTGGACAAAATACCCTCCGTCTTCCGCAGGCGATGTAGTATACGAAGGTCATGAAGACTGGACTTCTGATATGATCCCTGTGCTGGATACCTTGGTAACTGTGGGATTTGATGGCGATGATGATCTCTATGAATTCCTGCCGGCATACAATCCACTTCTGATCGCAAACGCTGCTCAGAGTGGTAACTATGCATTGTATAATGCCCTTGATGGTATTGCCTCGGCATCCATCCGCACCCAAAAACGTGGAGTGGACGATGATGGCGATGGTCGCATCGATGAGGACTTCGCAGGTTACACATTCCCCTTCCGCGCCGCACACGAGTTACCTACTCAATTCAGTGCGTTTGGGAGCAGCTACTTGCACCAGATGTCTTCGAACGATTTCTCCATATTGGATGATCCTGAAGCATATCAAATCTGGTTCCCTCTGGGATTCATGGATCTCTCAGATCCCAGCGGGCAACATGGCACAAGAACATATTCCTATGCCGTTCCCTACGATGACGACCACGATGGACGTATAGATGAAGATGGAGCACCGGTTTCTGAGCAGGACTATATCGCATATTACTACGACTATTGTCCCTTTGGAACCATAGGCGACCGTGATCACGGTGGCTCTCGCGGACAGAACACTCACTATCCTTTGAATGTGAAAGTACGCCAGATGAGTTATCAATGGAGTTACGATTACATCAAAAACCTGGTCTATGTGGAATTCAACATTACAAATATGAACCGGGAAGATGAATTGTTCGACTGCGCCATGGGTATTTACATGGATGCGGACGTAGGACCTCAATCCTGGGGTTCCGAGAAAGCAGCCGACGATAAATCTGGCTATGTCAAAGGTACTGGCTACGAATTTGCCTATACTTACGATGCTGACGGCGATGGCGGACTAACCACTGGTCTGGTGGGTGCTCGCGTCTGTTCTCCGGATCCTGAACAGCTTCAGTTCCACTGCTGGTATTGGCGTGTGGGACAAGGTCCGGATGATAGAAACGCCAGAAACATCGCTCCGAACTTGAAAACTGCCAACCAAAAGTATTGGCTGCTTACCGGTAGAAATCCGGACACGGCAAAGTACACTCCCCTGCGTCCGGAAGATGATAACATTATGGAATATGAACAGCCTACTCCTAATGATACCCGGTTCCTGTTCTCTTTCTACGGAGCTCAGCCCGGTAGTCCCGAATATGACGAATTAGATGAGTTTGGCAACTATTACAAGCGTTGGAACCTGGCCCCCGGAAAGACTATGAAGATCGTGGTGGCTGTATTCCCTGGCGATAACAAAGAAGAACTCAAGAGAACTGCTGCTCGCGCCAAGATCATCTATGGTGAAGCTCAGAACCTTATTACCGTTACCCAGCCCGACACAGCGTCGCACTACAATCCTCCGGAACCTCCTGAAATACCCAAAATGTATGCGGAGATGATGGAAGGTGAAGATGGACACAGAATCGATGTCTATTGGGATAACCGTAGCGAATTCTCCTATGACTTCATGAACGTTCTCACCGCCGAAATCGGCTGGCAGAATCCTAATAACAACCCCAACTTGGTACATGGCATCGATAGTGATCCCACCCCATACCTTGGTGGAAACTGGCCCGCAGATTTCCCTGAAGAATTCCGGTTCGACGAAAATGACCCAAACTTTGTTTGGAAAAACGCCGCTTTGGTGAATCCTTTCACCGGCTACAGACTTCGTCACGACTTCCAAGGCTATGCCGTCTGGGGTCGCTCCGGAAGCGGTAGCCGTGAAGATTGGGAACTGGTAAAACGTTGGGACAAAATTGATACTGCTCGTGACCATCTGGATTACTGGATCAACGAAACTGCACCATACGACTCTCTGAATGTAAACTACGGCGGTTACACCGGAATCGATACTGATCTTCCCAACGCTTCCAATCATCCTGAATTAGACAAGAGAGGATGGCAGGCTAGCCCTGAGGATTACGCAAGATTCTGGCAATTGGATAGTAACTACCAATACAAGATAAATGATGGAACTTTCTACGGCTGGCCTCTTTATGATCCAGACAAGGAATGGACTCCTGAAATCCAGGCACAAGCAAATGCTATTGCCGAGGCGAACGAGTTTCTTACTGATGAACAAGTAGCCGCTTTGCAAGCGCGCCTCTTTATTCATCCGCATCTTGTTCAAGAAGGTCGCGAAGAGCTTTTCGACGCCCTTTACGATACCAAGATGATTCCTCTGAAATCCTTTGCCTTCCCCGGAGGCGCAGGTGCCGGAGATCCCAGTGCGGAAGAAATCGAAAAACTGAAGAAGCAGAGACTCGCTCGCAGATACTATAAATCTCAGATCATGTTTCCCAGACGTGGTGTGGAATACTACCTCGCGGTGACTGCTTACGATCGCGGTATTCCTTCTCAGGATCTGGACTTCCTGGAGACAGGACGCGACGCTGATGCGAACATGAAAGTCTTCTTCCCCGGTTCGCTTTCTCGTGATAAAATGGATGACATCAAAGTGATCCCCAACCCATATATCGGGCGTAGTAAGTTTGATGGCAGATACGACAACGACGAGAAAGGCGATAAGAGCCGTCGGTTGTGGTTCGTAAACCTGCCCAAACGTGCCACTATCCGCATCTATACTCTGGCGGGTGACCTTGTGGATGAACTCCATCACGATGGAGCTACCACAACGGACGTGATCACGATCTCCAAAGCCGCTACCCAAGGCATCGCTGCCGATGGTATGCATTCATGGGATCTGCTTTCCAAAAATAATCAGATTATCGCCCCCGGCGTGTATCTATTTAGCGTCGAAAATCGCGATAATGATAAAATCAAAGTCGGCAAGTTTGTCGTAATCAAATAGGGAGGAAACGTGAAGAAGTATATAATCCTGATTCTCGCCCTCACACTTAGCCTGTTGCCCTTGTGTCTGAATGCCAAACCATTCGGGAAGGTCGGTACCGTAGGTATGCAATTCCTGAAGCTTGGTGTGGATGCCAGAGCCATTGGTATGGGTGAAGCCTACACCGCTGTTACCGATGATATCTCTTCGGTTTATTGGAACCCTGCGGGATTGGCTCCTTCCTTCCAAAACCAGGTGTTCTTCTCCCATACAAACTGGGTGGCGAACATCATGCAGGAATTTGCCGCTGCCACATACACCAACGGTGTTTCTACCTTTGCGGTTTATGGAACCGTCCTGCATATGGACAAACTTGAAGTGACGGATGAAGATACATTTGGTCACACTGGTGAGTATTTTACCAATAGTAACGTAGCCCTAGGCGTCAATTATGGACAGCAGTTTACGGATAAATTCTCTGCCGGGTTCGGCGTGAAGTATCTTCGCGAAAACCTCTACGAGTACGATGTAAACAGCTATGCCTTCGACGTAGGATCCATGTACAATACTGGTTGGAAAAACACCAAGATCGGTATGGTTCTAAAAAACTTCGGTCCTGATATTCGCTACAACGTGGACGATGATGGCGATGGAAAGGTCGATGAAGATCCCTTTGACTTGTTTGACAACGATGGTGATGGTCTGATCGATGAAGACGGACCAGAGCTTGAAAGCAAGATTCCCATGCACTTCTCGCTGGGTATTTCCACTGATCTGATGCGTACCGATGATAGCCATTGGATCGCTTCCGCCCAGCTGGATAATGTTATCGACCGTCAGGAGACCTGGAATATCGGAACCGAGTATAAGCTTGGCAATATTTTCTTGAGAGCGGGTTACCAGATCAACTACGACGCAGCTGGATTCAGCGCTGGCGCTGGTTGGCAGGTTCCCACAAGCCTTGGAATTTTCAATATCGACTATGCCTATACCGATATGGGTTATCTGGCTGAAACCATGATCAAGAGCGCGCATCGCGTGTCTCTTAAAATGAGATACTAATCTAATTGAAAAAATAACTGGAGGAACAATGAAAAAAGTTCTTTTACTGACCCTGTGCCTCTCCTTCATCATTAGCGCCGTTTTCGCAGATCAAGTGAAACCGGCAGATGCTAGGAAGCCTCTTAATGTACCACTTAATGCAAAGATCAGTGGTCAGACCCGAAACGCTCCGAGCTATACATTCACCCAGGACCCAACAGTTCTAATGCTGAACTACTATGACTACATGATCGGCAGCTACAACGGTCTGCCCCTGAGAGTGATCCCGGATGCTGCTGGTGGTGGATATTTCCTTACTTTCCATGGCCGTAGATCCGCCACCGCCGATGCAAAACGTCGTGCTTTCTACGCTTACCTGGATGCCGCTGGCAACGTGTTAAACGTTAATGAAATCACAAACGTGGAAAATAACGAAGGTTACAGCACTCTGGGCGTTGATCCCGTGAGTGGAAAACCATTGTACGCTTGGCATGCAAACCACGAAGTTGCCGCAAGTCCGGATTTTGATAATCAATTGGAAGTTCAGTTTACTTCCGATGCCTTCTTATTCGGTACTGCTGGTTTGTTCAACGATGTGATTGCCGTTATCGACAACCCCTACATTGTGGAAGGTATCTACGAAGGCAATACATATTACTCTGATGACAATGAATTCCTATGGCCTACCATTCAGATCGGACCTTCACCCACTGCCGGAATGAGAAGAGTATATGTTGCTGCCCGCAACTTCGTTACTCACAATACCTACGATGCACCCAGCGAAAACGTAAAAATCGCGTATGCAGATTTCAATGGCGACATGATCGAATCCGGAACTCCGCTCAATTGGCAATATACCTCCATTCCCGAAATGGACTGGTGGAATCACCAAGACGACTGGCGCCGTCCCTTCCATGCGATCACTACCGATAACATGGGCAACGTATATTATGCAGGTTACCACTTCGCTACTGAAAGCGATGGTACCACAAACATCGAAGAAGAAGATCTGGATATCTTCATGTGCGATAACTATGGTGAAGGCACCTGGACCCGCATCGCTGGATGGAGCAATCTTCCTTCTTGGAATCCTCCCGACCAGCCTGGTGGAACCGCTGGATACTTCAAAAGCTCCGACACAGGACTTCCTTACACCGATGACCAGCTGAATTGGACTATTGGCAATTCCAGCCATCTCAACGCCGTAGTGGACAACTATGGTCGTATCCACGTGATCGGTCTCTGGTCTCTCAATAACTTCGAAGGCTATTACTATCCTGCCTTCCAGACCGTGAAAACCTTCATCTTCGATCCTGCGGATCAAAGCTTCACCGTGAAAGAAATCTTCCCCAAGAAACCTCTGGAAGATGAGTTCAACCTGTATTACCAACCTTGGGATATTGAAGCTCCCTTTGGCGAAGCTGATTCCTATACCGAATCCGCTGGAGAGTGGTATCTTGATATCGAAACCAATCTGCCCTTCCCCCACTATGATGACACCCTTCACGATACTTCGATGTATTTCCACTACAACAACGTGAAAATCTCAGAAGCTAACGAACAAGGCATGATGGTAGCCGTATGGCAGGATTCTCAACGTGCCAGCTATGGTATTAAGTATCCGGAAGATTATCCTGAACTGGTTCCTTATGCTTCCGGCGCAGAAATCATGATCTCCGTATCCTCAGACAATGGTAGCAACTGGTCAGAGCCGATCAGACTGAACGCCGTAGATACTCCCCAGATGGCGAACATCAAACCCATGTGGGTTTATCCCGCGGATAAAGTTCTCTACACCGGCGAATCCACCAATGGCTTCCCGATGGGTAAAATTGGTCTGATGTTCTATAACGATTATACTTGGGGCTCAAACGCCATCGCTCCGCCCGCTCACACGACCCCGGATGGTGGTGAAGTGATCTTCGCAGAACTCGAAATCGAATTTAGCGGTGTCTCAAACGACAACCAAACCGCTCCTGCCGTAACCCGCGTTCTGCACCAGAACTTCCCGAACCCCTTCAACCCCGAAACCACCATCAGCTTCGATATGCCTGTAAATGGCAATGCCAAGCTGGATATCTTCAACGTGAAAGGACAGCTGGTGAAGAGCCTCTTCAACGGTAATGCTCCTTCCGGAAGAAACACCCTGGTATGGAATAGCACCGATCAAAACGGCAACGCCGTTACCTCCGGTATCTATTTCTATCGCCTCAGCACCGACAACCATAGCGAAACTCGCAAAATGATGCTGATGAAATAAGCTGTAGCTTATATCCATAAAGGGCTCTCTTGCGAGAGCCCTTTTTTGTTCGGATGCCATCCATCTGTAATCCGTAAATTCAGACTTTTTTAGATTCGTCACTCGATCTTAGCATGGGTAACAAATAGAACGATTAGAGCTTCAACGAATATTTACTTCCATAACGCATTGTTTAGGCGATAGACCGTATCCCGGACTGCGATGCTACGCGCCCTCGCGAAGGGTAGTGTCGCCCCGGTGGGGCTAATTATTTGAGCATGGAGTAACAAAGAGCCGTTTCCCAGTCTCAAGCTATCTCTTGTTTCCAGGCTTCTTAGACTACATGTGTTGTTTATCGCTGCATCTGCTGTTTGAAATTACGCGTCTATGTGATGTTGTTTGGGTAACACATAACCCCACACCCCAGAATATAATGAACGATAAAAAACCGTACAACACTCCAGCCCATTCATCGCAACTGTCGCGTAGCCGTTATCCTGCAGTTTTCACCGCATAAAAGAAGCACGGCGACTGTCTCGAGAAATGGGGTAGCTTATAGGGATCCCGATCTCCCCCCTAGTTTCTCGGCTTTTTGAACTCATGTGTTGTTGCTCGCTGCTTCTACGGGTTGAAGACCAATCCGGCTGCAGAGTTACCGGAAATTGCTTAGCTTATCATGCCGGCTTGAACTCCTAAGCAAGAATACCATGATGCAAACCCATTGTACTGTGTCACCGCGAGGGCTGCGTAGCGTAGCGGAGCAACTCGCACATGAATCCAACCACCCATAAAGTTTTAGGGTTCAATCCATCCGTTCACGATGGTGTTTGGATCTGGGAAGCGTTTCGAGGAGTATTCTGGTTTTAGTCGATTAGGTCAGCTTTCAGGATTAGCTTATCCCAGTCGATGTCGTAAACCACGAAATTGAAATGCTCTTCCTTGGGCGGGGCGTCCAAGCTCAACCAAGCCTGTTTTCCCCAGGGCAATATCTCCACTCTGTATTTACCGTTTGAAGTAGCTCTTAGCATCCCATCAAGGGGATTGTGCATCAGTTCATCGGATATATATTTCATCAACCAATATCGCTCTGAACGCTGCACAGTTTCGCGGATGAGCAGGAGTCTCTTTTCGATAAAGGGGATCATTTGTTTCAGTTCGTCCTCTGGGAATAGATGGCTGCCTTTGGCGCGGTGGTGGTATATCTGCATCTGATTCACCATATCCACAAATCTCCGAATTGGGCTGGTGCCGTGGAGATATGCACTTGTGCCGATTCCCGGGTGAAAACCGGCGGTAGTATCCAAGAAAGCAGTATTGGTTTGCCAGTCCTTTTCCGCATCGAAGAAACTATTGATGTTTCGAAACAGCATAGGAATGGAATGCGAAGTGGCGTAATCTGCCAAAACGCTGTTGTAAAGGATCATCAGTTCTTCGATCATACGGCGCGAGGGGCTGTGAAGATCGATCTTCTTAAATGCCAAGCGTCCCTTGGTTAGACTCAAGTTATAGATGAATCTGCGATCCTCGGTTTTGGGGTTTATCTCTCGTTGTTCTCGCAGGGCGTCTGCTATGCGGAAAAACGGGTTCCAGAAATCCTGGTGATGTTCCTTATCTACTTCCTTGTAACTGTAGTTCTTGGCGATGCGGATTATCTCACACTTAAGAAAGTGCTCCTGCAAGCGGAAATCGGAATCGAACCGGGCATATAAACTCAGTACAGCTTTATCCTCATTTTGCCTTAGCGAAAAGCTCTGTTCCGAATATTGGGGTGGCAACATCGGTACAGTTCCGGATGGTAGATAAAGCGATGATATACGGTTCCTGGCTTCTTGGAAGAGAGGGCAGTGGGGTTCGATGGCTTGGGCAAGGTTACTCACATGGATGCCCAATAGATATCCGTTCTCATAGCGGAGGCTGATGGCATCATCAAAATCCCGGCTGTCTTCATCGTCTATGGATACTGCCTTCACGTCGTTAAAAGGTACATCATGGGGAGCGTGAAGTTCTCGAACAGGCTGTGGGATAAATGCGATGGGAAGTCCCGATTCCAAGAGGGGAGGGTCGGTTATCTGGAGTGTATCTCCCAGTTCAGCCCGGATCTGGGAGATGCTCTTTTCCGGAAACTCGCGGCGAAGAGCTTTCTGCAGGTCTTCGATCTTATCGCCTTGCAAGATACTGCGCAATTCTTGGATGAGGGAAACCGCAAGGGAGGTTGAGTGGTTCTGGGATGGTCTTCGGATCAAATCCAGTGCAGCTTGTAAATAGTTTTTACGGGCTTGCATTTTCTGGATGTTCTGCAGGTATTTGCTTTCGCCTTCGGGGTCGCGTTGAAAGTAACGGTCGTGCTTCTGATAAAAAAGCTGAGGGCTCTCCTTAAGATGCAGAAGTAAAGAAAAGCGTCCGGTATCACTATCTAGCTTTAGCGAAGCAGTTAAATCGGCAAAGCTTAAGCCTTCGGGCGGGATCTGGAATTCTGGAATCTGCCGATTATCAAGAGATTGTCGGAAATCATCAATAGCGGAGGACACCGGCGGAAAAGTGTTCGAGGATTTTAGGAGAATCCGCGAGGGATTTAGTATAACGCTTTCGCCGGTTTCCAAGAGGACTATCAAGTTCCGGGCGCTAAGTTCGATTACCAGCCCGAAGAGCAGCATACCCCGGTTGTAGAAAGCTACTATATTGCCGATGTCTGGTTCATTTGCCGGGATTTGCTGTTTCATTTCTTTCTGCCTTATACATTTGTGGAAACCAACGTGGCGCCCCTGGGAAGAATCGAACTTCCGACCAACGGTTTAGGAAACCGCTGCTCTATCCCCTGAGCTACAGGGGCACACAATTTCTGAATGCAAGGATTTTTACACATGGAGTTTCGTCAAGTTTACATTGACAAAAGAATTGGATTCTGCATTGTGACCCTCTAAATACGGTGTATAAAAGGAATATTTGTAATGAAGATAGCGATAGTAGGCGCCACTGGTGAAGTGGGCAGAATGATGATCAATTGCCTGGAAGAACAAAATATAAAACCAAAGAAGTTAGAGCTTTTTGCCTCTGCCAAATCCCAGGGGACGACCCTGTATTACATGGATCAACCGCTGGTGGTAAAGGAACTCACAGAGGAAAGTTTTCGGGATTCTTATGACTATGTTTTCTTTTCCGCGGGAGGTGGGGTTGCCCGTGTATTCGCACCTATCGCGGCAGAACACAGCGGTTTGGTGATCGACAACAGCTCTGCATTTAGGAATGAAGAGGACATCCCCTTGGTTGTTCCTCAGATCAATGCCGATCTGCTAAATGGTTACCAGGGGATTGTTGCAAATCCAAATTGTTCGACGATCCAGATGGTGTTGCCGCTTGCAGTTTTGGACAGGGCTTTTGGTTTGCAGAAGGTAGTGGTTTCCACCTATCAAGCAGTATCCGGTAGCGGGCACAGTGGTATAGAGACTTTGGAAAAACAACGGCGGGGTGGAATCCTGAAAGGCATCTATCCCGAAATCATAGATCTGAATGTGATTCCCCAAATAGGTGTCTTCCTAGATTCCGGCTACAGTAGCGAAGAAGAAAAGATGAAGTTCGAGACCCAGAAGATCCTCCGCAACGAAGATATCATGGTAAGCGCCACCACGGTGCGCGTTCCAGTGATCTATGGCCATTCAAATTCCGTGTATGCAGAGTTTTCCAAGCAAGTGGATATGCGGGAAGCTACCCGACTCTTGGGAGATGCTCCAGCGATCCAGCTTCACGAAAACAGCTATATTACCCCGCTAGCGATAGGTAACTCCAACGATGCGCATGTGTGTCGCCTACGCTATGGAGTAGATCAACATTCCGTTTCTTTCTGGAATGTGGGGCACAACGTCCGGATCGGTGCCGCGGCAAATGCGGTGAACATCCTGGTTGCTCATGTCAAGGCATACGGAAAGCTTTAAAGATGAATCCCATCGCTCTGCGTCACGCTTTGCACAAGATCCCCGAATTGGCGTTTGAAGAACACAAAACCAAAGCTTTACTGATGTCGGAGCTTACGGATTTGACAGGTTCTGATAAGCGGTTTAAGATTATCCAGTTCAAACACTCACCCGGAATCCTGGTGGAGTATCACGGAGGGGCATCAGAAGACCAATTTAAGCTGTTTCGGGCAGATATGGACGCGTTACCCAGCGTGGAGCAGAGTGGTTGCGATTTCGCATCAGAACATTCAGGATTGATGCATGCTTGCGGACATGATGTCCACATGGCAGTCCTCTTTGGTTTGATCCAAAGAGTTCAAATGGAAGCTCCCGAAAAGAACCTGCTTTTCCTGTTTCAACCAGCGGAAGAGGGGAAAGGCGGGGCACAAGCCATTATCAAAGAAAACGTGATTCAGGCTTATCCGGTGAGTTCCGCTTTTGCTCTGCACGTGGGTAGCGAAATGGCAGTAGGCACGATCAGCGCGAAAGCCGGGATCTTCTTCGGTATTCCCCAGGAGTTTGACGTTCGGTTCCTGGGAAAGGCAGCTCATGTGGCGTTTCCGGAAAAGGGAGTAAATGCCCTTGCCTGCGGGATTCGCTTCTTCAACCAAATGGAGAGCTCCATCCAGGCGATGAACAAAACCGAAAGACTGATCTTTCACGTGGGGAAGATGAGCGCAGGGCAAATCCGCAATATTATAGCCGATGATTGTACTTTGGAGGGAACTCATCGCACCCTGTCCAGCAAAGTGCGAGGCACTGTGAACCAAATGATCGAAAGCACAGCCCAAAGGGTGGCGTCTGAACACGGAGCAAAAGCTGAAGTGCAGCTTTTGGGAACCTACGATGCAGTGGTGAATGATGCGGGTTTGGAGCAAATGCTGAGGGGTGTGTGCTCTCAGCTGGGTTATCCTTACATCCCCGCGGAAACCGTGATGACGGGAGAGGATTTTGGATTCTTTACGTCCATGTATCCGGGCTTGCTGTTTTGGCTGGGTAGTGGCAGTGATCACGCACTTCATTCCGGCTTGTTTTTGCCCAAAGACGATTGTATCGAGGTGGGAATTAACGTGATGTGGAATCTGGCGCTGGCTTAGGTTTATTCGGAAAGCTCTACCAGCTTGATTTCCTTGCCCACTGGCAGGATCAAACGCATCGCGCTGCCGCTTTTTTTATCCTGTTCCATTATCACTAAAAGCTCATCCATATCCAGATTCTTCACGTATGCCAGTACTGACGCGGGAAATTCGTATCCAGAAAGGATGTTTCTTAGCTCAGCATGTCTTTCCCGGCTGATGAACCCCATTTGCAGGCTGAGATCGCATGCCATGATCATGCCCATTACCACTGCGTCGCCGTGACGGATCTGATACTCACTTTTCGTTTCCAGAGCGTGTCCGAAACTATGCCCAAAGTTAAGCAACATCCGTTCGGAGCCGTCGTAGGGATCTATTTGGCAGATGGACATCTTGTAGAGCGCGTGGCGGAGGATATCCTCGGCGTGGGGGAGGTCTTCGCAAGAATCCGGGATCGGTATTTCTGGAAACAAGATGGCGAGTTTCAGCATTTCGGCAATACCTTGCCTGATCTCATCCCGGGCTAGGGTTTTCAGGAAATCCGGGTGGATCACGATCCGTTCTGCGGGATAAAAGGTGCCGATCTGATTTTTGAAGCCAGAGTAGTTTACGCCGGTCTTGCCTCCGATTGCCGCATCCACCATTGCCAGTAAGGTGCTGGGATACAAGTGTAGCCGGCATCCACGTTTGTAGCTGGAGGCGGCGAAGGCAGCGGTGTCGCAGATTGTTCCCCCACCGAAAACGTGCACGATCTCACTGCGCCTGAGCTTGTTGGCAAGAAAGAAATCATACAGAATCTGTACACTCGCGATAGTCTTGGCATCTTCGCCGGCATCGAGCAGTAAAAGCGGAAAGTTCAAGCAACTGAAGAATTCTGGATACAAATCCTTTAATACCCTGTCTGCTACCACCAATCCTTGTTCAGGATGTTTCAGGATGGGCTGGAGCTCCAGGGCTTCGGGAGAAAGATTCTGGCGGTTCACAATTTACCGAATGATGGCAAGCTTTCCTCTGCCGGTTTCGCCCTCGTCGTCGGCAACTACGAAGTAATACACTCCGCTGGAGACGATGGTTCCGGCGTCGTTTCTGCCATCCCACTCAAAGCGTGCCATGGGGCTTTCTTGCAGCTTGCGGACAAGCGCTCCGGAAGCACTGTAAATGCGGCAGAGATTCTTGCCAATCGGCATGCTGTCAGAGGGTTGGTTCACGATCTGTAAGGTCTTGAATCCATCCGGACGGAAGGGATTGGGATATGCTTTCAGGGTACGGATTCGGGTCTCCGTTTTCGCGGTTCTGCCTATCAATAGCGTGTTCAAACCATCTGAAGTGCCGATCAACAGGCGTCCTTCCAAGGGATTGTAACCCAGAGAGATAATCTGATTGGACAGCAAGGGGGAATTGGCGCGGTAGTAATTTGTAAACCTCTCGGTAATGGGGTTGTACATGCTAAGACCGTTGCCTTCGCTGCCGATCCATACTCTGCCGAAGGGATCTCCGTAGATGCTTAGGGGAGAGGTGCGTTCGCTACCAAAGAGGCGTTCTTCATCAGCATAGTATAATGTGTCGTTCAGCCAGTTCTGGCTGGAGAAGTCGTACCGATAACGTTTGATATATACATCGTATTTGTACCATTCATACTCGTCCCACATATAGAGTCCGGTGCCAGCGGCTATAAAATGTTGCCATCCGCTGGGGCTGTAAGGGGTTTCCACGCTGGCTACGCCGAAGATCTTGCCGCCCCGTAGCTCCGGAACAATGCGGGATTCCCAGTGAGGTCCGTCGGTTTCTGGAATGCTATCGTGATTCCAGATCGAAAGTCCATTATCTGCTTCTGTCCCAAAGAAATACTGCCGTCCGTTGTGATAGGCATTCAGCACGCGCTGGAAGGTGGAACCCGGCAAGCGGAAACTACTGCTGATATGGTCTGTATCATCCATAACATTCACTCCGCCATCGTAACTGAGCACGAACATGTTGTCGTGCAGGTCACGATATATCCCACCGATGGTTCCAGTCAACAAAACTGCTCCCCCATCTATATAGGGTCCCCAGCTTTCGGTTTCTGGATCCCACAGGCTAGTACCATCGGCGTTCAGCCATTTCCAGCTTTGGTCTGTTTCGTCGTAGATGGTTACACCATGCAGGTTTCCGGTGGAAGGGGAAGTATCCCAAGCACCAAACCACTTGCGATTGCGGGCGTCCACTGCCACACTCAGAATGTTGTTTGAGTGCAGAGGGCTGTTATCCCGGTTCAGGCTAGTCCAATGGCCATCTTTATAAGAACTTACACCGAGAGTGCCTTTACGAACTACGTAGTCTCCGATGATCCCGCTGGCAAACCAGACAGTACTTTCATTGTCTGCGATACTCATGGTGATCTTGGGAAAGGCGATGTTATCCGGATTGTAGTATTGCCAACTGTTGCCGTCGTAACGAGCGATGCCATCTCCCCAAGTGCTGAAATATGGCTTGCCTCCAAACTCCTTGATGCGGGATATGTGGTTGTAACCCAAGCCTTCAGTATTGCGCTTCCAATACCGTTCTTGCATGGTGGCGAGATCCACTTTCATGAGCAGGTAGTCGCTCTGGTTGTTGTAGATAAGAACGTCCTCGTTCCAATCTCCGAAAGCTATCCAGAGCTGGTTATCCGAGCTGAGATGAATGGCGGAGATATCCCAGCTGCCATTACTTAGCGTAGGGCGAATGATCTCCCAGGCATCCACGGAGGGATCGTTTACATTCAAATAGACCGAACCATTGGAAGAGATTGCGATGTAATCCTCATTAGAACTCATACGCAGGTTGTCACTTACTGGGATAGCTATGTGTTCACTGAGAGAATGCCAGGCGGAATTTACTTCCAATGAATCCAGATGCACGTAAGTAATACCAAGATCATGGGCAAGGAACAGAAGATTGTCTCCTGTAAGAACCATGTCGCTGATATTGTTGTGAGGCAAAGCTCCACCGGTATTTACGGTATTGTATTGATGCAGCATCAGGGGGAACTGAACTCCGCTGAGGTAATAGAACATAGAAAGACCTTGAGCGGTAGCTACCAGAATTTGGGAGTCGGATTCGATGATGCGATTCACCCTAAGCGAGGGCAAGCCCAGATCGGTGCCGAGGTTTTGTAAGCCCGCATCGCTGATGATGCTGATTCCGTCGTAACTGGAGCCCAGCCACAGGCTTTGGGAGACGTCGATCATGGCGAGATTCCGGATGTCGTTTGATAGCAGGCCATCACCTGTGCTAATCTGCCGAATTTCGGAGTAAAAAGCTAGGTTTTGATTTTCCATTCCGGAGATCTCCATCACTCCACCCCAACTGGAGAAATAGATGCTGTTTCCGGCTTTCTCGATGTCGTAAACGTGGTTTACGTTGTTGATTGTCTGCCACGTTTGACCATATAGCAGGGCATTGATCAGGATCAATCCCACAAAAAGTACTTTTCTCATTTATTTTCGCTCCATTCGCATAAAGATATAGGCGATTATTACGATTAGCGCCAGAAGAACCATCAGCAGGGAGAACAGGATCTTTTTATCCGTGAACGAAAAGCCGATGGCGATGAGTCCAAAAAGCATGGTAATAAAATATACGATAACCGAGATCACCTTCTGGGAAAAGCCAAAAGCCAGCATTGTGTGGTGAATGTGGGCTTTATCCGCTTTGAATATTCTGCCCACACGCAGCCTCCGGCTGATCGCCAGCAACACGTCCAGAAGCGGAATCCCCAAGGCGGCAAGCGGGATCATCATCGTCATGGATGTGATACCTTTGAATTGGGCGGTTCCGGCGGTGGATATGGCAGCGATGTTTAAGGCGATGAACTGGGCTCCGGTTTCTCCCAAAAAGATGCGGGCAGGATGAAAGTTATACTTCAAAAAGGCGAGAGACCCTGCCAAGAGGAAGCTGGAAAGCGAAATCACCAATAGGTTTTGCTCCTTGATTCCCACTACCAAAAGAACCCCGCACACGATTGCCGCGATTCCGGTAGCCAGGCCGTCCATTCCGTCTATCAGATTGATGGCGTTGATTACTATTACATACCATAAAACGGTAATGGGGAAGGACATCCATCCCAAGATAAAGTGCTCGCCCAAGGGATTGGTAAGGTAATAAACCCGGTAACCGATAATGTACATGATTACGCCAAGGATGATCTGCCACAGGAATTTATGCCGTGCCCTGCTCTCGAAACGGTCGTCGATCAAACCAAAGGTGATAGCCAATACTCCCACTGTGGAAAGCTCAAAGAAGAAGCGGCTTATCTCCTGCCCACGTGTGAAGAAGGCAAAAAGCAATTGGATTGCCACTACCGGCAAGCCAAAGGAGAGCCCGCCCGCCTCTGGAATCGCTCGTTTGTGGATGCGTCGTTCACTGGGCAATGCCAAAATGCCATGCCGTGTGGAAAACCGGATGTTCCAGGGTACCAGGATTGCGGTAGCAAAAGCGATGAAGAGGGATGCAAGAATAATGTAGGTGGTCATTTGGTGATCCATGTGGGGTTTTTCAAGCTGCTAACTTTCATACACCCTCCGGTAAGCCGCTACCATCTCATCATAATTGCTCTTTTTTTGAATGTGTGACCTTGCATCAATCCCTTTGGGGATGAGTTCTTCCGGATGCCGGGAGATCTCTACAAGAGTAGAAATCAAGGCCTCCTCATCATCCAAAGGTACCAGCCACCCGCTCTTGGAATCCACAAATTCGCTGATCGATGGTATCGCAGAGCCGATCACCGGAAGTCCGGCTTTCATCGCTTCGATAATGCTATATGGCATCGCTTCCCATCTGGAATAGAGGATGAACGCGTCAAACTTATTCAACCACGGAGCCACATTGGAATCCCAACCCGGCAGCAAGATTCTTTCATTCAGGTGATGGGAGGCAACGATGCTGCGGCACAGAGCGTGGTGCTCGCCATCTCCCAAGATGATGAAGCGCAGCGCAGAGCTTTGGTGACAGGCTTTACACGCCGCGCAGATTAGCGCGATCACGTTCTTTTGATCCGAAAAGCGGATTGTGCTACCGATGGTAACCATACTTGGTTGCGTATCCTTTGTCACAAGTGAAGGCTTCATATCCTCCGACATCGCATTAAATATGGTTTCAGCTTTGTCTGGGGTTAATAGGCCCAGCTTCAAGCAATTTTCCCGATCCGAGTTGTTTACGAATATGGTTCTGTGCCCCAAGCTGTTGCCTATGCGTTCCATGTTTCGGTACAAGGCTTGCACCAAGGGATGCTGACGGTCTTGAAACGGAGTGCCATGCACTGTGTGAATGATCCTGGGAACTCCGCAAAGACGCGCGGCAAGGCGTCCTAACAACCCAGGTTTGGAAGAATTGGTGTGCACGATATCGAACTTATAGCTTCGCATGAGTTGGATCAATTCGACCAATGCGGCGGCGTCCAGGATCGAGATTGGATGGCGCAAGGTTCTGAGAGGCAGATAGTTCCACCCGCGGGAGCGCACCGTATCCTCAAATTCTCCCCCGGGCTGGCTTGCCACAAAAATCTCGTAATCGGATTCCGGAAGACCATCCAACAGATGCAGGGAAAAGCGCTGCACTCCGCTCATCAAAGGGAGCAATTGCAGATGCAGCAATTTACGTTTCACGGGCGGATGAACCTCAGGATGGCGAATGATTTTGCCTTCACATTGGCAAAACGCACCAAGTTCCCATCGATCTTTGCCTTAGCACCATCAATTTCTTTGATCTTGGCATCGGCAAAGATCTGCAAACAAAAGTGATCCATGTCTTCATCGAAGTAAACGGCGATCTCATAATCGCTTTCTTCGACTGTCACCCGGCTCCGTTTGATCCACCAGTGGCTGAGTTCACGCGCGGTACAGACCCAGGTGGGAGCGGATTTTACCAATGCCAGAAGATAGGCATAAAGCTTGTGACAGTAGTGAATATCGCTGTAGGAAGCCAGCGAGAAATCCAGCGCGAAGATGCCGTGGGTGCGTTGTATTTGTTGAAAATAGCTCTTGATCTGCGCTTTGGCATCGTCCAGCGCCAAGATCTTATGTTTATTTACTCTCAGATATTGATCCCGATATGTGGTAGGTAGGTTCAGATATGAGGCTTTACCACCGATCCAGGGATAGAATGGGAAGGATGTACCATGGTAAAAACCGGGAGAATCCTTGAAGGCAGCGCTTTGGCTATAAAGCGGACCAATCTTGTCGTGCAGAGCAAGGATATCCGGATTGATGGTATAATGCAATTGCCTGATGCCTACTTGGTCTTTGGTTAATTGATGTAGCATCACCTGCTTGCGGCTCAGCATATCGTCGCGACCAATCTTGTCGTTGGGCAGAAGCAAGCCGATGTCGTGTCCTCTTCCCAGAATTTTTTGGATCTCTTCTTGCAGATCAGGATCTTCCAAACCATAATCTATCTCATCACATTGATCGGTGCCCAAAAAGAAGGTGGAATGACATCCGTTTTCCCGCTCCAGCTCTTGAAATTCATCGAAATTCCAATAGAGTTCATAGTTCGTGAAGAGGTACTGGATCTTGCCCCAAAGGGCGTGGAATAGTTGGCGGAATTTAAGCGTGAACAGCATCGTGAAATCGTCCGCAATCGAAAGGATCAGCGAGGGTAGATTCCACTTTTGCAGGTCGTCAACGGTGTGGGAAAGCAACACTGCGGCTGTCTGAGCTTCCGGCCAATAGCACTTTTGTGCCAAAAACAGCTTCTTGTGCTGGGCATGTTCTTTGATCATGGATTCCAAAAGCCAAAGCAGGCTATCGATGGTGGGAGTATCGCGGTGAGTATAGAAAGCGCTACCTTCTTCGTCATAACGCTGCGCCCCGGATGCCTTGCTATAATAACTCCGCTCGGTGGATGAAAGGTGGTAAAACACGTTTCCGACCAGATCGAAATTGATCTTGCCACCGCTAAACTCACGATCTATATAGTTTTCTGCTACATTATGGAAAGCCCGGGTGCAGATGATTTGGGTAGGGTAGAGTAGTTTCTTTTCCTTGATGAACCTACGCAAGGATTCCGAGCTGAGCCCCCCAGGTTCGTAGAGTTTGAGGTCACAGGTGATGTAAATCGTGATATAGTGACGTGCCAGGGCTTTGATCTGCTCCTCATCCGGTTCGCTGAAACTATAGAGGATCACAATATCCTGCGGCTTGAGTTCTTCCGGATCTGAAACGTAGCGATGTCCGAAGCCCAAGACATGGAAAATGAAATCGAAGCTATATCGAATTTCGCGGGTAAATCGTTCTAATTTATGATCAATAAAGATAGATATCATGCTGAGTATTCCACCAATTCAATTTATAACATGAAAATCAGGATAGAGCTGGGCGTCAAGCAGTTTGTTTCGGATAAGCCAGCGATTGGGAATGAGGTAGCATGTTGGAATGGATTTCTCTTAGTGATTATGGCTGGCAATTGCGAAAATAAGGCAAGAGAGTTTTGCATGAATGAAAAGGCCAGGATGATCCGCCATTGCTTCTTAGACAACGCTTTGGCAGGCACTCAACCCGGTTTGCAATGTCGCTTCCCGAAGTTTTACCAAAGCTCCTTGGAGGGTATTCAGTTAAAGGGAGATAATGCTGAGCTCCATCCTCTTGGAGATCAAAGTGCCATTAACAAGGCTGAAAACTATTGACATTCTGAGCACCGGAAAATGGAATGCCCTTGTTATCATGATCGCTTGCATAAGCGACGCAGCGGAGCTGTATTCTAGTGTATGCTCTACATACATAAAAAAAACCGAGATTGCTTATGCGATCATATTGGTATCCAAGCTATTAGCTCTGGAACTTAGTAAATATAATAAAGGAATCGATGCAGATATTTCTGGTCCTGGCAATCCTCCTTGCCCCGGCATCCGCTTTTGCCTATCTGGATCCCGGGAGCGGAGCTGTGTTAATAAATCTCATCATAGCCGGTTTTGCCGCCCTCATATATTCTTTTAAGAATCTGTTACTAAGGATCTTAGGAAAACACAATCCCCAGAAACATGAGGAAATCATCCCGGATATCGCTATTTTTAGCGAAGGCAAGAGCTATCAACATACCTTCCTGCCCATTGTAGAAGCGTTGATATTCAGCAAGACGCATTTTTCCTACTACAGTTTGGAACCAGAAGACCCTCTGCTGGAGATCGATAACGATTTCTGTCACAATCGATTTTTGGGCTATGGCGCCATGGGCAGGTATCGCGCAAACAATCTATCCGAACCGATTGTTCTTTCTACCACGCCGAACATCGGGAGTCCCGGTTATCCGGTGAGGCGATCCCCAAAAATCAAGAATCTTGTGCATGTGTTTCACTCGGTAGTGGATATCTCGATGTATCGCAGGGGATCATTGGATTCCTACGACACGGTTATACTCCCTGGAGATTATCACATCCATCCAATCCGCGTAATCGAAGCCGTTCGCGGACTCAAGGAGAAGCATTTGCTCTCTCTGGGTGCTCCATATCTGGATGTTTTACTGAGAGATAAAGAACTACGCATTCCAGAGCCACGCCCAAACTGCATTTTAGTGGCATCTTCCTGGGGCGATAAGGGATTGCTGAAACAATATGGGATAAAGCCTTTTGTGGAGCTTACAAAGGGTGGATTTGAAGTGATCATCCGTCCGCATCCACATTCTTGGAAGCATGAACCGGAATTGCTCCGGAGCTTGCAAAAGGAGAGCTCGAAAAGTGAGGGAATTGTTTGGGATACAGCGCTTTCTCCGGTAGGAGCTATGAACCGGGCGGCGCTGATGATTTCGGACACATCGTCGGTGCGTTTCGATTTTGCGTTTATCTACGAAAAGCCGGTTCTCAGCCTGGAAATCCCGGTGGAGGAGATGCCGGGCTTTGAACGCGATGATCTTGAAGAGATTTGGAGTGATCATGCCGCTTTGGAGATAGGGCGGGTGATCAGCCGCAAGGAACTTGAGACGCAGCTGGAACAGCATGTAACAGACACTTTGGCAGAGTTTGACGCCCAGCGGATCAGACAGTTTCGAGATCAAACGGTGCTGAATTTCGGTCATGCGGGAAAGGCAATTGCCGATTTTCTGATAAACTTCCCGAAAGCTAAAGCGTGATAGGTATCAATGGGCATCTGAGGGGGACCAATAACCACATCCTGACTCTTTTTTGTATGCGATATTACTACTACTACTACTACCTTTCTCTAGAATCCAAGAACCGACAGATTCCACCCCCATTTCACCAAGAAATCGCGAAGCTGCTTTCTTGCAGTGCCAACTTATTCAACACGGCATGGCGACTGCTTCGAGCGATGGGTGAAGGGCATGCAACTGAATGGGAACTTCTTCGCATTTCCTTCTTTATGGGATACACAACAAGTACGCGATAAGGAATCTGTGAATATACAAATCTGAACAACTAATGATGATAACTCTTTTCCGCAATCTCTTTCTTCTGCTGTTGGAGCTTACGCAGAGCCCCATTGCAGCGCTTCTGTTACTCTCGCTGATAACCGGGGCTTTGATGCATATCCTAAACAGGATTTTTGCTATGTTTCCCAAACGCGAAGCACATATAACGAGCATCATGGAACCCCAGATCTGGGAAATTAACAGGGTTTATCGCGGGGGAGAAGCGCAATACCGGATATCACGGCTCTACAAACGCTATCGATATCATCCGATCCTTGCTCTGCGTTCCGCCTTGCCGCTGTTCTTTCAACTGCCATTTCTCTTTGCCGTGTATCACGCGCTCAAGGACTTACCGGAATTGGCGGGAGTAAGTGTAGGGATCATTCGGGATCTTTCTCAACCGGATTCTATGATATTGGGCTACAATATCTTACCATTTGTAATGACAGGGGTCAATCTGCTAACGGCTGTTTTTACACCAGGGTTCCGGCTGAAGGATATGTTTCGCGCATTCGCGATCGCAATGCTCTTCTTGGCACTACTTTACAAGGCGCCATCCGCACTGTTGATTTACTGGACAACAAACAATCTCATCTTCCTCGTGAGAGTATTTATTCAACGGTTCTCAGCCAAGGAAAGCGGGAGACCTAGGGATAATGTTTCCAGCGTAATTGGGGGCTATTTACCTGATCTTCAGCGGAAGCTTCTGCTACCGTTTGTATTACTGATCTTTCTAATGAATTTGTTTCAGTATCTCGCCGATGGCGAGGGGATCTTTATCTACAGGTTTTCAAAGACCGTACCGCTATTGCTGGCGAGTTTTGCGGGCGCTTTCCTGACGTTGAAAAACGGTCATTTTCCACGCAAGAAACTGGGGTTAGCGATATTGGCTATACCGCTTCCGCTAGTAATCTTGGCGCACCTTACAGGGATCTATCTGATTCCATCCCAGCGCTATGTGATATTTGCTTGGCTGGCAGGCTTTTATCTGTTAATTTGCGTTATTCTCGCGGGGTATCAATGGGTGGTCTTCAGAAAAAATGATTCACATGGCGGAAACGCTCTGCGCAAAATCCCACTCTCCAGCGGGACGGCCTTGATAAGAGTTGTTTTGCTGTTTACTCCATCCTTGCATCTAGCGGCGTCCAATCCGGGTTATCTGAGTGCTTGGTTTTATCCACTTTTCTTGCTGTTACCGTTTATAATATTTGCGTTAGCATGGTTTGTTTTGCGGCTGGTAGATGCCTTTATTCCTGCTGGATTTCGGGATGGCAGGTTAAACATCGATTTCGCCCTAAGCTTCTCTGTGCTATTCTGTTATCTTCCGGTGATCCGGGCAATGATGCAAAAAAACAGCGCGCACGATGGGGATTTCTGGGTAATATTGCTGGTTACGATGCTAATTATCTGGCTATATTATAAAAAGCAACAGGATGTATCATGTGCAGCTCCAGCGGCACCTCCAGCGGGAAGCGAGATCACAGCCGCGCAGGGGTCATCAAATGTATCCCTTATAAAAGCTAATCGCGCACCGCGCATAATAGCCGTGCTAAACATTCTTATCATAGTGCTGTTTATTAGCGCGCTAGGGAATTTCGGCAAGACTCTCATCCAGGGAGAACGTGAATCCACCAGGCAATTGCAAGAAATTCCGGAGCTACTACAGAATTTGAAAATTAAAGAGAAGCCCAATATCTATCTTTTTGTGTACGATGGTCTGCCCAATCCCAGGGTTTTTAAAGATCAAGATCTGCCTCTGGAGCCGATGCAGGAACTCTTCGACAAATATGGGTATAAGGTATATGATGATACCTATACGATCGGAAATGAAAGCCTGAATAGCATGGCTATGACGCTGAATATCAGCGACGAACAATACGAATCCATGAACGAAATGCAGGAGATTTACAGCGGTAATTCCGTGGTAAATCTTTTCCTTACCGGAGCTGGATACGGTAGCTATAATCTTTTGGAAAATTACTTTACGGGAACCTATGCGATCACAAATGAGGATCTGGTAACGGAATACTTCCCCCCCAAAGAGCTCACGGCTGTGCAAAGCGATTTTTTCCTGACCCTGCTGCGGGGTGTTTTTCAGGGTGAATTTCGCTTCGATACCAAAGGGATAATGGTTGCGGATCAATATACCGAAGCGGATCGGCAGAACCGGAAACATGAACTTATCCGCGATGGGAATTCTCCAAAGTTCGTGATAGATCAGGTTTCCAAGCCAAGTCATTCGCAAAACTCCGGGCAATGCCTTCCCAACGAGACAGAACTTTGGATCGAGCGCTATGAGCAAGCGCTTGAGTATCTGGAGCGCGATCTGGAGGCTTTGGAGGAGCATGATCCCGAGGCTATCGCAGTTTTCATCGGAGATCATGGACCATCCCTATTGGGGGATTGCTACGTGCTTCAGAACTGGAAGCTGGAGGATATCACCCCCGAACTCATGTGGGACCGCATTGGCACCATGGTAGCCGTCAAATGGCCGGATCCCGCCCGAGCTGCGAAATATGATCAGAACCTTACTCTCAATCAAGACCTCTTCCCCGTCATATTCTCCTACCTTGCCGATGATCCCGCCCCCCTGGAACTGATGCCGGATCGAACCTTCAGCGGCTATGAACTGCTGACCAGACCGGCGGTAAAGTTCAGAGAAGGGAGGATGGTTGATTAGTGCGTAGTGCTTAGTGCGTAGTGCGTAGTTGGCGGCTGTTTAGTGCTTAGTGCTTAGTTCGTAGTGCTTAGTTGGCGGCTGTTTAGTGCTTAGTGCTTAGTGCGTAGTGCTTAGTTGGCGGCTGTTTAGTGCTTAGTGCTTAGTGCGTAGTGCTTAGTGCGTAGTTGGCGGCCTTCGGCCGGTGGATGCTCAGGCTTCGCCTTCGCGTTTAATGGGCTTCGCGTTATGCGTAATGCTGGTGTATCTCGTTTCTTTCACCCCACAAAATAGCTGCGCAATTTTGCGGGGGCCCCGATCTCTGGCACGTTTTCGTTATTGCGCCTCTCCTGAGGCGTCAATTATGCGGCTGATGGCCGTACCCACTCCACCCCGAACTCCGGCACTCTGACGGCATTTGGACTATCCTATTACTATCTGAAATATCGTTCCTCCGTGACTCTGCTCGCTAAAACTCGCTGTTTAATTTTTCCAATAACAGGCACAAATTTGAACAATAAAATTGAGGTGAACCAAATGAGATTAGATTCTTTTACGGATATTGAAGCTTGGAAAAAAGCCAGAACGTTGGTAAGTCAGATTTATGAGATTTGCAGAACTCAAGAGATCAAACATGATTACGGATTCAAGGACCAGATTCAACGAGCCGGAGTATCAATTATGGCAAATATAGCGGAAGGGTTTGACGGAGGCTCCACCAATTCCTTCAAGCTGTTTTTATCTTATGCATATCGTTCAGCCTCAGAAGTAGAATCACTTCTGTATGTAGCTCTTGATATCAAATACATCGATGATGCTACCTTTCAAAAACTGGTCACCCAAACTCAAGAAACCAAGAAACTGATCGGCGGATTCATCCGCTATCTAAACTCAAAAAAATCCTAACTCCAAACTAACAACGTGCAAAATGCATTAACCGACTGCCCGAAAGGAAAAAAGCAACAGTCTAATCCCGTCGCCAACTAAGCACTAAGCACTACGCACTAGTACCAACCGTGCGCAGCACACCACTGACGCGCAGCGTCGCCAACTAAGCACTAAGCACTACGCACTAGTACCAACCGTGCGCAGCACACCACTGA
>JAHDQK010000067.1 GCA_018433885.1 Candidatus Cloacimonadota bacterium
GGGCATCCCTACTACGTTTACTCCAAATTGCATTGAACCCACCCGGTCACACTCGACCAAGATCTGTACAGCATCTATCCCCAGCGTGGTGTATGTTAATGCGAATCCGACCATTAGCTATTCCTTTATAACATCTTTTATTCCTTACTGCATTTCATTTGAAGGGCAAGGGAGAGTCAAGCTTTTTCTTAGGAGAGCTCCCACGAATGGGCACAAATGAAAGCTCACGAATGGGCACAAATTGCTTTGAGAAGAGGTGCTATCCGTAAATCCTAGCTTCAAACCAGCACCTCTACTCCCTAGTTCAACTTTTCACTGTTCCCTGTTCCCTTCTCCCTTTTCCCTAAGTTTACACTCTATACTCTCATCAAAGACCATCGGGATTTTTCTCCCTTCATAAAACCTAAGATGACAAAAATGGAATTCATGGACAAAAACCGATTCTTTTTTCTACCTAAGATTATTCTTAAGGATCGGACGCCGATCCTGCCGAAGGATTTACATAACACCCGATTAGCAATTTTGTCTACGATTTATCCCCTGTCTCGTCAATCATCCCTTGTTGGATCAAGCCGCTTCAATTAAACAAGGGAGCCTTGTGTCGTAAACTGCCAGTTGTCAAAGCATTCTGTATTCCAGCAGAGTTATCAGAACCCCACCAACCTCTTCCTACTCTCAAAACTGCTGCCATTCTCCAGGTTGGCATAATGCCAGAGATCGTTGAAGAGCAATATCCTCGATTCGTTTCGGGACGCGGCATGATGGCAAGCGTTCAAAACCACGGTGCTGATTTGCCCACCCGTGAAGCAGAAGTTTTCCGCAAGTGGGTAGATGTCGATTTCCTCGGCACCTGGTATGCTAGCGGGTAAGTGAATCTTCCAAAGCTTGATGCGTTCTGGAAGTTCAGGGGCTGGTATTTGCAGTTTGTAGTGAAAGCGTCGGCTCAATGCCGGATCGAGATTTTGAATCAGATTTGAGGTAAGAATCAGTACACCGGTAAATGTTTCCAATGCCTCTAAAAAGATACTTTGAATGGAGTTTTCTGCATTATCTGTACCTGAAGTCTGGCCCTGCAGGCGATGGTGAACCAGTTGATCTCCCTCATTGAGTAAGAATACAGGATTATAGTGCTTTGCCAGGTCCTGCATTTCGCGAAACATCTCCTTTGCCCTCTTTTCAGTTTTACCATAATAGCAATTACGGATGTTACTGGCATCAATCTTTATCAATGGGCGCTTTAGCTCGTTGGCAATCACTCCGGCAATGTATGTCTTTCCTGTTCCTGGCTCACCATGAAGTAAAACGTTGCAAGCCCCATGAATGTCCTGCTCATTGCATAAAGAAGCTGTATGTAAGCCCCAGGATTGAAGGATAGCTGTATCCGGATTTTGAAGTCGATTAATAATAGCACGAATACTCTGAATCACAGCATCTGGCAAGATAAGACGTGAGAGGTCTTGAGCCGGATTGATAAGCTCAAAGTATTCGGATTGCTCCACTCTGACGGCAATTTCAGGTTCGGTGCTTACGGATTTAGATGTAAGCCAGGCAATCCCTTTCTCGCTAACTTCCAAACAATCTTTATGATAGCTGCCGAAGTTATCATCAAGAATCTTATTTCTGACCAAAAGATTGTCTTGGCGTAAGCGCAGCACCGTCTGCTGATATTCTTCTTCGTTGTGAGATAGTAAAACCGCAAGTGCAGGGATTTCCAAGTCATCTCCACGGCGATAATAGCGATATATCAATAGTAAACATCTCTGCCAGAAAGCATCTGGCACATGCTCATTACATAACTTTCTAAAAGGGTGCTCAGAACTTTGCTTGGAAAGATAATCCAACGCCAAATCTAGCAGTAAATTAGTCTGATGGCCATAGTAAATCCCCCGCAGCTTAAATATTCTCTCACTAAGCTCTGGATAATAATCATACAACTGATCAAGCACATCGCACACCGCATCCTGAAACGAAGTATTATTGGAAAGAGTGGTTTTCAGCTTTGCTAATAATCCCGGTAGAGGTGATTTACCCAAAAGGATGTTCCATAAAAAACCATTGAGGTGGAAACGGGATTGTAGAAACTCATTGATATCATGATGGAAATCAAGATCAGGTGTGTAGCACAGGCTAAGAATATGTCTGTCAACCAGACTTTGCGCATATTTGATTTTCACCTGAATACTACTGTTCATATCCGGGACAAATTCCAAAACCGTGGAGAGGTCATAATGTGTGTTATAATCTTTACCGGCATTATAGAACATGTTGGCTATAACATATAAATCATTTTTGCATAGCTGGTAAGCTTTGAGCTCCGGATGCTCAATAATGCTTTTTATCAAGCTGGGAGGTAGTTCCGGATCAGTTCTCAATTCTCGAGAGTGCTCATCGCATCTATCATGAATGACTCTCTTAGAATCAGATCTATCTGTTTGTGGAACAGAATTCTTGACAAATTCACTCAGCTCTTCCATACTTGAATATAATGTATGCTGTGACATGTAAACCTCCTTCGGTTTAATACAGCTTTATTATAGCAACCAAATTGAAAAAAGAAGAAAGAAACTTAGCCTTGATACTATGTTGTAGCTCTGTAAGAGGGGGGTTCTTTAATGATGCGAGAATGCAAAACCGGTCATTCATTTTTACATAAGCATCATCGAAGATAGATAATCAGAGTATTGATCGTGGAAGGCTTTATAGTGAGAATTTAGTCCTTGACAATATTTTGCAGGCTATTAAATACGGATTGAGATGAAGTTAGTTGCTTGTAGCATGATTTCAATGTCTGTTTGATGCGTTGTTTTTTATAAATTATGACGAGCAAAAACTGCAATGATGCTATAATATAATTGGTGTAAGATCGTGTATCACTATCCACAGTGTGTTGGATCGCAAAAACACCAATAGATAAAGAATAACTATAACATAGGAGACACGTATGCTTGAAATCGTAAAATTCTGGAAGGACTTTGTGCCCAATCCAGGCAATAATATTCATCCTCAAGACAAGAAGTTCATTGATGAAACTGGCAAAACCCCGATTGCATTATTTTCAAGCAAATTGACAAAGTCATTAGAACCTGATTGTACATTTCGTTTAGGCTTGCTGCCACAGCCCTACATGGGTAATTTGGCAAAGAGCAGGATAGTTCTGGTTATGTTAAATCCAGGATATGCAGGAACAGAATTTGAAGAACACAAAGATCCACAAGCGAGAAAAGCGATCCTGGATACTATCAATCAGGACTTCTCCGGTGTTCTTGCGGAATCGAACTATATGTACATGAATGCTCTTTACAAAGATACTTCAGGATACCGTTACCTTTGCAGTGAGCCAAAGAATCCGATTAAAGGTTGTTTGAGAGATTGTATTGTAAAATATGCCAAAGACAAGGGTATTTCTCAAGAAAGCAGCCAAAGATTCTTCTCAAACAGTATCTGTATGATTGAGTTGTTTCCATACCATTCTGCTAAATTCGGCAAAGTAAAACCCCTGATTAATAATCTTCCAAGTTATCTGAAAGCCAAAGCTTTTATAATCGAGAAAGCAAAAGATAAGAAGAACTTGATTTTTCTTGTAAGGGGTGCGGAGAGATTCGATGAGTCTTTTTTAAGCCAGAAAAATGTTATACGATTTGGACAAGGGGAATCCCGAAAAATGTATTTTACCTTGCACAAGCATGGGAAAAAGCTTCTTGATCACATCATGTGAATCCAGTGAGCGATTCATATCTTGGGTCTTACTATCACAATGACGGCAGAGCTACTCCAGGGCATTAAAATGGTTGACTAGAGCTGAGCAACAAGGGATATCACAAGCGAAGTCTCTCATTGAAGAGATTAATGCCATAGATGAAGAGCTCAGAGAGTTAGACTTCGATAGAGAGCAAATGTTAGAAAGCATCTGCATAGAAGAAGAAAATGGGTATGCGTATTACAGAGAACCAGTGAAGATTACACTCATGGATGGTACGCAGATAGACGGCTTAAAGATGACCGGTAGTTCTGCTTCTCGTGTTACATCATATGATCTACGCAGTTATGAGTCAGTTGAAAAAGCTTTTACGGCAATTATGATAAATGAATGGGATGACGATTATGAGAATATTGAAGAGAGATCCTATGAGTCATCTAGTTTTGATGGCTTCTTCGATTCTGATGAAAACAGAATTGACGAAGATAGCGTTATTATGGCAAGTCCTAATGGTGATAAGCAAGTGATTGATTTTGACCACGGTTATCGCTACTTCAGTACCATATATTGGGTTTACAAAAATGGGATGCGAAAAGAGATTGATGAGGAATACATAAAAGAATCTCTTGATCCGCAACATGATTCGGGCATTTCTCTGGTACTAGATGATGAAATAGAAACTCTGTATGAGATGTTGGAATCCTATTCCAAGGCTGGTAATAATCACTAAAATAAACACAAGGAAATCAGGGAGGATTAATGATGTTAGACATGTTCAAAAAAAAGGCCGTTCCCAATAAAGAGGTTCAGGATTTAATTGACCGCTCAAATGCAGGAGATGCTGAAGCACAATGTCTATTGGCAGTGAGGCATTATCAAGGAGATGGAGTTAGCAAAGACTTAGAAAAAGCTATTGAGCTTTATAGGTTATCTGCTGAGCAGGGATATGCCAGAGCTCAAAGAAATCTGGCAGTACGATATCATGAAGGTGAAGGGGTAACAAAAAACCTTGATGAGGCAGTGAAATGGTTCAAACTATCTGCAATTCAAAATGATTCCAGGTCGATAATGTACCTTTCTGAGCTGTTCACTTATAAAGATTTGCATTATAAAATAGACAACAATGAAGCACTTATATGGATCAGACAGGGAGTGAAACAAAATCTACACCATTCCATGTTGTTCTTAGCAGACTATTACTATGAAGGACGTGTTGTTTCGCAAAGCATTATGAAGTCAGTTTACTGGGCAATCAGAGGATTGATAAGGTGGAAAGAGTCAGAATATAATTATTTGACTAATGAAATATCAGAAGTCAAACAGTCGATGAAATCCCGTTTGGATGAACTTTCAAGTGATGAAATAGAACTAATATTATTGAAACTTGAGCCTTACATCACTGCTGAATTTCGAGAATTGCTACACAAAAGCAAACAAGATACTAAGAGCCTGATTAATGATTTAATATCCAAGGCTAATTCGGGCGATGTCGAAGCACAATACTTGCTGGCAAAGAGATATAATGCTGGGAAAAAAATCGGAAAAAATCCAGCAGAAGCTTTTAGATTATTCAAGCAAGCTGCTGACCAAGGGTTTGCCGGTGCCCAAAGAGAATTAGGTAAGCTTTACTTGAATGGAGCGGGAGTTAAACAAGATTACCAAGAGGCTATGAAATGGCTAAAATTTAGCATAGATCAATCAGATCCAGATGCCATGCTCGAGATGAGTTCCTTATACAGATTAGGTAAGGGTATGATGATCGACAAAAAAGAGGCATGCTATTGGGAAGCCCGAGCTTTTATTCAGAAGAGTTACTCCCTCTTTGTGGACGCAATCAAGAATTCAAACAATGAACAAAGGCTTGACGATTTGAACTCAGAAAAAATCAACCTGGCTATGTCACTATCCTTTAACCTTTCTCAACTACAACCAGAGGAACAAGAAGAGCTAAAATCGAGACTTGGGATATATGACGAAAACATTATAAAAAACCTTTTCAAGGGGATTTAAAAATCAATCTTATGAATTTGAAACAAATCTCCACCCTAATACTCACCGCTACATCGCTGATCGTATGATGTGGAGCGCGAAAGGATCTCGTGGTAAGGATTCCGTTCTTGAAATCCTTGGAGAACCCGGCTACAGAGTGGATTTTGGTGGCTTCCAGCGCTTCATCCAAGGTAAGCTCCGGCAGGATA
>JAHDQK010000055.1 GCA_018433885.1 Candidatus Cloacimonadota bacterium
CGCAAGCCTGGAACCTGCTGGTGGGGGAATCTGTATAGCAAGCATCGTAGATCATGCGCTGCTTGGCTATGTCAAACTTCCAGTCGTGCCACACCTTACGATTATCAGGTTTGGGTGGATAGAGCAGAAAGAGCTCACCCAGGCGCAAGATAGCACCCAGCCTTTCAGCTTTGAGAAGGCAACGGATAGCCCGGTTGGGATCCATGCCGGTTACTGCGCAAAACTCATCCAAATGGAAGGTTCCGCTGCCTTTTACCCGCGCAAAGGAGTTGTAGAGTTTTAGGGTTTTAGAGTTGTAGGTTTGGTTGTTCATTTGATCACCTTCATGTAGTCGTTTAGGTTAAGCGATTTTACGCCCAGTTTAGCGGCGATTTCTTCGTAGAGGCGGATGGCTTTGATTAGCTTCCTGGCATCGCCTCCGGCCTGGCTCTTTTCGTTGCTGTAGCGCGCCAGATCTTCCGCGATCTCGATGTCCGAAAGCTCTTTGCACATCAGGCACGCGTCGCTATTGTCCAGGGCTTTGAATTCTGCAAAATAGATGAAGCGGTTGTAATAGTGAGTGTTCAGCTTCGCCACCTTGTCCCTTAAATTTTGCATGCCTACCAAAACTACCGCAGCCACAGTGTTATCCGCAATATCGCGCAGCATGCCAACGATCTCCTCGTGGGGGTAGTGTATGATGTTATCCACTTCATCGATCAGAAGCACAGGCAGATGCACCTTCGTGGTATAGCGGTTCAAGGTGTCCAAGACCTCACGGAAGAGCCTTGCTTTGGGTCCGGTGATGGGCGTGGTATTTTCCGGCTCGTAGAGCGCGCGGATTGCCTTGAGCAACTCCACCACAAAACTCTTTGGAGTGGACGCCTTCAGCGCACTCATATACACAGCGTTGTGCTCGATGGCGTAGCGCATACTAAATTGGGTCTTCCCCAGCCCGGGACGGCCGTAGATCATCGCCATGCCCACCTGATGCGCCACCGGGCGCGAGAGCAGGTAGCTCATGCACTCCAAGCCACGCCTTACGTTCTTTGTAGTTACCAGTAAATGACTTTTCATTGTTTAACCTCTCTATTCTTCATAATTCATTATCTTGCAAGCCTTAGCTCCCCACCCCGATGGCATCGAGGAACTCGCGGGAGATTACTTCATCTTCTTTTGTCTCAGGCTCTTCCAAGAGGCTGGAATCCGCTTCTGAATTGGTATTCGGAAGCTGAGGCAGTTCGTGGCCAATGGTGGTAAGTTGGCCAGTAGCCTTCATGTCCTGCACCTTTTGGATTGCCTCCTGCATGAACATCCCGCCTTCGTGGGTAAGCTCCTGCAGCAGCTCTGCGTCGCGCTTGATCCGCTTTTCCAGGTTTGCTTTCCGCTTCATTTCGGCGGTGTATTGCAGCTTGCCATCTGCGGATCCGCGCACGGTTACCAGGGGATCGTGCTCGATGCGCAGCAGAGCCCGGCAGATCGGCTGGCGAGCTTCATCATAGACAAATACATAGCGATCATCCATCTGGTCGTATCGCACATAAACCTTGCGTCCCACGTAGTCAAATAGAGCTTCGTCGTAATACCACAGATCCCGCACTTTTACCCCACTGCGATCCAGCTTCTTCACTTCTTGCGAAAGCATAAGATACCATAGTTCATCCGGGTTGCGGCGCCGGCTGGCATCGATGTTTTTCACCCCTTCCTGCCACACTTCCCAGGGCTTTTTCCCGCTAATCCCGTCGTGCGGCTCCATGCCATAGACAGCGATCATCCACCACTCCAGCAGGATCTTGGCTTCGGTTACAGTGAGCGTGATCCCGGAGGTGCGCTTTTCATTTAGCGCCTGCAGATGCTTCTCGTTGCGCATCAGATGCGCCGGTTTGTCCCCGATGCTCGCGCCGCGATAGCCCGGCATAAAGCGCTCAAATCCTTTGTCCATAGTGCCATAAAAGCGTTCCTGAAACGCCTTGCCGGTGGGGTTGTAAGGCAGGGAATTGAGTATCTCAAGCACTCCCGTGGCATAGATGTTTCCGCTGATTTCGGCTATCTCATCCCGCTCCAATTGCCGCATCTGCTCCCGCTCTTCCCGGCTCATTTTCTCGCCCTGCAAGCTCCAGTATGCCCTGCCATTGTCCCACTTGATATACAGCGGCACAAAGCCCCACCTGGTGATAGCATTGCGATAGGCGCTGGCGATCACCCGGCGGTTTTCGCTAAAATCCAGGTCAAAGCCCACGATCATGCGGCTGGCGTAATCCATAAAGGTAACCAGGGTGGGACGGCAAGGCTTCCCCGTATAGGGGTTTGTCACGTCAAAATTCAGCGTGCAGCCATCGGAATACCAGAGATCCCCAATCGATATCTGGGAATGATCCTGGAATATATAGGGCAGGTGGTGATCCTTGAAGTATTTCGCACCCCGGCGCATATATACCCAACGCGCTGCATGACGCTGCGCAAATACACTGATGGCGCGCTCCATCGTCCTATCCGATACCGTCTGCGATCTCCCCTCCATGCGCAGCTTCAGATGCCACCATTTCAGCGCGCTGGAGACCGATGGCATGGCATCCGAATGCAAGATACCAATGAGCCAATTGAAGTCCTCCGTGGGCACCTGGTGCCCCACGTTGCCGCTCTTCCACGCCGGGATCAGCTCCCGCCAGTCCTTAGTCTTGATCCAGGTGCTGTACCACCTGCGCAAAGTGCTGGCAGAGATGTCCCCCAAAGTGGCGTGGATCACGCTCTGATGCGCTCCGGCATTATATAGCTCCAGATATATCGCGATGCCAGCCGCCAGGCTGAGCTTTTCTCTCGTAAGCAATCCATGCAGCTCTTCACACACCTGAGCGCGGCGCAGCGCAATGCGCTCCTGCTTCTCGCTAAGGCGGGAACTGCCGCGGGTGATGATGGAGCCGGAGGGGAGAGACAAAGTCTCTGTTGAAAGTTGAGAGTTGAGGGGGCTTCGCCCAGTTGAGAGTTGAGAGTTGAGAGTTGAAAGTTGAGTGCTTGTGGCGTTTTGGCGATTGGGGGTTGCATCGGTTGTAGGGTTTTGTCGTTTTGGCGTTTTGTCGAGCACCGGCGCCACCGTGGTGGAATCGAGTTCGCATGGTTCGCATGGTTCGCATGGTTCGCATGGTTCGCATGGTTCGCATGGTTCGCATGGTTCGCATGGTTCGCATGGAATCATCCAAGCTGTTCTTCCTGGGATTGTAGGATGGGGAGATTTGACTGCTTTGAGTTTCCCATTAGCAATGGCTTTCTGAATAGCCCTTGCGCTCTTCCCCACCATCTCGGCATATTCCTGCACGGGGATCAGTTTGAGATCTTCATTCATGCTTGCCTCTTATTGACAAAAAGGGATAGGCTCCAAAGCTTGGATTTGACGATATTAAAGCTTAAGGAGCCCATCATGATTATTCAGGCACCAATACAAGGAGTCTATAGTGCTCAGTTGCACCAGAAGCTGTTTGAACGGCTATCGGCTTTAGAGCGTGAGTACCCCTGGTATCCCAAAGACTACCTGGCCCTACCTCGGGAACAGAAAGCTTATTTCTGCGGATATGAGATTCCAGAAATGAAACAAGTTTACGAAAAATGGTCCGGATTAACTCATATAGAACCTCTGGATTATTTCCCTGCATATTGCCGCTTGAGATGCGTCTTTGGGATGATCGATCTAAATCAACGTAGAATACCATTGATTGATATTCATAAGCACATGTTTCTGAATGAATTGGAGTTTCTTTGCTTTGCAGATATAGCAAAGCTTTTAACGATGCAAGAAGTCTTCGACCTCTTGGGAATCGATTTACAGGTGTTGCCAGAAGGATAGCTTCCCTCAAAATCATCTTATTCTCCTTTATCTTCCAGCGGGCAATCTTCCCGGAAGCCGTCCATCATCATGGCATCGCGCACGCTGGGATGCGCGGATATCTCGATGCCGGAGACCGGGTTCTTGTGCTTCATTGTGATGGCTTTGCAGGCCCAGCCCGTGGAATATTTGTTGCCGTTCTTATAACGCTGGGATATGCGGTTGGGGCAATCCCGGCAGCTTTGTACGATTAAGTTTAGGATTGGGTTTTTGTAGATCTTCATGGGACACTCCGGGTGAGTTGAGAGTTGAAAGTTGAAAGTTGAGGGAAGTCATTTCTTGACAAATCCGCCACGCTCCAAATGCTGATGTCACAACTAAATAAACGCAAAAGGAGCGTGACAAAATGGCAAATGATCCATATATCGGGAACTATACCTTCAGGTTTAGCCCAGAGCAGC
>JAHDQK010000045.1 GCA_018433885.1 Candidatus Cloacimonadota bacterium
CTGAGCTACTTGGCTGTGCACCAGAGTTCCGGGAACAGTGGCAGTGCCACCGGTCCAGATTTTCACGGTGTAAACGGCATTGGCATACATGGGAGCGAACTTAACCGCGGCGAGGGTTCCGCCCACGTGGGGAAGAATGTCAGTGGCGTCGTAGCGATGAGCCACGTCGAAGTTGGCAGCGCCATTGGTGCCGATGCTGTTGTCCAGAAGGTCGTTGTTGCTCCAGGAAATCCATTCGCCTTCAAGCGGAGGTTGAGGGGAAGTCCAGTTGAGGCTTACATCGTTACCCTCTACGGTTGCAGCGAGATCGGTAGGAGGATCAAGTTCTTCGATGTCTACGCTTACAGGACCTGCAGGGGCGGATTCTCCACCGTCGTAACTGGCTGTAACGGTGTAGCTATAGCTACCAAGCTCAAGACCCAGATCGTCGTAGGACAGGGTATTGTTGGCAACGGTGCTGATCAAATTGCCATCACGATACACTTTGTAACCCAGCAGGTCGCGATTGACGACTCTGGGAGCAGGGCCAGGAACTGGGGTTCCTGTATTGCGAATTGCGGTTCCGATTGTGGGGGTAAGGCTGGCAACTGGAGCTGCGAATGTTGCCGGGCTACCGCCGATGTTGAAATCATCCACAAAGAAGATGAACGCATCGTTGGATACACATTGAATAGCCACACGCACTTGCTGACCTGCATAAGCGGAGAGATCGTAGCTGTATTGAGTCCAATCTACAGGTGCTTGAATGTAGCTTGCGCCACTGATGAAGGTGAAATCAGCCGGGTCAGTACCACCGGTGGATACTCCCACTTTGAAGCGTTCGAGTCCGTATTGAGCGGTATAGGATTTTGCCCAGAAGTTTACCGAAAAACCGGCTGAGATCTCGACCATGGGAGAAATCATCCAGTCGTTGTTCGCAGGGGTGGTGGAGGCAAAGCTGGCTGCCATTTTGTTGCCACTGTGAGCCGCGGCATCAGTAACTGGCGGTACGGTAGCAGTTTGGTTGAAGATAATATAAGCCATGGCGGCATAGGCGTTTGGCCATGTCAAATCTGTCATGCCATAGGTGGTGGAGCCGTCCACGTCTACGAGTGTCCAGGGATCAAAACTCAGAGAGAAGTTTTCGTAGCTTTCAAAATCGTCAGCAAAGCTATCCATCGGGATTTCCGGACCTTCCCAAGTGAGGTGTACATTGTTGCCATTTACAGCGGCAGCGAGGTTTGTGGGGGGATCCAGACTTTCGGTGAGTTCAGCAACTGAGAAGCTATCCAAGAAAAGGTAGAATTGGTCTGCGTCACTGTGGCCGTGGAAGCCCAAATAAACAGTCTGATCCGTGGGAACGGTGACACTCACTTCGGCTAGTTGGTAAGTAGCGTTGGTGATATTTGTGTTGATCCAAAGCTGTTGATTTAGGGCGGTGGGGCTGGCAGCATTACCCATATATAGGGCAAGTTTTTCGGGATAGGTAGCGCTGTTGGATTTATAATAGAAACTGATGTTATAGATATATTCGCCAGTGAGCTGCAGAGGAGGAGATACCAGCCAATCGTCCATGGCGAGGGTCGAGTTGTAACGAATACGCATGGAGTTCGGGGCAGAGTTCGCATTCGCATCGGCGATGCTCTCCCATCTGTAAGTATCTGCGTTTTGATTCAAAACAGTCCATCCCAAGGGAACGGCGGGAGGGGTTACGGAATCGAATCCTTCAGTATAGGGGAAGGTTGTGATGGTGGGATCTGCCCAGGTCGTGAAGCTCCAGACAGGGCAATCGACCGCGTCTCCATCAGTGTTGTAAGGCACGATCTGCCAGTAGTACTGGGTGTTGTAGTTCAAGGTATTCGGCTGGAATGTGATGCCAGTCTGAGTAGTTCCGTTCACTATATTTGTGGGAGGGTTGTTTGTGCCAAAGAATACTTTGTAGCCATCCACTGTGCCACCGCCGGGCATCCAGCTCAGAGTAACTCCGGGGCTAACGTTGATGGCGGCATTGGCGGGGTTGGGGTTGATCGCTGCCAAGGGAGGATTACCCTGCTGAGCAGGGCTGAATGTAAAGGTGAGGCCTTCAGCCGGAAATACGGAAGCATTCAATCTGCAATTGCTATTGTTTGCGGTTCCCGCTTCGGTGGCAGACCAATCAGTAACGGTGGTACGATTGTTGAAATCCGCATTACTTGCTCCACGCAGACCTACCTGGACGGTGGCTGCCGTGGTTACGTTCACTGCGGTAATCGCGCCATAGCTAAATACTACGGAGTTTGTGTCCTCAAGAAGTTTTATCTGAAAACTTATTACATCGTTTGCCGCGGAGGTAGGAAATCTGCGGAAATTCTTCCACTGAACCGTAAAAACCCGGTTCGGAGCGGTTCCGGAAGTAAGATAAGAGATGGAGCCATCGTCCCTGGGAATAATGTCTCTGCTGATGGCTGCTATCGCATTGTTCGTGCCATCCGTGGCACTAATGGGCAGATTGGCGGTTACCACCTCATTACCCATCGCTAGGAAAGCGTTTTCAGAAATACTAACGGTGCTGTAGGTGATGCCATCGTAAACGAAATCAAAGCCAATTGGAATGGCAAGGAATACTGGGTTGTTCACATAAGGATCGGGGAATTGAAGCTGGGTTCCACCTGTTATCTCGGTGTAAGACCCCAAAGAACTGGTAAATGTGTATTCACTTACCGCTGCCCAACTACTGACGGCTAAAAGCGTTAAAATCAGCATCAGGAACATTTTGTTCAGCTTGTTTTGCATTTTGTCTCCTTTCTTGGAATTTACATAAAGTTCATGTTCGAACTATCGCCGAACAGGTTACAATACTTCTAGCCAAACTTTATTTGCTCCAAGCCCAGTGTCAAGAAAAATCTTGCGTATCTCTGCTTTTCCTCGGTCTTCATATACCGATATGAGCCGTGAATGAGATTTCGTTGTGAGAAGGCCTTCTTATGGCTATAAACCGTAGGTATTGGGTAGTTGGTAGAAATCAAGCAGGATTATCTCTCTTAGTTTGCTATGTTAACGACTTGTTACGGTGGATGATACCGATCGTAGGGCAGGTGGCATATGGAGCCAGCATAAGGGGTATTACACAATTGATCGCACAAATAGATTGACAAAAATCCCGTGTCTTGGTCTCTAATATCAGATTAACTCAAAAGGATGATGAATGGCGCGGCTCTTCAGCAAAGACTACCACGAAAAATCCAATAGCTGGTATTTCAACCATGCTGTGATACTTCTCGAAGACGGAGATCTTTGGTATTGGAATACCGAAGACGAAAAGGGCAATGTGCTGATGCGCTTCTACCCGGCTAATGAGCATCGGGAGTATTTCAGCCCCTGGGTGGAAGTCTTGTACGATCCGCAGGAAAAACGCATCATTCGCTACGAATGCGCCGAATGTAGTACCGATGAGGGTTGCAGGCACTATCTATCCCTTCTACGCTATGCATATACTTATCTTTCAGACGATATTATGGATCAGGACTTGGTGCAAACATGCGATTCTGATAGCCTGCGCGGAGAACTACGCTGGGTAGATGCCGCGCAAAACTTCAACCTCGAAATCGAGGGTTTGTACGATCCTGCTTCCCCAAAGGTCCGCATCTATCACCGAGGCCTGGCATCTGTGGACATAGTAGCACTGATGAGATATCTACAGAACAATGACTCAAATGATAACGCTACCATCCTAAATTACCAAGTCTTTACGGATTATCAGCTTAACTTCTTGCGATCACTGTTGGGGTTTGGCGCATCCTATAGCCCGAAAAATGGTTATTGGAGCCTGAAAAAGGAATTTTTACCATCATTAATGATCGATATGGAGCACATGGGAGACAGGATTTGGGTGAAGGAAACAGGAGAACTACTTCACTTTGCTGCCCAGATGTATCCCCTTGCCCTCAGGATCGAAAAAGCGGGGAAAACTGCTTTTAGCCTCAGCCCTGTGATCGTGGAGGAGCTCTCCGCCTGGTATGCCGGATATCCCACTTGGCTGTTCTTCCGCAATCAAGTCCAAAGAGTATTTTTGCCGTTCAAGAATGAAGTTATCGATGCCATATTCTCTCGCAACATGCTTCTCAAAGAGTCTGAACTCCCCTTTTATCGGAGCGTTGTGCATAGCGAGCTGGCACATCATGGGATTTATCTGGATTTTGATGCGTCCATCGATCTGCCTCTGGTTGTGGATTCCGAGCCCAAAGGAAAGCTGTACATCCGGGATATGGGGGAAGATATCATCTTCGAGGCAGTCTGGCTCTATGAGAATCTATATGAGATTCCTGTGGATTGCGTAAAATACCGCAAACCATTGGTATATATAAAAGCTAAGCGAGAAGATGTCCATCAATACATGTGGTTCTATTTGCCTTATCATCTGGCAGATAAACTCGAGAACTTGCAGAAAGCTCTACCTAAAGCGCGGATGGATCTCTTGGTGCAGAACTCACGATTGATCTACGATAAAGACGATTATCCACTTTTGCAACAGGCTGTGTTTCAGATCGATGAGCAAGACTGGGAGATCGATATTTCCGAGAACCTGATTACAAGGTTTGTTACCAAAATTCACCTGGAAGCGGACGTAAAGGTGCAACGCACAGAGGATATCGATTGGTTCAGTTACGAAGTTCAATATCGATACAAAGACCTGCGCTTCAGCCACGACGAACTGGCACGATACTTCACGTCCAGCGATGAGTTTTTGCACACTGTGGATGGCAGGATATTCTTTATTAGCAATCCCCAGATCTTTCGTGAGATAGATTCCCTCATGAGTCGCAGTACTAGGGATGCGGATAGTGTCTATCGCGCTAGAATCCTGAATCTACCTTATTATCAGCGGCTCAGGGAAGAAAACCCCGCTTTCAGGATATTGGGAGACGAATATCTGGAAAACCTCTTCGGGGATCTCAAAGAACGCAAACTAAAGCGCAATCCGGAATTGCCTGCATTTTTGCAGACTATTCTGCGCGGTTATCAGAAAGCGGGTGTGGCATGGCTGAACATGTTGAAACACTATCGTCTAAATGGAATACTGGCGGATGAAATGGGATTGGGTAAGACAATCCAAGCGCTGGCAATGATCGCTACATCACCGCAAACATCATTGAGCATGGTGATTTGCCCCAAAACCCTGCTCTATAACTGGGCGGCAGAGATCGAGAAGTTTCATACCAACATTCCCTACGCAATCATTGAAGGGAACAAGGAGGCCCGCAGCCAGCTTCTGAATAACCCGAACATTCGCTTGTATATCATTAGCTACTCTATGGTGCTTAGCGATTTTGCCCTGCTCAAGACCCTGAAGTACGAATGGTTGATTCTGGATGAAGCCCAGAACATAAAAAACGTATCCGCTCAACGGACAAGGGCAATAAAAAAGCTGGATAGCGTACACCGTCTGGCCCTTTCCGGTACACCGGTGGAAAACAACATCACCGAACTCTGGAGCATCATGGACTTTCTGATGCCAGGCTATCTGGGTACCATTAAAAGCTTTAAGGATCAATATCTGAAACCGGATGAGGATCACCAAACCAGAGCTACCCTCCACCGGCTTACTTCACCCTTCATTATGCGACGCATCAAGAAGGAAGTGCTATTGGAACTGCCGGATAAGCAGGAGCAGATTGCCTGGAGCAAGATGAGCACGTTGCAGGAAAAACTGTATCTGCAGATTTTGGAATCGGTACAAAAGAAACTGATGCCAAGCTCTGGCGAAGATATGAGTTATGTACATATATTGGCTGCTCTTACCAAACTTCGTCAAGTGTGCAACCACCCTCATCTGGCAAATGACGATATCCTTCCTGTGCCAGAGCTTTCGGCTAAACTGGAGCTTTTGGTAGAGCTGGTTCAAGAAGCGGTTGCCGGGGGGCACAAGGTGTTGGTGTTCTCCCAATTTGTGCAGATGCTGAAGATCATGCGCGGTGTGTTTGATGCTTTGGGAATCTCATATTGTTACCTGGATGGCAAAACCAAAGATCGCGCAGAGCAAGTGCAAGCTTTCGAAACGGATGCCAGTATTCCCCTATTTTTGATCAGCCTCAAAACAGGTGGGACAGGCTTGAATCTTACCGCGGCGGATACTGTGATCCTTTATGACCCCTGGTGGAACCCGATGGTGGAAAACCAAGCCATCGATCGCACGCATCGTATTGGGCAAACCCGCAAGGTGCAAGTGTTTCGACTTATCACCAAGTCCACGGTGGAGGAGAAGATTCTAAGCCTCCAGCAGAATAAAATAGAGCTCTTCAACGAAGTCATCGAAGGTGGAACATCGGTTCTCAAATCGATGAGTATTGAAGAGCTAAAAAGCTTGTTCAGTTATTGAACGCTATGGATTGGGGAAGATCCTCGCCCAATCCGGCTCTATCTTTTCATCCACGCCGAAGCCATGGAAGCTATTGGCATCTCCATCAAACCACATTTTGCGGCCTTCTCCAACCTTGTTTGAGGCTGAGGCAATTGCCATTATGACTTTATAGGGAGCAACGTACACATAGTTGTTTTCGTTCACGTTCTTCAGCTTGTCTACCATCTGGGTTGTGTATATCTCCGAAGATTTCCAAGCGATGGCAAAATCCCACTTTTCCAGAACCTTGGGTTTCAATCCAATCTCCACCAATGCGTTTTCGGTGGAGAAGCCACTGGCACTGCCGTTTGTTTTCCAATAATTATCCACATAATCCCGGAGGGCTTGAACCGCCGTGCGCACTTCCTCCGCCTGCTTTCGGTTCTGGTAGCTGTTCCACCTTGGGATGATCAGGATCAGTGCCACAACGATGATGATTAAAGCTGCCACAATATAGTATTTAATGCGAGACTTATTGTTTGAGTTTGTCATAAACTTCTCCTTAGATCGACTACTCTATCGTAAATGTATGAACTACATGGTCTTGCTTGGTGCTGCATAAGATATCATATCTCCAAACCTGTCAACAGATTCACACTGATCCGAGCGGATTCGTAGATCGTTGGCAAGCCGGAACCTGGGTGTGTGCCGCCTCCCACCAGATAACAGTTTTCAAGCTCTTCAAACTTGTTGCGGGGTCTAAGATACAGCATTTGATCCAGGCTGTGGGCAAGGTTGAAGGTAGCTCCGAAATATACGTTGTATTTATTCTGCCAATCTTGGGGACTGATGATGAGTTCTTCCTCGATCATCCCATCTATATCTTCCAAGCCGGGCATGTGTTTGGAGATCATGCTTTTAGGCTCTGAATAGGGTATTTGGAGGCAGGGCAGAAGCCGCTCATAGCGTTTGGTTTCTTTCTCGATGAACTTATCGATACCCTTTTCTTCCCCCGGGAAAAGCCGGGCGATATCTTCTTTCATTTCCCGCAGGTCGGTGCGGATATCCAGGTTAAACTCCGGAAAATAGAGCTTGTACATGGGGTCCAGCTTCACAGTTTGCAGATAGTCCTCGGTGCGGCGTCCCACTGCGGCAAACATCTCATCCAGGATGAATTTCATCATCAGAAAAGTGGGACCGGTATCAAACTTGAAGTCCCCAAGTTCAATGCGAGCATTTCTTCCCCCCACACGATCTGCCTTTTCCAGAATCTTGACTTGATAACCGTGGTGTTGCAAAAGCATCCCGGCGGTCAATCCTCCAGGGCCTGCGCCAATTATCAACACTTCTTTCTTCTGTGTCATCTCGACCTACTTCGATAGTAATATTTAAAGAAGCATCATGGGAATAACGCGGCAATCGGTCAAGCAAAATTGTAAAACGATTCTACCCCGTATTTCTATATTGGACTATAAGTGTGCAGGATACCGCTGTTACCGCAAACAAGCAAAGATGTAGTTTACCGCATCCTTAATCTGCGTTTTATCATTGACACAATCCCCCTTGTAAAAATAATGGAAGAACTTGCATAATTGTATACAAAATATATAGATTAGATCCTGTGGAGGAATTATGAAAACTGGCGGATGCCGCTATGGAACCCATCGTGTACTAGAGCCAAAAGGTGTATTGCCTCAGCCTGCTCGTGTCCTGAACAACGATATGACCGAAATCTGGGACAACGAACTCCTCATCGATGTTATTCGCTTAAATGTGGATAGCGCTTCTTTTCACCAGATCAAGAACAAATTGATCGCCCAAGGTCATCAAAACCTAGAACAAGCCTTCGCGGATCATGCTATTGATCTTACCACTCGTACTGGAAAACACAAGAATGAAGATACCGGAAGCGGTGGAATGCTGATCGGCAAAGTAGCTCAGATCGGCCCCAATTTTGAGATGAAAGATAAAATCAAGGTCGGCGACAAAATAGCCAGCTTGGTATCGCTTTCGCTCACTCCGCTGAAGATCACCAAGATCAAGAAAGTGCTTCTGGATAAAGACCAAGTGGAGATAGAAGGTCAAGCCATTCTCTTCTCAAGCGGAATATATGCAAAGCTTCCGGACGACATGGACGAAAACCTCGCACTTTCAGTTCTGGACGTTGCTGGCGCACCTGCCCAGGCAGAACGTTTGGTAAAACCCGGAGACAACGTGGTGATTATCGGTGCCAACGGCAAGAGTGGAATCCTGTGCAACGCTGTTGCCCGTGAGCGCGCCGGAGTCTCTGGAAAAGTGATCGGCGTAGTCCGCAATCCGGATTACATTCCCACTTGCAAGGATACCGGTTGTCATGAAGTAATCATCGCCAATGCTACCGATGCCATTACCATCCAAAAAGAAGTATCCCGCCTTACTGAAGGCAAGATGGCGGACGTGGTGATCAATGTGGTGAACATCGAAGATACCGAATTGCCGACCATCATGGCGGCTCGGGATAGGGGTCTGGTGTACTTCTTCTCGATGGCGACCTCTTTTACCAAGGCTGCTCTGGGAGCCGAGGGCATCGGAGCGGATGTGGATATGATTCTGGGAAATGGCTATGCTCACAATCACGCCATGATCTCCATCGACCTATTGCGCCGCAATCCTGTTCTGATGAAGCTTTTCCAGGAACGCTACACGGATAATTGAGGGGCACACATGAGCATCATCAATATCCGGTCAATCGCCACGGATGAACAGTGGAACGATTGGCATTGGCAGCTCAAAAACCGCATCACTGATGCCACAGAGCTGAGAAAGTACATCAAATTGCTTCCGGAAGAGGAAGCCATCTTTGCGGATAGAGATTTCTCTTTCCGCATGGCGATTACTCCATACTATCTTTCGTTGATAGATCACGCGAACCCAAACGATCCGATCCGCCTCCAAGCGATTCCCAGGGTACAGGAAAGCTCCGTAAACACCTCCGATATGGCAGATCCTCTTCATGAAGATGCGGACGCCCCTGTTCCGGGCATGACCCACCGTTATCCGGATAGAGTGCTACTTCTGCTTACAGATCAGTGTGCAATGTATTGCCGCCATTGCACCCGTCGCCGCAAAGCCGGGGAACACGACGCTCCCATGCCGCGGGAAAATGTGGATAAAGCAATTGAGTACATAAGGGAACACAAAGAGATCCGGGACGTTATTTTATCTGGGGGAGATCCCCTTACATTAGGTGATGAACGCTTGGATGAAATTCTTGCCAAGCTCAGCACCATCAACCATTTAGACATAGTGCGTCTGGGCACTCGCACCCCGGTGGTTTTACCGATGCGGGTTACAGAATCGCTGTTGACAGTGTTGAGGAAGTATCCATTCGTTTGGGTGAACACTCATTTCAACCATCCTCAAGAACTCAGTGAAACCGCTTCAATAGCGCTTGCCAAGCTGGCTCAAGCGGGTTTACCCTTGGGCAACCAATCTGTATTGCTAAAGGGGATAAACGATCATGTGGACGTAATGAAAGCATTGGTACACAAGCTTGTGCGAAACAGGGTGCGTCCCTACTACATCTATCAATGTGATCTCTCTGAAGGGATCAGCCATTTCCGAACCCCAGTCTCCAAAGGCATTGAAATCATCGAATCACTAAGAGGACACACCAGCGGACTCTGTGTGCCAACCTTCGTGGTGGACGCTCCTGGCGGCGGCGGTAAGATCCCCGTAATGCCAAATTACATCATCTCCCAAATGCCGGGCAGAGTTATCCTGCGCAATTATGAGGGTTTCATTACCAGCTATACCGAACCCGGTTTTGAAGAACTGGATGCCACCCTTTACCGGGATATGTGTCCTCCTGAACGTGAAAGTAACGAAGGCGTGATGAGCTTGCTAAAGGGCAAACACGTTTCCATTGGTCCTGCAGAAACCAGACGGAATCAACGCCGCAAACACTAATATAATAGACCATTGATGAAAGATATGATTTCCACCGGGGCTATAAAGAACATAGCCTTGGTGGGAATCAGCAAGAATGCCGGCAAAACTACCGTATTGAACGGCGTTCTTAGACATTATTCGGACTACCAGTGGGGTGTTTTCAGCACAGGGATCGACGGGGAAACCGAGGATTTGGTGTTCAAGACTCCCAAACCCAGGGTAAAGCTTGCTAAGGGAAGCATATTTTGTAGTGAAGCTGAATGGCTTGAGCTTCATGGCAGCGAGGTAAGTATCCTTCACGTGAATAAATATGCTGGGCGCAGATTATATATTGCACGGGCAGAAACCGAGATAGAGACCCAGATCACAGGGCCCTCAGCGCTCTCAGATCAGCGCAAGATGATCTCTCAAATGCACAAGCTCGGTGCGCAGAAAGTTCTTGTGGATGGCTCTCTGGATCGTAAATCCATCGCGTTGGAAGATAATATAGACCTCCTGATTCTTGCCGTGGGGGCAAGCTTTGGCTCCGCTTCCGAGATAATCGCGGAGCTTACAAGGCTTCTTCTCTTGCGAGATATTCCCCAGCAGGATCTTGGTTCATATGAAATTCGCCGCTTGAAACAATCTGCAAACCTTCTATATAAAAGAAACGGACGGTGGTACGATAGCTCCCTTGCCAGCATGATCAGGAAGGAAAAAGAATTGCTCAAGATTCTGGATACCGTTCCGGAAGCCCTCTACATCCCTGGTTCGCTTACGGATTCCGTATTCACAAAGCTCATGGGAAGCCTGGCAAAGCACCCGCTGAAACTTATCTTTCGCCACCCAGAGTGTTTGAAACTTAGCCTGACAAACTTGCAAAAACTGGACAAACTCTGCTCTCTGGGCTGCCTCATCCCGTTCCGGTTGTTTGCTTTTGCATTAAATGCCACTTCCATCGGCAAAGACCCCGTTTCCGCTACGGATTTCCGCATCCAAATCCGGAATGCTTTCCCAAATGAAAAGTTTTTTGATATCATGGAGATTCAATGATCAAAGATCGCGATTATCTTACTTCTCTTACGGTAAATCTGGGACTCATCAGCAACGTCGTTCTGGCTGTTCTAAAAACCGGAATTGGGATCTTGGGGCACTCCCCGGCGGTTTTGGCAGATGGCATCAACTCTTCTTCTGATGTGATCTACTACATAGCGGTAAAGATCTTCATGAAACAGGCAAAGAAGCCAGCCGATAAAGAGCATCCTTATGGGCATCGCCAGCTGGAATCCATCTCTGCCATCGTGGTGGGTGCATTCATTCTTACTACTGGTATCACCATATTTTGGGAAAGTATCAACAAGGTCTTCGAGATCATCGCCAAAGTGGATGCTGGACGCTCCGCCTCCTCATGGGCGTTGATTATCGCCCTGTTTACTTTTCTGGTGAAGATCATCCTCTTCTACTATACTCGTAGAACCGCAAAAAATACTCATAACCCTACCTTGAGAGCTTTGGCAAATGATCACTTGAACGATATCATGGCGTCTGTCGCGGTCGTAATCGGTGTGGTTCTGGGACGCATGGGTTTCTATTGGATGGACCCGGCTGCCGGTGCAATAGTGGCTATCTACATTGTAAAAACCGGTGTGGAAATTATCATGGATTCCTCATCCGAACTGATGGATCGCCTTCCAGATGATGATTTTGGGAAAGAACTGAGAGATGTGACCCTACTGGTGGATGGAGTAAAAGGGATAGAGGAATTGGGAGTGCATCGTTTTGGCCCCTATTACACGATCAGCATGACGATCAGCGTGGCGGGAAACATCTCCATCGATGAAGGTCACAACATCTCTCACAGAGTGGAGGAACACCTGTTGGAGCACTTTAACAATGGATTACGGAAAGTTCACATCCACTACCACCCTTATTTGCCTGCTGCAGAGCAACCCAAAGGAGTTTCTACCATATGATATCTGGCAAAAAAACCCTCTTGATCCTTGTCCTCTTACTTTTAGTTGTATTCAGCCTGTCCTCATTGTTCAATATACCGGGTAGCTCCACTTCCAAAGACGAGGAAAGCCTGCCCGAGATCGTGGATCCGTGGATCACTCAGACAATTCCCCCCGGGGGTTCCATTTTCTCCGTGCTGGCAAACTTGGATCTGCCAGGAACCGAGATCGGAATGGTATCGTATCGATTTGGTGACTATATAGACGTTACCACCATCCAGCCGGGGGATACCCTCAGGGTAATCCTTAGCGACGATGGTAGCAAGATCACCAAGATGATGTATGTTCAAGAGCCCACCGTTCGCCACAATTTTGAAGTTATTGGTGATTCATTAGCCTACAATATGGAATCCCTCCCTGTGCAAAAACGTCTGCGCATGATCACCGGCACATTGGAAACCACCTTGGATGCCGCCCTGCTGGCATTGGGGCTTTCTCCCGCAGATAAACAGAGCATAAACAATGGCTTGGAAGGGGAGATAGATTTTCAGCATAATGCCCGAAAAGGGGATCAATTCAAGGTCTTTGTAGAAGAGCGTATTTTCGAAGGGAAACCCCTGCCCCGGGCGAAGATCCTGTTTGTAAGCTACGAGGGTAATCGCACAGGTAGTCACGAGCTTTTCCGTTATGAACAGGAAGATGAGAAATCTGTGATGAACGGACTCTACAATAAAGAAGGTAAAAGCAACAATACCAGTGGAGTGGGTTATCCGCTATCCAGCATTCACGTAAGTTCCTCTTATGGGAAAAGGCTGGATCCTTTTACAGGACGCTGGGCAAATCATCAGGGTGTGGATTACCGCGCTCGAAGCGGTACCCCGGTGTATGCCGTGGCAAATGGCACAGTTGCTTCTGCTCGCTACAATGGGGGATATGGCAATGAAGTTCGCATCAAACACCCCAGCGGGATGATAACCCTCTATGCCCATTTGCTTTCCATGAGCGTAAGAAATGGGCAGACCGTGAAACGGGGACAGATCATCGGCAGAGTAGGCTCCACCGGAAGATCCACCGGTGCCCATTTGCACTTCGGATTGATGAGCGGTTCACGTTATATAAATCCCAGTCAATTACGGATGGTTGGTGCCGAACGTTTGAATCAGCAGCAAATGGCAGAATTCGAGAACCAAAAGAATAGAATCCGGGAACTGATGAATCAATATAATCGACCCCAAGTGCCGGCATAAACCCTACCCAATCCTAATCTCTACCCCATTCCGCGTTCGAGTTTCAAAGCCGTCTTGATGCAGTCGCCACTGCTTCTGGACGGCTTTACGATTGTTTCGGGGAATGGGGATGAATTCACCTAACCGAGATGAGCTCTATGAATCACATTTCCAGTTGACCAGAATGCCCGAAGTTTGTATGCATATCAAGTAGTCCCATCACTAGCAGATCTAAGCGCTTCATAACAAACAACATACGGGTGATGTGCCAAGGCGGACGAAGATTCATTCTCTTTCGCATAAAAAACCGGCAGATCAACGCTGCCGGTAGATTTATTGGGAATATGTGTTTATTTCTTTCTCAAGCTTTCCGGGATAAAGCTTTCGGGTGTGGCTTGACCCGGTTTTTCGCGCATAATAAAGAGCTCTGGGTACATGGCATTGTAATAAAGTGCGGTGAGGCTACCGTTGGGAGAATACATCACGTGGAGCGTATGAATGTCCGTTAGAAACCAGATCAATTGCTGAGTATCTTCGTCGAAGTGATTGGTCTCTCCGTGCATATTGGTAATTCTGTCGATTACCAGGTGATCGTTATCTTCTCCGTTTTCGGGATTATATACTACAATCCAGCCAGCCACGCGCTGGGTCTTGGGCTCCATAAATACCATAATGGCAGAGACATGCACGTTGATATCGCTGTAGTATTTTACGGCATCTTCTTCGCTACCCTCCGGGAAAAACCCGGCGATGGCGAGGGTGTTGTCCACTTCGTCTAAAGTCATGTCGTAAGCTAGGTTAAACAACCCGCGTTGGGCAAAGAGCCCAGTCATCAAGCCTAATCCCAAAAGGATCATCAGTAATTTTTTCAAACTATCCACCTGTTCAATTTCTTAAGATTCAAAATATTGTACTTAACCAAAACGGTCAACAGGAAAATGCTAGGCAGTGCCAAAGCACTCATTTCATCAGGCTTATCCTTCGGGTGATTATCTCCTTGCCGGTTTTTAGAGAAATCACATAAACTCCGCTGGATAACCCGGATGCGTCGAAATGTACGCTATGTCTTCCTTCGGAAACCGTGCCTTGCACCAGAGTAGCAACTTTCTGACCTTTCACATTATATACACAAAGCTCCGTGGTTGCCTGCACAGGGATTTCGAAACTGATCTCGGTGCTGGGATTGAATGGATTCGGGAAGTTCATCAGGTTGGGTTTTGTGATTGGGCTCACCTGATCTTGAGAACTTACCTCCAATAACTCCGGGATCAGCTGTTGCATCAACGCTCTTACTCCATCTGCCTGCATGAAATAGAGCGGAAATCCGAAGAAAATCAGATTGTTAGCTCGAAACGCCAGGCTTTTATTTGCCCCAGTGCTACCTTCTGCCATAGTTCCGCTGTAGAGGGGGCTGAAATTACCCAGGAAGCTGCTGATCATGGGTAGCATATTGTTCCAATTGGGAGCCAATTTGCTGGTATCTACCAAAAGCTGGGGATACATGCAACTTTCGGCGCTGATCAGGCAGGCGGGGTTGTCATAATAGTGTTCCAATCCGGGAGAATGGATCTGCCAAAAATCCGAGGACACTACGGTCGCGGTTTTCCAGCCGCTGATGATCAGGGTGCCACCTCCAAAGATATAGCTGCTCAGCAAGTTCTCCACTTCCGGTATCTGATTCATGGCAAGGTCGTCGTCATGCCAAAAGATTATCTTGTGGCTCCCTAGATGCTCCAGACTTGGGTGCCCCTGGCTGGCAATATCCCATTCACTAAATGCGATGGGACTTATGGCGACAGCGTAGAAATCATCCACCATCAGGTCGTTTGGGCTGATGCTGGTTCCATTGCCGTCTCGAGTTTCGTCCACCACCAAAAGGTCGTGTTCAAAACTGAAATGCACTGGCGTGGCTTGGACACTCGCAGAAGGCATGCTGAGGTATCCTTCCGCGTCGATTGCGACTAATGAATAATCGTAGGTTACGTTGTTGGAAACGGTGTCTGTGAAATGTGTTTGCTCCAACGGGGGCTGGATTGTAACCCATTGAGAGCTACCTGACTCTCTGCGTTTAAGGATGTAAGACACGGCTGAGGGATATGAATCCCAAGCAAGATACACCGAACCCGAGCCGGGAAGGCAGGTGTGGATGGTGGGCAGGGTTGTTCCGATACTCCGGGTGAGTGTCCAGTTGTTGTGGTTGGGTAGTATTTCCGTAATGTCCATTATTCCTTCGTAGTTGTTCCAGTATCCATCAGGATCAGCAAATACGAGGAGAGAGTCACTGCCGGAGGTGCTCAGGATCCGGAAGGGAATATCCAAGTCAAAATTTGTGGATGTGGGGGATATGGATTGTGCCCTGATCTTCATCCTCGCCAGCTCTGGATTGTGCCACGCTTCATATTGAACGCTGGGAATGCCGCTGCCGTAGATCCATTGCTCAAAAAATTGGCCAAGATCTTGTCCGCTAACACTTTCTGCCAGATCCTGAAACTCGCTGGTGATGGTGTTTCCGTGGATGTAGGTACTAAAGTAGGTTCTTAAAAGCTGGAAAAATGCCGCATCACCGAGCCTCAAGCGCAACATGTGAAGCACACTGGCTGCTTTCTCGTAGGATGGCGGTGCAAAATAATTCGGCAGGGTGGGATTGTAGATGGTAGCGGGAGAGTTGCTATTCTCCCAGTTCAGATAATATTGGTGGAAACTTGCGGCCACATAGTCGCAAGCAGCTTGCCAACCTTCGGTTTTGTCCATCCACAGTTGCTCGCCATAGGTGGCAAATCCTTCCGAGAGCCACACATCGCTGAAATCCAGAAAGCTGACCGCGTTGCCATACCATTGATGCACTAATTCATGCGCGATAATCAGCTCGTAGGTGCCATTGCCGTCGATTATGAAGTTTCCCAGAGTAGTCATGGTCTGGTGTTCCATTGCGCTGAATGTGCTCATGTTCACGGTGGCATTTCCATATTTTTCGAAAGGATATTCACCAAATAGCTCGGAGTAATAGTCGATCATATCCGGTAGGGAAGCGAGGTCGGAAAGAGCGTTGTTATATTGTCCGGGGCTTACAAAGTTCATAATGGGCAGTTCGCCCTGTAGAGCGGTTTGAGGGATTTCCTGATAGTTGCCGGCTGTGAGGCACACCAAGTATGTGGTCATAGGGTGCTCGCCCCGCCATGTCGTTGTGGCAGTACCATCTCCATTGTTGACGATGCTCTCTCTGATGCCATTGGCAGCCACTTTCCAATCGCTACGCATGGTGATTATTAGATCGATGACCGCCTTATCCCAAGGGTGATCATAAGATGGCCACCAGAAGCGTCCAGCGTTGGGGTCAGATACTGTGAAGATGCTATTCGGGCGGAAATACATACCTACGTTGTAGGGCGCACCGGAAAGCTGGGGGCTTCCGCTGTAAAAGACTTGGGTAGTAAATGTTTCGCCTGCTGATGCAGCTAGCGGGATATGGATAAGCCCCTGGTCGTGGGTGTAGGGAACAACAGCGTTGTTTACCCTTACTTCCGAGACGTTCAAGCCGATCAAGTCGTAGACAATCTCGGTGAGATTATCTTCTGCATAAACTTCAGCCAATACGTTGCCACTGATGTGATTGGGATCCTGACTGATGCTAATGTTAATAGTATATTTCTGCACATCGAAGCCAGTATCGATTTCCGCCCGAGCGCTATCGGTACCTCCGGAGCGGGGCATGTTTGCCGGTTTGCGATGCTCTTTCAGATGCTGCCATGGGTTTGCCATTAGCAAAGAGAAAGATAGAAGGCAATATAGCAGGATGTATAGCTTTTTCACAATGGTCTCCAGTTGCTTTTGATACTTATTTTATTTAAGGGCATGCAGAAATCAGGTAGTGTCTCAAAGGTTGGTGTAAAATAGGTAACGCCAGATGAAGAAAAAGGTTGAGCCGGATCCCGCACTTTGTTTTGATGGTTTAAACCCAAAAACTACCAGACAAGGAGAAGATCATGACTCAACCAAAGAGAAG
>JAHDQK010000041.1 GCA_018433885.1 Candidatus Cloacimonadota bacterium
CGCAAGCCTGGAACCTGCTGGTGGGGGAATCTGTATAGCAAGCATCGTAGATCATGCGCTGCTTGGCTATGTCAAACTTCCAGTCGTGCCACACCTTACGATTATCAGGTTTGGGTGGATAGAGCAGAAAGAGCTCACCCAAGCGCAAGATAGCGCCCAGTTTTTCGGCTTTTAGCAGGCAACGGATAGCCCGATTGGGATCCATGCCGGTTACTGCGCAAAACTCATCTAAATGGAAGGTTCCGCTGCCTTTTACTCGCGCAAAAGAGTTGTAGAGTTTTAGGGTTTTAGAGTTGTAGAGTTGGTTGTTCATTTGATCACCTTCATGTAGTCGTTTAGATTAAGGGACTTTATGCCCAGTTTGGCGGCGATTTCTTCGTAGAGGCGGATGGCTTTGATTAGCTTCCTGGCATCGCCTCCGGCTTGGCTCTTTTCGTTACTGTAGCGCGCCAGATCTTCCGCGATCTCGATATCCGAAAGCTCTTTGCACATCAGGCACGCGTCGCTATTGTCCAGGGCTTTAAACTCCGCAAAATAGATGAAGCGGTTGTAATAGTGAGAGTTCAGCTTCGCCACCTTATCCCGCAGATCCTGCATGCCCACCAGCACCACCGCCGCCACGGTGTTATCCGCGATATCGCGCAGCATGCCAACGATCTCCTCGTGCGGGTAGTGCATGATGTTATCCACTTCATCAATCAGCAGTACCGGAAGATGCACCTTCGTGGTATAGCGGTTCAAGGTGTCCAAGATCTCGCGAAAGAGCCGCGCTTTGGGTCCGGTGATGGGCGTGGTGTTCTCCGGTTCATAGAGCGCGCGGATTGCCTTGAGCAGCTCCACCACAAAACTCTTTGGGGTGGAGGCCTTAAGCGCACTCATATACACAGCGTTGTGCTCGATGGCATAGCGCATGCTAAATTGGGTCTTCCCCAGTCCGGGCCTGCCGTAGATCATACCCATGCCCACCTGATGCGCCACCGGACGCGAGAGCAGGTAGCTCATGCACTCCAGGCCGCGCTTTACGTTCTTTGTCGTCACCAGTAAATGACTTTTCATTGTTTAACCTCTCTATTCTTCATATTTCATTATCTTGCAAGCCTTAGCTATTTACCCCGATGGCATCGAGGAACTCGCGGGAGATTACTTCATCCTTATCTTCTTTTGTCTCAGGCTCTTCCAAGCGGCTGGAAGCCGCTTCTGTATTGGGATCCGGGAGCTTTGGAAGTTCGTGGCTAATTGTGGTAAGTTGGCCAGTAGCCTTCATGTCCTGCACTTTTTGGATAGCTTCCTGCATGAACATCCCTCCTTCGTGCGTAAGCTCCTGCAGCAGCTCTGCATCGCGCTTGATCCGCTTTTCCAGGTTCGCTTTTCGCTTCATCTCGGCGGTGTATTGCAGCTTGCCATCTGCGGATCCACGCACGGTTACCAGGGGATCGTGCTCGATGCGCAGCAGAGCCCGGCAGATCGGCTGGCGAGCTTCATCATAGACAAATACATAGCGATCATCCATCTGGTCGTATCGCACATATACCTTGCGGCCTACATAGTCAAATAGCGCTTCGTCGTAATACCACAGATCCCGCACCTTTACCCCACTGCGATCCAGCTTCTTCACTTCTTGGGAGAGCATCAGATACCAGAGCTCATCCGGCTTGCGGCGTCGGCTGGCATCGATGTTTTTCACCCCTTCCTGCCACACTTCCCAGGGCTTTTTGCCACCAATCCCGTCGTGCGGCTCCATGCCATAGACAGCGATCATCCACCACTCCAGCAAAAACTTGGCTTCGGTTACGGTGAGCGTGATCCCGGAAGTGCGCTTTTCATTTAGCGCCTGCAGATGCTTCTCGTTGCGCATCAGATGCGCCGGTTTGTCCCCG
>JAHDQK010000061.1 GCA_018433885.1 Candidatus Cloacimonadota bacterium
CAACCTGCCAGGGATAGCCGGAAACAAAATGAGTAAGGGCACGATCTTTCGACCGTGCCCACGTTCTCATTTTGGTAGATGCCTAAGAAAACCCATATTTTACAAGGCCTTAAGACATCCTATAGTCATTTGATACTATTTAAGTAATATTAGTTTGATGTTCTGCTTGGTGTTTCCACTTTCCAAGCGACAGAAATACAATCCTGCCGGCATCTTCCGTCCATTGGCGTCCATGCCATCCCACATCAGATTTTGGGTTCCGGCATTCTGCTTGCCGTGGATCAGGTTCTTTACTTTCTGACCCCGCAGGTTATAGATGTTTACCCGAATGTCTTCGTTTTCTTTAGCGACGGATAATGTGATGTTCACCGAAGCACCAAAAGGATTAGGATAGGCATTTACAAATCCGGTAACCAATGCCGGAGCCACCTCTGTTCCTTCAGATAGAACAAAGTATTCGTTTTCAGAATAATCTCCCACTATCGCGCCGGGTTGGGAAACAAGCCCCGGTTCCAGATCTACCTTTTTGTTTCCGCTCTGCAACACAAAACGGAGCTCCTCACCCGCATTCTCGGTGAAGATCTGGATCAATGCGCCCAAACGACCGTCCACTTCCCTTACCACCACAGTACCACGAAGCTCTTCACCCACGTGGGCTTGCACGATGTCTCCCGGATGAGCGTAACCGCCCAGGGCGATTAGCACGCTCTGACTGTCGCTTTTACGCACCAATGTATTTGATACCTGGGTTTCCTCCCCGGCATACCCGCTGAATCTCTCCCCGCTGGGATAGATCAAGTCGGCATGGGTGCTCATATTCAACCAATAGGATTCTCCGGGAACCAGAGTATTGAGGGTGCTGAAAGGATTTCCCGGTTCATAAAGCCCGTTTTCTCCCTTCAGTTGAATCAGTTGGTCGTTTACGGATATAAGGGCATGATAGGTAGGTATTGGTACTTGAGGGTAGTAGGCTACCAGGTTCCATCCCGGGTTCAGAGATATCTGATTCGCTACCGGAATCGGATAACCCCGAACCATAAGGGTGGCAGGGTTGGTCATGTTTACGAAGTATCCATCGCCATCCACCAACATATGCAAAGTGCTGAAGGGATTCCCCGGCAAATGCACTCCGCCTTGGGATTTCACAGCGCTTACCGAAGCATAATCGCTTCCGAACAAGCTGATGATAAACTGATCCTGAGAATGTACATTCAAGGAGAACATATTCCAGCCTGTGTGCAGGTCGATTTCCTGGACAACGCTGCCAATAGCGTGCAAGATAAAAGGATTCCCAGGCCAACTGCCTACGCTTCCATTCACCGCGCTAGTGATTGTTTCCGCCACTTCATACACTTCGTTGGTCTCAGCCACCCACAGTTTGAAGTAGATGTCTTCGTTATTCAATTCCGTAAAGATCTGCATCAGGCATCCGGTGATCCCGGAGCTGCTTATCAAAGTAGCTTTCCCACGCAGCTGAGGTTCATTGTTTACATCCACATAGGCTGCCAATACATCGCCCTCGGAGGCGGGATCTGCATCGATCATCACCGACGCCATCAGCGACATGCTGCTACTCAGTACCAGAGGCAAACCAAAGGGATCTGTGGGCTCGTACTCAGCTTCCGGAAACACGATCTCCAGCTCTGCGAACATCACCTGCCCACCATTGTTCGTGGGATGCGCAGGAGGCACCAGCGCATTTGCGCCCCAGGTATAATCGTTGAAGAACATCAATCCGATCCTACCAATCTTCTGCTCGCCTTGCGTGCCCATGTATTTTACTTTGTCTGCAGGATACACCCACATCGGTTTGATGTTAGCAAATTCCGGATTGTTAACGCTGTTCAGGACAATCGGTTCGCTCCAGGTTTCACCTTGATTGGCGGATACGCTGATATAGATTTCCGGAACCTGAATATATTGCAGATAATCCGTACCACCGTTTTCATTTGCCCATTTAGCTTTTTGACTATCCTGCCAGACTGCCACCATCATTCCTTGCTCGTTTACTTCCGAAATCTTGATGTTGTTATAATTTGGGATCATGTTATTTCCATGCAGGCTGCTATCCAATGCGGGAAGGGGAAGATGGTCTGATAGCTCAGTGCATAATCTCCAAATGTATCTTGTTGATACTCCGGTACGCCCCTTGCAGGGAGGATGTTCCAATGCCATATTTCAAGCCCCATTCAAGATTTTCAGCACCCAACCAACTGAGGCTGCAGATTATAACTATCAAAACCAAACGGGCTTTAAACATCATTGCTCCTGTTTTAAATATCATCGTTTTGGCGAAAGGTATATCGTCTGTAGAAGGTTCCCAAACAACACGATCCACACTGATGGCATTAAATGAAGTTTATATTATTCAGTCAAGACTTTTTTGCGGATCCGTCTATTCTTCATGCATATTGATCTACCTATAGAATGATCTGCTTACCAGACTTTGTTATCGGCATCAAACATGATTATAGCTTGGGTTCCTCTTGGATCGGTGGTTTTCTTGCCAGCCGGTATATGTTCCAAAGCTCTCCCCCCATTCCCTCCAGCTTTCGTAAAGCAGTGTTCAAGCCGCATCGATGCAGTATCCACATCATCGAACCAGCATGGCGATCGCTTTCATGAAAGGGGTTGTATCTGGTAAATTGGGCGGTGTAAAGCGTGAATCTGGGTCTTCATCTACAATTATCCACAAATATAAGGGCACTAAGCCATTTGACCATAAAAAATACTTTACAGATCTGAATAACATCAAATCGTGACGCAAACTACTAAAGTGGAGGTTATATGCCATTATTGAACTCGATCAAGGACAAAAGTGTAAAAATCGGAGTGGTGGGGCTGGGCTACGTAGGCTTGCCTATGGCTGTTACTATCGCCAAAAAGGGCTTTGAAGTACTTGGCTTCGAAGTAAGCGAATATGCCATCTCCCACGTGAATGAAGGTAAAAACTATATTGGCGACGTGGCGGATGAAGATCTGGAAAATGTCGTGAAGAATCACAAACTCAGCGCAACTGCAGACTATAGCCGCATGCAAGAAGTCAACGTGATCCTGATCGCCGTTCCCACTCCTCTGGACCTCTACCATCAACCCGACACATCCTACATCGAAAAAAGTACCCGGGCGTTGGCACCGCATTTGAAACCAGGCTCTCTGATCGTTTTGGAAAGCACCACCTACCCCGGCACAACGCGTGAAATCATCGTTCCGGAACTAGAAAAAGCCGGATTCAAGGTAGGCGAAACCGTGTTTGTGGGATTCTCCCCCGAACGCGTTGACCCCGGAAACGAGACATATAAAACCCATAACACACCCAAAGTGGTTGGAGGCATGACTCCCGCCTGCAACGAAGTGGCAAAGCTTTTCTACGAAAGCATTCTGGATGCACCAGTTCATCTTGTGAGCTCCCCGGAAGTGGCGGAAATGGAAAAGATTTACGAAAACACATTCCGCAACATCAACATCGCCCTGGCAAACGAAATGACCGTTCTCTGCGATAGAATGGGTATCAGCATCTGGGAAGTAATCGAAGCTGCTAAAACCAAACCCTACGGCTTCATGGCTTTCTACCCCGGTCCCGGAGTGGGCGGACACTGCATCCCCATCGATCCTTTCTACCTCACTTGGAAAGCCCGCGAATACGATTTTCACACCCGCCTCATCGAATTGGCGGGAGAGATCAACATCGCCATGCCGGAGTTTGTGGTACAACGCGCCATCAGGATTCTGAATAAACACGGAGTGGCCATCTCCAGAGCCAAAATCCTGCTGTTGGGCGCTGCCTATAAAAAAGATATCCGCGATATGCGGGAATCCCCCATCGAAGGCTTGATCACCCAGTTGGAAAACTACGATGCAGATTTTGAAATACACGACCCCTATGTGGATGAATTCCACCACGAGAAAAACGGGAAAATCTACAGAACTGTGCCCCTGGGAAACCTAAAGAAATACGACCTCATCATCATCGTTACCGATCACAGCAATGTGGATTACCAGAAGATAGCCGATAGCAACGTGGCTATCCTGGATACCCGCAATGCCATGAAAAACATCAAGGCTGATTACCTCGAACTGATGTAACATAGAAAGTTCCTTTCCAGATAGATAACCGGCTTCTTGTGTGAAGCCGGTTTTTCATCTCTTAGCAAATCATAGAAATATTGATTTGTAATATTCCAAAATAGTTGCTGGTGAGATTGATCGCGTACCCTGGCTATTGATTATTGTGTGTCAATTTAACCCAGTGAAGATATAGTTAGTAGTCTCGTCCATATTCACCGTTCTTGAGCTTGCGTAGAAGTAATTGTTGTGCTGATCCCGGATCTTGACGTCGTAACTACCCGGAGTTCTGCTGATATGGATATGGTCGCCCGTGCTCAGAAAAGTGGGCAGAAGGTTCACCGACCATTTGTTTTGTCCGGCGGGACTCAAGCGCAGTTCTCGCATTTCCAAGCTGGAGCTGTTATGAAATCTGATCGCCCCGCAGTTTGGTTCCAGGCGCAGGTGATCTCCTCCGGCAAGGTTCATATCAAGAGCGATGGTGCCCGGCAGGATGTGATGTCCCCAATATCTGATATCCAGCGTTCTGGGCGAGGGATAAGTCAACCGGGTGCTACCCCCGGGACGAATGGCGTATTGGTCTTTTCCGTTTACTTCCACCCAAGCTTCAGCAGCACTGTTGTTTTTGATGATCACTTCGGATTCATGAAAACAGGCGCCGATGAACAGTATCATCAGCGCCAGAAGGGACATGGATATGGTTCTCATTAGAGGAAACTTATTCTTCACCTGCCGCTTTGGCTTTTTTGCGCACAGGTTTGATGAAAGTATATACAGGCTCGCCACTTTCGGAAACCACGGATTTGGTGATCTGACAAGTTTGAATGTCTGTGCGATCCGGGATCTCGTACATAATCTTCAGCATAAAGCGTTCCATGATGGAGCGAAGACCGCGAGCACCCGTTTTTTGGGAGATCGCAATGCGGGCGATTTCCTTCAGGGCTTCGGTATCAAACCCAAGCTGCACTCCATCCATCTCAAACAGCTTTTGATACTGTTTGCAGATGGCGTTTTTGGGCTCGGTAAGGATATCTACCAAGGCTTCTTCACTGAGTTGGTGCAAGGTGCAGATCACCGGCATCCTACCGATTAGTTCCGGGATCAAGCCATAGCGCAGGAGATCCTGTGGAACGGTTTGTTCAAAGATGTTTGCCTCATCGTGCTTTTCTCCGAGGTCCACATCAAATCCGATCCCTTTCTTATCGGTGCGTTCCTTGATGATCTTTTCCAGACCGAAGAACGCGCCACCTGCGATGAACAGGATATTGCGGGTATCCATCTCAATGAATTCCTGCTGAGGATGCTTGCGCCCGCCTTTGGGCGGAACATTCACTTTGGTACCTTCGAGGATCTTCAGCAAGGCTTGTTGAACCCCTTCTCCGGATACATCACGAGTGATCGAGGGAGTTTCGCTTTTGCGGGAAATCTTATCGATCTCATCGATGTAGACGATGCCTCTTTCTGCCCGTTCTACGTCGTATTCCGCATTTTGCAACAAACGAACGAGGATGTTTTCTACGTCCTCGCCCACATAACCTGCTTCGGTAAGCGTGGTGGCGTCGCTGATCGCGAAAGGCACTTTCAGGAATTTTGCCAAGGTTTGAGCGATGAGGGTCTTTCCGCTTCCGGTGGGACCTATCATCATGATATTACTTTTTTCCAGCTCTATCTCGTCGCCCGGAGTTTGCCGGAAGATGCGTTTATAGTGGTTATAAACAGCCACGGCGATGATTTCCTTGGCGTTTTCTTGACCGATCACATATTGATCCAAGTTGCTTTTAATCTGGCTGGGCAGGGGAAGCTCAAAATCTTCCAACTCGCTTTGGGTACTGTTTACATCTATGATGGTGTGACACATCTCCACGCATTCATCGCAGATGTTTCCGGCGATGCCACGGATGAGGTTTTTCACATCATCTTCGCTGCGCCCACAAAACGAGCAGCTTAGGTTTTTATTCTTTTCCAAGGTCATCTCTCCATGGGATTGTTTCTGCGCTCCAGAATTTCATCCACGATGCCATATTGTCTGGCTTCTTCTGCGCTTAAGAAATAGTCCCGATCTGTATCCATGGCTATCTGTTCGATGGATTGCCCGGTGTGATGGTGCATGATCTCGTTCATCCTACCACGCAGATACAGGATCTCCCGAGCTTGAATCTCGATATCGGCAGCTCTGCCCTGAGTTCCGCCCCAAGGTTGGTGGATCATCACACGGCTGTTGGGCAAAGCAGTACGTTTGCCTTTAGCTCCTGCTGCCAATAACACCGCCGCCATAGAAGCTGCCATCCCAATGCAGATGGTGGATACTGCGGGTTTGATATATTGCATGGTATCGTAGATCGCGAGGCCGCTGCTGATGCTCCCTCCGGGGCTATTGATGTACATGTATATGTCCTTGGAAGAATCCTCTCCCTCCAAATGCAATAGCTGGGCTACCACGGTATTTGCCATGGTGTCGTCGATCCCGCCGCCCAAAAAGACAATTCTATCCTTCAGAAGCCGGCTGTAGATGTCGTAAGCACGCTCTCCGCGGCCTACTTGTTCGATTACCATCGGGATATAGTTCATATTTACTCCGTGGGTTCTACCGGTGCGTCTTCAGCCACTTCGGTGGATTCCGCTTCCGGGATATCTTCTTGCTTGGCTTCCGATTCCGGGATGAAGTAATTGGCAGTCTCTGCCAGTTTGCGCAGGATGTAGTAATTGCGCACTCCATCTTTGTAGCCATCGGAAGCTATCTCTGCCTTGTTCTTCTCTTTGTATGCTTCCACTGTCATATCTGCCAATATTGCTTCGTGCTTGATGTATTCTTCGGTCATATCGTCCGAAATCTCGATCTCTACTTGCTTGCGCAATTGGGAAAGCACATACATGGTGACCATTTCCTGAGATATCTGCATCCGATATTGATATTCCAAGAACTTACGGTATTCTTGGTTGGGATACTTCTCCGCTTCTTGTTCCGCGAGATAACCGATGGTTTTCACCGGAAGGTCGAAATTGTTATCTACAAACAGTTTATTGACGATAGCGTAGTTCTTCACATCGATGTTTTTATGCTCATTCACCAATCTCATATCGCTCTCGATCTTGGCTCTCATCGCAGCCATATCGTCAAAATCCATATCCCGGGCAAAATCATCGTTCAATTCCGGATATTGCATGCGTTCCACGGTATTCACCATAATCTTGGTATGGTACATTTTATCGTTATCCAGAGCTATGGAGCTATCCCGGCTTACCAGCTTGATGTCGGTCCCGTTCAATTCTTTCTCGAAGATATCGCCCACTTTCTTACCGATCAATTCCGGCAAAGCTCTGCGTTCTGGATATTCTCCAGCGAAGAAATGCGCGGTCTGTACAATTTCCTGACCATCGTTATTGATGGTGAGTTCTACTTGAACATGATCGTTTAGGATGGCTTCTTCGGCATCCACGATGGTTCCGCTGTTTTGTTTCAGCTCTTCCAGATATTTATCCACTTCGCTTTCCAGAGTGATAGGGTTGTAGGGCACATCCAGGTGATCAAGTTGTTTAAACTCAAGCGTGGGCTCGTGTTCGATCTCGATCTTGATCTGCATTTCTTGACCCTTCTCCCATTTTACGTCCTTCACGTCCGGATACAGCAAGTAATTGATGTCGTGGTCTTTGGCTGCTTCTTCAAAGAAATCGCTAACGCTATCCTTCAAAAAATAATCCGTCAGCATCGCACCGTGGGTTCTTTCGATCAGGCTCAACGGAGCCTTTCCTTTCCGAAAACCGGGGACGTCCACTTGTTTGGCGGCTTTACGGAGGTACTTCTCCCATGCCTTGGTGGCATCATCGGCGCTTATTGTGATGTTGATCTCTTTAGTTACAGCATTGATGGCGTTAAATTCTACCTGCACTTTATTCTCCTTAGGTTAAAATCAATATTCAATGGTGCGAAAGAGGGGACTCGAACCCCTACAGGAGTGAACCTACTGGATCCTAAGTCCAGCGCGTCTGCCAATTCCGCCACTTTCGCAATTGACTATAATATACTTGTTTAACTATGAAATGTCAGTATTTTGGAGATGCCTGTTCTGTCAAGCTTTGCGTTCATTGCCAATGATAAGGAGTATCTAAGTACCCCAGGATAGCAAAACGGACAGAGCATCGTCGGCTCTATCCGCTTAATTCAGGATCTATTACTAATTTTCAGCTTGGAGTTATAATGTTACTAATCTTTCCTAGGTGTCTAAGCTCCTGGGTGGCAGTAAATTAGGTAAAAATAGTGCTTGACAACACCTCGTAAGTTATTGTGGTAGTGCAAACAACGCAAATAACAAAACGAGGTGTTAATGTGAAGTATCTTAGAGTAGCCCAAATTAGTCAAGTCAAAACTTCAAGTATGGTAGAGAGCAACGCTCTTTTTCTATTCAAGCGCTTCAAGTGGTAATAGCAGCCAATTTTGTGATACGCTTGAGTAAATCCGAGATACATGACCTGTGAGGCTTGTCAATTTTTTTCTTCGTGTAAAATGCGATCGTTGCAATATCGATGCACTTATTGTTTATACGTTATTTTGCCTGGAGTTACGTACAAATAACCTACATCGGAAGGAGCTATGAAAGCTCAATTATTGTTGATTTTTTTGCACAATGCGTCCGAAGAAGCTAAGTTGACGCATCACAACAATCCTTCGGAATCTCTGTATTCAACTAATTTTCCCTAAGGTAAAAATAACGTCAGCGTATACCAAGCCCATTCCCCTCAGGAGTCCCTGTGCCGTCTTCATGCAGTGTGGACTGCATGAACACCGCAGAGATATCCCCTAGATAAATGGGGTAGTAGAGGGCTTCTCCCAACGCTCTGTAAGTGCAAATCTACTTTGAAGCTGGCATCTTTCAGTTGAACCATCGTGAGAGAAGCTTAAGCCAGTGACATCCGGGAAGTATTGGCAATGGGCAAATCATACTCAAGGAGAGGAGTTTTCGGGGGCTTACACAGATGGAATCTTACAGCAAGATGCCTTTCTTAGAAGATTATCGTGTTGCAGTTTGAAATGAGCGCATCATTTTTGCTACCATCCATCCCAAACCATTTGCAGAAGACAACTAAATGGAAGATTTCGCCCAAACAAATAGCTTGACAAGCTATATGTAGCACATATACTCTGTCCAGCTTGTAAATAGGGAGCTGAAATGAGAAAGTCGGCACTGATTTGTGTTTTATTTTTCGTGATATCATTTGGCATGTGGGCTTATCCTGCACCTATGTGGCGCGTAGGTAACAGCAAATCCACTCCGTTGGATCCCAGCGCGCTTCATATTGATGAAAACGACGTGTATATCCTGGATCGCAAGAGTAATCAAGTGATGGCGGTAGATTCCGAGACCGGAACAAACTCCCGCAGCCTTCTCCGGCTGGGTAAATCTGCTGTGATCACAGACCTTTTTGTGCGGGATAGACAGATCTACCTTCTGGATTCCAAGCGTAGCGGAGTATTGGTGGTGGATACCAGCGGCAGTTATCTGAGAGACTTCTTCACCTCTGGGAATCCCGGTTTACGTTTCAAGAACCCAAAGCGCATCTTGGTAAATTACCAAGGCTATATATATATTTTGGACGATTGGGGCATCCGGGGATTCACCATGGAAGGTGTGCCGTTTGTGTCTGCCCCGGTGAATTCCGCCATATCCATGAGCCTGGGTGAAGATCAATTACTCCGGGTACTGCGCCATAGCAGCAAGGGTCAGGTTGTGGAATATCTGGATCAAAACCTGAAAATCGTCTCAGCTTCCATGGTGATGATCCAGGATCGACGCTCCGCCAATATCGCAGATCTGGCGATAAATCAATGGGGTGAAATGCACGTGATCAACCGTGATGCCACCAACATCGGCAAATTGGGTCCCAATGGCGCAATCCTGCCTAACACAGTGTTTGGTGCTTTCGACAAGGGAAGCCAGATTGGTGTGTTTCAGTATCCCACACAGATCAAGTGTGGAGCCAATGGAGATACCTCCATTATCGGCATCCTGGATTCCAAACAGAAGGCGATTCATTTCTTCAAAGATAGCGAATCCTTTACTGGGCAGCTGCTACACCGTCCTGCCTACACTTTGCGCCCATCCTTAAAGGAAAGCACTCTACCCGCCTGCACGGATTATCTGGAATTCGGCGGCATTACTTACATGATCAGTTCTCTCTCAAAATTGCGCAATGCCAAGCCATTAGCTTCTGTGTGGGCGATGGATGCGGAGGGGAAAACCCTCTTTGTCACCCAAATTAAGGATCTCCCCAAGAAGACGGCGCTCAGTTTCACCGCGCTCGCCCTTCACCAGAATTATCTCTATGTTTTGGATACCAAAGCCGCCACCGTGCATGTTCTGGATAAACACACCGGAAAGTACCAGAGTTCCTTTGCCCAAAAAGGAAAACGTGCAAACAACCTGATGAATCCCGTAGATATCGCCATCGGTGATAATGGCTTGATCTACATCGCAGATAGCGGCCATGGCAGAATCGCGATCTTCAGCGAACATCGGATGTTTGTAGATAACATCACAATGCCTGAACCCAAGCTCAAGCCTCTGATGCTCAAAGCTTATGGCGACAAGCTGTATTATCTCAGCAATGCAGATTCCATCTACGAACTAAAGTTAAACAACCCCCAAAAAGCATCTCTATTTGTAAACGCCCCGGGCTTGGGAGCCTTCGAGCTGGTTTACGATGGCAAGGCTGCGCTTTTGGACAAACAGAAGCAAAGCATCAAGATAGTGGGCAAAGCTGGTAAGGAACTGGAGCTTTTAGCTTTCGATAAAAAGGCAAAATTCCCATTCTTTGCAAACATTCATAAACTCCGCTATTTCCCAGAGGAACGCAAGCTGGCGATTCTGGATATCAACGCCTCACATCAAAGATTCCTGATGTTTTACGCAGCCCCGGATCGCCCGGACGTGATCACCATGAGCTTGAACGATGCGATGCAAGCGGTTCTTAGTTGGGAGCGGATGCCCGGCATTCAAGGTTGGCAGGTGTATCAGGTGTCGGATGCCGATACCATCGTCTATAATGTTACAGAGCCAAAATTCGTCATTTCCGAACCGCAATCCTCAATCCTTAACTATCAGATCTGTTCCATCGCGGCGGATGGCAAGAAGGGAGAGCTGAGCTTCCCCATCGAAGATGCCTATTCATATGCTCTCTACTTAAGGCAAAACGGCAATCATGCCGCGGCAATATATGCCCTGTATCGGAGTAATCAGAACATCTCTGATAATCGTATCGACGAGCAGATCGTGGCAAATTACATTGAAGAAGCGAAGCTATATCAAAGATCCGGTCAAGCCGATAAAGCTTTGGAAAGCCTGAATTCTGCGGCAAAAGTAAGTGGGCCTACCAGCGAAATAGGCATCCTGGCTGTGGATATCTTCAGGCAAAAGGGAGATTACCGCGCGGGAATCGACTATCTGAACCTCCTGGGTCCCCAAAGCAGCCCAGAGATCATGGAAGCTTACATCGACCTACATCACAGGTTGAAAGATCACCAAGCTCTGATCCTCCATGCCCGCAGTTACAATCAGAAGTTCGGCTTCAACGAGACCATTATGCGCAGTGAAGTGGAAGCTTACAAAGCCACCGGACAATATGCCCTGGCGCTTTCCACTCTGAATGAACTTGTGAATACCAGGCCAGGATTTGAAGATAAACTGGCGATAGCGGATCTGCAGATCAAGCTGGGCAATTTTAGCCAAGCCAATAGCTACCTGCAACGCATGCTCACGGATCATCGCAACGAAAAACTCGACCGTGCCTATGCGCTATTGGGAGAGTGCAATTTCCAATTGGGGCAATATGGCAGCTCTTCGGATTATTTTAATAACGCCATCCTCATAGATGAAGGAATTGCCGAATACTACTATAAGCTCGCCAAGACCTATCATGAACTGCTGAACAAAACCGAAGCCCTGCGCAACTTTCAGATCGCCCATGAACGTGACCCTCACAATCAAGATTTTGGGATCGGTTATGCCAGAGCTTTGGAGCGGGAAAACCGGTTTGTGGACGCTCTACGAGTGCTGGATTCTGTGGCACCTTATGCCCAAGACGACCAAAGCTCCGCAGACTTCCATCTGTTTTATTCCGAGCTTCTTACGCGAGAAGCCAGATACGATGATGCATATCGGGAAATCCTGATCGTCCAAGCATATTTCCCAGACGACCCGGAGGTCGCTAGGAAGGTTAATGAGGCTTTTGCCGCCAGAGAACTCTATAACCGCGATAAACCTCCGGTGGAAATCAAAAAAGTTACCTGGGATCCAGTGTTTCCCTCCCTGCACGAATACTACCGAAACAACCCCATCGGCACGATTACCCTGTTCAACAACCGCAGTGTACCGATCACGGATATCGAGCTGAAGATATTCATCCCCCAGATCATGGATAGTGAAGCTAAGTTTCGCATTCCATCCCTCATCGCCAATGAAAACCACGAACACCGGGTAGTGGTGAACCTGAACCGCAGAGTATTCGAATATAGCCGTGAACTAAACCCTCGGATCAGCATCACCTATGCCCTGGAAGATAGTTTGTACACAGTACCCCACAGTATCTCCCGCCTCAACGTGCTCCAAGATACCGCGATGAACTGGGGAAACCGCAGACAACTCGCCAGCTTCGTGAATCCCTCGGATACCATGTTGCGCACCTTCATCAGTTCAGTTCTGTTGCAAAGCTACGATGCCGGAACTCCGACAGGCTTGAATCCTGCCATAACCAAAGCCTTGCAGGTGTATAGCTTCTATCGCGCAAACTCAATCCGCTACACTCCAGACCCCAGTGCGGCAAATAGAGACGATACCCAGATCGACTATGTCCAATACCCCTTCCAGACCCTGAATTCCAAAGGCGGAGATTGTGAAGACCTCATGGTGCTGTTGGCAACCAGCCTGGAGGTTGTAGGTGTGGAAACAGGTTTCATAGACATCCCCGGCCATGTGATCCCCGTAATAGATACCAAGATGGATGTGGATGAGATCCTGAATAGCGGAATCTCCGTGGAATTCTTCATCCATCGAAATGGAACATATTGGTTGCCTCTGGAAAGCACAATGTTGAGCACGCAGGATTTCATCACCAGTTGGCTGGATGCCCGCAAACAATACGATAACGTGCTGGATTCCGGAGTGTATCCGGAGATATTCAGATTCAGCCAGATCCACAGCCAGTATCCCCCCGCGCAAAACTTCTCTGCGATCGAATCCGGATTGTATCGGGAAACAGCTACTGCCAAACGGTATTTTGAAGATGATACCACCAGAATCCTCCAGATGAGCCTGATCAGCAAAGAACAGGAATACACCGAGACGCTCCGCCGGTATCCCCGAAACCTTACTGTGAAAAACGAATACGCGCTTTGGAGCCTTTCCAAAGGGAAAAATCAACAGGCAGAACGTCTCTGGCAAGAGATGCTGAATCAGGATCCCGAGAATTTCAATGCCTTGGTGAACTTGGGGAATTACTACTATGGACAGGGAATATATGGTCCCGCGCGCATCCACTATCTAAATGCGTTAAAACACAATCGACTTCAAGACGATATTCGCCGCAATCTCTGCATTCTGGAATACCGCGCCGGAAACACGCCTCTGGCTCTGGAATATTTCCGCGCAATCGCCAATAAACAGATTTTACGAGATGCGGATATCAGCATCTATTCGGAATTCATCAACAAAGGAGACTAAGATGAAAAGGCTATGTGTCATGTTGGCTATTACCCTGTCCCTATGCTGGCTCGGAGCCCAGCAGGTGGGAAAAATCAACCATATCGTGGGCGAAGTGCGTTATCGGGAATCTCCCGGTGCGAATTTCCTAAAAGCTGCCGGCAACACCCCGGTAAGCCTGAGCGGTGAGATCCAGACCGCCATCGACGCTTCCGCGGAAATTCTCTGGAACAATGGACGCAGTTCCAAGATCACATCCGGAAAGACCTTCAGCATCCGCAAACTCTATGAAGAAGCCGGAAAATCCCTTTCTTGGGATCAAGATCTAAAACGCAAAATCTCCAATCTCTTTGCTCCCCAAAAATCCGAAAGCTCGTCCGTGGCTGGAATTCGCCGTAATGAAAGACAAGCCACCCAATCTACCGAGATGTTCTGGAGCTATGAAGAGAGCGCGGATATCCAAGCTGCCTATGAACACTATGAGAAACAGGAATACCACCTTGCGATACCAATTCTGGAACAAGTGATCGAGCAAGGTCCCCTCAAAAAGGACGCTGAATATAGCCATGCTCTGCTGATCCTGATCTATCACCAATTGGGGAACACCACCAAGGTAAAGGAGCATCAGGATCTCTTGAAGGCGGATTTCCCGAATAGCACCCTGCTTCAACAAAACGGAATGGAATAATGACAAAAACCCGGAGATCGGAAATTGTCATCATCCTCTTGATAATACTGGCGATAGCGGCATACTACATCTCTATCACCAGAAACCTATACAATATTATTCAACTTAAGCTTTACGACTCCTTCTGGCATACCGCTGCGGCTTTGGGGGATTGGGATAATCAACCCGTCTATGAGGATATCTGCATTGTAGATATCGGCGAACAGAGCATCGAGGAACTGGGGCAATTCTCCACTTGGCCCAATCTCTTCTTTGCGGATTTGGTGGATAGCCTCGCCAAGGATCATCCCAAGCTGATCGCTTTTGATATATTCTTCAGCGAAAGCGATTCTCTGGGCGATTTCGGCATGCAACGGATGCAACAACACCTCAAGTCCCAAGGGATCACGGAATTAAACCTCAGATCCGCCCTGAGCACGGATAGCGAGTTCCAGCGGGCTATCCTGGATGCTGGAAACGTGTATCTGCCAATGTTCGGCACGCAGGAAACAACGGATAAACTGGTGCTTCTGCCCCACTCCGTCCGCACCTGGGAAGTGAAACCGGAAAATTTCAACACCCTGAAACATCTGTATCCGCCTGTGCACTATCTGGCAAACGCTGCCCAGGGAATCGGCTTGGCGCATATCCATACCGATGAGAGCGGAAACACCCACCACTATCCGCTTTTCTTTGAATATGAAGAGCAGTATCTGGTAAATTTCGGCTTTCAAGCTTGCCTGGATATTCTGGAAGTAGATGCCATCCATGCCGGCAAGAAGATCCAGCTACAAAGCCATGGCGAGCCTATCCGCACCATGCCTCTGGATGATTTTGGCAGATTTCACTTTCGCTTCTATGGCTCTGAACAGAGCTTTCGCTATGTCCAGTTAGCAGATGTGATCAAGGGTAGAATGGAGCCTGGTTTCTTCAGGGATAAAATCGTGCTGGTAGGCTCTTCCGCCGCCGGACTCAGAGATACCAAGCCGATGCCTTTGAGTGCGGATATGCCCGGAGTGGAATTGCATGCCACATTCATGCGCAATCTGCTAAATGAGGAATACATCAGCTGGCTGCCATCCTGGTTGGGCTGGCTTACGGCAGTTCTCCTTCTCCTTGCCAGCCGTTTGGTAATCCGACGCTTTAAACCGGTTACCAGCATCGGGTTCTTCCTGGGAATCTCCTTGGTTCTTTTTATAGTGTTATTCATTATGTTCAGCGGTTTCTATGTGGCAATGCCCTACAGCACGCTCTTCTTCCCTTGGGTGATAGGCTTCTTGGCGATCATGATCGCTCAATCCCAAGCCCAGCATCACGAACGCCAAAAGGTGAAGCTTGCCTTTGAACACTATGTCTCCAAGGCTGTGATCAACGATATCCTGATGGATCCCAATTCACTGAAAGTGGGCGGAATCAAACGCCATGCCTGCATTATGTTCGCCGATATCCGCAATTTCAGCACCTTATGCGAAACTTTGAATCCAGACGAAGTCAGCAGGTTTCTGCACGACTATTTTAACCGCAATACTGCGCTCGTAACCAAACACAACGGGATGCTGGACAAGTATATTGGCGATGCGATTCTGGCGCTTTTCAACATCCCGGTTGATCAAAGCAACTACCAGATGGAAGCCTGCCATTGCGCGCTGGAGATGATCGTGGAAGTAGCAAAAATCCGCCAAAACAACAGCACTCATCCGCTGTTAAGCCAGCTCCGCATCGGGATAGGTCTTGCCAGTGGCTCGATCATCGCCGGTAATCTGGGCTCGGACGAGATCTTCAATTACACCGGGATTGGCGACAAGATGAACCTCGCTTCCCGCCTCGAAAGCCTAAATAAATTCTACCTCACCAGCATTATCGTGGATAACGAAACATGGCTGGCTACCCGCGAGCACTTCCATTACAGGTGGCTGGACCGTGTTTGCGTAAAGGGAAAATGCGAGGCGGTGGACATCTATGAACTGATCTCCTCCAAGCAGGACACCCTGCCCAACCAGGATGCCATCGCCATCTACGAACAAGCCTTGGATGCTCTATGCAACACGGATGTAGACCGGGCAGAAAGGCTTTTCAAGCATGCGGCATCCCTTGCACCCAACGATCCACCCACCCAGGTGATGCTGGAACGAATCTATACCCTGGATCGCGACCTTTGGGATGGTGTTTACCGGCATATCCTGAAATAATTAACGCTACCCCCTTGGCTACATAACGCCCTATCCACGAGGATGATGGCGGTCAAGGGTATTAATCATCTTGAAAACAAAGAGCGGGTCGCCATAGCAATCGGCAAAAATGTTACTCATGCTTCCCAAATCCGCGATAAACAATTTGCTTTACCCACCAATATCACCTATTCTATCAATAGGATATTAAAAACTAGCATTAAAGGTGGTACAACATGTTTGACTACAAAACTTTAGATAAATATAACCCGCTACTCAATAAAGCATACCAGTTGATCGATGACGCTGGCAAACCCTTGGATGCCAAGTGGAAGCCAGGCTTGGATAAAGCTCAGATCCTGAAAGCATATAAGGACCTGCTCTTTGAACGCACGGCAGACCTGATGGCTGTTAGTTATCAACGCCAAGGCAGGATGTTCACCTATCCGCCAAATCTGGGTCAGGAAGCCATTCACATCGCTGCTGGCATGGTTACCAAAGAACAGGACTGGTTGGTTCCAGCGTTTCGGGAATTAGGCGCTTGGCTGGCAAAAGGCGTAAGTCTTCGAGAAATCTTCCTTTACTTCAAGGGGCATGAAGACGGTTCCCGGTTTCAGAAAGCAAATCGGATGTTACCCGTATCGGTACCGATCGCCTCTCAATTGGTGCACGCGGCAGGCTTGGGCTATGCCATTAACTATCATAAAGAAAAGGATGCCGCCGTATTTGCCTATGTGGGCGACGGTGGAACATCCGAAGGCGACTTTCATGAAGCTCTGAATTTCGCCGCGGTATGGAATTCACCGGTAATCTTCGTAGTGCAGAACAACCAGTTTGCCATCTCCGTTCCCTTGAAGATGCAAACCAAATCCCTCAACATCGCAGTTAAGGGTATCGCGTACAACGTTCCTTCGCTTCTTGTGGATGGAAACGATTTCTTTGCGATGCACGAAGCTCTCGCTTTTGCCCGTCAGCATGCGGTATCCGGCAAGGGACCCTTCCTGATCGAAGCCCGCACCTATCGCGCCGGTGCGCATACTACTTCCGACGATCCTACCAAATACCGGAGCAAGGAAGAAGAAGAGATCTGGGCAGAGAAGGACCCCCTAAAGCGTTTGAAGGGCTACATCAAGCACGCCAAGCTCGATGCTCTGAAGGATGAAGAAAAGCTGATCGCGGAATTCAAGAAACACATCGATAGCGAGTTTGAAGCTGCCGAGAAGCATCCCGAGTATCCTCTGGAGGATGTCTTTGCTTACATGTATAAAGAACTGCCAGACGAGCTGAAACGTCAGAAAAACAACTACGAAAACTATCTGAGAGGTGCAAAATGAAGGTGATGAATCTGGTACAAGCGATCAACGACGCCCTGGACATTAAGCTAAAGGACGATAAAAGCATAGTGATATATGGAGAGGACGTAGGTGTGGAGGGCGGTGTATTCCGCGTAACCGAAGGCTTGCAGGTAAAACACGGTGCGAACCGCGTTTTCGATAGTCCTTTGGCAGAATCCGGGATCGCGGGAACCGCTCTGGGAATGGCAATCTCCGGCATGAAACCTATCATCGAAATGCAATTCGACGGCTTCTCCTACCCCGCCTTCAATCAGATATTCAGCCACATCTCCCGTTTCCGCAACCGCACCCGGGGCAAATATACTGTTCCGATGGTCATCCGCATCCCTTACGGTGGCGGCATAAACGCTTTGGAGCACCATAGTGAAAGCCCGGAAGCATATTTTGGCCACACCCCCGGCTTGAAGGTAGTGATCCCCTCCACCCCCTACGATGCCAAGGGAATGCTGATTTCAGCGATAGAAGACCCGGATCCGGTGATCTTTCTGGAACCAAAGCGGATATACCGTGCGATCAAACAGGAAGTTCCCGAAGAAGCATACCGCATCCCGCTTGGCAAAGCCAAGGTTATCCAACCCGGAGAGCAGATCTCCGTAATCGCCTATGGCGCCATGATCCGTGAGGTTCAGAAGGCGATTGCCCTTGTAAAAGCAAAGGGAATCAGCGTGGAACTCATCGACCTGCGCAGCATCTGGCCGATAGATCGCGAAACCATCTCCAAATCCGTCCGCAAGACGGGTAGAGCGCTGGTAGTTACGGAAGCTCCCCAGAGCTACGGCCCCGCCGCAGAACTGATCAGTATCATAAATGAAGAAGCGTTTCTTTCCCTGGAAGCTCCCCCTTCCCGGTTAACTGGCTTCGACACTGTGATCCCCCTGCCTCTGGGCGAAAAACACTACATGATCAGTCCCGAGCGGATTGCCGCCGAGATTGAGCGTCTGATTAGCTATTAAAGGAGTTTATAATGCGTTATATATTCAAATTCCCTGATATTGGCGAAGGCTTGGAAGAAGGCAAGATCATCGAATGGTATGTGGATAAGGGTAGCACAATCCAAAGCGGAGATCCTTTGGTGAAGATGGAAACGGATAAAGTAGTTACCGATATCCCTTCCCCAAAAAGCGGCGTGATCGCCGTGAGATACGGCGGAATCGGCGATACCGTGAAAGTGGGTTCAGCTTTAGTGGAGATCGATATCGAAGGTATAAATGCCGAAGCCGCTCAACGGATGGCAAGCGAAGAGCCCAAAAAAGCTTCCACGGAATCTGTGGATGAACAAGGTTTTGGCGGAGTAGTAGGCACTATAGAAGTTGCCGGAGACGGCGCATATCTCCCCGCGGGGGATGAAGGAATCTCTGAACGGGAGCAACCTCAAGCGCGCAGAAAAGCCCTTGCCACTCCCGTTGCCCGCGCCATGGCGAAGGATCTTGGGATCGACATCAATCAGGTAACCGGCACCGGCCCGGCGGGCAGAGTTACCAAGAAGGATATCCAGTCCTTCCGTCCTTCCACCCACGCTCAGCCTGCGCTAAAAGCCACTCCGGAAGGCTCTCTAGACCGAATCCGGATCGAGCCTCTTTCCCAGATTCGCAAGACCATAGCCAAAAACATGCTCCGTAGCAAGCAAAACACGGCTCACATGAGCATCATGGACGAAGTGGAGATCAGTGAACTGGTAAACGCCAGAGCACGTCTGAACGAAATCCTTGCCGAGCAAAGCATCAAGCTCACCTATCTGCCCTTCATCATCAAAGCCATTGCCCGCGCTTTGAAGAATCATCCCGTGATGAATGCCGAACTTGATATGGAGAACGAACGCATAATATATAAGAACTACATCAACCTCGGAATCGCCATGGATACCGACGATGGCCTGGTAGTACCGGTGATTCGGGATGCGGACAAGAAATCCCTGAGCGAACTGGCTCTGGAACTGAAAGACTTAATGGATAGAGCCCGTAACCGCAAACTCACGCTGGATGACCTCAAAGACGGCACCTTCAGCATTACTTCCTACGGATCCATCGGTGGTTATTTTGCCGTCCCCGTGATCGCGTATCCCCAGGTAGCCATCTTCGGAATCGGCAAAATCTCCCAAAAACCCGTGATCAAAGACAATCAGATCGCGGTAGGAAATGTAATGCCGATCAGCATGAGCGTGGATCATCGCATTGTAGATGGCGCCGAAGTAAGCAGGTTTGTGAACGAAGTACTCAGCTACATCAAAGAACCGATGCTGCTGATGGTATAAGGGAGGAAACATGGTTTATGATCTCATCGTAATCGGCAGTGGTCCCGCAGGATATGTGGGCGCTATCAAGGCAGGGCAACGCGGCCTCAAAACCCTGGTTATTGACAAGAAGTATGTGGGAGGGATGTGCCTGAATTGGGGCTGCATCCCCACCAAAAGCCTCCTGGAATCAGCTAAAATGCTACACAAGGTGAAGTCCGCCGCGGAGTTTGGCATTGGCGGCATCGATCCCGCTGATCTCAGCTTCGATTGGCAACAAGCCCTTAAAAGGACGCAACAGATCGTATCCAAACTCAGCCGGGGGATCGAATTTCTCTGGAAAAAGAACGGTGTGGAATTTCTGAAGGCAGAAGCCAAGATACTCTCCCCCACCCAGGTGGAAGCAGATAATCGCATCTTGGAAACCAAAAACATCCTCATCGCCACAGGATCACGCCCAGCTCAAAGAAAGGACTTCCCGGATGCACTAAGCCTGGAAGATCTCTACGGTTTGGAAACCCTGCCCGAAAAGCCACTCTTGGCAGGCAGAGGGGCAAATCTGGTGGAACTTGCGCAGTTTTTTCAGATGATCGGCAAGCAACCGATAATCCTGGCAGACGACCTGCCTCTGATGCCTTCTTTGGATGCCTATCTGGAGTCCTACATCCAGAAACAGCTAAAAAAGAACAAGATCCCGGTGATCCCCACTATCGAGGCGGTCATCAAGGATAATTACCTTGTTTACAACGACAAAGAACACAATTTTGACATGGTGATAAACGTAAGCTTCCGCTCGGCAATCCTGCCAGAAAGCGTACCTGTGCTTGAGCTGAAAAATGGCTTTGTAAAGACGGATAGAACGCATCAGAGCAACATTCCCGGCATCTATGCCGCGGGAGATGTAAATGGCAAAAGCTATCTTGCCCACGTGGCATCCGCGCAAGCGCTGGAAGTGATCGACACCATCATGAACGTGGAATTGCCCCAGGATGAACGCCAGTATCCCCTGAATATCTACAGCGAACCGGAAATGGCGCAGATCGGCTTTACTGAAGAGCAGATCAAAGCCCAAAATCTGGATTACAAGATCAACCAATACCCTCTCTCCGCAAACGGTAAAGCCCTCACCGAAGGCAGCGCCGACGGCTTTATCCGCATCCTCTTTGAAACCAAGTACAACGAAGTTCTTGGTGTTCAGATCGTTGCCGCAAACGCCACCGACCTCATCAGCGAAGCTGGCATCCTGATGGAACTGGAAGGCACTACCTACGACCTCGCCCGCACCATCCATGCCCATCCCACCGTAGCGGAAGTGTATATGGACGCCGGCGCTATAGAAGAATAATCATAAACCAAAACGGGAGAGCGGCTGAAGCTATTCTCCCGTTTCTTTTTTCATAAGCTCATAGAGTGTTCACCCACCCCCTGAGTATATTCCACCCAAGGTTTCCACGCTAGCTTAGCTATCTTTATGTATGCTTGTTTCTTACACGTTCAAGGGATGCCTCTTAAATGGCAAACTCTCGGTTATCCGCCATTCTCTACTCCGCGTAAATAGCTTCCAGTTCCTTTTTGGTATCGTGATATAGCGCCAGCATCATCTCCACGTTCTTGGGCAAGCCATCTTTTATGGAAAGCAGATCTTCCACCAGAGTCACAGCCTCTGCGGGATACTCGCGGTGAATATAGCGCAAGCCAAAATCCGCCTTGTGAGGTCTGTACTTCAAGTTCAGAAGAGACACCAGGCAACGCTGTAAAAAGGTGTGATACAAACTTATAGCATCTATAGTAAGACCCCGCTTAATTGCCTTTTTCAGCTCGATCTCAAACACAAAATCCAAGCTCGCTGCCATCCTCCATACTCTCCGGCAGATGGCATCCAGCTCTTCTTGTGAACTAGTTATTGGTTTCAGTAACCCTTGGGGATCATAAAGAATCCTTGCCGAACCATGACGATCCTGCTCTATGAGTTTGTGAGGATTATCTCTTTCGACCACACAGATATCGCAATAAAACAGCTCGGGAGAGTCACTCAAGAGATACATACATTGGCTCATCCCATGCCAGGCAGGCTCTGGAATACGGAATCTCCGCGCGATCCCATGTTGCGCGGCGAAAAACTCGTCCAGCTTTGAAAAGATCTCATCTCCAGCCTTGTGTTTGGTTACGATGCAGAAGTCCAGATCCGAATATTCATCCTCAAAACCTGTAGCGGCAGATCCGCCTTCCCAGATCGCCAATACCTGCTCTTGCTGTTTCAATAAAGCGCACATTGCTTCGGTAAGCTCTAGTTTGTAGTTCATCATAAGTCCTTCTTTATCCAATTTCATTTGCCCAGTTCTATCTTGGTTCTATACCTATCCTAGATATGGGTACTTGGCAGCTTCTGCAGTTAACTAACTATGACTTGCTTGATTATAATACCCCACTTCGGTTTAATCCGCGATTTCGCTACGTTTGCGATCAGTATGATGCAATATCTTTTTACGCATCCGGATCGCATCTGGAGTGATCTCCAAAAGCTCGTCATCTCCGATGTATTCGATCGCTTGTTCCAGAGTGAAGATCCGGGGCGGGATCAGTTTTAGCGCGTCGTCCTTTCCCGCGGCGCGGTTATTGGTAAGTTTCTTGCCTCTACATACGTTTATTACAAGGTCTTTATCCTTGCTGTGTTGACCCACCACCATGCCGGCATACACCTCGGTATTGGGGGCGATGAAGAGCACTCCCCGTGCCTGAAAGTTATTTAGCGAATAGCCCAGCGCCACCCCGGTTTCCATCGCTACCAGCGACCCATGGCTGGAACCCTGGATCTCGCCTTTATATTGCTCATAACCCAGAAATGCCTGACTGATCACCCCCGTGCCTCTGGTTTCGGTAAGAAACTCGTTTCTTAGCCCGATCAAGCCCCGGGAGGGTATCTTGAATTCCAACCGGGCATAGCCATCCACCGCGGGTGCCATATAGACCACCTCGCCGCGCCGGCGTCCCATCAAGTCTATCACTGTGCCCACATACTCCTGTGCCACATCCACCAGTGCCATTTCCATGGGTTCATTAATGTTGCCATCGATTTCCTTGTAAAGTACCCGGGGTTTGGATACCTGAAATTCATAGCCTTCCCGCCGCATGTTTTCCATCAGGATGGAAAGCTGCAATTCTCCACGGCCTTTCACCAAAAAGGTATCCGCGCTGGAAGTACGTTCCACTACCAGAGATACGTTTGTCTGCAGTTCTTTTTGCAGGCGTTCCCAGATCTTGCCGGAGGTAAGCCATTTCCCGCTGCGCCCCATGAAGGGGGAGTCGTTTATGATAAACTCGATGCTGATGGTAGGCTCGTCGATATTGATGGTGGGTAACGCTTCCGGGTTATCTTTATCCGCGATGGTTTCTCCGATATCGATGTTCGAGATCCCCGCGATGGTAACGATGTCCCCGGCATGCGCGCTTTTCACTTCCTTGCGAGTAAGCCCTTCGTAACAGAAGATGGCGGTAACTTTAAAGAGCTGTTTCTCTCCATTACGCTTTAGCAGAGCCACTTCTTCGCCGGTTTTTATACTTCCGTGATGAATCTTTCCGGTAGCCATTTTACCCAGGTAGTTATCGTACTCTATGGCGGAACTAAGCATCTGGAAGGGCTGGGCGCGGTTTCCTTTGGTATTTGGCACTTCGCGGATCACCGTGTCCAGAAGCGGATAGATGTCCTTGGCTTCCTGATCCAGTTCTTTAACCGCATAACCATCCTTGCCAGAGGCGTAGATCACCGGAAAATCCAGCTGTTCGTTGGTGGCATTCAGTTCCAGAAAGAGCTCGAACACCATATCCAATACGTCGTGCGGACGGGCATTGGGGCGATCAATTTTATTAATCACTACGATCGGCTTCAAGCCCATCCCTAGCGCGTTTTTCAACACATATTTGGTCTGCGGCATGGGTCCTTCAAAGGCATCCACCAACAGCAGAACGGAATCCACCATATCCATGATGCGTTGCACTTCTCCGCCAAAATCCGAGTGCCCGGGGGTGTCCACGAGATTGATCTTATAGCCGTGGTAATGCAGGGATGCGTTTTTGGAGAAGATCGTGATCCCGCGTTCTTTTTCGATGTCGTTGGAATCCATCACCCGCTCGGTAAGTTTTTCGTTTTCCCGGAACACTCCGGCTTGTCTGAGGATGGCATCTATCAGGGTAGTCTTGCCGTGATCTACATGGGCGATGATGGCTATGTTTTTTATTTTCTGCATCTTAGTCCTTATGGTGGGTCGATTTTAGGACACATTTGCAGAAGAGCCGGATTCGTCAATAACTGATCTTATCGTGCCAATGCCCGTTTTATCGATCGTTGAGCACCTGATACCTCAGCCAAAGTCTATCGTTTTTCAAGGTCTGAAGGTCCAGAAGCCGCAATCTGCTGGGCAGGATGGATGGCCACTTGGGTTCCGGAGAAGCAAACAGGGTGGGGATTGTGAAACCCCCGATTACCAGCGGGTTAAACAAGATGTTGATCTCATCCATCAGCGAGCTCCGGATCAGCGCGCCGCTTAGCATGCCACCGGAACTTGTGGCAATGGTCTGCACATTCAGTTTTGTTCTCACTTTTTCCAGCATCCGTGGCAGATTCACGCGCCCTTTTCCCTCCAGCATGTAGGGTAGATTCCGGCTGCGCAAAAACGCCAGATACTCGGGTGGTGCAGTTTGCGTGCTAAGATACACCATATTGGTTTCCGGATCGTCACACTCGGCATTGTAGCCATCGCGGAATCTGCCCCTACCATCGATCAACGAAGTCCAGGTCTTTCTTCCGGGACGCCTAAGGATATCTTCCGGCAGAAAGTCCTGATACAGCTCCGAGGGGTCACCAACGTAATCCGGAAGCTTGGTAAGTTCCGCAGTTTCGGATATCACCATGTGGCTGCCTTCCAGAAACATATCCGGCTGATATAGTTCTTTGATCGCCTTGCTAAAGCCAGCCCAATCTTCCATCGTACCCATCATGTTATACAGCTCCGGCTGCTGGAATGCGTCAAACATGGTTGCATTTGTGCCCATGGTAATTCTGCCATCAATGGAAGCGCTTACGTATAGTATTACTTTGGGTCTGTTCATTCCATCCTCCCTTCTATAAAAGGTTTGCGTGTAGCGATTGGTACCCGTCCCGTTCCGCTTTCGGATCCCCTATATCTCTCTATCCAGATATTCGTAGCCGGGGATTTTGGGCAACAAGCCCGCTTCCACAGCGCGTTTTACGCTACGACAAGGCAGATCCTGCGCGATGATCTCATCTTTGGTGATGGTACTAAGGTTCACCAGATCAGGATATTTAGCTTGCATCGCCCATAACATCTTGATATATAGGCTGTACCAGGAAGGTAGCCTAACATCCTCGTCGCGCTCTCGCAGCTCATTCAGGTAATTGCGAAAGTCGTTCCGATAGCCCTCACTGGGATCTATCGCCTTGATCTGACGTGATATTTCCCGATACACGTGATTCTGGGCTTGCACCGGCATAACCGGAGCCTTGCGCATCAAAGTGCGCCTTAAGCGCGGATGATAGTAATAAATTGCTCCATCCAACTTCCCAGAAAAGCCCTTGATTCCGTCTTTTACATAAGCTTTCATCTTTACCTCCAATTTTTGTTTCCCATTTTTCTCCCCTCCCTTCATTCTGTCAATCACTTCTTTATCCCCCCTTAATCAAGCGTTAATAATTAACGCTTGATTAAGGGGGGATGATGGCTTGATTAACGCTTTTGAATAAGGGAGATATGCTGGTTTTTCCTTGGTCTTTCCTGATTTTGGTTGACATAAATAGTGAGGATGAATAATGAAACGCAAAGTCAGGAAAGCAGTTAGCTACTCCAAATCTTTTAAGAGTATGGTAATCCATAGCATAGTATCAGAAGGCACAAGTATTGCCTCAG
>JAHDQK010000082.1 GCA_018433885.1 Candidatus Cloacimonadota bacterium
AACCGCCCTGTATCCTCCGGTGTATATTTCTACAAGATGAACGCCGGCAAATACAGCGCCACCAAGAAAATGATCATGATGAAGTAAACTAAGCTTCACCAATAAAAGCTACGGGCATGCCAATCTGGTATGCCCGTTTTTGTGTCGCCCATGAAGGGCTTTGGGGGTGGTTGGTGCACGTAACGAGGGGCTCCGCTACGCTACGCACCCTCAAAGCCCCCTGCGGGCGACACAAGGCATTGGGATGGTATCATGAGATCAGGTAAAAACAAGAAGTCCAAAGAGCCGCGAAACAAGAGGGAAATCTTAGACTGGGAAAGGCTCTTTCAACTCCATGCTCTTGCTTGTTGAAATCACCAGAAATGCAATTGATCCCCATTCCCCGCAGCAGTCGTCCAGCCGAGCCGATGCAGTCACCACTGTTGCAAGAGGGCATCGCAACTTCTTTGAGGATTGGGCTGGAGATGGCAGGAGGGTCTCTATGGATTTTTTACTTGCCATCTTTAGCCCTTGAAAGATTATGCCTCAAAGTAGTGTAAAGGAGTAAAAATGAAAGGCTTAAAGCGTATTGGCTTCTACCTGATGCTGAATCTCTTGGTAGTATCCATGCTCTCGATCGTGTTGGCGTTTGTGCCGATGCCCCAAAACCAAGTTGTATCGCTACTCATTTTTTGCGCGATGTTTGGTTTTGCCGGTTCACTGATCTCCCTTGCCATCAGCAAGTTCAGCGCAAAAAAAGCATATAAAATTCAGATCATCGATGCTTCCGTTCGGGATCCCAGAGCAAGATTTCTATACGAAACCGTTTCTGCTCTTGCCGAAGAATCCGGCATCAGAACCCCAGAGGTAGGGATATACCCATCTCAGGATGTGAACGCATTTGCTACCGGAGCTACGCGAAACAGCTCACTAATCGCATTTTCATCTGGGATGCTGAACATTCTGAGCGAGGAAGAGCTAGCGGCAGTAGCAGGGCATGAAATGACCCATATCACAGAGGGAGACATGGTTTCCATGACTTTGGTTATGGGTTTGATAAACACCTTTGTGATGTTTGGAGCGCGAATCGTAGCGACCCTTTTGAACAGTGCTCTGCGGGACAACCGGGGGCGGGGCGGCTTGGGCTATTTTGGTTACTACATGATGGTGATCTTGCTGCAGAATGTCCTGATGTTTCTGGCGATGATTCCCGCGTCTGCCTACTCCCGTTACCGGGAATATCGTGCCGACCGCGGTGCCGCAAAGTTAACGGACTCTACAAACATGATCGCAGCTTTGGAGAAGATCGAACGCTATTACACCCAGGATAAACGAGAAGATAGCTTTGCCATGGCAAAGATAAACAACAAGAAGAGCAACTCTCTTTTTGCCACACACCCTTCAATCAGCGCGCGCATAGAGCGGCTGAGGAATTTGTAATGAACATAGAAAATCTAAAAATTGAGAAAATCGCCATGGGTGGTATGGGCATCGGTTTCCATGGTGACAAAGCGATATTTGTGGCAAACACCATCATCGGAGACGTGGTGGACGCCACGATCTATCTATCCAAGAAAGATCACGCTTTTGCGAAGGTCCACACTTTCCACTCTCGTGGAGCGGGACACACCGAGCCACCCTGCGAGGCATTTACTAAAGAAGAGCCCTGCGGTGGATGCGATTGGCTAATGCTGGAATACCAGAAGCAAATGGAATACAAGGAAAACTTGTTGAAAGATCTGTTCCGGGAGCATCTGAATATATATTCCGGGATGGAAGCAGCGGAATCCTCCACCGGATACAGGAACAAAGTCTTCATGCCCGTGGGCTCTGCAGGTTATGGTATCTACGCGCGCTATTCCCACGAGATAGTACCTCACACCAACTGCCAAAACCATCCCCCAATTTTTGACGATATAGCCAAAGCGGCGATGGACCTCTGTGTAAAAGCCGGAGTAGAGCCCTATGACGAAGTAGCGAACAAAGGCACCCTGCGGCACATCGGACTACGCTGTAACCGGGATCTGAGTGAGATCCTCGTCGTGCTTGTCTGCCGCAGTTCCCGCTTGCCTTTTTCCAAGACGATAGTACACGGACTTACGGACAAATTCCCGATGATAACCGGCATCATCCAGAATATTAACCGGGATAAAACCAATGTGATCCTCGGAAAAGAAGAGAAGCTGCTTTTCGGTAAAGCCTCGCTTTCAGACCGTCTTGCGGACCTGAGATATGAGATCAATTATCGTAGTTTTTGGCAGATAAACAACTCCACTATGGAAAAGATCCTCTGTGCCATGCGGAGCAGAATGAAACCGCACTTCAAAGTAATCGACGCCTATTGTGGGATCGGCAGCATCGGCCTCAGCCTTGCCGGAGAAATCTCGGAACTGGTGGGCATCGAAGAAGTTCCGGAAGCCATCAACGATGCCAAGCTCAACGCCAAAAACAATGGGTTTGAGAATACCCGCTTCATCTGTGGTAAATTTGAAGAGAAGTATGAAGATCTGATAAAGGATTTTACTGCGGATTGCATCATCCTGGATCCCCCCCGCGCGGGAGTTCAGGAGGGAGTATTGTGGTCGATCCGCAAATCCGGAATTCCGCTGATCATCTATCTTAGCTGTTCTCCAATGAGTCTGAAGCGGGATATCAAGATTCTCATGCACGAAGACAAATACCGGCTCACCAGCTTGAGTGGCTTCGATATGTTTCCCAATACCTGGCACATCGAAAGCCTCGCCATTCTGGAAAGGACATGACAAAACTCCCCCTGCTGCTACTGATAATCCTTATCGCGCTAAGCCTATCAAGCTGCGATACGGATGACGATCACACTCTTTCTCAGAAGGAGATCCGCGATATTCTCTATGATATCTCGCTGGATTTTCAACTGGGAAATGTGCCCGGAATAATGGATCATGTACATCAAGACTACCTTCATAAAGGACAGTTTAGCTGGCATTTGAACCAAGAGATTTTGGATCGCATTGGCAGATTTCAAATCTTGGATATCGAAGTGGTCTACATCGAGATTGATGGCGATTATGCCATCGCCCATACCCTGGATCATTATAGTAGCAGCACCGAACAATATACATATCAGGAACCGGAGGACACCGGTTATTTCTCCTATTTTTACCGTTCAAAAGGCAGTTGGTTGATCTATGGAAATCAGCGGTGGTTCAAAGCAAAGAACAACCCGATGCCCATGGAATTAGCTACTGAAACGGGCGTTGCTTTTTGATTGACAAAGCAACCGTTTTACGAAGCTTTGCAATCAACATTGTCGGAATCATTTGAAGCGAGGAAATATGCGCAAAAAGTGGATTATCATCATAGTCATCCTGCTGTTAGCGGGACTTTTGATCGGATTGAGAGCTTGCTTTCAGAAAAAAGCCCAAACACCTGGTAATGCCCAAGATACAAACATACATACTGTCGCGGTTGGGGATATCGATAGCCGCATCGAGATTACGGGGGAAATCCAGCCCCAAACGGTTGTCTCTCAGAAATCCCGTGTGTCCGGAAAGGTGGTGAAATTCTATGCCGATGAGAACGACTATGTAAAAAAGGGCGACATCATCGCTGATATCGAGCCCGATTACAATCAAGCCAATACATTGTTCAATACCAAAGCCACTCTCCAACGTGCGGAATTGAACCTCAACCAGGCACGTAAAGACTTCTCGGATAAAACTCTGCTTTTGGAGAGGAACTACATATCTCAGGCGGATTTTGATGCCGCTCGCGATGCCCTGTTGGAAGCTGAGATCCAGTTTGCTCAGGCGAGCAGCCAGTATGAGATGATCCGGGATCTGGATGTACCAGGGACGGTTATCCACATGTATGCCACGGCATCCGGTACTGTGATCGAACGCAAAGTAAATGAAGGCGAGATGGTTACTTCCAGCATCAATGCCTTCGGTGAGGGCACAGTGGTGATGCAAATCGCTGACCTCAGCAAGATGGTGGTTACGTCAAACATCAACGAAGTGGATATTATCAAGTTCAAAGTAGGCCAGGAAGCGATCATCAAACTTGATGCGCTACCTTATGAAGAATTTTCTGGAAAAATCATCAGCATCTCTCCCAAAGCAGTGGTGATAAACAGTGCCAAGGTCTTCCCCGTGGAGATCAGCATCAACGCCACCGGAGACAGAGTGAAACCCGGCATGACAGCCGCGATCAGCATATTGGGCGATTCGCGCAAGGATGTACTTATTATCCCGATTGGAGCGGTTTTTGCTGATGATAAAAACCAGGACATCGTTTACCTGATCCCAAAAGCGGAAAAACAAGAAGATTCTCCGGCTACGGTATCAGAACCAGTGCCCACGGTTATCAAGCTGGGAGCAAACGACTTCCAAATGGTGGAAGTAATATCCGGGCTCTCCGAAGGAGACAAGATATCGCTAACCGAGCCGGGGAGCGATAATGCGATGTTCTTCATGAACTAAACTGGAGAAAACGAAACTATATGATCCAAATCAAGAACCTAAGCCGCTCTTTTGGTACCTTGCGTGCTGTGGACGACATCAGCTTCTGTGTGCAAAATGGTAGCATTACAGGTTTTTTAGGACCCAATGGAGCCGGAAAAACAACGACATTGCGCATGATGGTGGGATACCTTCGCCCCAGTGGCGGGAGCATCACCATCGACGATAAATCCATCCACGACGACCCAATCGCCGCTAGCGCTAGAATTGGCTATCTGCCAGAACACAACCCCCTGTATGAAGAAATGTACACTTACGAGATTCTGAAGTATGTGGCGGAGCTCAGACGAATGCCCCAGGACAAATTTCTGCAACGCCGCGAATATGTAATCGCAAATTGTGGCATTCGCCAAGTGCTTACTCAAAGAATCGGAACCCTATCCAAGGGCTTTCGGCAGAGAGTAGGTTTGGCAATGGCGATCTTGCATGATCCCGAAATATTAATTCTGGATGAACCAACCAGCGGCTTGGACCCCAATCAGATCCTGGAGATCAGAGAACTCATCCGCAAGCTTGGGGAAGAAAAGACGGTGATCCTCTCCTCCCACATCATGCAAGAAGTTCAAGCCCTCTGCGATAGGGTGATAATTATAAATCAAGGACGAATCATCGTTGACGACGAGATCGGTAAACTGGACGAATATCTCCAGGATTTCCGCGTGATGGATCTGGAATTGGAAGGCGAGAACATAGATTTTTCGGAATTTCTGAGCCTGCATCCTGAAGTGGAGACGATCTGTATGGAACAGAATGATACGCTCTATAAAATCCGGCTGAAGATCCCCCCTCAGATCGATATCAGAGGCGATATCTCACGCTTTGTGGCAGACAATGGGTGGCTGATCACCAGCTTGTTTACTCGTCAAAAAAGCCTCGAGGAGATATTCCATAACCTCACCACTCAGGCTTCCGCCCCCGACTCAAAACCTGAGCCACCCACGGAGGAAATGCAATGAAGACGATCTGGACAATTGCCAAGAAAGAATATCAACTCGCCATGCGTTCCATTACCTCTAACATCGTTTTTGTGCTGTTTCTGATCATCAGCGGTTCCGGTTTTGGATCATCGGTTTTCAAGATAGGGCTAGCAGAACTGCGCGGACTTTATGGTTTCCAACACATGCTTTTCGTCTTCTTCATTCCGGCGATCACTATGGGCAGCGTCGCTCGGGAACGCCAAGGAGGGACGATCGAGCTTTTGAGCACACTGCCCATCAGGCTGAGTCATATAATCTGGGGCAAGGTTCTGGCTTCCGCATTGCAACTTCTGACTCTGCTGGTATTCAACATTATCCCGCTAGCGATCATCCTCGTCTTTGGTCAGGGTGTCGATATCGGCGCAGTGATTCTCGGTTTTATCGGTCTGTTTCTCGCCGGGTGTTCCTATATCGCCATTGGGATCTTTGCCAGTAGCTTGCCATCAAACCAGGTTCTGGCGTTCATTATTGCCTTTTTGATCTCGGGATTCTTCTACATCACCCGCTATCTTCTGATCCTGATGCCACTTTCGATCGTGAGTTATGCCCAGTATTTCAGCTTCGAATACCACCTTTCGGGATTCATGAAGGGAGTGCTCGACATCCGTGATCTGCTTTTTTTCGTTGGCATTACGATGATATTCTCCCTGCTGGCAGAATTTAACCTTCAATCTCGCAATCTGATGCAGGAGCGCTAAATGAAACGCCCCTTCAGCATCATCGGATCCCACATCACTAAGATCGGCATCATCGTCACAATCCTTTTGATCAGCACTCTGCTGAATCTCCGGGTAGATACATCCAGGGACAAAGCATTCAGCATCAGCAAGATCAGTAAAAATCTGGTAAGAGACCTAGATGAAGCCATGGTGGTGAAGATTATCTCCACCCGGGAACTCCCCGCGGAACTCACATCTCTATCGCGCTATACAAGCGATCTTCTGGCAGAGTTTCAAAGCGCATCACGAGGTAAATTCCGCTACGAATATATCCGCCCTGCCAGCTTTGAAGAACTAAGCCAACTGGCAGCCGCAAATAATCTGCGTCCCATGCGATTCCAGAACTTTGAGAACGACAGGATGACCAGTAAGGAAGTTATCTTCGGGATGGTCATCGAGTATCAAGGCAGAGTGGAAAGCATGAATCTGATGCCGAGTCTGGAACCCAAACTGGAATATGAAATGACCATGCGGATTCAGAGCCTGGTTTCGGATACTCTACCCAAAGTAGCAGTTTTTCGAGATTCCACATACTATCACTTTAACACCCGCTTTTTTGAACGGGGGATCAAATCGAACTTCAATGTAATCGATGCGGATCTTTCCAAACCTTTGGACGATGTTGACGCTTTGCTCTTCACAGGAGCAAGCCGTAATCTTCCGGAAGAATATCTGTATCACATCGATCAATATCTGATGAGCGGTGGGAAAGTGGTGTTTCTGCAGGATAAAGTAGATACAGACGGTCAAAACCTCTACTCTCTGAACACAAACGTGATCCGTATGCTGGATCACTACGGTTTTCAACTCTCTACGGATGTGCTTCTAGATATGAATTGCGATCAACGCCAGATGGGAATCGGAAACATAGCTAACTTCCCAATGTATCCCATCATGCGCGGCAGCAACCACATAATCTCCAGAGGGATGGATTACATTGTGCTGTATCTTGCCAGCGGAATTACCGTGAAACCAGGCAATGGCGTAGATTTCGAGACTATCCTGCAGAGTTCTCAATACTCCGGTTGGATGCTGGCTCCGGAATTTAAAATCAACGAAAACCTCTTTTTCAATCCGGAATTGGAAGATTTCAGCGCTGGACCAGTAACCACCGCCACGATGGGCAAAGGTAGATTCTCCAGTTTCTTCGAAGATAATCCCCTAGCAGAAGCGGATCAGGACTTCCAAAAAGAAACTAATGCGGGCTCAGTAGTTCTCTTCGCAGATAAAGAACTTGTAATTGATCCCGACAACCCAATCTACAACGACCGCTCCAACGTGATTCTGAACGCCTTGGATCATCTGTTTGACCGTGATGCCATGATCAGCATCCGCAACCGTCACCTCAGAAAATCTCCACTTATGGTAAGAGCCTTTATGGAGAAAAACGGCATCATCTGGGGTGATATGGAGAAGATAGAAAACAATCTCAAACTGATTGCAAAAATAGTTGCTATTGCTCTGCCCCCTCTGATCCTGATCCTTGTGGGGCTTTGGCTGGCTTTCAAACGCAGATTGAAGTTGAGGACATTAAATGAAGAAAAGTAACTTAATCACTCTCATCGTTTTAGTGGTTCTGATCGCGACCTACTTTCTGCTTAAAACCAAGGATAGCAAGGAACGTACGCGCGATCTGATCTCTCTGGATATCAATAAACTGGACAGCATTGAGATCTGGGATTCTGAGAACCGCATCCACCTGATTCCAGATGAAGGTGTATGGAAGCTAAAGGATCCTGTTTTGTGGCCTGCAGATACACTGATGGTGAATAGCTTCTTCCAGGAAATAGTAAAAGCCGAGTTTCCCTCTACGCCAATGAGTGAAGGTAAACATGCCGTTTCCAGATACGATCTCGAAGAGGACAAAGCGATGCACATCCGGCTGAAAGCAGGCTTGAAAAGCGAACACCTGCTCTTTGGGAACATCGGCAATGCCTGGGACTATTTTCGCCGTGAGGGAGAGGACACTGTGTATCAGACCCGCACACGCATCATTCAACAATTCTCTCCCATTATCATGAATTGGCGCAATCCCTTGGTGATCCACTATTGGGAGGATGACCTCGCTACGATCAGGGTGGAACATCCAAATAACAAATACACTCTCACCCGCAACGGACTGCAATGGACATTCAAAGACGCCAAACACGATTTTGAGGTGGTAAACCATAATTTTGCGCTTACCAAGATCGTGGGTATACTTCAAAATTTCCGCAGCTATTCTTTCGTAAGCGGGGAAGATGATGAAAGCAGAGCCCTATTCGAAAAACCCGTGGCAACCGTGTGGATTACCGACACCAAGGGCAAGACAAATAAGCTGTGCTTTGCCGAATATTCGGATAAACGCTATGTGATGCTTCTGAATGACGACTATTCCGTGTTGTACCATGTGGAATTCGACACCGTGTTTCGCTTCACCAGAAACCCGGAAATCTTTATGAGGAAATCGATTATATGACCATCCATCATTATAAGCAACTGAGTGACGACCTCTACCAAAAAGTGATCGAGCTTTGGACCATCACCGGCATCACCAATCCTGCTCGTGCAGATAGTTTTGAAGCAATACAGCACTCCCTGGAAAATACCGGAACCCTGATCACAGCGCAAGATGACGGGCAGGTTTTAGGTGCCATGTGGGTGAACCATGATTACCGCAGACTTTACATCCACCACATGGCAGTATTGCCAGAAATGCAAAACAATGGCATTGGTAAAGCCCTGCTGAAGGAAGCACTTGGCATCGCTAAAGAAACGGGATATCAGGCAAAACTGGAAGTACACCGGGATAACCCCGCTGCGCGTCATCTCTATCAGAAAATGGGATTCAAAGATCTGGAAGGTTATATCACAATGATCAAGCGGGAGTTATGAGCCAACAAATCACCATAATTGGGGGTGGTCTTGCGGGGTCTGAAGCCGCTCTGCAACTCGCACAAAGAGGATACGAGGTGGAGCTTTGGGAAATGCGCCCCGGGGTACGTACCGAAGCGCATCAATCTGATGATTTTGCCGAACTTGTTTGCAGCAACAGTCTGAAATCGATCCGCCTGGATACTGGAGCCGGTCTCTTGAAAGCAGAAATGCGCATACTGGGATCCATTCTCTTGGATATTGCCGAGAAGTGTAAAGTTCCAGCCGGACACGCTTTGGCTGTGGATCGCGAACTCTTCGCCAAAGCGGTAACCGCCAGCCTGGAAACGCACCCAAACATCCGCATCATCCGTAAAGAAGCCTGTGAACTGCCCCCCGGTAAAGTGATTCTCGCCACGGGTCCCCTTACTTCAGACCCAATGATGCGACATCTGCGAGAAATTCTGGGCGAAGATCAGCTCTTCTTCTTCGACGCTATCGCCCCTATTATCGACGCCGATTCCATTGATAGCGAAATCGTCTATGCTAAAGCGCGTTACGATAAAGGTGAAGCGGATTATCTAAATTGTGCTTTCGACAGGGATCAGTATTACACTTTTGTGGATGCCCTGATGACCGCGGAAAAGCATGAAGCCAGAGAGTTCGAGAACGAATTCTTCAGGTCTGACAAGTTTAGTTTCTACGAGAACTGCATGCCCATAGAAGAACTCGCCCGCAGAGGCAGAGACACCCTGCGCCACGGGGTGATGCGCCCCATGGGACTGGAACTTCCCTCAACCGGGAAAAAGGCTTTTGCTGTTTTGCAATTGCGCGCCGAAAACAACGACTTCAGTGCCTACAACCTTGTGGGATGCCAAACTATGCTGCGCTATCCGGAACAAAAACGGGTTTTTCGCTTGATTCCGGGGCTTGCCAATGCCTCTTTCTTGCGTTTTGGCTCCATCCACCGTAATTCATATCTCAATTCCCCCAAAGTGCTTAACCCCGATCTAAGCCTTAAAAACAGGCATGATGTGTGGGTTGCAGGACAACTTAGCGGAGTGGAGGGCTATGCAGAGTGTATCGCTCATGGTATGCTCATCGCTCGCATTATCGCCGGCGAAATCGAATCGCTACCTCCAGAGACCATTTTGGGACAAATCTGGCGCAGGCTGCTCACCGATCCCCCCAAAAGCACCTTTTCCCCCGTAAACGCTAACTTTGGTATCCTGCCAGGTCTGGATGAAAACGTAAGGGATAAGAAACTTAAGCGGGAGATGCTTAGTAAGCGCGCTCTGGATAAGCTTTTGGAATGTCATCAGGATCCTTTGGAACAATAGCCTGTACAGACTATGCACTCCCTTCTAACGCATAGACAGCCAAGCATCTTGGAATCACTTTGAGCATCAATAACACTAAACATACTATATATCTTTAACAGGAGAACACAGATGGAAAGACACATAAAAGCATTGCTAGCAGCATTTCTTATCCTCAGCCCAGTGCTGATCCATGGTCGCATTTTTGCCCGTTGGCACACTTCCATGGGCAGCTTCACGGCAGAACTCTACGACGAGCTAGTGCCAATCACCGCGAATAACTTTCGGGATTTAGCCAACGATGGATTCTATAACAACTTGATCTTTCATAGAGTTATCGAAACCTTTATGATCCAAGACGGATGCCCCCAAGGTACAGGCTTCGGCGGTCCCGGATACACTATACAAGATGAGTTTCGTCCAGACCTTCTGCACGATAGCGCGGGAATGCTGGCGATGGCGAGAACCTCTGCACCAAATAGCGCCGGCAGCCAATATTACATCACCCTCGCCCCCGCTCCCCATCTTGATGGCGGGTACGCTGTGTTTGGGAGAATTACCGAGGGCTTGGACAACGTGATGGCCATCGGGAGTGTTGCCACAAACGCCAATGATCGCCCATTGATACCGGTAAACATCCATCAATTGAGGATGCTTGATCTCACAATCGGCTCTTTGTATCCTGATCCCTCAGAGCCAGTGGCAATGCTACCTGGGAACTCTCAAATGTTCATCACCGAGGCTACTACTTTAGTAGCAGATCTATCCTATGAATGGTACTTGAACGATGAGCTTCTGCCAGAAAATACTTTCATGACAGAGCTTAGCTTTCCCCCTAACCATCCTGACGAACTGAACATCCTACGCTGCAACATCGTATCTTCGGATAGCATCTCATATGAGGTTACTTGGAACATAATGGTAAGCACTTCCCAGGATGATGCCCATAGCCCAGAGTTGAATCCGATTAGCATCACCACAGGTCCCAATCCCTTTTCAGATGTCCTGACCCTCTATCTGGAGAGTAATGCCAAGCAAACCACATCTGTGGATATCTTTAATGTGAAGGGGCAAAAAGTGCGCGAGCTTCAGACTCCCGCAATGAACCAAGGAAGCTGGACTCTGTTCTGGGATGGGAAAGATGCCTCCGGCAAGGAACTATCCGCCGGCATGTATCTTGCACGCTTGAAATCTGCACAAAAATCAGTATATCGGAAGATTATCAAGAAATAGCAACACCTGAGTCCCCTTACCCTTTGCGGATGTTGGTCGCGATCCGAGCCAAAAGCTGTTCGTAACCTTCTCTGAGTTTTATCGCGAAATCGGGCTCCTTGTGCCTTTCTAGTGCTTTCTGAGCTTTTTTGTATCCGTATTCAAAAAACTCGTCTGCTTTTCGCAGATCCGTGAAACCCAGTGCACCATGATGCGCATCTATCACGATCTCAGGCTTGTCTCTCAGGATCGCTTGAATCGCCATAAATCCCTGGTTTTGCATTAGTGATTGCATAAAGATGTCGTAGCGAACCATCCTACTCTTTGGTCTGTTCTTGTTTCGCTGATAGAATTCAGCTTTATTTGAAACATGAGGCAAGACGTTCACCGCGATGGTGATCTCTCCCGGCACTTCGTTCTTGAACGCGGTAGGCAAAGGATGCGAGACTCCCCCATCCACAAAGAGATAATCCCCCATCTCATGTGGCGCAAAGATGAAAGGCAGCGAACTGGATGCCCGCATTGCGTCCGCCATGGTTCCGCTATTGATCAGCACCGTAGTTTGTCTGTTAAGATCGTATGCCACAGCTACAAATGGGATGTTGGCTTCCTCAACATTCCGGGAAAGTGTCCAATCCTCGAACTTCTTTAGAATTGCCCTACCGTCAAAGATACCACTGCGGGAAAAGTCTAGGTTGAGCGGATTGAAGAGCTCAACAGTGGATACATCCTTGGCAAAGCCCAACATCTCATCGGGATCGGTTCCACACGCCAGGCACCCACCGATGATCGCTCCCATAGATGTTCCTACCACTCCGCTGATCGCATAGCGTTGCATCACTGCCTTGATCACCCCGATATGCGCCAAACCATAGGCTGAACCCCCACCCAGGATCAGTCTTGCCTTTTTCATCGCAGTCTCTCCTCTTTTATCCGATTATATACACGATAGTTATGAAGCACCACCAGCGTGAACACAACCCCGCTTACCACCAGTACAATATTGATAGTGAAAGGATCATGTGCGGCATAATAGCTCATCGCCGGGATCAACATCCCCAAGATAATGGCTTTGAAGACCACAATCCCTTGGGGCAGTCCCATTCTGCGAAACACCCATCGGGCTACTGGATTACGCTCCCTGTGATAGTAGTATGGTTTCAAAACCTGGTAGGTGGAGTGTCCATCCAACAAGTTTAGAGTGCAGAAAACTCCCAGAAGTACCCAATAGAGCAATCTGGAATTCATGAGTTGCAACATCAATGTCTCTCTTCGTTCATTATTTTTGGCATTCTCCGAGCTCTTGATTTTTTGGCAAGCAGAAAATCTCTAGAGTACCATTACTTCAGCTTCCGTCCCTAGTATCCACGCGCACAGATGGCTGTTCGGATTATCTTAAAAACTTCTTTACAAGATTTGAGTAACTCAATTAATGGCTTTATAGAGGTGTAAAAGCAGATTCGAGTATTGAACACGGTACCCATTGATCATAAACCGCTCCCGGATATGCCTCTTAACATATTGATATTAAATAAATTGAATAAAGGATATAGCATGGACAAGAAGTGGCTGATTCCACCGGGTCTGAATGCTGAGGAAGTGAGGGCTATACAAAGCTTGAGTGCGGAACTCAAGGTTCCGGAACTGGTCGCGGAGCTGATCTATCGGCGCGGTCTGCACAATATGCAGGACATCCGCGAGTTCTTCAATCCCGATCTGACACATCTTACCGATCCATTCCTCTTCGAGGACATGGAAGTAGCCGTCAAACGCATCCTGAAGGCGGTTGAAAATGAAGAACTAATCACCATTTATGGAGATTACGACGTTGATGGAACCACCGCAACCGCTCTTCTGTATCTGGGGCTCAAACGCATCGGTGCCTACATCGATTTCTACATCCCTCACAGGATGATCGATGGCTACGGACTTTCTCTGGGAAGCTTGGATCAGCTTGCAGAAAATGGCAGTAAACTGATCATCAGCGTGGATTGCGGCGTGAACGCCTTGGAAGAGATCAATGCTATCACAAACATGGGCATGGAGATCATCATCACCGATCATCATAACCCGAAAGCCGAGTTACCCACCGCGCTAGCCATCATTAATCCCAAGATCCCCGGATGCAAGTTCCCCTTCCCCCATTTGGCGGGAGTAGGAGTTGCCTACAAGTTGTTGATGGCAGTGTACCACACATTGGGTATCGACAATGCCGAAAACGTACTGAAATATATGGATTTAGTAGCGGTAGGAACCATCGCAGACATTGTCCCACTCATCGGAGAAAACCGAATATTCGCTTCGATTGGTCTGCAACATCTCATCGAAATGAAGAATCTGGGTTTAAACGCTCTGATCCAGCTTTGCGGCTTGAACCAACGCACTCTGGATACCACTGACATTGTGTTTGGCATCGCCCCCCGCATCAATGCTGCAGGTAGAATGGGCAGCGCGGCTCTGGCAGTGGAACTCTTGATCTCGACCGACGAAACCCACAGTATGGAGCTAGCGGAAATGATCGAGCGCGATAACTCATTGCGCCAGCAGGAAGACCAAAAGACATTCCACGAAGCCTGCGAGATCATCGAGAAAAAATACAAAAACATGGCGCAAACTCCTTGTATGATAGTATCTTCGGACGATTGGCATCAGGGCGTGATCGGTATCGTTGCCTCTAAATTGGTAGAGAAATATTACCGCCCGGTGATCATGATCTCCTTCAAGGATGGCTTTGGCAGCGGTTCCGGACGCTCAGTCGCGGATTTTGATCTATTCTCGGCTCTTCAGCACACTGAACATAATCTGCACAGTTTTGGCGGTCATAAATACGCCGTGGGTCTCACAATTTACCAGGAATATCTGGATCGTTTCGAAAACGAACTCTCCCGCTTTGTGGCAGACCATTTGCAGCTGGAACAGATCCAGCCACCGATGGTTATCGACCACGAGATCGAGCTTTACGACATCAACGAATTCCTACTGGATAGCATTGAGCGGTTCGCGCCCTTTGGACCAGAGAACCTGCGCCCAACTTTCATGACCAGAAACGTCTCCGTGTCAAACTATCCTTACAATGTAGGCAGAAACCACCTTAAACTTAAGGTTGTAAAGGATGGCATCCCGCTGGATTTGATCGGTTACAACCTGGGAGATTACCTCACTCTGCTCAAAAAAAACAGCATCATAAATATCGCTTATACCTTGGAATACAATCGCTTTGGCAACAAACCCTCAATCCAAGGAAAACTGAAAGACCTGCAAATCTTAGGAGCGTGAACGATGAAAAACATTATTCTTATCACTTTTGCAGTACTGATCCTTGTGGGTTGTGCTGGCACCCGTAAACCAGCACCCATGGAGATTTCCACTTTCACCCTATTCGACACCGTCAGTTTCGACAAAGATATATTCAAAGCCACCTACCATCCGGGCACCAAGACAATCTTTGCCATGTACCACAACTCCCAAGAAATCCTGTTCTGGCGAAATGGCAGGCAGATCAACGCTATTGGCGGGATGGGGAACCAACCCACAAATTTCCTGAACCTCTCGGATTTCGCCATGGCAAACGACTCCCACATCTATGCCTTGGATTCTGCAGCAAAGGTGATCAAGAAGTTCAATGCCGACGGCAAACTCTTGGGAACTATGGAACTGGGTTATGTACAGCAGCCTACTAAGATAGCCCTCGGCAACCAACAGAATATCTTTGTTTACGACTCTGCCTCTGGCGAGATCATCGCTTTTGACCTGCTGGACAAACAAGAGCTATATCGCTTTGGAAAATTTGATCTTAACAAAGTTGATATTCTGTATGCCAACCGAGATTATGTAGTTGCATTTGACAGTGTAAAAGGTCAAAGCTCTCTATTTTCTGCGCTCGGACAGTTCGTTTCCCACGATTCCGGGCAACTCGTGTATGATGCTTATAACAACGCAATCAGCCTCAGCAGTGATGCTTTGGTAAGCAAAATGAGCGCTGCTTGGCTGCCCATGACCCCCGGAGTGGGCTTGATGACCATCTCAGGTGATGTAGTATCCATAGTGGTGGGAAATCAAGTACGCCTGCTCAAGTTGGATTATGCTCCGGTTCTTTAAAACCTTCCACCTCCCACTGATTTCCGCGATTCTGCTCAGTCTTTCGCGTCTGCCTATATACTTGGGCTGGATGGTGTTTTTTGCCTTCATCCCACTGCTATATTATTTCCGCAGAGGCAACCACAGCTTAAGGGACCACGCTGTATCTGCGGTAATTTTTAGCCTTGTTCAGATCGCTCTCGTTTTCTACTGGATAGGATCCGTAACCCCGGGTGGTTTGGTAGGCATCTGGTTGCTCTATTCTTTATACTACCTGATCTGTTTTATTGTCGTAGCGCGGATCTGGAGGAGATTCCCCTCCCTGCGTTATCTGATCTTCATCGCCGTCTTCATCAGCTTCGAGTTCTTGCAAAACTTTGGCGAGATGCGCTTTCCTTGGTGGAACATCGGCTACTCTCTGGCAGATTACCACGTCCTGCTCCAGGCTTTGGAGATAGGTGGGCTGTCTCTTCTGGCGTTTCTGATCCTCAGCATAAACTACCTTACTTATAAGGTTTCTGAGCGCAATTTGTGGCATCTCTTTCCCCTTAGTGGGATAATGTTGCTTTGGTTTGGGTATGGTCAGTTCCGGCTGTTAACTCTGCCGGTTATTATGCATCCGGATCGCATCGCTGTGATGCAGCCCAGTATCCACCAGGACGAAAAATGGGACGACGCCAAGTATCGAGAGATCATGAAGATATACGATTCTCTCACCCGAGATGCTGCCCACAAAGGTTACGATCTGCTGATCTATCCCGAGGCTGCCATTCCGGATTATCTGATGTTGAACCCCCAGATTATGCAGGATTTTAGATCCATCCAGAATGAACACAAAGTAAACATCTTCACAGGATTCCCTCATGCCGCAAGAGCTCCGGAAGACTATCCCATGCCCTATTACTCTTACAATGCCGCAGCTCTATTTGATGTCCGGGGAACCACTCCCACGTTGTTTTACAAAAACATCCTTGTCCCTGTGGGTGAACGTATGCTCTGGCTGGATCAATTTCCCGTGCTTTGGAAGTTGCAATTCGGTCAGGCAAACTGGGAATTTGGTACAAAGATTCCTCGGTATTATAACCGTGGAAGCGAGTTTTCACCCTCCATTTGCTACGAATTAGCCTTTCCCCACTTCATGCAAAAGGCAAACTTCTATACTGAAGACGGAGAATTTCGTAAAGCGGATTACCACGTCAACATCACAAACGACGCTTGGTTTGGCACATCCTACGGACCTTGGCTGCATGCCATGATGGCAAAATTCCGTGCCATTGAAAGCCGCATCCAAATCTATCGTAGCGCCAATACCGGAATATCGATGATTATCAATCCCAAGGGCGAAATCTTGGTTCGAGCGGGACTTTTCCGAAGAACAAACATCTCCGCTCCCCTATACGTATGCCCCACTGTGCCACTATATCAGAGAATCCACGATTACCCCTGGATTTTCGTGTTTCTTGGCATGGCCATCTGTATCTTAAGTGTTATCTTTCCGAGGAGAACCTCATGACAAAGCTGTATTATAGTATTGGCGAAGTTAGCAATCTCCTGGACGTTAAACCGCATGTTTTACGTTATTGGGAGACGGAAATCCCCGCCATCAGGCCCAAGAAGAGCGGACATAAGAGACGTTACAACCTGCAACAGATTGAGACTCTCAAGAAGATCAAGGACATGCTCTACAACCAGCGTTACACCATTGAGGGTGCCCGACAGAAGCTGAAGCAGGATAAGGACATCCGTCAGGACGCCAAGTTGGAGGCAATCGCCAAGGAAAAACTGCAAGTAAGCGTAGCCCTCCCTGCCATCGCCACAGAACTTTTAGAACTCCGCAAGGGGCTTCTTGATCTGAAACAGAAGTGTAGAAAAATCACAGGAAAATAGAAATGGAATTTCAAAAAATCATCCTTAGCCTTCAGAATTATTGGGCAGAAAAAGGCTGCAATCTGATCCAGCCCTACGATATCGAAATGGGTGCCGGAACCTTTCATCCAGCCACATTCTTCGGTGCCTTAGGCTCTGCCCCCTGCTCCATCGCCTATCCCCAAGCCTGCCGGCGTCCCAAAGATGGTCGCTATGGAGAAAACCCAAACCGCTTTCAGCATTATTACCAGTTTCAGGTGATTATAAAACCTTGCCCAGACGACATCCAGAACCTATATCTTAAAAGCCTCGAAGCGATCGGAATCGAAATTCGCAAACACGATATCCGCTTTGTGGAAGACGATTGGGAATCCCCCACATTGGGTGCATGGGGTCTGGGCTGGGAAGTTTGGTTGGATGGTATGGAGATATCTCAGTTCACATATTTCCAGCAGGTTGGCAGTGTGGATATCTTCCCCGTCTCCGTAGAACTCACCTATGGCTTGGAACGCCTGGCAATGTATATTCAGGATGTTCCCGATTATCGCCAGTTAAAGTTCAGCCCTAGCACCAAATATGCTGATCTGTATTATAATAAAGAGGTAGAGTACTCGGCTTACAATTTTGAGTATGCGGATACCTCTCTGCTCTTTGAATTGTTCACCAAATATGAGGCAGAAAGCCAGAAGTTGATCGCGGCAAATCTGGTGTATCCTGCCTACGATATGCTACTTAAAAGTTCCCACACTTTCAATCTTTTGGATGCCAGAGGCGTGATTAGCGTTACCGAACGTGCTGCTTACATTGGAAGAATACGCAATCTGGCAAAAAACTGCGCAAATGCCTATATGGCGAAATACTGTGAGGAGGGATCATGAACCACCCTTACGATGGCATTATGAATGCTCTCGGCAACGTTGCCGACAGACTGATCCAAGTGTATGTATATCAAGACATACTGGGTTACTACAATGCGGTTATCATCCTCGATGAAGATCCCGATGGATGGCTGGACAAGCTGGCTCCGCTTGCCAAATATGTTCATAAACACAACCTCGCTCTTCCGCTAATCATTAACCGCCGATTCATCCACTATTCCCTGGATTCGTATCCCCTTGAGTTCATCAACATCATCAGTAGCCAGAGCGTGAACCTGCTGGTAAAAGAAGACCTTCTAGCAAGTCTCAAAATTCAACCCGCAGACGTACGCCTGCAAATGGAGCGGGAGTTCAAAAGCAAATGGTTGCTTACCCGCCAGATAGTATTGGAAGGAAAGCTGAACAACCGCAACCTGCGGGAAACCATGAGACGCTCCATAACTGCTCTCATTCCAGCTCTAAAAGGCTTCTTTTTCCTCGCCAATCAACCATATCCTCAAACCAGTAAAGACCTCTTTGCCCAAGCTGCTCTTATCAGCAAAGCGGATCTGAACGCATTGGGAATCTGGATGGATAAAAGTAGTATCGAGACCGCTGACGTAGAGCGTTACCTCTCTATCCTGCAAAAACTTATGGAACTGATGGAAACTTACCAGGTGGACTAAATGATCCAGACAAAATTCAATCTCGGAGATAGCAAGATACCCGTCTTGGCTCTGGCAATTCATCATGGCCACCAAGTCCCCCCTGCCCTCGCGCGGTTCACCAGCATTTCAGATATCGACCGCTATCGCGAGGAAGACCCCTACACCGGGCAGTTTGCACAGTACTTTTCCAACCACATCATTGTGGAAACCAGCCGTTTCGCAGTGGATCTCAACCGCCGTCGCGAACAATGCGTGTATCTGGAACCGGAAGACGCATGGGGCTTGAAAACCAGAAACTCTGAACTCCCGGAAGCCCTGTACGATGACCTCCTAGCGAGTTACGACGATTGGTACAATACTCTCGTTTATCAAATTGAGCGGCTCTTGAATCTCCATCCCTTCCTGATAGTTTTGGATCTTCACAGCTTCAATCATCGCCGGGGTGGGCCCGATGCTGAACCAGACCCCCAAAGCGAAAACCCGGATATCATCTTGGGGAGAAGCAATATGCCGCAGAACCTGTATCCTCTGGTGGAAGACCTCCGCAAAAACCTGGATGGCAAGAAGTTTGGGAACTACTCTCTGGATGTGCGGACAGACGTAAAATTCCCAGGGGGCAGGCTTCCCCGCTTTCTGCACGAAAGATTTCCCGATCGCCTTATCTGCCCGGCAATTGAGTTCAAAAAGATATTCATGAACGAATGGAGCGGAAAACTGAACCCTGTAGCCTTATGTGAGATTCGCAGGGTCTTCATGCAAGAGGTTAGACCCTGGATCCAGCGTAGCCTGGCAGCTATTCCCAGTTTATAAACCCGGTTCTGGTACTCGCTGAAGCCCTAACCTCTTTCCGGAAGATTGACAGATAGCAAGCCCATTTGTCAAAGCAATTGCCATGCTACGTTCATGCAGTGCAGATTGCTTCAATCCGGCTTGGAAACTGCTTCTGGTAATGGGGTTGCAATACCTTGCACAAATCTCGCTGGTACAAATCCACTGTAATGCTGGTAAATCTAATGCATTACAGAAAAGAGATTGTTTGCGTACCACGTGATCCGTAAACTCCATCTTGAACTTTTTCCTATTACTCATATATCCAACGTGGTTTTACCAACAGCGCATGGCTGGGGCGTATCTTCACGATCGATTACCATAGTGTAAAAACCTTGTCATCTCCCTCGAGTCATATTCTCCAATTTTCCTGTTGACAAAAGATACTGCCAATCCTATCCTTGGCACAGATAGCTAAATATATGGAGGTAAGGATGATAACTCTACGACAAGTATGGCACTGCCCGATATGTGGAAACGTGGTTGAGGCAGTTTATGCCGGCCAGGGTGAATTGGTTTGCTGCGGCGAACCCATGAAGCTTCTCAAAGAAAACACCGTAGATGCTGCAAAAGAAAAGCACGTCCCGGTAGTTACTGACCTAGGCAATTCCATCAAAGTGGAAGTCGGTTCCGTGCCGCATCCGATGGAAGAAAAGCACTACATCGCGTTTGTAGAAGTATTAACTGCCAAAAAAGTGTATCGCCATGAATTCAAACCCGGTGAAGCACCTGTGGCGGAATTCCCTGTTAAACACGCTGAAGTGGAGTCGGTGCGGGAGTATTGCAACCTGCACGGCCTGTGGAAAGCTTAGATAACCCTGGAGGTAAATGAATGTCCTTTAAAGATACCAGAACTGCAGAGAATCTGATGAAATCCTTTGCCGGCGAAAGCCAGGCAAGAATGCGCTACGAATATTCCGCAAAAACTGCAAAAAAAGAAGGTTATGAGCAAATCGCCAACATCTTCATGGAAACTGCTTTAAACGAAAAAGAACATGCCAAGGTCTTCTTCCGGCACCTTCTGAAAAACGGAATTGAAGGCGAGGTGATCAACATCACTGCTTCCTACCCCGTTGGCTGGAGTGAAACCGAAAACGCAACGATCAAGAACCTGGAATTTGCCGCTAATGGCGAAAACGAGGAATGGACAGAGCTCTATCCCATGTTTGCCGATATCGCCGAGGAAGAGGGATTCAAAGAGATCGCTCTATCCTGGAGACTGGTGGCAAAAGTGGAAAAAGAGCACGAGAAGCGTTTCCGCAAGCTCTACGAAAATGTGAAGAACCTCAAAGTATTCAAAAAAGAAGAAAAAGTCTTTTGGAAATGCCTGAATTGCGGTTATATTCATGAAGGGGACAATGCTCCCAAGGTATGCCCTGTTTGCAATCATCCTCAGGGCTATTTCGAAGTACACATTGAGACATATTAAAATCCTGGAGGATTCCCATGCAGAAGTATCAATGCATCGCATGTGGCTGGATCTACGATCCCGCTGAGAACGACAACGTACCGTTTGAACAACTCCCCGAAGATTTTGTTTGCCCGGAATGCGGTGTCGGCAAAGACATGTTTGAACCCGTCGATTAACAAACCTATAGCACCGGGGAGCATCGCTTGCTTCCCGGTATTTATTTTCCAGCTTATTAGTTCAACTGAGGAAGCATGACAATTACAGAATTCAACGAAATCTTGGATTTTGCCGTAGAACGTGAACATGAGGCTGCGGCGTTTTATCGCAGTTTGCAAGAACAGAGCAAATTCAACGCTCACAATGCAATGCTTAAAGAACTGGAACAAATGGAGATGGGGCATATCGTAGTAATCGAATCCATCCGCAAGAAAGGTATTGTCACCCAAGATATTGATAAGGTGGTAAACCTGAAAATCAGCGAATATCTCACCAAAGAACCAGATCAAGAAGAGCTCAACTATCAAAATATCCTGATCAGAGCCATGAAGCGGGAAGAGAACTCCCAGAAACTCTATACCGAGATGAGCCTTAAGTTTCCAGATCCAGAGCTATCCAAGCTCTTCCGCCAATTAGCTGCCGACGAGGCTAAACATAAGCTCCATTTTGAGCAACTCTACGACGAGTTTTTGAAGAGCGGCAATTGAAGCTCGCCATCGACAGCTCCCAAACCTCCGGATCAATAGCGATCCACGACGGTGTGCGCTTGGTGTATAGCGCATTTTTCGATATCCGCATCACCCATAGCGAGACCTTGATGCCGGTTTTGGATGCTGCCATGAAACTCTGTGGTTATCGACCTCAGGACATAAATGAGCTCTACATATGCTTGGGGCCTGGATCCTTTACCGGTCTCAGAATCGGGCTTGCCACTGCCAAAGGGATCGCTTATGCGCAAGACATCCCGGTGCTGGGCTTTAGTTCTTTTGAGCTTGCAGCTCTACCTTGCATGATAAGCGGGAAGAAGATCATCAGCGTGATCGACGCAAAAATGCAGGAAGTGTATGCGGCAGGCTTCGATGTGGATTTGAGCTCCACAATTCCACCCTGTGTAACCACTCCAAAAGAGATTCTTAATTGGGATCTAAACGGATATGTGTTCTGTGGTAGCGGAGTTCCCCGGATCTCTGAGATAGCATCCAGTTCAGATATAACTCTCGATTACGCTCCCCCATATTATCATCAGTTGAAAGCGGAATACTTGTTTGAACTCAGCCGATATATCGCCCCCAGAGTGCATCAAGGCGATGCTTTGGCGGATCTGGAACCGTTTTATATAAGGGAGAGCACGGCGCAAATGCGCAAACGTTAGGCGTCAATCCGGGCTGAATGCCCCTTGCAAAGGTCTCTAAACCTTGAATAGATAGATTAAAAGCGGTAGATATATCAAGGCGATGATGATCGAGAAGCTTACCATCGTCGCGGCAAACTCCCTGTCCATGTTTTCCAGATTCGCAAATATGAGGGTATTAAAGCCTATTGGCAATGCGGAACAAACAATCACCGTAGTGGCAGTAAGCCCCTGCAAATTGAATATCATAGCCAGCAAATATCCTATCCCCAAACCCAAACCCATGCGGATGAATATCGCCAAAAATGCCTTGCTTATGTTCTTGCGCTTGGGCTCGAAATACAATCCTAAAGCAATCATCACCAGTGGCGTGGTGGGCTGCCCTATCAGAGAAAAGAAGTTCACCGAAACCTGGGGCAGGTTCAGTCCGCCAAGCTTGATCAGAAACGCAATCAACATCGCGTATAATGGCGGTAGTTTCAGAAATTTGCTCCACACGATCCTGTCGGTGTGGGCATTTTCTCCATATTTGATCGCATTATAATAGGTGAAAGTGAAGATCATGAAGGTATTGCCGATATCAAAAAGAGATGCCCTTGCCAGCCCTTCATCTCCAAATGCCGCTTGAAAGAAGGGTAACGCATAAGCTGTATTCATGATCATCGTCCCTACCAGAAAACTCCCGAACATAGGCTTGGGCAGCTTCAGCCTGCGGTTCACCAAGTTGGAGATCAGGAACATACAGACCACCACCGCCATGGCAAAGACGGGTATTAGTAGCATATCAGCACTCACCCGGACATTGTTAATAGCTATGATGGTAAGAGCTGGAAGCGATATATTCAATACAAATTTAAGCAGAATCGGGGCATCTTCTTTGCCCATCATTTTCAGCCGTTTGGCAAGAACTCCGGCAAAGAAAGCCACGATCAGCGGCAGGATCTTTTCTACAAATGGATTCATTATCTATTCTTTTTTATCATCGACGACAAATGCGCGAAAGAGGAGATCCAGCTTACCCTCCAACACGCGGTTGTAGTTCTTCTGTACTTCGCTTCGGGGAGGATTAAACAGAGCAAACTCTTCCTCTTTTGCCAAGTCCGCCATCAGTTGCCATTTGTGGCGATAGCTTCTTCCATTCAACTCGTCAATACGCTGCAGTTGCCTCTCGCTGAACCTCGCAACCATCCCGCTGGCTTGCAATTTAGCAGGATCCACTTTAAGATGATGCACTTCTGCCAGCTTGATGATCCTAAGCATCTGTTCACGATCCAGTTTATCCTGATCTGCCAGCTCTCGATAGATATCCCGTTCAGCCCGGAATGAACGTCCATTCACGGTGGATAGCGCAGTTGTGTCGTACCCCTCCTCCGCAATTTTGGTGATGGATTTCCGGTCGAAGATATAGTGGGCTTCCTGCTGTACCTTCTGCTCAAATACATTCTGGATGATGAATAGCAAGGTAAAACTTATCAAAGCTGCCAGGACTGGTGCCGCTACCCACGCGAATGAAATGCGGGCGAGGATGTTATAACGAATGTTCTTTCCGCCTTTGGAAAGCCCGATGCCAACTACCGCGCCTACTATCACTTGCGTGGATGAAACCGGCACCAAGGGAATTGTCGGAAGCCCCAGACTTAGTAACACATTATAAAGCCCCCGCGATGCAAACAGAAACAGAACTATCGCCTCCGCACTAAGAGCGATCAAGGCAGTAATGGGAGATAGATGAAAGAGATCCTTGCCCACCGTACGCATCACTTTGTGGGAGTAGGTATAGATGCCCACCACGATGGATAATGCTCCCAAAAGATACAACTGTTGTACACCCGTGATGCTGATCAGTCCACCCAGATTGAGATCCTTGAAGGGGGAGACCGGCACAAAGACACCCACCACGTTCGCAATGTTGTTTGCTCCCAAAGAATAAGCTCCAAAAGCCCCCACCACCACCAAAGCATACCTTACGAAAACGTCCTGCTCCAAAAGATGCGACTTGGAACGGTTCACGATCGGCTTGGCGATGTGAAAGAGCAGAGCGGCTATGCTCCCGGAGAGAACAAATGCCATCACCCAAGATGATGCGATGGTGATCAAAGAACGGTAATCCGTGAGCCTGCCGGAAAACATGTTCCAGCCGATTATCGCACCCACAATGGTCTGTGAGGTGGAAACCGGGATCCCAACTCTCACGATCAAAGTAATGGTAATCGCCGCCGCTAGAGACACCGTAAAGGCTCCCCCTAAAGCGTCCACCGAGCCTAATCTGCCTAAGGTGCCGGAAGGACCGCTACCTTCAAACACGGCTCCCAAGGTGATAAATATCGCAGCGATCAAGGCGGCTTTCTTGAACTTCAGCATATGGGTTTCCACCGCCGCGCCAAAGATGTTCCCGGTATCGTTCGCTCCCAGCGACCAACCCAGGAACAAACCGCTTAACAGGTAAAAGAAAAACATGCTTGGTTAAAGCTGCCTTTTGATAGTATAGATCGACAATCGGTCGCAGACATTCTGCGCAGCATCGGAGATCTTTTCGATGTGGATGGCAAAAAAGCGCAACTGGCTCTTGCGGGAGAGCTCGATATCAATGCCAAATATCTGACGCCGTAGGCGCTCTCCGATATGATCCGCTTCACGTTCAAAGAAATACACTTTGTGGATGTAGTTATTCACCGCGGCGAGATCCCGAAAGAAAGAGCGTACGGCAAAGACGAGCTGCTCTACAGCCGCTACGGAAGCGCGCGTAGTCTGCATCCATAGATCATTCAATTCTACTGGGATCTGGGGTAACTCAATGGAAAACTGTAGCAAGGAATCCTTGATATTATCGATCACTTCGTCCGTATTCTCCAAGATAGCTAGCACATCCCCCCTGTTCTCCGGGATCAGTGTTCTCTCGTAAAGAAACCGCTCTATACTCACCCGCAGGTCGTCCGCACGGTGCTCATACTCGCGAAGCTGGGTAAGACGCTCCTCAAACTGCGGAAGCCTACCCTCAAGATAATCTTCCACCGCCAATTGAAATGTGGTGGCAGCATCACTCACAATATCTAAGAATGTGTCTATTTGGGATTCAACAAATCTGGTAGTCTTGAGTAGTAGCGCCATGTATCACCTTTCCTGCTTTTTGTTCTTAGCTTCAAGATAACCGAAAGCCCTTTTTTGTCAAGCACTTCGCAGTCAGATCATTTTCTGAACGATAATCTTTGCTTGGTATGTAGCGATGATGTTCAACACAGAAACCCTGATCATCAGCAAGAAGTATTCACATCCGAACTAAAATGGCCATCCCGACAGTGAGATAAAAATCATTGACACCATTGGCAAGCTCTAAAAGCTGAAACTAAGGATGATCTACATAAGATGAACAAACAGCGAAACCGGCTTTTGGGGCTGGACAAGATTTTCGATTTGATCGAGGTTCCGGGTAGCTTTTTGGAAGCAGTGAAGCGTCACAAGCTTACTACGGAAAGGCATTCTCAGCAAGAGATTGTGGATAGCTACAGCCGATGCGCGCGGTTTATGGATGATCTCTTTATATCCCCCACAGCGAAGTGGCAGAACCTCTTTGCCCATATTGTGGACTTGGAGCCGAGCATCTATCACCGAGACTGTCTGGCGATCCACGAACTCTTTGAACTCAAGACTTATGTATATCACTATCAGCTCCTTAGAAGTCATGCGATAGAACGGGGATTGAATCATTATGACCTCCCAGATTTATCCAAACTGTTCCAGCTTCTAGACCCGGAACAGGGCAAAATCCCCTCTTTCCGTCTTTCCCCTCTCTATAGCAGCATATTGCGTGATCTTGATAAAGAACGCGGAGCTCTTAGCCAGTTATTGAAGCATAAACGGCAAGAGTATCTGGCTCTTGCCCGTCGAAGCCTGGATCTACCCAACCTGAAAGATGAATTCATTCTTTCCCGCTCTCAGACCGATTTGATCTCAAAAATCACGGATAGTGGGTTCTTCATCCTTTCTCGAGAAAGCATCGCAAACTTGATCTATGTTCTGGCTGATAATCCAGAAACTCATGCGATAAAAGCAGATCTGGCAGAACTAAAGCGAAAGATAGAGACCGAGGAAAATGCCGTCCTTTATGAGCTTTCGAAGAAGGTCCAAGCTTTCGTAGCCGATATCTCAATCGCGGTGAAATCCGTTAAAGAAATGGGCTGGGATTTCTCGCTGGCAGCTTTCGCAAGGAAATACGACTGCTGCATCCCCTTGATAGCAGATGAAATAGAACTGATTCAAGCTCGCAACTTACCGCTTCAACTTGCCCTGGAAGCATCCAATCGGAATTACCAGAAGCAAAACTTGACATTTAGCACTCGGGCAAATCTGATCACCGGACCCAATATGGGGGGAAAAACCAGCATCCTCAAGTGCTTGGCTCAGTTTTCCGAACTCATCAAACGGGCTATTCCCCTTCCCGCTGAAAAGGTAAGCATGCCGCTTTACGACTTTGTGTACTACAACCATAGCGATGAAGGGGAAAACCTATCCTCCTTCGGTAGCGAGGTGGTTGCATTTTGCGATGCTCTCAAACGTCCCGGTCGCGGCTTGTTTTTACTGGATGAATTTGGCAAAGGCACCAATCCTCGAGAAGGTGAAGCCTTGGCTACAGCTGTGATCAGGTATTTGGCGAACAGCATACACACAACCGTAGCCGCTACCCATTTCACTGCCCCAGCCATGTTAAAAGAAATCTGCCAGTTCCAGATCAAAGGCATCCAAAGTGCACTTGACGCAACCACATACGAAGACATCCATCAACGGCTCAGGTATCTGGCAAATGCCATGGATTATGAATTGATTAGCCTGAACACACAGAAAACCCCACCCATGGACGCGCTGAAAATCGCCAAGATATTGGGGCTGCCCCAAGATATTCTCACGCTGATTAATCTGGAGGATGAATGAACAAACTCAGCATTCAACATTGTAGCAAACTAGCCTTGAAAACCGGGAGGATCATCCTGGAAAGTGGCGGTGCTACAAACCGGGTGGAGCTGATGATGAAGAAGATCTGCATCAGCCTGGGCTATCCGGATTGTGAATCCTTTGTTACTCCCACCGGGATCTTCCTCTCTCTCAGTGATGGCGAAAGTGAGCTGAGCACCAGCATCAAACGCATTGGTCAGCGCCGCATAGACTTGGGAAAAATCACCGAAATCAGTCGAGTGGTAAACTGCTTGGAAACTGACTCGAGTCCAAAGAATTCCCACAACAAAAGTGAATATCTGGAAAGCGAACTAAATCGCATCGATACTCAAAAACCCTACCCAATGTGGGTGAATAACGTCTGTGGCGCAGCTACCAGTGGATTCTTCTGCCTCCTCTTCGGCGGCTCCTGGAGCGAATTCGGAGTAGCCCTCATAGTCGGTTTCCTGGTTGCCACCAGCCTCAAATACATTTCCAAGCTTCCTATAAACGGATTCCTCTTGAACGCTTTGGCTGCCATGTTGATCGTATTGATCGCCAAAACCATCGACATTTGGGTGCCTTTTATCCGCTTGGATGTGATTATAATAGGGGGAATCATGATCCTGGTTCCGGGTTTGCAGATCGTAAACGCCATCCGCGATACCATGAGTGGCGACCTCGTGGCAGGAACAGCCAGAGGAGTGGAAGCCATCATCATGACGGTAGGAATCGTAGCAGGAAGTGGCGCAATGCTTAAGATCTGGGAGTTGTGGTCATAATGCGGCCCTTCGACTTTCTTACTCTGATGCAGTTTTGCTGGGCGTTTTTGGCGATTCTGGGATTTTCTCTCAGAAGTAATCTGCGGGGAATTCGCGTGTTATTCACTGCTTTGGGTGGTGGTTTGTGTTGGGCAAGCTATTTGGTTATATTGTATTACACAGAATCAATGTTGCTTTCGGTCTTTCTGGCGATTAGCATCGCTTGCATATATTCGGAGATTGTGGCACGTCTTATGCATACGCCGGTTTCAGTGTTTGTGATCTGCGTGATCATTCCCTTGGTTCCGGGCAGATCTTTGTATTATGCCATGCAAGCATATATTGGCGGACAAAGCTCTTTGGCATCGAAGCTGATCTTTGATGTATTGATGATTTCCGGCACCATATCCATCGCGATCGCCGTCGTGGCATCGGCTGTTCAGCTCTGGATAAGGCTGAAAGCGGACATTTCTTAAAGGAGATAATTAAATGAATAAATCCATAAAACAACAACAATTGGAAGAGCGAATTCTCAAGCTTCTTTCTGGAAAAGCACTAAAAGCTACGGAGCTACTCTTTGCCGATCCCGAAATACAAGCCCTGCAAGAATATGCTAATATAGTTTCAATTAAAAGACTGGGATACAACGACCATGGCCCTGTCCACATGCGCAAAGCTACTCTCAATACGATCAAAATGTTCAAGTTACTGAATGAAGCGGGCATCCAGATGAATCTTGAGAAAGAAAGAGTAGGCACCGCGGATGACTCTCTGGTGGGAGTGATCATGGCGTCGCTTTTACACGACCTGGGGATGAGTATCGCCCGGGACAGCCATGAATTCCTCAGCATCCAGATCGCTACCCCTTTTATCGACAGGGTGCTGGATGCTATTCATCAACCTGATGAATTCAACTTGAAAGCGGCTATCCGCTCGATAGCTATAGAAGGAATTTTTGGCCATATGGCTACTCACAAGATCCACTCTCTGGAGGCAGGTTTGGTGCTGATCGGCGATGGTAGCGACATGGAAAAGGGACGCGCCAGAATCCCAGCTATGCTCTCCACAAAAGTTCGCCCGGGGGATATTCACCGCACCTCCGCTTCGGCGATTCAAAAAGTTCGCATCCTGAAAGGTGAAGAAAAACCCATCCGCATCGAGGTAGAAATGAATGCCTCTGTGGGGTTTTTCCAGATCGAAGAAGTGTTCTTTCCCAAGATCAACATTAGCCCCGTGAAGCCCTTCATCGAGCTTTTCGCAGGCGTTACCGACAGAGATCAACTACGTTATCTGTGATAAAATCCGGAGGGATTGGTTTTGAGGGAAAATTTGCAGGCTACATATAGAGTGATGTTTTAGCGCGGGAGTGAAAGATGTCTGCTGCGCCTTTTGGGTGCAGAGGAAAGTCCGGACACCATGGGCAGGATACTTCCTAACGGGAAGCTGCAGCAATGCAGAGCCAGCTCCACAGAAACAAACCGCGCAACGCCAAAACCTTGCTTGGAGAGATACTTTCCGGAGCATGGCTTTGGCGTTGCGCAAGGGTGAAATGGCGGTGTAAGAGACCACCGGTGCCATTGGTGACAGTGGCAGCCAGGAATGCCTTATCCGGTGCAATGCCAAATAGGGAAGCATTGGTGTGCCCACACCGCTTCCGGGTAGGCAGCTTGAGCCAGAGCGTGAGTTCTGGCCCAGAGGGATAGACATCAATCCCCAGTGGGGATCACAGAATCCGGCTTATTGAGCTCCCGCGTGTTTTCTCTTCTTGCCCATCGTTCACAGCCATCGACAAGCTGTGTCAAAGCCGTCTCCATGCAGTGTGAACTGCATCGATACAGGGCAGACACCTCTCCGCCACTGTTCAGAACATAGAGGATGGGAAGGCTTTGCTAATACAACAGAGGGGAAAATTAGTTCAGGGCTTCGATGGTGACAGCAGTTCCCGAAGCGGAAACCATCAACATGCTTTGCCCCACCACCTCATAATCGATATCCACGCCGATTACAGCGTTTGCACCCATCCGTGCGGCGAGTTGTTTCATCTCATTGATCGCTTCCAAGCGGCCATCGCGCAACTTGCTCTCATAGGCTCCACTGCGTCCACCCACGATATCCGTGATCGATGCCATCAGATCACGCACGATGTTTGCTCCCATGATCGCCTCACCGGTTACAATGTCGTGATAGCGGATGATGCGAAATCCCTCCAAACTTGGTGTGGTAGAGATAATCATCGTAACTCCTTGCCTTAAGAATATTCGTTTCTAAGCTTGTTCCACCAAGCGATGCGCTTGGCGATTTCCTTTTCAAATCCGAATTCCCCGGGCTCGTAATAGACGGTTTCGTTCATCTGATCCGGGAAGTATTTTTGGTAGCTATATTTGTTCTCGAAGTCGTGGTCGTAGCGGTAATCCTTGCCATAGTTTAGGTCTTTCATGAGCTTGGTGGGAGCATTGCGAATATGCAAAGGAACGCCATAGTGGCTGGATTTTCTGGCGTCTGTTGCAGCTTTCTGATAGGCGCTATCCAGAGCATTGCTTTTGGGCGCAGTAGCCAAGTAAACTACTGCTTGGGCTAGGGCAACGCTCGCCTCCGGCATCCCGATAAAAAGCAGTGCGTCTTTTGCCGCCACTGCCTGTACCAGAGCTTGAGGATCTGCCAAGCCTACGTCTTCGCTGGCAAAGCGGATGATTCTGCGGATCACATAGCGTGGATCCTCTCCCGCTTCCAACATCCGTGCTAACCAATATAAAGAAGCCTGTGGATCGCTGCCCCGCATGGATTTATGCAATGCCGAGATAAGGTTGTAGTGCTCTTCCCGGTTTTTGTCGTAGAACATGGTTTTTTTGGCAAGAGTCTTCGCCAGAACTTCAATATTGGGATGCGGATTCTTCTGTAAGAAGTCCTTGATCAGTTCCAATTCGTTCAGGCTGCGGCGTGCGTCTCCCCCACAGTTGCGGGCGAGCCAACCGATTACGTTCGCATCTTCCTCGATCCCTAGTTCGAGACAGCCTCTCTGCAGAATCTCTCTCAGATCTTCTTCTGCAAGAGATTCCAACACAAACACATGACACCTGGAAAGCAACGCGGGAATCACTTCAAACGAAGGGTTCTCGGTAGTTGCGCCGATCAGGATTATCGCTCCGCTCTCCACAAATGGCAGGAAGGCATCCTGCTGGCTCTTGTTGAAACGGTGAATCTCATCGATGAAGAGGATGGTCTGTTCACCCTTACTCCTGTGTTGATAATCCGCATCCTTCATCACATGCTTAACGTCGTTGATGCTAGAAAGCACAGCGCTGAAATGCACGAAGCGGTGTGGTGCGCTGGTTTCAATGATCCGGGCAATAGTGGTTTTTCCGCTTCCCGGAGGACCCCACAGAATGAAGCTGTGATAATCGTTGCGGATCATCATCTGTGAGAGCAACGAGTCCGCTGAGATCAGTTTGTCCTGTCCCTTCAGTTCACCGAGGGTTTTGGGCCTCAGTCTTTCTGCCAAAGGAGCTTTGCGTTCCTTTATCTCCTGCATTTCAAACAGGTCGCTCTGATCTCGTGGCATAAATTCCCTTAATGCTCCATTAAACCAGTAAGTTCCGAGGGATCAAACCATTGCAAGATGCCATGAAGCTTTTCCAGCTCGGCAAAGAGCAGTTCTTTGTGCATGACTTCTTCTTTGGCAAACTGCAGGAGAAGGTCTTTGGTGGAGGCATCCGGGGATTGTTCAGCCAGCTTTTGATAGATGTTCTGCGCTAATTCTTCGCGCGAGATGGCAAACTCCAGCACCTGTTTGGGATCGTTTAGTTCTACCCCCTCCATTTGCATATCAAGATAGTCTATCAGCACCAAACTATCGTTGGGAAACTCATGCTTAAAAAGTTGCCGCATCTTGGTTTCGTGGTTCTTCTCATACTCTACCAATTGATTAAAAAACTGCTCTGTTTCAGCTGTTTTAAAGCTCTTTGCCAAAGCCTTGTAAAGGTTCTGAGAGCGGATTTCCGCTTCGATGGCAATCCGAAATGCTTGTTTGCGTTCCATTTGTGTTTCCTCCAGAATATTATGTTGCGCGGCGAATCAATTCTACCGCGTTTATTTTATTCAACCGTTTGAGAGGTAATAGGATGCTGATCCAAGTCAAGAGATAGGACACCGCTATCACCAGAATATAATCACTTAATTGAATCTGTACCGGTAATACGATCGTCTCATCCAACTTCACGATCTGGTTACGATCCTGAATATAGAGCAGCACTCCGCTTAGTATCAGACCGATAATTATTCCCAAAGTGCAAAGCATCATCGCTTGAACCAGGAACAGTCTTCGTAGATCCTTATCCTTGTAACCCAATGCCTTAAGCAAGCCAAGCTCGTTTTTCTTGAAGCTGATCAACTTCAATAGAGAACCCGTAAGGTTGAAGCTGGCGATGATAAACATGAACATCAGAATGATGAACATGAGGAATTTCTCAAAACGTATCGCGCCATATAATGAGGCGTCGTAACTACTCCAATCCTCGATCTTGTATCCACTAAACATGCCTTGCAGGCTTTTCACGTGCTGCTTGCTTTTCTCAGGATTCTGACTGCGGATTTCTATGAGATCTACAGCGTCCTGATATCCCGCAAAACTTTGAGCAATCTTAAGTGGGACAAACGCATAACTTTGGTCGTATTCCGGCATTCCGGCAGCAAAGATCGCCATCACTTCCACAACCTGTATCTTGGGTAACAAACCAAATGGACTGGGAATGTTGAACACCGGCGAGATCAGTTGTACCTGATCCCCGATATAGAGCCCCAATTCTGCCGCCAAACCAGAGCCCAGGGCAATTCCTCTTTCGGCAAAATCCGGATTCTCTATGCTCCCCGCAATGATCCCGTGAACGGCGTCATTATCCGTCCTTTTGTTCAGAACAGGACTGATCTGCACATGGGTGGTGGGATCAATTCCAAATACTAGCGCTGGGGTACTCTGGTTACTGCCTCTCAATAGCAGCTCGCTTCTCACCACCGGGGATGCCTGATAGCCTAGAGAATTGATCTTGGAGACGATCTCCCGGTAGTTGGAAATGGACTCCGCATCAATGGCGCTGAGTCTCATCTCAGAAAGAGTGCTGATTATTCGTTCCCGAATGTCTGAACGAAATCCGTTCATCACAGAACTTACCGTGATTAAAGCCATCACCCCCAATGCGATACCGCAAAGGGTAAGAATGTGACTTTTGCTTACGCCAATGCGGCTACGCCCGCTCAGATACTTGCGGGCTAAAAAGAGGATACTGGAGTTTCCCGGAACTTTCTTCATTCATGCATGCTCTGCACAAGCGCAAAAAAAGTCAAGTTAGATTTTCCTGAAAGTAAGATACATTGGGAGTTTTCATTTGAAGCGGAGGAACATGGATACCTTCAGATATCCATGTATTCAAGAGATGTATAGTCCTCCGTATGTCCATAAAAGCCGGTCTCATCATTGATATTCCTGTTTTTGGATCATTTCTTGTATGTAAGATTGGTTAAATAATAGTATCTTTCAGGAGGTAATATGAATCACTTGAATCGCATTAAATGCGGGTTGCTGGCAGGGCTTTTGCTCTTACTCTGTACGGGAATGACTGCCGAGTTTGTATCTCCGGCACAGGCTTTGGGTGTGGCTCAGAATTGGCTTACTTGGCGTCAGGATGGAGAAGCGCTCACCTTAAAGAGCTTGAAGTCCTATCGGAACAACGAGTTGCGGGCAATGAGTCTGAAAGCCGAAATCCCCAACCATCAACTCCCAGAGCTGTATGTTTTTTACTTCACCAACGGCAGTTTCGCGGTTGTTCCGGCAGATAACAATCTACGCCCGGTTCTTGCCTACTCTTCGCTGGCTTTAAAGGATCCTGAAGACATGCCTCCTGCTTTCCAGATGTGGCTGGAATTCTATGCATCAGACGTAGTCGGAGTACGTGAAACTTCATTTGAACACTCTGAAAATCAAAGACTTTGGCAGGAAATCAGTGCGAATGACTTTGGTTCAATGCCCCGGAACCGTGATGTAAGCCCACTTCTAAAAACAAACTGGAATCAGGATTGGCCATATAACGAACTATGCCCCTTGGATCCGGCAGGACCCGGTGGCAGAGTCTATGTAGGTTGCGTGGCTACTGCCATGGCGCAGGTAATGAAATATTGGAACAAACCTATTACCGGTCAAGGCTCCTCCAGCTATTATGCTTATGGATATGGTTATCAATCAGTTAATTATGGTAACACTACTTATCTTTGGGACGAAATGCCAAACTCCGTGAGCGGCTCAAACATCCCAGTGGCTACTCTGATGTATCATGCGGCAGTTTCTGTGGAAATGGGCTTCGCTCCAGACGGCTCCGGCTCAAACGGTATGAAAGCCAGAAACGCTTTCGAAAGCTATTGGGGTTATCCCGGCGCTACCTATAACCAAAAACAAAGCTACTCCTCCACTCAGTGGGAGTCCCTTCTGCGCACTCAGCTGGATAATGGAATCCCGATGTATTACAGCGGATCAAATACAGATTCCGGCCACGCCTGGAACTGCGATGGCTATCAGGGAACAGATTACTTTCACTTCAATTTCGGATGGAGTGGTTCTTACAACGGCTATTACTACCTGAACTCAATCACTCCCGGAAGTAACTCCTTCAATCTGTATCAGGCGGCGATCACAAACACTACCCCGGCAAACTACACCATGACCCAACCCCGGATTCAGCTTTTTGCAAATTCACCCAGCGCGGGAGATCCTTTCACCCTGCGCATGAGTACCTATCCGGTTTTAGCAGATTGGGAAGTTGACGATATCAGCCTGAGCCTGTTCTACGATCACACGGCGATGCAATATACAGGATACGACCTCAACGGCACCCTCGCCGCCAATGGTAATTTACAGGTGGTCGACGATGGAAATGGCTACTTGAATATTACCTGGAACCGAAGTACCCCCATCGTGGGAGGCGGGGATCTCTTCAAGTTCAATTTCCGCGCAATAGAACCCGGGAACTTCTATTTTGGCCCCGTGGATATGAAGTATAATGGACAAATCTTACAAAACGTGGAACCCCTCCTCCTAGACGTAACCGCACCAGTTGCCACCCTTGCACAATCCCGAATCACACTTACAAATGCCATGCATGTGGGCATGAACCAGTTGGGCACCATGGCGATGAACAGCACCTATCTACCCCCATCATGGAACGTCACCCATGTAGATTTTAAGGTCAATTTCAATGCGGAGTTAATCGGTTTTGAGGACATCCAGACCGAGGGCACACTTACAGAAACCCATCTGGTTCTGCAAAGCACGATCATCGGCCCCGGCGTGGTTCATGTTACTATCCAGACGGATCAACCGCTCAGCGGACTTGGAATGCCCTTGTTGAAGCTAAGATTCCGCGCGATTGGCAACGGCCATACTGCCGTACCCGTTTCTGTTTCACTCACTGATTTTATGTACAACACCACTCCAATTACCAACACTGGAACCGGTATCTTCGTGTTATCCGCTGTTTCTTCTGTTGATGAAGATACTCCCATGCCTGTGTTCAATGCTTCAGTTTACCCAAATCCCTTCAATCCCAGCACCACCATTCTGCTTTCGCTTCCCAAGGCTCAGATGACGGATGTATCTATCTATAACCTGAAAGGACAAAAAGTGATAACCCTACATAAAGATTCACTCGCCTCCGGTGAACATCGCTTCATCTGGCATGGCATGGATGAGCTCAGAAACAACGTAGGCAATGGTATCTACTTGCTGAAGATTCAAACTGAGAACGGGACGATCACCCGCAAACTGAGCTTGATGAAATAAGCAGATATTCAGTAATGGAAGCCTCACTGATGTGGGGCTTTTTTCTTGCATGTATGCCGAAAGATTCTCGTCTCGGCTGTGGAATCTTTTCCTCTCATTTTTGTACTTGTTTTCATTAACATCTTCGTTACTCATAACATTTGCTGGAAAGTTTGATTCGGTTTTTTGGCGATAATGGCAGCCATCGCAGTAAGATACTGAATCTCCCTTAAACCCTCAATTAGTAAAACAGTGCGAGATTAGCCCACGGAAGCTATTCCACAAGCAAATGTAAATTCATCAACACTATTATGGGACAGGGTGTTTGGAAAAGATGGTGGTGGATGTAAGGTGGTGATAAATGGGGAGATAGGGAGAATATGGAGGTTTGGAAATATTTGGGGATTTTGGGTGAATGTTCGACAGGGTGTTTGGAAATTACGACAAG
>JAHDQK010000019.1 GCA_018433885.1 Candidatus Cloacimonadota bacterium
AAAAATGGGATTCAAAAGAGGGATTCTATGAGACATAAATGAGAAAATAGACCAAAAAGGTCACTTAGAAACTAAAAATGGCGGGCGGCTACAGAACAAATTCATCTCAATACATGCATCGATGGTTTATGCAATGGTCTTGTCTATGAGACCTATGAAGATTATCTGGACTTTGAACGTAAGCTCACTCTGATCCACGAGGCCAAGGAAAATGGTGTGGTGATCGACTTCGGCAGTGACTTTCTTGATCTGGCTCCGATAGAAGAGGAACGGCTATTATACAAGGAAGAGGCTCAGCTCTATGGTCGGTTCTGCCAGGAAGTGATTCGCAGGTTGTATGGAGCAGAATCCAAAGTATTAGCCTGGAAACGGATCACCAGTGACTATAACGGCAAAAGACTGGTTCCAGAACTCTACAACCTCAAAGGACCCAGGAAAGAGAGAGCGCTACGGGAATGGCTGCGCATCTACCATGAGACCAATCTCGATATGTATGCCCTGATCCACAAGAGCAAAGGCAAGTACAAAGAGCGCAAGATCAGCTATCAGGAACAGCAATACCTACTGCATCTATTGCTTAATCCCAATCGCATCAAGATCGGTTCTGCCATCGTTAACCTCAAACAGATGAGCAGAAACGGGATTATTGAATCTCAGGCCAATGAACGCACGCTCAGACGCTGGTGCGAGGAATGGGCTGCCAGGCATCCGGCAGAATGGCATCAAGCCAGAGATGGCAGCAAGTTTGTCTCAGAGAATCTCATCAAGAGCATTATGAGAGATGACAGCACTCTGGAAGTGGGACAGGTCTGGGTGGCTGATGGACATACCCTCTCCTTCGATATTCTCAATCCTCAGACCGGCAGAGCCCAACGCATGACGATGATCATGGTGATGGATTGGGCAAGCCGATATCCTGTGGGAGCATCACTTGCCTTTACCGAAGATAGCCAGCATATCCTGACAGCCTTCCGCAATGGCTTTATCAACTGCGCTCAGATCGCCGATAACAATAGCGGAACGATGGCGGTGCTACCCAAGTATGTCTATCTGGATAACGGCAAAGCATTCCGAGCCAAACTATTTCATGAGAGATGGGAAGAGCATGACCTGAACAAGGAACTGGGTGGTATCTTCCCCCGGCTCAATATCGGAGTAAGATTCGCCGAGAGCTACAATGCCAAAGCCAAGATCATCGAACGCTTCTTCAAGACCTTCCAGGAGCAGTTTGAGCGGTTCATCACTACCTTTAGAGGCGCATCGATTGACGACAAGCCATCTGTGCTGAATCGCAATGAAGTCTGGGCTAAGAAGCTCTATACCGGTAAGCCACCGACTATTGAAGAGACGATGCAGATGATCGCCTTCTACGTACGCTTCTGCTATGGAGAGACACCGCATACCTCACTTAACAGACGCACACCTTATGAAGTCTTCAATGCTGCCAGGATAGCCGAGAGTCGCCAGATAGAGATCTCCAGGCTCAACTTCCTGATGATGGCGATGGAGCGCAAGAATATCCGCGCGGAGGGTATCAGACTGGATAAGAAGGTCTACTGGCACCGGGAACTGGTTAATCATGTGGGACAGCCCTGTATCATCCGGTTCGATTACAGCGATGCCAGATGGATAGTGGTCTATGATAAGAACGATGTATTCATCTGCCAGGCAGCACTCCGCAAGACGCAGCATCCGTTCATTGAGGTCTCGATGGATAAGGCAGTCTCACATAAGGAACTCAACAAGGAGTACAAAGAGATCAAGGGCCTCAGGCGGGAGAAAGAACGCAATGCTAAGAAGTGGGTGGTGAACTCACAGAAAGCGGTTGATAGAATCTTGAGCAACTCCACAGCCAAGCAGGAGAAACTGGAGGATCAGGGTGCCAGAGCGCTTTTCAATAGTCCTCCCATGCTGGAAGCGCCGCCCAAGGATAGTGACGAGATCATCGAGGAGATGACCAGAAAGATGATGATGAGACTGCCCAAACATCCGGATATGCTGAGTCAGGAACAACGGGAACAGCTTGATCCCAAGGAAAAGGAGAGATTGGCAGAGCAGGAGCGGGATAGGATAATCCTCAAGGAAATCAAAGAATCATTCGAACGTATAGGACTCGAATACCAGACCAGTAATGATAAACCTCCCCTGGAGTTTGCGATAGGCTTCAGCCAAACAGCCAGAGAGTACTACAAAGCTCAACAACGAGCCCATGCAGAACAAGAAGCATCAGATAAAGATGAAGCTACCACTTCCACCACAACAACCGCTGATGCAGGTACAGAAACTGATGATCATGATCCAACGGAAACGATCTCCAACCCAGCAGAAGTGCCTGATGATAAGCAAGCACAGGATGATGCCAGGACTGGGCAGTCACCCTTCGCACACCTCTCTAGAGCAGAACTCCTCAAACGCATCGGGATAAATTAATAGGAGGATAACATGAAACAGGGAACACTCGTCAGAACGCAGAACGTGATAGCCGCAGACAAGTGCATCGAATACCTGCAAACCCGACCCAAGCTGGAGATGGTGGGACTTGGCTTGCTCTATGGCAGACCGGGACTGGGAAAGACCACTTATGCCAGTCGTATAGCTTTCAGTAAGGGCTATCTATATCTCCGGCTGGAGGCGACTACCACCCCTAAAGCCTTTGCCACCAAGCTGCTATTGGCCTTATACAAGAGGTTTGGTATGGGAGATTACATCCCATACGGTACAGCTAATGACCTTTTCATGATGTGTATAACGGTTCTGGAGGATCACAAGGATACGATCATAGTTGTTGATGAGATAGACTACGCTTTCCGGCATCCCCAGCTCTTAGGTGCAATCAGGGATATAGTGGATGTGACCACAGCGATAGTGATCCTGGTCGGGATGCAGAATGCCAAGGATAAGCTCAATCAGATCAACGAGTATTACTTCGACAGATGCAACTTCTTCTATGAGTTCCAGGACTTGCCCAAGAAAGACATCGCCCAGTTATGCAGTGAGATCCTGGAAATCAGGTTCCATCCTGATATTGTGGAATATGTCCACTTCCACTCCTGCGGCAATGTCCGCAAAGCCATGAAGCTTATCCGTTCAGTGGAAGAAATCGGCAGATACAAGAACCTTGAAGTAGTCTCCCAAGCCGATCTGGATGATTGAGGTCAGAATGACAGACAAAGATCTTATCCTCAACTTCATCAATCAGTATGATCGTCTGTTCAATGCAGAACTAATATCCAAGCTGACCAGTGTAAACATAGAAGTAACAGAAAAGCTATTACCTGAACTGCTCCAAAGCCAAGCAATCAAGCAGATTGAAGATTGTCCTCCTATCTACGTCCGAGCCAACCGTTACCAAGCCAGGATCGGCTATCAGCATTACAAGGGCTGGACTTTCAGCATAGCGGATGCCCACAGGCTATTAGACATTCTGGAACAAGGCAGATACAAGTCCATCCGAGAGATTGCCCAAACCATAGGTAAATCCAGACAGTGGGTCTATATCTATCTGGAGGCTCTGGCATCGATTGAAGTAGTTGATCTGAGGAAGCACGTTTATGTGGTTATCTCCCGCCAAAACGTGCCCAAAATCGGCAGAAAAGTCCTGAAAGGTATATTAGGTCAACTCCGGAGTTTGAATAGGATTGGGTGTTTTAGATTAATCGAATAGTCGGTGTTAATGGCATGTAGCTATGGCTTCTCCTGCTTTAGATGATTCTGCATCGCCTGAAGCGTTCTGAAACCAAGTTTCCTAGCAGCTTGACTTTGGCTTGAGCTTGTTTCGATGCTTTCCCGAATGGCTTCCAGCTTGATCTTTTGAATGTCACTCATTAGATTACAATTCCCCTCTATATTAACTCGTAGCTGCTCAGATATCGGGAATCTGATACACGAAATATTGTTCTCCGAAGGTCGCTTTTTATAGGACTCTCGGGCTAATGTATCGGCCGTTATCACTGGATCGGAACTAAGTATACAGCAACGCCTTACAACAGAAATGAGCTCTCGAACATTTCCCTCCCATTGATTACTCAAAATAAATCCATAAGCGGTTTTATCGAAGCTCTTTGCTTGGTACAAAATAGAGAATTTTGCTTTAGAAGCTAAATCTGACAATTCTTTATTAGTGTCTTCTAAGCATTTGTCTGCAATAAGTACCACATCTTTTCCACGACTTCTGAGTGGGGGTAGCTCAATGATACCTTCGGATAAACGGAAAAACAAATCGAGTCTAAGCTTATCAGGACTATTTGTGGCAGACACCAATCTTACATCTACCTTCTCTCCTTTATCACTACCTATGGGCTTTACTATGCCATCCTCTAGCACTCTTAGAAGCTTAGCCTGAAGATTGTGGGACAGCTCTCCTATCTCATCAAGAAACAGAACTCCTTTATGAGCCTGTTTAAACAGACCAAGTCTATCTTCCTTTGCGTCAGTGAATGAGCCCTTAACATGTCCAAACAACTCAGATTCTGCCAATGTATCGGGCAGGTTTGCGCAGTTGAAACTGAAAAATCTCTTATTATCACGAGCTGAAGCATCCCTGTATAATTGAGCAAAAAGCTCTTTACCTGTACCGCTTTCCCCTGTGATAAGAACGTTACGATCAAACATGGCATATTTACGAACATCATTAATCGCAGATTTTATCGTCTCGCATTCCCCGATAATCTCTTTCCCTCTAACATCACCATATAGCACTTGTCTTTTCATTTTAGTGTCAGCAGGTAGTTGTTTTTGTAGTACGTCAAAGCTGATCGAAAATGGAAAGTTTACCTCTTCCACATTTGATGTTTTTCTCGGAGTATCAGTCCATGTTTGAAGTAGGGTTGCATCATATTGAGTCCTGCCAAGTATTATAAATGAGACCGTGATGGCATTAGTTCCAGAAGATGTGTTGAAGTAAAGTGCTGTCGCTTTGCGTTTTGTTGCAAGAATTTTAGCAACCTCATCACTCATTAGTTTATGCATCACAGTAATATCTGATGTCACAAGATCGTCTTGCATTGCAATGGGATATACTGTGCAGTTATACTTTTCTTTGATTTTATTGAGATAACGCCTCAGGTTCAACTCATAGCGATCTATATAGGGGTACTGGTAGAAAGCATATACTTCATCTATCGAATGATTGCCCTTAGCCAGTATAGTTTCAATAGGGCCATAAGGTTCTACCCGCCTTGTTGCGCTTTCACAATCATGTTTCCCAATCCAACTGATTAATAAGTTCATACTCACCTCTGGAACTAAGTTAGATACACCACGTGAAATGTCAATATATTATTCAAATCATTCAACATATTGTTGATTGACATCTCATTCTCCTAATTAGATATATCTATGTTATGCAATAAGATAAAGAAAACTGAGAGCACTTTGGAACGCCTTGCTTGTAATAGGGACAAAACACATAAGGAGATAACAATGAGTAAGTTTAGAATCAACAATGGTTACAAACAATACCTAAGTGGCAGTGGCTGGGCTTACACCCACAGACGAGTTGCTGAGAAGCAGATAGGCCATACTATCCCCAAAGGATATGAAGTTCACCATAAAAACGCTGTAAAGACTGACAACCGGCCTGCTAATCTAGCCATTTTACCTAAGGGCATCCACCAGAAAATTCACAATAACAAATAAGGGGTTATCCAGATGAAAAGAAGAACTCAAAACATCCATGCCCATAATACGATCAGACACGGATACGAAGCGAAGGTGATTAACGAGTCCCTGAAAAGAGCAGGCAATAATCCACAACTCAAAGGGATTGTACACGAAGTTTTGATCAAGGATGGGATCAACTACAATCCGGTAAACATGGTTAAAGGGATAAATGCCACACTTACAAAGAGCACAAATGCAAAAACAGTCGATGTTGTAGTAAAACAGGGCAGCAAAATCGTCGGACGAATCCAAGCGAAGGATACAGCTAACTCGATAAGCAAAGTAGTTAAGCAAGTGAAAAACGGGCAATACAATTCGGCACAGATCTTGGGTACCAAGGAGACAGCCGCAAAACTAACCGCGAGATTAGCAAAGGACGGTGTATCAAAGACAGTTAAATCGTCTGGTATAAGCTCTAGAACAACTCAAGCTATAGCAACCAAAGCAGGAGTTAACGGGTTCACTGGATTATCCAAGGCTTGCACCACTGCAGCAAAAGGAAGTGCAGTAACAGGAGCTGTAGTTGGAACCGGTTTCGCCGTATACCAAGGGATCTGTGATCTATCTGATGGATCGAAAGACTTGGGTGAGGTCGCCCTTGATGTTGGGAAAGAAGCCGTCGGAAGTGGACTTTCCGCTGCTGGCGCAGGGGCAGCTGCTACTGCTGGCGGTGCAGTTGTTGCCACTGCTGTTACTGCTGCAGGGATAACTGGTGGAGCAGCCATAGCCTTGACGGTAGGTGCTCCGGTTGTAATAGCGGTAGGGGTTGGTTACGCGATTAAGTCGATCTGGGACTCAATCTTTAATTAGAACGAGTGCTCTGATTTAATTGATGAAACACAACAACACAAACAAACCTCAAGGAGGATAGAGCTATGTACTTTGGTTATATGAATCAATTGCTCAAAATGATGGTCACCGTGAAGCAAATCGAACAGCTTAATCAAATCTGTAACAATCCGCAGAGGAGTTACTCTCAGGAATCAGCTGAAACAGACGGAACTTGTAATGACAAAGCTGCAAAACTTGCAGATGCTTACAGAGCATATGGCGAGTATTGCTCACTATTTGGAATAACACCAAGCGATGAAGGATTCAAGGTGTGGTACGGCGAGAACATTGATGAGTAAGCAGATGCCGTGATGAGTTCATTCAAGTATTGACAATTTTGATCACTCTAACATAATGGAAATTTATAGGTTGTGAGGTGAAAAATGATTGAATTAATAAGGAAGAAATGCAAGCAGGGTGACATTGTTAAAATCACTCTTGATGGTGGCCGCGAGATTACTGGCGCATTGGATGAGATTAGTTCTGAACATCTGACTTTGGTGGTAGATAAGAACCCCGTAGTGCTGACACACAAGATAATAGTTCTATTCGAAATCGTAAAGAAGATGGAAATCTCACAACCCGCAACTATTCCAATTCCTGATCAAACCCAAATAAAGCCCACAAAATCAGAAATCACTCCAACAGATAAGGCAGATAAATTAGTTTCAGTTAACCATACATCACTTATTCAGCCCTCGCTCAACGTTCAAAAAGAAACAAAAGATTTCACCATAGAACGTATTACAAACTACAGTGAGGCACTCTCATATTGTTCTTATCTTGATGATTTCGAAATACACAATAAGGTCACTTCACTTGATTTCAAATTTGGAAACGCTTCCGAAAACAAGACCAGCATAGACAAAAAACTTCAGCGTTTATCCTCAATTTATGTGAGTTACCAGAAAGACCCTGAAATCAACTTGATTCAACCCGCTATTGCGGAGATTAACAGCTTATTCGCTGATAATCCTGGTAATACGGACCTTGCGTGGAACTATTTCATTTTGTCTTGCATCAATGGTGATCATGAAACAGCGTTTAATTGCCTTCATACTTATGCGTTGAGGTCTGCAAATTCCGATCTAACGTCCTGGCAGGATTATTATATCTATTTAATTGGACAAACAAGATTCTACGAAAAACTTGAGGAATTGATCAGGCACTGCAAGAGCATAGTGAAAGAAAATACTCAGTTAGTTGAATTCTCGCGTAAGGCATTAAGTTACATGCTATATAAAAGCAAGATGAATACTGCTATTGAATCGGTTCTTGGGATTAATGACAACAATCTTCTCGCAACTGCTAAAGAGCTTATTGATAAAGTGCCTAGAAAAAGCATCTATTCAGCTGCACCGATCTCGCCCCGGCAACCATTAAAACGGATACCTTCAAAACCACAAGCACAAAAAAGGCAGTTTTACAACCTTACTGAAGAAATAAATTATGCAGTTAGCAACGGTGATATTGAAGCTATCGACTCATTATATAGTCGATACAAATCACGAACTGATGCCACAAAACTAATCCAAATAGGAACTGCCTACCAGCGCTTAGGGCAATATGGAAAAGCCATTCAATTGTTCAATTATGGTTTGGAGCATTTTCCTGACAAAGAGGTGGGATTCATAACATCTCGTGTCCAGTTATATGAACTACAAAATGAATGGACTCTAGCGGATGGCGATTATAAGCGACTTTTAGAGATAAATGGAGATACAGAATCTAAGAGGAAAAATTATAATTTTCAAAGAGCGCGAGTACTTCTAAAAGACAGGGCTCTCGAAAAAGCTAGGAATATTCTATACGAGTTGAATAAAAAATACCCAACTGATACTGGGATAGCAAATGCTCTAGCTGAAGTCGACAAAGTAAAAGAAGATATTGCTTCTGGTACTGACCAATATATTGAGATTCCCATAATAGATATAGGCGATGATCAGGTTGAGATTATTAGCCCCATGTTAAGGTTTGATATTGAGGAGTGCGACTATAGAGATGAAAGCATAATAAAACAAGGCAACAAGCCGACTATCGATGATGCAATACGCTTAAAATCTAGAGCCATGACTAGTATCAAAGATCAAGTTGAGATGTCCGAAAGGTATCCAATTTTCCTTGAGGCGGCCAAAGCTTATAATGACTTGAATCCTGGCAGCTATGATCCAACAGATATTTACGAGTTGTTGGCTAGATATGCAGCCTTAAGAGCAGGAACAATATTCTCTGATTTAAAGAAACAACTCCTAATGATAAACAAAACTATTGATCCTCAAACCGCGCAGTTGAAAGCAGATACTGCTTCGAGTTATTATTTAGAAAGCGTTAACCTGCAGGCTATGGTGAAGCCAGAAAATATGTTGTTACCATTAACTAATCATTTAAAAATCCAGATGGCTGTCCTACTGTATAGACTAAACAAATCTATTACTGAGGAAATATTCTCTGGCAATTTTAATGCTATATATAAATCCTGTATAGCATCTAAAATATCAGAATTGAATGAACTTGCATACAAATCAGTTGTGACAATTGGGTCTACTAATGTGCTTGCATGGAATAAACTTGCTTCAATTCAGGGTGGCAGCAAAGTATTTTACGGCATGATATCAACCGTAAATCAGCGGCTTGTCCCCTATCAGTATCTAAGCACACTATCTGGTACTGAACTAACCACAAATGACCTTCCTGGTGATGCCCTTAGAAAGGTTTTTCAGGCAAGAAAGAGTCAAAATGAGCAATTTGTCGAGTTAACAAAATCTCCTAAGCTTATAGACTTCAGACCCCAGAATATTAGTAACATAGAGAACATTATTCAGGAATTGGAGAAATTCAGAGCCCTATATTTTGAATCTGATTTAGTGATATTGGAGAAGCTGAAGTATATTGTGAATATTTTCAAGCCTTATGAAACAAGAGGTGCCAACGAAAGAGTATCAATAATCGTTAAGGTACGTTCAGAGATATTCAGTATCATCGAGTTCATTGAGAGTAACCCAACTTATTGGGGGCGAGTCGCGTTTTTCCCAATTCTACAGTCATGGAAGAAAAGCATTCTGAAACTTGAGTCTGAGAGAATCCAATCAGTCATTCCAAGACTGTCAGTTAACGTAGATCCTCAAGTATATCGTAGAGACAACACCCTAGTGTCAATCAATGTGGTTATTCAAAATACTGGACAGGCAACGACGGACAATCATGCGATAAAAATAGAGTTACTGGATAATGAGAAAGGTACTCTATTCAATACTAGCGAAAAAAGCTTCAATCAGGAGCTACATGTTGATGATCATCACTATTATCAATACCAGGCAGAAGTGCCAGTTAATCACAAGGGATCATTGTTTTTAAGAGTAGCTCCATCATTTTCATATCAAGGTTCAGACAATCAGCAAGCTTCTTTTGAGTTTACGATTTCACCTCAAGATTCGTTCGATTTAAAAGTTGAAGATATAAAATGGAATTATCTTAACATTCCCGATAAACACATGTTTAAGGGCAGAGAAAAGGATATAAGTAAAGTAACCACCCATGTTCAATCACCTGAAAGATCTCTTTCCTACATCCTATTTGGTCTGACCAGAACTGGTAAGACCTCTATCCTCAAATATCTTAAATCTGAGTTATACGGGTTGAAAATAACGTCGTCTGGGCAACCTTACCATTTATGTCCTATTAGGTGGGATTTTGATCAAGCTGCCGCCCAAAACAATGCAAGAGATCTTTGGAGGTACCTGATCAATACAACTATACTACAAGAAATTAATACTCTCCGTGAAACAGGAGACTTATACTCGCAGCTCCCTCAGATCAATAAACTAGATAACCCAAGATTCAAGGATTTAGGTGAGATACTATCTTTAATCCATGCCAGTGGATTTTATCCAGTATTCCTCATAGACGAGTTTTCTCACATAATAAACATGATTAAAAAGAAACTCATTGATTCCAGTTTCTTAGCACAACTTAGATCATACGCTTTGGAAGGCAAGGCATCGTTTATTTTTGCCGGAACTTATGATATAAATAACCTCGTCACTGATCCAGAATTTGGCATAACCGGGCAATTTGCGAATGTTATAAAAATGAAAGTATCAAAAATCAATAAGCAAGCTGCTGCAGAGCTTATACATGCTATGGGCGATAAACTGCAGTTTACAGATTTAGCCGTAAAACACATACTTGAGTTATCTTTCTGTATTCCGTATTTTATCCAGATTATCTGTTACCACTGTGCAAAATATGCGCTTGAAAACGAAATTACATATATCGGGTATCCAGAGGTTGAAGAAGTGGTGAAGATTCTATCGGGAGAAAATGAAAATGACCCAGATTCAGTGATACAAAGACTTGAGGCCGAAAGATTCTCAAATAATCTACTGTCATCAGCAGATCCACCAGAAACCAGTGCTCTACTGGCAACAATCGCACATTCCAATTATCCATTCACCCCTTACCATGAGATTATCAGGATCTGGGGCGAGCATAAAATCAAGGAGTTTCAGAGCGTAGTTGCACAAACCCTGGATACATTGGTCGATAAGGAAATTCTCTTGAGGAAAGAAGAAGAAGGTGAGTTCTATTTCAAAATAAGTGTTGGATTGTTTGAGCGATGGCTTCGGAAAGAAATCCCAAATCTCAACTATGCATTGGATAAACTACACAAGATTACCGAGTAAATGGAGGAATAGTGGGCAAGTTTAACCCAAGCTCAATAGTAACTGATCCAGAATTTCTGTTTGGGAGGAAGAAGCTGCTTGATGATGCATGCGAAGGTATTCTAAGCGGTTCATCATTCTTTGTGTGGGGAGAAAGAAGAAGCGGTAAGACGTCATTCCTTAATTGCTTAAACAGAGAATTGTCTGATTCCCCGGGTGTCATTTCCATATTGATAGATTTCAAGTCGTTGACATTCATCACACGTACTGCCGATGCGTATAGATGGATTTCCTCGATGCTGCTAAATGCTGCTTTATGTATAAACGAGAGTATTGAATTAAGAGTGTTTGATCTCTCGATTTACAAGATGGATACTGAATACGACTATTATGAGTTACTCAAGAGCGTCGGAGATAGCGAGTGTGTTGCTGGGCTGTTGGATAGAGTTATTCAAGCTATAAGTAGTGCAATGGAAATAAAGCGTTTTGCTGTGCTTATTGATGAATATGAGCACTTGTTTGAGCGCACATTCGGCGAAGCAAACGGATTTATGTACATCCGAAGTTTAGCATCTGATCCAAAGTTCTTATTTAGTTATGTTCTGTCTGGATCAATACACTGGCGTTATATGAGTAGTGCTATAGGAAGTCCTGAGCTAAACAACAGCATTACGAAGTATCTGCAACCCCTAAAATGGGATGACTTCCAAGCCTTTTATAGCTACGAATTGAGTACGCTAGATGCCGGAGCTAAGAAAGAAATCATTATCGATTTAGCATCCACTATCCATTCTCAATCTGGTGGGATACCATTCTATGCCAAAGTAATCGCAAGCGGATTGATGGATGAAATTGATAAAGAGGAGCTATTCTCTGTACTAAGCCAATACTTTGATGAAAGGTACAAGAATATGTTGCGTAACTGTGGATGCAAGTCACTAAATGAAGTCAAATGCATGATAGATAACAAGGCAAGCCAGTATAGTGAGTTTCTAAGATTGGGCATTATCAAAAAAGATGGCGATCAAGCAGAGTTCAATGGAGACTATTGGAAATCATATCTTGATCAAAAAGAAATTGAAGCTGATGCTGGAATTCATCATTTGGAAAATGAGATACTTAAAAAGCGTATCGAAGTTGAAAGATTGATAGGAAGGATAAACCTTAATCAGTGGAATTTAGCATCTGAGGAACTGTTTGTAAGATGCGTTGATGACTATAAGGACTATGATATGCTAAGCACGATGTGCCTAGATGAAAGCGATTTTATATGTTTTGCGGGTGCGATGTTCAAGATATTCTATGAGAGGACTGCCAATACAATTATGGATGAGCTGAAGCATCGTCCGGTTCAAAAAAATCGAGAATCTCTTCCCAAAATGATCCGGTCACACGAATTCATGATTGACGTTGGATCGATTAGGCACAACTTCGGAGGCCATAAAACGTCATCACCTTTCTGGAACAGCTTAAACGGAAGCCTTAGTAAGGCTGATCTGTTGATGAAGTATTTGGGAAAGAAGCTTGAGCCTGCTCCGCATGAATATCTGATTTTTCAATCCAGGTTATTGGCAGCAGCTATTGAATACTTGAATAAGGTTATTCAGATTCAGTCAGATATTACCCTGAGTTAGTTAGAGTCTATACATGAAAATCGCGGTTAATCAAATCATTTCCAGCCCCCTCTTCAACGAACCCATGAGGGTTGTAACCATTACTCCTGGGGGCAACGAAGTATACGTCTTAGGCTTGGTAGGGACAAAAAGCCAAAGATTTAGGCAGGTCAATCTTACTGTCTCCCAGATTGAAGATCTTGAAATCATAGATAGCGCATACACATACGCTGGGAATGCCAATCTCCTCAGGCTCGGGTTGCAAGCCTATATACTTGGTATCGCATACGAGTTCGACCCCTATTTTGGCCTATCCATATCCAAAGTTGATCCCCTACCCCATCAGCTTGAAGCGGTATATGATTACTTTCTCAAGCTTGCCAGGATAAGGTTTCTATTAGCTGATGATGCGGGAGCCGGAAAAACCATCATGGCAGGTCTGTTGATCAAGGAGCTGAAACTGCGTGGTTTGGCTGATAGAATCCTGATCGTATGCCCCTCCAATCTCTCCTTCCAGTGGCAACGCGAGCTCTTGGAGAAGTTCGACGAGAAATTCACCGTGCTCAAAGGCTCAAACATCCGCAACCAATTCGGTTCGAACCAATGGCTGGAGCATAATAGGATAATTACTTCGTTGGATTTGGCAAAACGGGAAGACATTCTGCCAGGTTTAAAACAATCTCATTGGGATCTGGTGATTGTTGACGAAGCACACAGGATGTCCTGCTCCACGGGTGGCAAGACAGCCAGGTATCAACTAGGTGAATACTTGCGAGACATTACGGATCATTTGGTTCTCTTGACCGCCACACCGCACAAGGGAGATCCCGAGAACTTCACTTACTTCCTGCAGCTTCTGGATAAGGACGTTTTTGCTGATGTAAAGTCTATCCGCCATGCCATGGAAAACCAAAGAGCCCCTTTCTACCTGCGCAGAACCAAGGAAGCAATGGTCTATTTCCCAGAGAGAGACAGCGCCGGAAACTGGCTACAAGCTAAGATATTCACCAAGAGGATAACCCAGACTATTGCTTTCCAGATAGACGGTGCGGAATTTGATCTCTACAGAAACATCACCAACTACGTTAAGCGACAAAGCGCTTTGGCTGCCGCAGATGGTAGCAATCCAAGAGCAAAGGCCATCGGCTTCCTTATGTCCATGTATCAAAGGAGATTGGCTTCCAGCACCTATGCTATGCGCAAGAGCCTGATAAACAGGGCAAATCGCCTTGAAGACGCCTTGAAGGATGCCTATAAACTGGCTAATCAGGCACCTCCAACAATTCCGGATGAAGAAGAATGGGAAGAGATGGAGGAGTATGAAAGAGAGAAGCTGGAGCAGATATTGGAGGCGATGTCTCTTGTTGAGAATAAAGAACTGGTGAAGGCTGAGATTGCCGATTTGCGTGCTTTTGCCAAAGAAGCCGAAGCAGTGGAGCTAGCCAACCAGGAAGCTAAGCTGGCTAAGCTCAGGTTTCTGCTCCAACAAGAGGGATTCTTCGAGCATAAGGACAGACGCCTTTTGATCTTCACCGAGTTCAAGGATACACTCTATTACTTAGAGGAAAAGCTCAAGTCCTGGGGCTTTGCGGTTGGCTGCATCCATGGCAGCATGAAACCAGGTTCTCGTAACGAGCCCGGGACTAGGCTTCACTCAGAGCAGATGTTCAGAGAAGGGCAGATCCAGATTCTACTCGCCACAGAAGCTGCTGGAGAAGGCATCAATCTCCAAGTCTGTAACATTATGTTCAATTACGATATCCCCTGGAATCCCAACCGTCTGGAGCAGAGGATGGGACGTATCCACCGTTATGGACAGAAGAAGGATTGCCTGATCTTCAACTTCGTGGCTGAAAATACCATTGAAGGCATGGTTCTGAAGAAGCTGCTGGAAAAACTCCAAAATATCCGGGATGCCTTGGATGATGATGCTGTGTTCAATGTGGTGGGTGAGGTAATGCCCTCTGATCAGATAGAACGCATATTAAGAGATTATTATGCAGGGAAGCTGGGAGATGCTGACCTGGAACTCAGGATTCTGCAAAACGTGGATGAAGACCGCTTCCGGGCAATCTGCCAGAATGCCTTGGAAGGACTTGCATCCAAGAAGCTGAATCTTAGCATGCTCATCGAGCGCAGAGCCCTCGCCCAAGAAAGAAGAGTAGTACCCGAGACCATCCACAGATTCATCAATGAAACTGCTAAAATTGCAAGTTTCACAATCAAGGATCATCCCAGCCTAGCACATAGCTTTGATCTTGGTAAAACTCCCGCGCATCTGAAATCATTCGAATCGGAGCCGGATTGGAAATTACCTGCCATGGCCAACCAATATCCCCGCTGTACCACAGACAGAACTACTTCAGAGAAACATAATCTGGAGTGGGTTACTCCCGGACATCCTTTGTTTGAAGCTCTCAGACGCTTTACAGAGAGTAAGGCAAGAAAGGATCTAGCCAACGGTGCCGCCTACTACTCACTGCAACATTCAGAGCCAGTAAGGTTGGATTTTTACCGGGCCAGAATAGTGGATGGCTTGGGCATCGTAATCCATGAGCGCCTTTTCGTGGTAGAAATTGCTGAGTATAAAGAGCCGATCTTGCGAGAACCCACCATTATCGGAGATTTTATAGCTGCAGAATCAGAGATTGAACTGCCAGCAGTTGCATTCTCTGAGGAAGCCCTCAATTGGCTAAATGATAATGCCTTCATGCCTTTCCTGAATGAAATCAAAGCAGAACGGGAAGATGAGATAAAGCGGGTTGAGAAACACGTTGAGCTTTCCCTAACGGAGATCATCGGTAAAGCAGATCAGGAAATTGGTAAGCTGGAGGATGAGATAAAACTAGGGGTCGCCGGAGCCGAAGGTCGCTTGGCAATAGCTGAAAACCACCAGGCCAATATGATCGCCCGCCGGGAGAAAAGAAGAAAAGAGCTTCAACAACAGAAGTCACTCACCTTGCAGGGCGTTGAACGTATCACCAGTATTGTGGTGCTTCCTCACCCCGAAGCCCAGTCCGATTCCTTGAAGAATCTGAAGCCAAATTATGAAACTGAGGCAATTGCCATGAAAGTGGTTATGGAATATGAGGAATCGAGCGGCAGAAAGGTCTTTGATGTCCATGAAAAGAATCTCGGTTACGATATCACCAGCCTTGACGTATCCTCTGGAGAACTGCGCCTTATCGAAGTAAAAGGGATTGGAGCAGAATCCGGCACCATTATCCTTACTCCCAATGAAAGAAGAGTTGCCGAGGATAGGCCGGACTGTTTCTGGCTCTATGTGGTAACCAACTGCAATACTGCACCGCAACTTCAAGCTCCAATACTAAACCCTGCCCAGTATCAATGGAATGAAGTGAAGAAAGTACAGCATTATACGATAAGCACGGCGAAGATAGTCGAAGGTAATAGGAATGGCACTAGGATTTAAACAAAGAAATGCAATAAGGAAGCTTGCGGAGATACTTACCAATTTCTTGCCAGCGTCAGGTAATCCAATGTGGAAAGGACACGTTAATTTTGGTTCTGTAGCTACAAAACTCGGATTATCAGAATACTGGCATGGTGGAAGTAAGCTTCCTGCCATAATCTATCTGCTCGAAAACACATACGAGAGAAAAAGAAGTTGCTTTCAAAACTTGATAGAAGCAGTCGTATTAGAAGGGAAAACCTATAGAAACAACAAGGGTAATCCATTGTTAAGGAATGAGGTTGACGAACTGAATAAATGTCTGCTTGAGTTGGAGTTTAAGTTTCCCGATCTACATGATCCTAAGTTTCTGGAGTCTCTTGAAGATACTTTGTCCACAATCATTAAAACTCCTGTAGAAGGGTCAGTTGAGACAAGATACCGACAACAGTTGTATGAACTTAAGACAGAATTTTATGATCTTTCTAAGCTTGACAATCGGCAGGATGCAGGATATAGATTAGAAAAATTATTGAGCAGATTGTTCGAAACTTCAGGGCTAAATTCACGCTCTCCCTTTAAGGTTTGTGGTGAGCAGATAGATGGATCTGTCGAGATAGATACTAACACATATCTAATTGAGGTTAAGTGGACAAAGAAACCCATAAACGAAAGTGACCTATTGGTTTTCAGAGGTAAGGTAGAGGGTAAAAGCAGTTTTACACGAGGGATGTTTTTATCGATTAACGGTTTTACCGAAGAAGCAATAACTGCAATTACGACTGGGAAACAACCAAACTTCTTTTTGCTAGACGGGTATGACCTAACTACGGTGCTAGAAGAGAAGTGCTCATTAGGTGAATTACTAAGACATAAAATCAGAAAGCTTGCCGAGGAAGGATCTGTCTATGTTAGGCTTCCTTAGAAAATCAAAAAATGGTGTAACTATTACTAGGTGGATTAGAAATGCCATGGTATGATAACCTATTAGATAATCAACGTGAAGCAGCCAGTTGCGATTGTGACAGAGTTGTGCTATTAGCGGGCCCTGGTACCGGGAAAACGCTAACGTTAACCAGGAGAGTCTGCTACTTATTAGAGGTGCAAAACGTTGACCCCAGGAACATTTGTGTAATTACGTTTTCCAGAGCTGCAGCAGCTGAACTAAGAACAAGAATTACCAAAGAATTGGGAGAAACATCGATACCCAAGACATCAACCCTCCATTCATTTGCTTTAAGTCAATTGCTTAGGTTAACAAAGTACAATAACAACTTACCTATGCCGATCAGGATTGCAGATGATTGGGAAGAAAGATACATAGTGCTTGAAGACCTGAAAAGGCAACTAAGTATTCCCAAGGTTTCTGATGTGAATGATCTGTTGAATCAAATGTCCTCTGACTGGCAAAGCCTTACAGCGGATGAGCAGGAATGGGAAAACCGTTTCCCAAATCCTCGATTCATTGGAGCCTGGCGAGAGCATCGGCAAGTTTACGCATACACACTAAGATCAGAATTAGTATACCAATTAAAACACACAATTCAGCAGAACCCACAAATAATTGACAATATTGGTTTCGGGTACCTCCTTGTTGACGAGTACCAAGACCTTAACAGGTGTGACCTTGCAGTTATTAAATTCCTCTCGGAGGCAGGTATTCGGCTTTTTGTTTCCGGAGATGACGACCAAAGTATATATGGGTTTCGCAAAGCTCATCCAATGGGAATCAGAAGGTTTACAGTAGATTACCAGCAATCAGAATCTAAGAATCTGAACATTTGTAAACGATGCGATCAGAACATACTAGACTTCAGCTTGTTCGTTGCAAGACAAGACCCCCTAAGGCTTGATAAAGTTATCGTATCTGACAGCACGAGAACAGCAGACATCCGTGTGCTGAGATTTGATAATCAAATCTCTGAAGCGGAGGGTATCTCACGGTTATGTAGTTACTTAATTAATCACGAAGGCATACAAGCGCATGACATACTAATCCTGCTAAGATCTAACAAGAATAATTGTTTTTCAAACATCATTGCTAATAGTCTTCTTGATCATGGCATATCCGTAAAAACCCAGGAAACGGAATCAAGCGTCTTTGATGATACAGGGGGACGTAGGCTATTATCTTACCTGAGGCTTATCGTTAACCCAACAGATGAGCTTTCAATGAGATCTATAATACAAACAACCCAAGGTATAGGTGCAGGTGCAATTGATGCTATCTATCGCATATGCCAAGAGAGAAATGTTAGATTTTGCCAATCCTTGGTTTTGATAGCCCAACAACCATCAATACTAACGACATGGGGAAATAGAATCAAGCTTGCGTTTGAAAGTATACATGTGAATCTAGCTCGATATAATCAACTATATGATCCTTCATGTATTACAACCGCCGAACTTCAAAATCTGATTTCAATCATTTGTATCGATCTTGACCTGCAGGAGACTGAGCAAGTTCAAATCTTGAACTGGTTTCAAAACTATATTGACGCTTCTGATGATGATTTATTAAGGATAGACGATATCTTAAGGGAAAAAGACACCTCACTCGAGAATGCCGAAGTCGTCTTTGAAAAAGGCAAGGTTCATATAATGTCAATGCATAAAGCTAAAGGCCTAACCGCCGAAGCAGTTATAATACCAGCATGCGAAGATGAGCATATACCTGGACGGAATACTGAAATTGAATCCATGAAAGAAGAAATGCGCTTATTGTACGTATCTTTGACGCGCGCAAAGCATTATTTATACCTGACCTATTGTAATAGGAGAACTGATAGCCAATGTTATGCAGGTAGTAATTTAGGTCGGACTCAACGAACTTTATCACGGTTTCTTGCAGATGCTCCTGTCTCACCTACTGACGGTACACAATTCACAAGGAGTTTACCTAATTAATATGATTCAAAAAGAATGTAAACGACTCGCAGAAGTAGATTTTCCGATTGCCGCAGTTTCAAAACACGCTGTCCGAGAGAAGTCTATCCATCATGGTCATCCCAGTACTTTGCACTTGTGGTGGGCAAGGCGTCCTCTTGCTTCGAGCCGGGCGATGCTCATGGCTCTACTATTGCCAGATCCTTGTGATCCCTACTGCCCCGGTGCCTTCAAAGAAAAAGCCAGGAAATTACTTCCTTCTTTGTGTGGGACCATCGGTGAAACCGACTATGATCTGCAACGTAAGCTACTGCATTTCATAGCTGATTTTGCCAACTGGGATAACGCGCATAGAAAGGAATACCTGGAACTTAGCAGGGCTTTGATAAAAGCCGCCCATCCTGAGGAAACACCTTTGGTGGTAGACCCCTTTGCCGGAGGAGGCAGTATTCCATTGGAGGCACTCCGAATTGGTTGCGATGCTTTTGCCAGTGATCTGAATCCAGTTGCCTGCCTGATCCTGAAAGTAATGCTGGAAGACATCCCCAAAAGCGGTCCTGAATTGATTGATGAACTGAAGGCCGCTGGAGACAGAATTATCAAACAGGCAAAAGAAGAGCTTAAGCATTATTATCCCGCTGATCCTGATGGCTCAAAACCGGTTGCCTATATCTGGGCAAGAACGGTATGCTGCGAATCTCCCGACTGCGGAGCAGAAATCCCTCTAATGCGCAGTTTCTGGCTATGCAATAAGGCAAGAAAGAAAGTAGCCTTGAAGCCAGTAGTTAAGCGAATGGATGGAGATGTCCCATCAGTTGATTTTGAAATCTTTGAGCCAAAAAAGGAAAGCGAAGTACATGGACCTACAGTGGCACGAGCCAAAGCCACCTGCTTATGCTGTGGATCGGTTCTTCCTCCTGATCGGGTTCGATCTCAGCTAGCCAATCAAAATGGTGGTGCTGATGTAATCTTTAACGATAAAGGTGAGCGATCTGGTGGCGCAAGACTCTTAGCGGTAATTACTATTAAGGAAAATTCAATCGGAAAGAATTATAGAATCTCGCAGCATAAAGATTACAACGTGTTGATAAAAGTCCAAGATTCAATAATGGCTATTTGTAATCAGTGGAAAGATAGTGGAAAAGGTGATGTTTGCCCCATTCCTTTCGAAGCTACTCCTAAAGGGGGTGGATCTGGCGCAGGAAGAGCCTTTTCTATTCATAGTTATGGGATTCTAAGATATAAAAACCTATTTTCAAATAGACAATTACTAAGTTTGCTCACAGTTCGTAAGTTGATTGAAGCCGAGAATAGTGCAATCATACCTGATATGTTAGCTCTTTCTTTTACAAAAGGAGCGGATGGCAATAATGCACTTTGTAGATGGATGCCAGGATACGAGAGCCCTGTGAATCTCTTCTCTAGACAAGCCATTCCAATAGTGTGGGATTTTTGTGAGTCGTCGCCAGAGTCAAGATCTAGGGGCGTTTTTCTTTCTTCTCTTGATAGTCTGATTGAAATAATAAAGAACTACTCGTCAGATAAGTCTGGACAGGTGCAACAAGCCGATGCATGTTGCTCGCCTCTACCATCTGATTCTGCTGACTTGTTCTTTACTGATCCCCCATACTACGATGCCATTCCATACTCAGATTTATCAGACTTTTTCTTTGTTTGGTTAAAGAGACTTTTGCCAAATCATCCTCTCCTTAAAGATCCCTATAACATATCAAATGAGCTAACACCTAAGGATAGAGAAATTGTCCAAGATGAAACTCGATCATACGATAATCACGTGAAAAACCGAGAGTTTTTTGAGAATATGATGGCAAAAGCTTTTTCAGAGGGCAGAAAAACACTTGCTGATCACGGTATAGGCTCAATAGTATTTGCTCATAAATCCACGGAGGGATGGGAAGCACTACTCAATGGAATTACCAAGGGTGGATGGACTGTTACTGGTTCCTGGCCGATCGCCACAGAAATGGGAACTCGGCTAAGAGCGCGTGAGTCTGCTGCTCTGGCTACCAGCATCCATCTAGTTTGCCGTCCTCGACCAGATAATGCAGGAATTGGAGATTGGTCTCATGTTCTGCAAGAGCTCCCTCAAAAGGTAGGTAAATGGATTGACCGTCTGGAAGCAGAGGGAGTACGGGGTGCTGATCTGGTCTTTTCCTGCATAGGTCCAGCCCTGGAGATCTACAGCCGTTACCGCAAAGTGGAGACCGCGGAAGGCATAGAGATAAGCATCGGCACGTATTTGGAGAAGGTATGGGAAGTGGTTGGCAGGATAGCATTGGAGCAAGTGCTGGGGTCGGCAGAATCCCTGGCAAGAAATGGCGCTTCAGGTGCCTTGGAAGAGGATGCCCGGTTAACAGCTCTTTTCCTCTGGACCCTACAATCCACAGATACATCATCAACTGCTTCAAACGAAGAGGTGGATGACGAATCAGAAGATGATGAGGACGCTCCCAAGAAAGGGAAATCCAAAGCAGGGTTTTCTCTGGTCTATGATGTTGCCAGGCGTTTTGCGCAACCCCTGGGGATAGACTTAAGTAAATGGGATAAACGCATCATTGACATCGATAAAGGTACTGTGCGGCTAATCCCTGTATGGGAAAGGGCAGATACGCTGTTTGGCAGTGATAAGATCTCGCGGGTCGATGCAACGTTTGAAGTCAAAGAACAGCTTGAGATATTTGAAGAATATGCTTCGAAGCCACTGCCTAAGATCAAGGGCAAAAAAGTAAAGCTATCGGGAGCAGAAGAAACTCAACCGATCATGGTCACTACTCTGGATAAAGTACATGCTGCCATGCTCTTGCAAGATAATGGACAGACCAATGCCCTAAGAGCTCTGATCAAAAGCGAGATGGAGCGGGGACAGGACTTTCTGCGCCTGGCAAACTCATTATCAGCCCTCTATCCCAAGGGCTGCGATGAAAAGAGGTTGGTGGATGCGATGCTCTTGAGTGTGCGGAGCGTGTCCAAGTAATATGCTGATAATCAAATCACTAACTTGCTTTTCGCTCACTAACATTTATAATGTTAGTGATGCAAAATCGTGTTAATGAGAGGATACAATGGATGATTTGACATCAAAGACCAAAAGATATCTGGAAGATACCCTGGATTTGAGAGCGGAGATACGCTCAATTGATCTATCTGCGCAACTACCGTATTTCTACTCGGAACATTTTCGGTTTTACGATCTTGATTTAAACGGGGTAAGCTACCTATTATGCGAGGGGAGGGATATCCTTGTGGCTAAGCAGGTACGCACTCAGTTAACTGAGTTGGAAAGCCGGATAGGCAGGCAATCAATTTACTTGAGTAATGAGATTAACGCTAATCTCCGACGCTCCCTGGTCGAAAATCGGGTGTCGTTCATTGTCCCCAATAATCAGATTTACCTCCCCAAACTTGGGATTGTGTTCAATGAGCGTTATCGTAAAAACTTCAAGGCCACAGATCGCCTTAGCCCTGCTGCTCAAGTGATTCTGTTGCGAGCCATACTAAATCATGAGTATGACATGGTCACAGCTTCAGAATACGCAAAGAGGCTCAAATACACAGTTATGAGCGTATCAAGAGCATTTGCAGAGTTGCAGGAGTATGGTATTGTTTCCAGGGAAGAGAATTGGAAGGAAAAGCCTTTTATGTGGCTTTTCAAAGGTAGAGAATTGTGGGATAAAGCCCTTCCATTCTTGATCAATCCTGTGCGTAGATCTATGTGGATTATGGATAATGGTCGATTACCTTACTGCTTGGCAGGGATAACAGCTCTTTCCAGATATAGCATGATCAATGAAGATGATTTCAATACGTATGCTACTATTAGTAGTATCGCAAAGAACAACTTGGACATAGTAGAGATAAGTCAAGATAGTCGACCAGCTGATAATGTTACTAAGATGCAAATCTGGAAATACAACCCTAAACTAATCTCAAGCGAAGACTGTGTTGATCGACTATCATTGTATCTGAGCATGAGAGACAGCAAAGATGAAAGAATTCAGATATCTTTGGATGAGATGATGGCTGGTATAAGATGGTAAGAGGGCTGGCAACATTTAAGAACCATTTTGCTGAATATTGTGATCAATACGTTCTGATCGGCGGAGCAGCCAGCGCAGAGCTGATGGAGCAGTCCGGTCTTCCTTTTAGAGGAACTCGAGACTTGGATGTCGTCCTGATTGTTGAGGCAATGACAAATGAATTTGTGCAGGCTTTTTGGGACTTTATCGAGAATGGCAGGTATGATGTTAGGTCTCACAGTCAAAGTGAGAGAAAGTATTATCGTTTCGAGAACCCTGAAGACGAAATCTATCCAGCGTGCCTTGAGTTGTTTTCCAGGATTCCTGATAACATCAGATTTGAAGGTCATGGGCGTTTTACGCCAATACCTTTAGACGATGATCTATCATCTCTCTCTGCCATACTGCTTGATGATAGCTATTATCCTTTGATTTTGAATGGAAGAGATGATTTAGATGGATTGTCTTGCCTAAAGGTAGAGTACATCATTATCCTCAAAGCCAAGGCATGGTTGGATTTGCATCAACGGAAAGCAGACTCGAGAAAAGTCAACAGACAGAAAAACGATGTTATCCGCCTATTTCCCCTGCTCAATCCTAGCATGAGGATTGATATTCCGGAAGCGATCCAAGACGACCTTAAAGAGTATTTGAAAGCTATAGCAGAAGATAAAACCATAAACTTGAAAGACCTAGGAATCAGCCAATTCGGCATCGCAGAAATTGTCAAAAGTATAGAACAGATATATGGTCTTTCTAACTAATCTATTGATATATGGAGATTAATAAATGGAACCCTGGCATAAACTTGTAACACCACGAAAAGAAGTCCGGGAAGGCAGATCATTCAATCCGGATGAATTTGCCATACATTTGGAGCAGATTGTAAACGGCACTGCTCCGGAAGACTACAAGAACCCTGAGCCGTTCTTTGCCCGCACCTGTTTTACTAGCGCTTTGAAAGAACACTGTGCCATGACCCTACGCAGATTGGCAGGAGATACGGTGAATACTGCTCCGGTTATGACTTTGATAACTCAGTTTGGTGGAGGTAAGACGCACACTCTAGCTACCCTCTATCATTTGGCGAATAGCGGTGATGCAGCCAGGGCTTTTGCTGGTATCCAAGATTTCTGCAACTGGACTGGATTGTCAGGTATTCCCAAAGCAAAAGTAGCCGTATTTGTGGGGAATGCATGGGACCCTACTCCTGGTAGGGAAACACCTTGGATAGACATTGCCTATCAGCTAGCCGGTCAAGAAGGTGTAAATGAGCTGGGCTTGAATTCTACCAAAGTCCCACCCGGAACCGAGACCTTGAACAGGGTGTTTGCAGCAGCAAAATCTCCGGTTTTGATCCTCTTTGACGAGGTGTTGAACTTCATGAACCGTCACAGAGATATGTGTGATCAATTTCATGCCTTTATCCAAAACCTTACTGTGGCTGCAACCGGGGCCTCGAACTGCGCTGTGATGATCAGTTTACCGCGCAGCCAAGTGGAGATGACGGACTGGGATATAGCCTGGCAGGATAAGATCACCAAGGTTGTAAAGCGTGTGGCGAAAGACTTGATCGCCAATGATGAATCAGAGATCAGCGAAGTAGTTAGAAAGCGCCTCTTTGACGATATCGGTGACTCCAAAAAGATCAAGAATATCTGCAAAGAATATGCGCTGTGGGCGTTTGAACGAAGGGCTCAGCTTCCCCCGGAGTGGATGTCTGTTGATAGATCAACCACAGAAGCTTCAGCTATCGAGATGCTGCAAAAGAAATTTGAACAATGCTATCCCTTTCACCCAGCTACCCTGTCTGTCTTCCAAAAGAAGTGGCAAGCGCTTACCCAGTTTCAGCAAACCCGCGGAACCCTAGCGATGCTTGCCCAGTGGATATCTTATGCCTATAAAACAGGTTATACAGAAGCCAGAAGAGAAACCTTGATCACGTTGGGATCGGCGCCTCTGGAAGCCAATGAATTCAGAGGCGTGGTTCTGGGACAACTGGGTGAAATGAGGCTTCAAGCTGCGATTGATGCTGATCTCTCTGGTAAACATTCTCACGCTAACGCCCTAGATGCTGATGCTAAGGATGAATTGAAATATATCCATCGCAAGGTTGGCACGGCGATCTTCTTTGAATCTTCAGGCGGTCAGAGCGATAAAACCGCTCATCTACCGGAACTCAGATTTGCCCTGGGCGGTCCTGGCTTGGATACCACAACAATTGATAATGCGGCCTTTGCACTTGAAGATAAGGCCTATTTCATCCGTAGAGTTGGCACAGATGGCTATAAAATCGGTTTTCAACCCACTCTGAAGAAAGTGGTCAATGACCGTAGGGCATCCATTGATTATGAAAGCCAGGTTAAGCCATTACTCAAAGAGACCATTCAGACAGAATTCAAAAAGAACAGCCAGCTACCTATATCGTTTTTCCCTGCTGATAGCAGTTCTATTCAAGACTCTACTAAGCTGACGATTGTAGTAGCCGAACCCGATAAAGAATGGATGGAAAGTGAAGCATTCAAAACTGATCTATCTCAATGGATCAAATCCAGAGGAACTTCACCCAGGCTGTATCCAGCAGCTTTGATTTGGTGCTTTAAAAAGCAAGGGCGAGAGTTGAGGGATAAGGCTGAGGTTCTGCTAGCTTGGAAACAAGTAAACAAGGAATACGCTGACGGCCTACTTGGAAGCGATATGAGCAGCAGCGATATTGCTGAGCTGAGATCTAAACTGATCGATTCAGAAAATGCGGTCAAAGATGAGATATGGGCATCATACCGGTATATTGCTCTATATACCAAAAATCAGGAAAATCACAATCTTCACATAATCGACCTAGGCCAGGGTCACTCCAGTGCCAGCATCTCGCTAAGCTATAGGATTATTACGGCTATGAAATCTCAAGCACTCTTGAATGATTCTGTGGGTGTTAGCTACCTGGAGCGATCTTGGCCTGAGGCATTCAAAGATAAAGGCGCATGGCCTCTGAAGAGCCTAAGGCAAAGCTTTCTGGACGGCTCTCTTACTCGTCTGGCTGATCCTGATGCGGTTCTGAAAAGCAAGATTCACGACTTTGTGTATAAAGGAGATGCGGGACTTATCTCATCATCCAGTGCCGATGGCTCAGGTTATCACCTCTGGTTCAAGGAAGACATTGATCCTTCAGAGATCATGTTTGTATCAGAAGTGAGCCTGGTGATGGCAAAAAAGGTGGATCTATACAAACCCAAAGATGAGCATGGTCCTCAACCTGATCCTGATGGAAGAGTGACACCTCCCGAACCTGAGGGTGATGGTCAAGGGACTAGTACTAACTCTGGAACTGGTTCCACATCAGGTCAGGACCAAAATGATCCTCAGTCTGAGCTGCCGCGCATCGAAACAATAAAACTGAGCGGAGAACTACCTTATGAGCTTTGGAACAAGTTCTCCAGGTCAGTTCTCAACAAGCTAAATGCAAGCAGCAAGAGTCTGTCCATCAAGATAGACATCAAAGCTGAAGTGGAATCCAACCGCTCTGAGAATATTAAGAAAGAGCTCTTGAGCGGGATACAAGAGGTGAATCTGGATGATAAGATTAAGATTATATGAGTCCTTCACAAGGACGAGGCTTTATTGTTTTGAAAAATTTGTGAAGTGTCCTATCTGCATACTAACATAAAATCGATGAGAAAGTGAAGAATAAAACAACATCCCTTAAGAGCATCGTTAAGTATCTAAACAACAAAGATGAGGATGGTGGGTTCTGGTTACCCAATATCCAGAGAGCATTTGTATGGAAAGAAGAACAGATATGCAAGCTGTACGATTCAATAATGCGTGAATACCCAATTAGTTCTCTTCTAGTATGGAAGACGGTATCCCCAATATCTACACGGAAATTTATCGATAACTATAAGATTAAATATGAAAATGAGCTGAGTGGTTTCATTAATCAGACAGATGAGAAGAAGAAAAACTTGGTTCTTGATGGGCAACAGAGGCTACAGAGCCTTTATATAGGGTTAATGGGGTCATATGAGGGCAAAGAATTATACTTCGACACAACCAGTAATCACGATGATATCAAGGAAGAAATCAGATATAGGTTTGCTTTTTTGGAACAATCGAAGGTGACATTTCCGTGGGTTAAGGTTAAGGACATTGTATATGGACCGAAGAATTGGAACTTGGCATTCAAAAATGTGGTTGCAGGATACAAAAATGACTGGAATCCAGCATACGAGGAAATCGTAAAAAACAACATTGCCTCAATTGTCCAGATATTTACCTCAGATGAGGGGATCTCATATCAAGAAATTGACAGCACCGAAAATGATGGATTATATACTGATAATGACATAGTTGAGATTTTTATCCGAGCAAATTCCGGAGGTACTCTATTAGGTAAATCGGATTTGTTATTTGCCTTGCTAGCTGCCAACTGGGATAAAGCTATAACTGCCATAGAAGACCTCTTAGACGATTTAAACCGTAATGGCTTTGATTTTACTAGAGACTTTGTTTTGAAAACATGCCTGACTCTTCTCGACAAATATGCTCGTTATGATGTTGATAAGTTTAGAGACCAGTCTGTGTTGCAAGGTATTGAAGAAAACTGGGATAGAATTTCTAATTCAATCAAAGTTGTATGTGATTATCTCCGCAGCCGGACATTTATCAGGACAGATAAAGCTCTTCCTTCGTACTTGATATTGATCCCCATTATTTATGGAGTGTACAAATATAAAGTTGATATAAATCAGGTTCCAAAACTTAACGAGTACTTAATCCGAGTATCACTGGTCGGTGCTTATGGCTCTCGTCCAGACCAACTTATAGATGCCAGTGTAAAGGCAATTCAGAACAAGAAGGATATTGTAGTCGAGGAACTTTACGAAGTTATCAGGCAACAGCAACGACCGCTTGAGATTACTGGAGAGAAACTTATGCAAATCAGTTACGGCTCCAAAAACATCCACTTACTCTTCAATCTCTGGTATGAATCATTCGAGTATACCCCTGTCTTTTACAACAATGTTCCACAAACAGACCACATTTTTCCACGAAGCATATTAGAAAAGGTGAAAATTCTCAATCCTGAGACAAACAGAAAAGTCATGAAGTACACAGAATCACAAAGAAATCAATTAGCAAATTGCATGTTATTGACTAGAAAAGAGAATGGTGCTAGTGAAAAATGGGATACCTCTCCAGAGGAATGGTTCAAGGATAAAACTAGTGATTATCTTGATTTACATTTAATCCCGCGAGATCCTGCCTTGTGGACACTGGATAATTACGACCGCTTCATTGAAGAGAGGAAGAAGCTAATACTGAATAAATTTAGGTATTTGATATCTCAGGATACGACAATTTAGCATTATAGTAAATCTGGTCTTGAGACAATTGCAGAAGTCATGTCACAAATTGCAATTTTCGGTGATCTAAATTGCAGGATTCTTGTCACAAACTATTCAAATTGTCTTGTAAAGGATGTCCTACGATGCATAAGGATGCGACAGTTTGCAGATTTCGTTGTCACTATAAAATTACTTCAGATAATTACGGGCGATCTGGTGACCGCCCGTGTTTTATTTTTTTAAGCTAGCAGTTCTTTAGAGCTGAGTGTCCTTGAAAAGCTGGGACATGGTCTTCACCGAACCCAGCAGAGCGGAGGATTCATAAGGAAGCACCACTGTCTTGTCTCCCTTCTGCACCAATCCCTCAAACGCGGCAATGTATTTCAACGCTATCTGGTATTGAGCAGGGTCTGCACCGGATTCTTTCAAAGCTTCAGCCACCAACAGGATGGATTTACGTTCGGCATCCGCAACCAAGAGCTTGGATTGCGCTTCACCATCGGCACGAGCGATCTTGGCCTGTCTTTCACCTTCCGCGGTAAGGATTTGGTATTCTCTTTCGCCTTCGGCGGTGAGGATCTTCGCACGTTTATCGCGCTCTGCCCGCATTTGTTTTTCCATCGCATTACGAATCTCTTCCGGAGGCTGAATCTCCTGCAGTTCCACCCGGTTTACTTTCACGCCCCATTTATCTGTGGCTTCATCCAAGATGTTCCGTAATTTGGCATTGATGCTATCGCGCGAGGTAAAGGTAAGATCTAGGGTTAGTTCGCCGATTACGTTACGCAGAGATGTCTGAGTAAGCTTCTCGATCGCTTCCGGCAGGTTTCCGATCTCATACACCGCTTTATAGGGATCTGTGATCTGGAAGTACAAGAGGGCGTTGATGTTCATGGAAACGTTATCTGCCGTGATCACGTTTTGTCGGGGGAAATCGTAAACGCTTTCCCTCAGGTCAATCCGATTCTCCACTCTTTGAGCGACCACCACATTGCCCCGATAATCTGTTTTGTTGTAACGCCAGTGGATCGGACGCATTTTATCGAAGATCGGCACTACGATGTGCAACCCGCTGGGGAGAGTTTTGTAATACTTGCCCAAGCGTTCGATAATAACTACTTCCGCTTGCCGCACCACGATGATGCCGCGCGCGATGAAGATAACTACCAGAGCGGCAAAAGCTATAACAAGATATAAGGAGAACATTTCCACCTCCACTTCATTTGTATGCTCAAGATACTGGGTATCCCGATCTTGGCAAGTAAAATATTGTCCTTGGGCGTTTGAATCGTATCTAAAACGCCACACAGGCAAGCTCGTTACCGGAATGATATTGCCTGTGTGGTCAATATAAGAGGGCGAAAGTGCCCAATACTTCTTTTACATCTTCACGCTTACATTGATGTTTTTGAAGCGTGCGGGAGCAACCCCGTGAGACAAGCGCATCACCTGCCCGGGTTCACCTTTTCCACAATGGAAGGTGGAGTGATACGCCCATTCTTCCTCACCGCAGATGGCATCGCAGGAATTCCAGAATTTGGGTGTAATCCCGAAATAGGTGGGTTCTTTCACGATTGAGGTGATCTTGCCATTCTCGATTTTATAGCCGATTTCGGTGGTAAACTGGAAGTTATTGCGATTGTCGTCGATGCTCCATGTCTTCGTGAAATCCAAGTAATAGCCATGTTCGGTGCTGGCGATCAGCTCTTCCAAGCTACCCTTACCGGGGGCGATGCAGAGGTTTGTCATCCGCACCAGGGGAATATCGTCGGCAAACGAGGCTTTCATATTTGAAGATGGTTCCAAGCCCAGCATATGCGCGATATGGCGCGAGGTTTGCTGATTTACCAGAATACCATCCTTGATGATATCCACGCGGCGTCCCGGCACTCCCTCGTCGTCAAGGGGATGATAGCCCAAGCCACGGGGATCGGTGCTATCGCTATAGATATTCAGGATATCCGAGCCATATTTGAAAATACCAAGCATGGAAGGTTTCACGAAGGTCTTTCCAGCGTAGGATATCTCTTGGCCAAAGATGCGGTCGGCTTCGGTAGCGTGGCCCACGGATTCATGCAATTGCAAGGCGAGATGCCCACCTCCGATGATAATATCGGCGGTTGTATCGCTGATCACCGGAGCTTTTAGCAAGTCGATAGCTTCTTTTTTGATCCGCTCCGTATTCTCCAAGAAGTTTTGCTTGTGAAACAGCTCGAAGCCTGCTCTGCCTGCACTCATGTGTCCCGGCCAGGTGCGGGATTGCGTCTGTCCCGCTTCGGAAGCGATCACATTCATCAAAGGCAGGGTATTATAAACCGTAGTGTGGCTGAAGCTACCCTCGGTATTGGCATAGAATTTCTCCTGGCGTTCAAACTCGGCAGCTACATAAGAGTGCACGATCTTGCCCTCAGGTTTGATCATTTGCGCCAGTTTCTGCAGGTAATCCAGCTTTTCTTCCTTGCTCATGGCAAAGGGATCGATTTCCGGGTTATGTTGATAATCCGCGAAAGTAGGGCTAAGGGTAGGGAAAGAGAGCGGTGCTTTCTGAAACATCGCGCCATGGATCGCGTTATCTTTTGCGCGTTTGATCAAGCGTTCGATGGATGCTTCGCTGAGGTCTTTGGACCCTGCGAAACCAAAACATCCGTTGATGAGAACGCGAATGCCGATCGCCGGGGAACTCTTTGAACTGCTAAAGTTGCGCAAGTTACCATTTACGAACGTGATGTTTTCAAAATCCGTGAAGCTCACGCGGACATCTGCGAAGGTTACTTCGGGGCTTTGCAATTTGGCTATGATATCTTTTATCTTTTGTTGCATATAGCTTTTCCTAAATAGTCTTGGTGGAGGAAGTGATGTTGAAGCCAGTCACTTTGGCGTGAGGGGCTTGGGCAGAGCTTACATGGAAGCTCTCATAGTTATCCGAGAACGGGATGGTAGCGGCTTTATTTTCCAATTCGGTCACATTCTCGAAGATGCGGGAAATACGTTCGGTGAAGCGCAGATTATTCACTACGGCTGTGATCTTGCCATCTTCGATGAGAAAAGTGCCATCTCTGGTGAGGCCGGTAAGCGAGGTCTGCCGCGGATTGATGAAGTTCATATAGTGCAGGCTGGATATATACAAGCCTTTTTTTACGGAGCTTATCATCTGGGATAGAGTGGCGTTCCCCGGCGCGATTTTTACGCAAGACGCCGAGTTGCCATTTTTGGGCAGTCCCAATTTGTGATGGTAGTATTGATCGCACATAAACGCTTTAAAAACGCCGTTTTCGATGAGTTTGAGTTCTTTATAGATGTGTCCGCCATAGCCATAATCTCTGCCAATCATGCGGGGATCCTGGGGATCGTCTGTGATCGTGATAAATTCCGGAAACACCTTTGTGTTCAGTTTATCTTCGAAGAAGCTACTATGCTGGTCCAGAGCGGAAGCGCTCATCCCGTAACACAAATATTGGGCGAATTCCGCCAGACAGCGGGGAGCCAGGATCACCTCGTACTCTCCGGGTTCCACATCCACCACGGGGTTCGAGGCATTTAGTATTTTCGCCATCAACGCAGCGCGGAAGCTTTCTATCTCAAAATACTTAAAATCCTCTCCGCCAAATGTTTCCAGAACGGTTATCTGGCTCTTATTGTGCACAGCCTTTACTTCCAGATAGATAGGCGAGCTTTTGCTGCTTTTGTCCAAGCCATTGCTATTGATCAGGCGGGATTTGTAATAGTTACAGATGAAAGTTCCATACAGCTCAAAATCGTGTTCTGCGGCACTCTTGGCGAGTGAGCTCAGGATATCAGTCTTGCGCTCCAAGCTGATGGCTTCGATGTTATTGCTCAGTTGTCTTTGGGGCGCCAGCCTTTGGTCGTCTTCCACATCCACAAAATCCGGATCATCCGGGAGGGAATCGATAATATTCAGCGCTTCTGCCAGAGCATTGTCGATCTTTTGGGGGTCTGGGCTGTCGATCCCGAAACTGAACTGTTTTTTGTCTTTATAAAGCGAGCATCCGATGTTGCAATTATCCTTGCTGATATTGTAGTTTGTCTGGCTTTGGTAGAATCTCAAAAAATCTGTCTGCCAATCTTCTTGATTGATCACGAACTTCAATTCCGGATGTTTTTCCAGAGCCGCTTTTAAGTAAAGCAGGTTTTCGTGCATATAGCTATCCTTTTATAGTTTATTATTATATCCAAGTGTGATGGTTGTGCCTGCGTTTGGGGCTGTTTATCCGCGGCACGAATTCCCCCTGCGCGGGGCAGTCGTCGGTTTGAAGCTCGCCTTTCAGCCATACCTCAGTGATCTCCCCCGTTAGCTCCACTTTATTGCCATTGGGGCCGTTCACTGTGCTTTGCAGATTGGGATCGTAGATTACAAAATCTGCATCTGATCCTGCTTCAAGACAGCCTTTTTGGGGATATATACCCAAGCGTTTGGCTGGGTTTTCGCTTAGCATTTTAAGACAAGTGGCAAGCGGCACCTTACGTTTTTTCCAGAGTTCCGATAGCACCCAAAGATAGCTGTATTCCATGATTTCTGCGGGATTTCCCCGGAACAGCTCATCCTCACAATCGATCTCGCAAGAGCTATTGGAGAGCAGGTATATCTTATTTGCTTTAAGAAGATCCCACAGCTCGGTCTGGAATTGCAAAAAATCCGTTTCCCAGCGGGCGGGAAACAGCTCCGGCTCCAAGAGATGCATCAGATCTGCCATATTCATGGCAAAGGAGATGTCGCTGCGCTTGGAGATGCTATTGATGAATTCTATGGTCTCGTAGGACGACACTCTGGGGATGTGTATGGGGTTTTCCTGCATCCGGCGGAGGATCTTTTTGATGCCATCTCTTTGGGATTGGAATGTGTAGCCAGTGTGAGTATCCACATCGTAACCTTGAAAGGCAAATTCCGTATCGCTTTCGTAGATATCCATAAAGAGATCCATGATCTCGGTAAAGCTGAGGGCATCTACATTGGGATTTGGCGAGGGAGTCATCAGGATGATGCCAACCACTCCTTTGTTCCAAAGTTCCTGGGCAGATTCCGCATAATATGGATAGTCGTTCACGTCCACGTGCGCCCAAAAAGCCAGATCGGTGTGGCTCACTCCCTCGGTCTTCTTTATCACATCGCTTAGATTATAGCTCTCAAAGATAGGCTCTTCGGCATGGTAACTAAGCTCCGCCAAAGTAGTCCACCCGCCTTTGATCGCGCTTTTGGTAGCTTTCAAGAAACCGGTGGCGAAGCCCTTTTTTGCCCCCAACAGATGACTGTGAGCGTCTATGGCTCCGGGCAACAGGATTTTCCCTTTGAGGTCGATCACTTGTGGCTCTTCTTCGCTGGTGATGTCGTCTTGCGAGATTTTGATGATCTGCCGGTCGAAGAGCACGTTTACTCTCTTCATCGCGGCAGAACTGGTAGGCAGGGAGGCGTTTATAAATAGTTTCATGTTAGTATGCCATAATCGAGATCCCCGCATCCACAAAGATGATGTCTCCTGTTACTCCCGAAGAGAGGTCGGAGAGCAGATAGAGGGCGGTTTTGGCGATATCCTCCTGTTCAATATTGCGGGAAAGTGGCGCGCTTTTCTCGATGCGCCGCTGCATTTGAGAGATCCCCCCGATGGCTGATGAAGAAAGGGTACGGATCGGGCCTGCGGAGATCACATTTACCCGGATTCCTTTTTCTCCCATACTATAAGCCAGATACCTCACGGTTGCTTCCAACGCGGCTTTTGCGATACCCATCACGCCATAGTTTGGCACCACCTTCTGCGCTCCGTAATAGCTGAGGGTGATGATGGACGAGCCGGGGTGCAACAGCATCTCTGCCTCGCGGGCGATTGCCAGGAGCGAATACACCGAGATGTCCATCGCGGTGAGAAATCCGTGCCGGCTGGTATGATGAAAGGGGATATTGAGATCGCTGGATGGCGCAAATGCCACGCTGTGAACTATAAAATCGATCCCATCCCATACCTCTGAGATCAGGCTGATCATGTTTTTGATGTCGTAATCCTTGCTGAGGTCACATTCATATATCATCTCTACCCCAAGTTCTTCGGCGATGGGGATCACTCTTTTTGCCAAAGCGCCACCGGCATAACTGATCGCCAATTCTACGCCTTGCTCTTTCAGGCTTTTGGCAATGCCGTAGGCGATGCTGTGTTTATTTGCAATTCCCAAGATCAGGGCTTTTTTCCCTTTAAGGTTCATATCTGTCTCCTTTCAGCCGCATAACCGCAGCTTCCGTCTTTGCCAGCATGGCAGTGTTTTCGAAATGCGCAAAGATATTCCCCGCCCGGATATAGTTGCTGCGGGCAGTCGCGCTTTCGCCAAGAGCTTCCAGAATGTTCGCTCTCAGCCAGAAATCGTATCCCAACGCTCCGAAATTCTCGTAGCGTTCGTCCCAATCCACTGCCTCCGAAACATATTGTAACGCTGTAGCGTGGTCTTCCCCCATATGATGATGATATGCCATCGCATACAGAGCCGCCGCCAACACTCCGGGGTCTGCGCTGAAATCCCGCTTCAAGCTACGCCGGTATCTGGCGATGAGTCTGTCCAGATCCTCTGCGGACCTCCCGCCATAGCCGGGATTCAGATGGGATTCTGCCTGCAAGGCATGGGTGAGCACCTGCATCCGGATCCCCAGGGGGAAATCGTAACTATCCACCGCCAGATCCCGGATCCCGGTGTAGTTCCCTTGTTTTTGAAGAATGTAAAGATCCAACAGCAACAGCACATGCGCCGAGCCGGGATCCGCTAATTGAACGAGCTGATCCAACGCTTCCCGTTGCGTGGAATACTCTGCCATATTCCCTTCCAGAAACGCCAGCCGTGCCAAACCGGATAGCGTGTAGGCTTCGCCCCGGAGATCGCCAAAGGTGCGATATTGGCGCAAGCTGGAGAGATAGGTCTGCCGGCTATCCAAAAAGCGTTGTTTCTGCTCCAAATTCTGCGCCAGTGAAAGAGTCGCATCTGCGGCTGCTTTTGCCGGCGCTTGCTTTACAGAAGCAGGCCTGGAACAGGCAAACAAGCCAACCAAAAGCAGGAGGGGTAATAGTGCCAGCCTAATTTTCACCCGGCACCTCACCGATTCTTGATCCCGGAGAAAATGCTTTGATACGGGAAGGAGTGATGCCTTTGCGCAAGATCGGATTGTTGTTCAAGGCTTCCAGGGTCTGATTTGCCTTCGCCAGAGTTTCGTTCAGATTGTTGATAATCAAGAGTAGCTCGGGATTGGAGCGAGAAAGACTGCCCATGATCTTCTCGGTCTCCGTCAAGGTTCCGCTAAGCGCGTATAGGGATTCGCTCAGAGGCCGGATCAATACTTCTCCCGTGGGATCCAGCATCTTGAATACCAAGCTGTCTGGATAGGCATAGTTTTCCGCCGCGACGTTGAGGCTGGCGATCAGGTCTTCCAAAGCTTTGGTCTGCCCCGCAACGCTCTCGCTGATATCTGCCACATTGTTTACAATGCGCAAAACAACTCCGGCATCCGGGTTGTTATCCCGGTTCAGGTTTGCCGTAAGTGTCTTGAGTTCCACGAGGTTTGCATTCATCAACACCAAGGTGGTATCCGCTTTTTCCGAAAGATTCGCGGCATTCACCAGGATGCGCATCAAAGCTCCCTTGTCTGCATTGTCATCGTTGTTTAGCTCCGAGGTAAGAATCCCAATGTTTTCCACGATCATCCCGATGGGATCGCTGGCTTTGGGTGAAAGTACCTTCAACAGGGCGCGCCCCTCCGCAAAATCCGTGGAAGGGATGAAGCTCCCCTCCGGCAAAGGTGCTGCCTCACCCGGAGCGCGAACATATTCGAGCGTGGTTTTGTTCGTAATAGGGATCGTTGTCCGATAGATCACGCTATTGCCGCGCATCAGTTCACGGTAGCGTTTCAATACGTAGAAATCCACCCGGATACTGCTGTCGTCACTCAATTCAAAATTATCCACTCTGCCGATCTCAAATCCTTTGTAGAGAACCGGAGTCTGCGCCGAGATCCCAATGGCATTTTCCAAACTGGTGAAAAAGTGGAAACGCTTCTCAAAAAGATTCTGCCGGATAGCGATGGATACGACTGTAAGGATCAACACCGCCAAGGGGATGGTGATGAAGGCAAATACGATCTTCTGTGTATGCTTTAACTTATAATTCATGGTTTTTTCCAGATGAGTTTAGTCTTTTATGCGGGCACAAATTTGTCAAGAAAGACTTTATCCCCCATCACTTTTTTCGCGTCTCTCAATATCGCTTATGGTGATAACATGATTCAATAAGCTTATCGAGGCAAGGTATAGTGCCATTTGAACGGCGTATCCACGTATCTAAATTAAGCGGGTAGAGTAACCACATCCTTTCATTTGTAAACCAAGAATATTGGCTGTCCGCAAACCGAAATCCCTAGGCGTTTCGCAAAAAAATAGCGGGATGCTAATCTTCTTGCCTTGGAGGAGGTTCTTGATTGACAATAATTTTCTATAAACAGAACCAGGCACCCCCATTGCTCAAAGCAATCGCCCTGCCGTCTCGATGCAGCAGGCGCTGCATGATCACGACATCGCGATTGATTCGGGAAAAGGGGATAAATGTCTATAGCGTGTGGAGATAGATTGCTTAAACCCGATTGATGCCATTGGAGTTCATTTGGCCATCTCAAATCTCCAATGCAGCTAGTAGTTAAACAGGCCAAATGGACTTCAATCGCATGTACTGTTTTTATCCCGGCGATGAAGTCCAAGCCCCCCTGTAACCATTAGCAATTGAAGTAAATAGGGTTAGGGGCTTGAACTCCATGGCCTTAGCTGGGTTACAGTTTGGATTTCATGTATTCGCTAAGTGCCATTTTGCAATCTCAATGCCTTGTGTCGCCCACGGGCTCTGGATATCAATTCCAATAGCCTGGATGATACCAGAGACACATCAAAGCCCTGGCACCCTGGATAAATGACGATCAGATCGAATATGACTCAGAGATGAACCCAGTAGGTGTCTCCGGAGATCATACTCCATCCCCGCCTTTTCATTGGAAATGCAGGACAACGACCACATTGCAAATAAATGACTAAGATACTATCAGAATTGAATCAAGCCTCGAAACCTCCCGACCACTCAAATTTAATCAAGATGTAGTTGGTCTCAGTTTAGAAACTGACGCTTGTTTTAAGGTAGATGCTTTGACTGGTAACATCATACATATGGTAGACGGTTGGGCTGGTCACTACAATGAAGAACGACCTCACAGGTCTCTGAATTTTATGGCTCCCTACGAGTTTATTGATGCCTATAACGTCAAAGCGAATTCACCATTACAAACTGGTCTATAAAATGGGGTACGGTCACGATTATATCATTGTATCGTTTTTTGTTCATTGAGGTATAGCCGATCACTTTCATTGTCCTGTCCTAACTTGATTATCAATGCAGTGTAACGAAATCCAGACTATCAGTAACTGTCAATCCCCAAATCTGTTGTACCCCTATACATCTGTATTATATTGCCCAGGGCTTTTTTATATGAAGTTTTTTGCGGTTTACGATTGATTGTCAGATGGAGGGCTTTGGTGGGGCTAAGGAGATGGATATTAGGCGCATAGAGGGTATAAGTGATGGTTAAAATACAATTTTAGATTGACAAAAAAGCATGGTCACAAGTTCATGCTCTGATTAAGATAAATATTTGAAAAACGTAATGTCCGGATTTGTGCCAAGTGCAGTTATGAGATATTATTGAATCAGGTTCATTACTTTTTTTACCTAAGGAGAAATAAAATGGCAGTACCCAAAAGAAAGACATCGAAGACCCGTCGGGACAAGCGCAGAACTCACGACGCTCTTACCGCGCCGAGCTTCAGCACTTGCCAGAAGTGTGGAGAGCCCTCTCGTTCGCATCATATTTGCGACAACTGTGGCACCTATAACGGAAAGCAGATACTGGCGGCGAAGGAATAAATTTGCGCGTAGCGCTGGACGCCTTTGGTAGCGATTCGGCTCCGCATCCCGAGATCGAAGGAGCCATCCTTGCCATCAAGGAAGATCTTTGCCAGGAAGTGATCTTGGTGGGGGATCAGGAGATCCTCAGCCGGGAATTAAGCAAATACTATTTCGACCCCAACCGCATCAAGATAGAGCACGCCACCGAGCGCATCGGAATGGGAGATAGCGCTGCGGTTTCCGTGCGCTCAAAAAAAGATTCTTCCATGGTGAGGGCGATAGCCCTGCACAAAGAAGGCAAGGCAGACGTTGCCATCTCTGCCGGAAACACCGGTGCGATGATGAGCGCTTCGCTATTGACGCTGGGCAGGATGAAGAATGTTCTGCGCCCGGCGATAGCGGTCGTGTTTCCTACTCAGGACAGCCATGAGGTGATCTTGGATGTAGGCGCGAACGTGGATTGCGCTGCGGAGCATCTGATGCAGTTTGCCGTTATGGGATCCAAATATTACGAATATTTTTTCAAGGAAAAAAGACCCCGGGTAAGCCTCCTAAACATCGGGGAAGAAAGTGCCAAAGGAAACCAGATGTCCAAAGAAGCGCATCGCATGATGGCAGAGAGCAAGGACATCAATTTCATCGGGAATATCGAAGGCAAGGATGTAATATCTGGAATCACGGACGTGATAGTCTGCGATGGATTTGTAGGCAATGTGATGCTTAAGACCTTAGAAGGCGTAGGATTTTCGATCTTCGCCATCCTCAAGGAACAGATAAACAAGGATTGGGTCGCCAAGCTTGGCGCCATGCTCTCGTACCCGGTGTACAGCTATATCAAGAAGAAGCTGGACCACACAGAGTATGGCGGCGCGCTCCTGGTGGGTTTAAACGGCATATCGGTTGTGTCTCACGGGCGCAGCAATGGCAAGGCAATGAAAAACGCGATCCGTTTTGGCGCACGCATTGCCGAATCTGGATTTGTGGAGAGCACTCGAGACTATTTTGAGAGGTTGTAAATGGGAAACTATTATGCAAAGTTCTCGGCCTTTGGAAGCCATGCCCCGGCAAAGATCCTCACAAACCAGGATCTGGAAAAAATGGTGGATACATCAGATGAATGGATCCGTACCAGAACCGGGATGGTCGAACGTCACATCGTAAGCCCGGAAGAAGCAGCGAGCGATCTTGCTTATCAGGCGGCGATCAACGCCATCGAGGCATCCAAGGTCAAGTATAAAGAAATCGACGCAATCATCGTAGCCACCATCTCCGGTGACCATCCCTTCCCCTCCACCGCCTGCATATTACAGAAGCGGTTGGGACTGAAGGGAATTCCTGCCTTCGACGTATCCGCCGGATGCACGGGCTTCATTTATGCCTGCGATATTGCCAAACAATATGTTGAAAACGGTGCCGCGATGAACATCCTGGTGGTGGGCGTGGAAGTGCTCACCAAGATTACGAATTGGACCGACCGCAATACCTGCGTGCTCTTCGGAGACGCCGCTGGGGCCGCTGTAATGTCCCGCGCGAAAGCCACCGATATTTCCAGAATCATCGATACCAAGATCGATGCCGATGGCTCTCAGGGCGAATACCTGATCCAAGCTGCCGGTGGCTCCCGACTTCCTGCCAGCCACGAAACGGTGGATGCAAACCAACATACGGTATATATGGAAGGGAACCGCATCTTCAAAAACGCAGTGAAGAGCATGTACGCCTCATCCGAAGAACTCATGCGCCGCAATCACGTCAGCAGTGCGGATATCGATTGGATCGTCCCGCATCAAGCAAATCTGCGCATCATCGAATCCCTTGCCGAAAAAATGAAAGTGCCGATGAGCAAAGTGATCGTGAACATTCATAAATATGGCAACACTTCCTCCGCGACGGTTCCTTTGGCGGTGGACGAAGCTGTTCGCGCAAAGAAGATCCGCCGGGGAGACATCCTGCTTCTGACATCCTTTGGCGCCGGCCTCACCTGGGGCAGCATCCTCGCGCGTTATTAGGAGATTTGCAATGAAAACAGCATTTGTGTTTCCGGGACAAGGCGCCCAATACATCGGCATGGCAGCCGATTTTTTGGAAGCAGAGCCCGCCCTTAGGAAGATACTTGAAGATTTTGATGCATCCCACGGTACAGAACTCGCCAAAGCCATGAGCGAAGGTCCGGAGGATCTGCTTAAACAAACTCATCTCACTCAACCTGCGATACTGTTTCATAGTATCTGTGCCCTGAGAGCGTTTCAGAAAAAGTATCAAATTTCTGCAGACTTTGTAGCGGGACACTCCCTGGGCGAATTTACTGCCCTGGTAGCCTCCGGCATTCTAAGCTTGGAAGACGCCATGCACATTGTTCACAAACGCGGAGAATTCATGATCAAAGCAGTGGGAGACATCCCCTTCGCGATGGCGGCTGTAATCGGATTGGATTCCGAGACGGTAAGAGGAATATGCATGGAAGCATCCACGGAAGGCATGGTTCAAGCAGTGAACTTTAACACACCGATCCAAACTGTGATCTCTGGCACGCAATCCGGAGTTAACAAGGCGGGTGAACTTGCCAAAGCCAGCGGTGCGAAACGGGTTTTACCGCTGGTGGTGGGCGGACCATTTCACACTCCTTTGATCGATAAAGCCAGCACTTGGCTGATCCAGGAAATGGCAAGGTTCGAGTTTCACCAAGGGCAGATTCCGGTGGTCTCGAACTTGGATGCCCAAGCTTCTGCAGATGGCAACGTAGCCCGCGCAAAACTGGGTAAACAGATAATCTCTGCCGTGAGATGGGTGGATAGCGTTCTTTATATGAAAGAATGCGGGGTAACCCGTTATATAGAATTTGGTCCCCAGAAAGTTCTGAGCGGAATGATAAAGAACATTGACAAAGATGCGCAGATATATTCAGTTGACCGCATCAAGGATTTAGCTGAGCTGGAATCAGTTATAAACTGAACGGCGTTCAGATATATCCCGATAACCCACATATTCAAAAGGATAGATACAATGCACGATTTTAAAGATAAAGTAGTTGTCATCACAGGCGCAGCCCGGGGCATCGGATTTGCCATTGCGAAGTCATTTGTGGAATGCGGCGCGACAGTTGCCGTTATCGACCTCTCCGCTGAGGCTGTGAACGCCGCGGTGGCAAACCTGAAGCAAATCGGCAAAGCCATTGGCTACGTAGGAAACGTAACGGATTCTTCCGGAATGGAAGAGCTATTTGCCCAAGTGGTAAAAGAACATGGCGGGATCGATACTCTGATCAACAACGCCGGCATCACCCGCGACAACTTGATGATCCGCATGAAAGAAGAAGATTGGCAACTGGTGCTGGATATCAACCTCAAAGGCAGCTTCATCTGCACTCAGAAAGCATTCAAACACATGATGAAAGCGCGTAAGGGCAGCATCATCAACATCGCCAGCGTAATCGGCATCATGGGCAATGCCGGTCAGGCAAATTATGCGGCTTCCAAAGGCGGATTGATCGCCTTTACCAAAAGTTGCGCCAAGGAATTTGCCAGCCGCAACGTGAGAGTGAACGCTGTCGCGCCCGGTTTCATCGAAACCGAAATGACTGCCACATTGAGCGACGATGTGCGCGCCGAATATGGCAAAGCGATCCCATTGGGTAAAATGGGAAGCCCGGAAGACGTGGCAAGAGTATGTATGTTTCTTGCCTCTGAAGACAGTGCCTACCTCACCGGCCAAACCTTAGCCGTGGACGGCGGGCTTACAATGCATTAGAATAATACCCAACAAGAGAATAGATAAACTCTCTTCAATAACATAGGAGGAACAATGGATATTGAAGCCAAAGTAAAACAGATCGTGATGGATAAGCTGGGCGTAGAAGAAGCTCAGATCGTTCCTGAAGCAAATTTCATCGAAGATTTGCGTGCAGATTCCCTGGATACAGTGGAACTTGTAATGGCTTTCGAAGATGAATTTGGTCTGACCATTCCTGATGAAGATCAGGATAAACTTCGTACCGTTGGCCAAGCCATCGATTACCTGAAAGGAAAACTGGGATAATCGAATCTAAACCCCCGGAATCAATCCTGATAGCATTGATATCAGGATTGGTTCCATTATTTGGATCATCTGCCTTTGTCTGAGCACTCGCGCCATGAAGATTCAGACAAAAGCGGCGCAATTGGCTTGCAAAGAGCAGCCCAAGAAGAGAATACAGAGGTATATATGCAAAGAAGAAGAGTCGTGATAACCGGTTTAGGCGCGATCACCCCCGTGGGGCACAATGTGGTCCAAACTTGGCAGAGCCTGGTGGGCGGAGTGGTTGGCGTAGGTATGATCACCCGATTTGATACCAGCAACATCCCGGTAAAAATCGCCGCGGAAGTAAAGAACTACAATCCCGAAGATCACTTCGATCATAAGGAAGTAAAGAAGCTGGATATGTACACCCAGTTCGCCATGATAGCAGCTCGTGAAGCGGTCAAGGATGCCGGCTTGGAAACCGGAAACTTTGATCCCGATCGCACCGGTGTGATCACTGGAGCTGGCATCGGGGGAATCCTGACCTTCGAAGAAGAATGCATCAAGTGCCACACTGCGGGTCCGCGAAGAATCAGCCCCTTCTTTATTCCAAAAATGATCGGCAATATCGCCGCAGCACACATCAGCATCGAACATAATTTTAAAGGCATAAACTTCAACGTGATGAGTGCCTGCGCCAGTGCCAATCACGCGCTGGGTTCCGCACTGCGCGCGATTCAATATGGCGACGCGGATATCGTGATCTCCGGTGGTACGGAAGCTGCAGTTACTCCCTTGGCAGTAGGCGGCTTTTCGTCCATGAGAGCTCTATCCACACGCAACGATGATCCTGCTACCGCCTCCCGTCCCTTCGATAAAGAACGTGATGGATTTGTGATGAGCGAAGGCGCAGCCATCCTTGTGTTGGAAGAATTGGATCACGCCATTGCCCGTGGAGCCAAGATATACGCCGAGCTCTGCGGATATGGCGCTACTGGGGATGCGTTTCACATCACAGCGCCCACCGAGGACGGCGAAGGTAGCACCCGCGCCATTCTGATGGCAATCAAGGATGCCGGGATCACACCTGATGAAATTGATTATATCAATGCCCATGGAACATCCACCCCCCTGAACGACAAGGGGGAGACGCAATCCATCAAAACGGCTTTCGGCACCAGGGCATATAAGATGAAGATCAACTCCACCAAATCCATGGTGGGTCACATGCTGGGCGCGGCAGCGGGCATCGAAGCCATCGTTTGCGTTAAGAGCATCGAGACCGGGATCATACATCCCACCATGAACCTCGTGAATCCGGATCCGGATTGTGATCTGGACTACACAGTAGGCACGGCGATCAAACATGAAGTAAATGCTGCGCTCTCCAATTCCCTTGGTTTTGGTGGTCATAACAGCGCGATTATAATCAAACGCTATAGAAAATAGAACCCGAATCTTGGTCCTTCCGATGGTTTATCGCCATGGGAAGGACCATTTTCGCATAAACAAAGATGAGAAAACGAGTGAAAAAGATAATATCTCAGATCATCGAGTACTTCAACGGCAAAAGAATGCCGGAAAGTTATCCCAAATGGGAGAAAAGCCTCCAGCAGTTTCAGAAACGGCTGGATTATAGTTTTAACGACAACACTCTGCTAAAAGCTGCTCTCACCCACAAATCCTATCTGCGGCGGCATTTTAATGACCATAAAATGCCATCTCCTTTCGAGCGCATGGAATTTCTGGGCGATAGCATCTTGGGCTTTGTAGTATCCAAAGAACTCTTTTCCCGGCATCCCAAGGAACAGGAAGGCAAGCTTTCCAAGCTGAAATCCAAGATTGTATCCGAAACCTACCTCACCATGAAGGCAAACACTCTGGAATTGGGCAAATACTTGCTATTGAGCCAGGAAGAAGCCGCCTCCGGAGGCGCAGAAAAACCCTCCATCCTCTCGGATAGCGTGGAAGCTCTGATCTGCGCGATATACCTGGATAGCGGTATCGCTGCCGCCTCTCGCTTCATCAAAAACCATATTCTGGTGGATTACGAGGAAACTGTGACCAGAGATGAGCTGGTGAATTACAAATCCATCCTCCAAGAATATCTGCAGGCACGTAATCAGGATCCCCCAAAGTATGTGACTATCAGCGAGGATGGACCCGAGCATCAGAAAGTGTTTACCATCGAAGTACGGATCGGCAACAAACTAAGCTGCACCGGGAAAGGTAATACCAAGAAAGCCGCTCACCAGGAAGCCGCCCGGCTCGCCTGTCAAAAACTGGGAATATAGAACAAGTTATGCCTATATCCGCGCTTCAGAGCCGCGGGGTGGCGTTGTATTCGCCATAGAGGATTCTGCGCACCTGATTTACCATTTCATCCGGGAGGATGGGTTTATGCAACACGTAGCGGATGTTTGCTTCTTCTGCCCGCCGCTGAAGATCACGATCCAGATATCCCGTATAAAGAATCACAGGGAGATTTCTGATAGCCCGGATGGCTTTTATCAGCTTGATTCCGTCTATACCTGGCATATTGATATCCGCAACCACGATATCGAAGTGCGAGGGATCCTGGCTAAAACTATGCAGTGCCAGATGCGCGTCTGTAAACGCTTCAACCCTGTAGCCTGCATCTACCAGAGCATCTCGGAAGATCTCCGCTAGCGCAGGTTCGTCGTCCACTATCATCACCGATGCCTCGATAAAAGGTAATTCCGGCATGGGAAGTGCTCCCTCAGGAATATCATGTTGTTCCGACGCCGGGAGATATACGTTGAAGGTAGAACCATGTTCCAAAACACTCTGTACGGTAACAAATCCTTTGTAACCGGTAACAATGCCATGAACGATGGATAGCCCCAAACCGGTTCCTTCCCCAGAGCTTTTGGTGCTGAAATAGGGGTCGAAGATGCGGGAAATGATGGATGGGGGAATGCCACAGCCCGTATCGCTTACTTTCAGATGCAGATATGCGCTTTCCAGGGCTACTTTGGGATCAATCCCGATCAGCTCGAAACCGCTTACTTCGTTCAGGCTGATGCTTAAGGTTCCCCCCTCTACATTCATCGCGTGTGCGGCATTGGAAGCCAAATTGATGATTATCTGAGATAGCGACGAACTATCTGCCAATGTACAGCGGCGGCTGTCTATATTGGTCTCGATATGGATTCTGGCAGGCAGGGCAGCACGGATCATGGGCAGAGCTTCTTCGATTACATCCGCGAAGATGATGTTACCCATATCCTCGATGCTTTGCCGGCTGAAAGCCAAAATCTTTCCGATCAGACTGCTGGCTCTCATGCATGCTTTAATCGCCTCATCCAAATTGCGGTGAGCTTCATTTGACTGTTCCAGCCGGGCAGAACTAAGCGAGATATAGCCGGCGATGATCGTAATGATATTATTGAAATCATGCGCTATGCCCCCGGCAAGGGTTCCCAGAGATTCCATCTTTTGGGATTGCCGGAGCTTGTTTTCCAGATTTTTAAGATCCGTGAGATCCCGGGTAATAAAGATCAGCTTTGTAGGGCTATTGGATTCGTCCATGATCACAGATGCGCTTACCAAGGCGGAGAACATGCTACCGTCCACTCTTTGCACCCGTAACTCCTGATTTCGGATGTACACCCCCTTGATGAGATCTTGCAACATCTTCAGAAACTGTTTGCGCTCAGTGGGATGCACGATATCCGAGAACTTCAGATCCGCACTAAGTAGCGCATGATCGTCCGGGGCATTTAATAAACGGAGAGTTTCGTCGTTCACACTCAGCATGGTGCCATCGAGATCGGTAACGATGATGGATTCCGGAGAGGTAAGGAATATCTTCCGGGTCTGCTCTTCCATCTCTTTTAGTTTCGCTTCAGTCCGGCTACGCTCGGCAATTTCCAGCACCAGTTCATTCTTTTGTTCGAAGAATCGTTTGATCAAGCGGGCTACATCCGCGAATTCGTTACCGATATCCGAAAGTGGTGCAATCAATGAAGGATCGCCCTGCTTGAGAGATTGCGAGATCAGCCCCATAGGTGCGCTGATCCACTGTTGGATCAGGAAGTATTGCATTAAAAGAAAGATAAAGATAAAGCCCATCGTGCCAAAGAGGATCAAGTTTCCCAAGCTGCGCAGAGTAGCCAGAAACGGGTTTGAACTATAGAAGGTAAGCCATGCAATTGTATTGTTTTGCGCATCCGAGATCGCTCTTACGATTCTGGTATTGTAATGATCCGAACTCTGGGTATCACCGGGATCGAGCAAAGAAATGCGGATATCGTAATTCAAGGCTTTTGCCAGGGAGTTTAGATACGAATAATCATAGAGTTGCCCCAAAAGGATGTAACCTTGGGGAGTTTTCTGCCTATCGGGATCCGTCGTGGCGTGAATAGTTCCTACGGTGCAGGAAAGGATGGTGTTACTGAAGCGCGTGTGATAACTGAATTTATGCTCGGATAACAGTGAATCTCCCGCGGCATAAGGCAGCCGATATTCACCCAGACCAGTGGCAGTTTCTGCCCAATCATTGTAGAGCAGATTGCCCTCTTCATCGTAAACCTGCACCAAAGAATAGCCAAAAACCGGGATTATGGTATCCAGATTGCGCCGCGCCCATTGGGTATCGTTATCCCTTACATACTCTACCATTTTATCCCAGATGGAGTAGTCTTCCACCAGATTGGTCTGGGCGTCAGCCTTCATTTGGAAGATGGCATCGATGGTAAGACGCCTCTGAAAAACGTCCCCCTCGCTATATAGCCGCAATTCTTCCTGTTTGATATGATAAAACAAGTAGAAGAACGCTCCAAAAGCAAAAGCGATGACTATGAAGAGAATCAGTAGCCGGGTGGAGATGCTCATTACTTATTCCGGTTGAATATGTACCTCTTGAGCTTCCTTCTGGATTTTACGCAGCCTGTCCAGAGCGCTGTCCAAGATCTCCGCGCGGATAGTGATGATCAGTTCCCGCTCCCGCTTCTCGTAAGAATCGTATCCGGTAAGGTAACGCAAGCCAAATACCCACCAGGGCAGGTCTTTCAGGATCGGTACCCCACTGCGTACTTTGGTTTCATCCGTATCGAAGAGCCCGGCAATTACGGCTTCCTCGCGGTTGTAGAGGATCAACTCTGTGCTGGAAGTGCTTTTTGTAATCACCGTGGATATCGCTGAAGGCTGGCCGCTGGAACGCTCGATGCTTAGCTTCATCATGATCAGCTCTTCGCCATCCACCATCACGATGGTAGGCGTCACATTCATGATAATACCGGTGGCATAGAACGAATCCTTTGTGTTTCCTGCCTCGTCCGCCGTCTTGATCGAGATATCCTGGCCCACCTGGATGTTGCCTGTTTTCCCGCTTGTTACCAAGATGCTCGGCTCTGCCAGGATGCTACCCTTTTGGTTAGATTCGATGGTGCGGATTAGAGTGTTTATATCCACGGTATACTTTCCGATATCCGCGGATCCGGAACCAGAGAGAGTAAAGGGCGAAACCAATTGAGAGCCCCCGGCAAATCCCGCGTTTACGGTAACTTGACCATTGAACACCGAAGACCAATCCACCCCCAGGTTTTTCAGATAACTGCGATCTGCCAGCATCGCCACCGCTTTGATGCGAACTTGCTTGGCTTCGGCATTCTTCTGTTCCTCAGAAGGCTCTGTGTGACCCGGCGTTCCCGGAGAGGACACGCCATAATCCGCATCACGTACGGCATAATAGCCTACTCCTTCTTCCAGCTTCAGATCGTTTTGCATCAGGATCAGATCCAAGGCTCTGCGCCATTCCAGGTTGCTGATCGGGATATTGATACTCCCGTTGTATTTGGAAAGGTTCAGCATCTTTCGACCGTTTTCCTGAAGGCTGAAATGCTCCATGATCTGCATGGCTTCGTTGATGTGTGTATCTTCCTTCATACTGATCCTGCTCACTTTGGCAGGCTTTTCCTGAGCGTATATCAGGGAAGCTAAGAGCATCAGGATCAGACAAATGATAAAGTGCGTCTTATGCATGCTTAAACCTCAATTCTCTTTTGTAAGATACAAGACCTGGTTCTCTTCCAAACCGTATTTATCCACTTTGAAAACTGCCTTGTTATCGCGTTGGTCGATACTGTATAGATATCCGCCCAACACCTTATCCCGCAGGTTAAGGATGCGGATGATGCCCTGGTTATCTCTTAGGAATATCTGTTTGTTCCCGATTCCGATGAGGATACTGCTATCGATATTCACCAGATTGGGATCCTGTTCTTCATGCTCATCATACTGAGCGGAATCCCACACCAAAGAACGGAAAAGCTGATAGGGGCTCAGGTCTGCGTTGATCTGCGCTAACCTGATATCCTGCCAATCCAATCCGCTGGAATGATAATGCGTATTCAACACCATCGAAAACGACACAGTATCGCTGTTTGCCACTCCATCTGAGCCAAGAGAGAGCTCCGAGCTTTTGATCACACTCGTCTGAGCTTCTTCCCGGTCGCTTCCGGCATCCCCCAAATCCGTTACGTGAGCCAGACCGGAATCCACCACCTTGATCAATTCCTCCGGTTGGATCGGCTTGGTAAGATAGTGATACGCCCCGGTACGGATTGCCCGGATTGCCACATCGATACTGGAGAAGCCGGTAGTTACGATAATCACCGCCAAAGGTTGAATCTCTTTCAATCTGGCAATCAGCTCCAGCCCGCCCATGCGGGGCATGTAGATATCGATGATATATAGTGAATATTTGGTGTATTCCACCTTTTCCAAGGCATCCACTCCATCCACCGCGACGCTGACTTCATAGCCCAGATCACCGAGAAATTCACTGATGATATCCCGGATGTTTTGCTCGTCGTCCACCACCAGAATCTTGCGGGAATTCATGAATCCTCCCCTTTTTGCGGTTTATCTTGCGTCGCCAACAGGTTTTCCAACGCAGGATCGATCTTATCGTGATCAGTCGTTTGTTTCTGACGACTCATAGTGTAGGTAGTCTGTAGTTTCGAGATGTCCAGGTTGCCGGCAGGCGCAGCCACTTTGGTATAGTCTTCTTTACCTGGTGAAGCGCGATAACCGATCAAAGGGTTGTCTTTTATGCTTTGCAAGCGCTGTAACAAAAGTGAGATTTTGTTTACCGCTTCTGTGATCTCGTTATTACTTTTATTTAGTCCCTCGTTACGCAGTTCGTTGGCATAGCGCTTTACTCTGCCCAAGGATAAAGTGATCACACACAGTGGGGTATTGATATCGTGGTCTAGATGGGCAATTTCCTTCAGCGCGGGCAACAATCTTTCCATTTCACTTTTCCATTCTTCGCATTTCTTCAGTTCTTCCACTTGTCTTGCCAGAAGTTCGTTGGTGCGGCGGTCTTTACTTAACTGATCCGAAAGATAGTTCGCGATCAACGCCACTCCACTGAAGAGCCCGGTATAAGAAAGAAGATAAACCGTTGAGCCGCTCATATCCATCACGGAGCTTTCCATGGTTTCCAAAATCCCGTTTTGATACATTACAATTAGGACAAGCAGGGCGAAACTGCCACAGAGCCCGGCAATAACTCCCCCATTTTGCGGCATCATCAGCGACGCTGTGATCACTCCGATCAGATACGCCCATACAAAGAAGCTTTGCATACCTCCGGTAAAGTGCACAATTAAAGTGGCAAACACAATATCCAGAGCTACCTGAAAGAGTACTACAAGGCGATGTGGATCCTTTGCCTGCACCTGGAAAAGCAGATTCAATGCCACAATCCCCCCAAACACCATGAAAAACAGCATGCTTTGATACATACCATCCCGGAAACTGATGTGTAAAAGCCCGATCGAGAAGAGCACGATCACTAAAAACCAGCGTACCATGCCCCAAAGTCTTAGAAGTTTTTGTGTTTCGTTTTCCATCTGCCTTGTCCTTAGTCTCTAATATATTGAATATCTGCAGGGTTCAATACCAGATTATAGTAGCTCCAAATCTCCGCATCTGTGAGGGTGCGTGGCACCAAACCTACCTGATCCATCAAACCATACATATACTTGAATTGGGGGTCTCCGGCTTGCGGCGCGCCAAAATACTCTCTCCCCAGATATATCCCTTGGTTACGCACAGCATTCGGGCGATAGTAGGGAAACAAGGGATTCACCTGTTCTCCCACTGGTAAACCGTTTATGTATCCTTTCACTCTGCCCCGGTCGTAAGTAAGCGCGAAAAAATGCCATTTGTCTTTGTTGTGTGGCCAGGATCCATCCGGGGTGAAGGGAGCGGTCACAGTTACCGTACTGCCATCCACAGTGGTCGCCCGGTAATACATGTTACCGCTTTGATACCACATTCCGCCCGTAGGTTGTTTGCGCACAGTTCCGGGTCCGGAAACGATTCCCGTAAATGCCGGATCTGATGTATCCGAGGGAAGCCAGACCAGGGTCGCGGCGGGATGCCCAGCCCGGATCTTGGCAAATGCCATAATCGTGAAGTTTGAAGTCATCGTGAGGCTCTCGTTTCCGGCGTGCATGATGTAGCCTCCACCAGAACCGAAGCTCGCACATTTCCAGCCATCCACACCCTGTCCCATGGGGCGGGTAGTTACATTCCCATAAAACAGCGCATCGTTATCATTATCTGAGGAATCCCACACATGGTTCCAGTTCGCGGAAGGGTTAAACTGCGGCTGATCCATCTCCAGATGAACCGCATAATCCAGATTTAACATTACCACCAAAGGAAAGCTGAATGCCAGCTCCGCTTTGTACTGAATAGTCTGATCCTGAGCGCCTCCGCTCACATAACTGACCGCCCGGTAGCTGTTGGCACCCGTTTCGTCGTCCGCACCTACGAAGGTATAGCGGATACTATCGATTTGGCAATCCTGCACATTGAAACCATTAAATTCCTGAGTCCACATCACTACCGAACCCGGACCCGCCATCATCCCCAAAGAGATGGAATTGCGTACCGCCGTTCTCAGCGCATAGTCGGACACACTTTCAGCCTGTTTGGTAAGCTGGTTGCGTTGAATAATCCTGGGGAGATCCAGCATCCGGCGTTGCATCGTTATCAACACTCCGGAGTAAATCGCTGTCATCAATACCACTACGATCAGTGCAGCACGTCCCATATCTTCCCCCTTATGCTCCGCGCATATAAGCGTTCATGAAGAAACACTTGAATTGTATTTTTTTGTGCGTATGGGCTGGCTGCCTTCGCGAGGCGGATCGTGGTAAAACCCCATCCGGATTTCAGCAGCACGAGCCAGGGATGCGTTTGTGGTAAGTTGGTCATTCTTGGTATAATATCTGAACTTCAGTTCATCGATCCAAAACAGATAACCCAGATCATCCAGCGGCACCCCATCCTGTGCCAACAACACGGCAATACCGTATGGATCCGGGGCTTCGCTGCCTTGCCGCTATCCGCCATAAAAGTGCCCTGTACCAGCTTACCCTGAGCTCCGATCCCCTTGAAGCGGTATTCTTTGGCCATGGCTACTCCACGGTTTTTTTATTTTATTGTCCAATCATCTCCATTAATGTAATCATCGCAAAACCATATGCGAGAACATCCCAATCACATTCACACAAGCATCCATAACTCTCTGATACTATATCCACTTGCGGCATCCATCCAAGCGAATATTTGTCCATGATATCATTTTCCCTAATAAGTAAGATTGGTCAAGAGAATTCTTGACCAATCCTTAAAATCTGAGATATCATCAGCAAATCTATCCGATTTGCTGGTAAACCCAATTATTCAACTGGTTCGTCAGTAGCTTGCGCAGTAACTCCGTCATCAGCGAGAGTAACAGTAGTTTCAATCTTCGGACGCATGTCGTTTCTGATGGCAGTTCCGAGACCGGTAATTACAACAGTAACACTATCAGCAGCAGTAATTTCATAAGTACCGTTTTCGTTTTTTGCGTTTTCGCCAGTGAGACCAAGATAGTCTCTTACGTTTTCAGGTGTCATGTTGTCGCCATTTCCACCAGCTCCACCCTGGGACTCAGGGGTCTTCCAGTAATGCAGAACTTGAGCTGCAAAAGCCTGAGCATCAGATGCGATAGCTGTTTTGTTCGCATTGTAGGCTTGGCTGTTAAACATGCTGATACCGACGGCGATAGCTACACCGACGATGATAACGCTGAGTACGATCAAAAGAATTTGTTGGGTTCCCATGGTAATCTCCTTTTTGGGGTTAGTTTTTTTTAATTAGTGTATCACAACTTTGTGTTCACTCTATAACTTGTGCCTAAGCACGGCTAGCTATAGTGCACAGGTTGTGCCAATTGTGCCAATGCCCGGTTTTTTAACCCAGTCATGCACAAGCTATCTGCTTGTAATATAGCAATATAGGGAAGAGAGTATTTATCCCCGGATACCATATATTCCCTGTTTTTCGACGCCCTTCTATGTATCCTTTAGTTAAATATTCGCAGTATTGCCGTGTCTCTAAGGGGACACTTATTCGGATTCTGAATTAAATTCAATGACAAATGCGAACTTGATGACATCAGATTTGCATTCAACCGGCAAGATATTCCCCTTTTACAGATAGCTAAAATAAAAACTTGACACTTAATATTATTCGATTAGCTTTGCTGTACATCAAAAAAAAAGGAGGTGTCCCCATGAAAAGGAGGTCAACCTCTTTTTGTTTTAGCTTAATTTGGTAGGGATAATGGTAAGATAAAACAGATAGTTCAGGCTATTATGCGAAGTGAAGCGTGATATCAGACTTTACTCAGTCCAGATAACCGTCGTTGTCCTGCAATCCAATGAACTGGCGGGTACGGGGGGCTTTTGGGGTCGTGTGGCATTCTAACGAAGAGCTTCGCTACGCTACGCACCCCCAAAAAGCCTTACATGGGCGTCACAATACAGCAAATTAGCCACATCATCCCCATTGCCCGAAGCAGTGCCCAAGCCGATTTGAAGCAGTGTCCATTGCAGGAAAGAAGCATCGCGAAGGCTACGGGAAATGGGGATGAAAGAATGATCCGCAAATATTCTATGAAACCTCTTGCCAAATCTCTTCAAAGCCATATCATATTATCAAGATAGAAATTCATATGAGGTAGAAGATGGAGTTACAAATCGGTATCGACGGAATGCACTGCGCTTCCTGTAGCGCGAATGTGGAGAAGAGTCTGAACGCCCTTAGTGGGGTAAGTAGAGCCCACGTGAACCTCGCTCTGGAAGAAGCGCTGGTGGAATATGATGAACGCAAAGTGGAAAAGGACGCGATCTTCAAAAGCATCACGGATCTGGGCTTCAAGGTGCGGGATAGCGTCCACTTGGGCGAAGATGAACAGATCCTCAAGATGCACATTGCACGCAAGCGGATGACCATTAGCTGGATAATCACCGGAGTCGTGCTGGTCTTGATGATCCCCCACATGGCGTTTGGAGGGATGATCTTTGGGCACAAGATCGATGCTTGGCTGATGTTCGTGCTTTCCTTGGGTGCCATGCTGTTTCCTGCCCGTCATGTTTACGTATCCGCCTACCGCTCGGTGATCGGTCGTGCGGCAAACATGGATGTCTTGATCGCACTGGGAACCATCTCATCACTTCTGGTAAGTCCGCTCTCATTAGTGGTCAAAGGTATTTCTCCGCACGATTTTGCCGGGATCGCGGCGATGATCCTCTCCTTTCACCTCACGGGAAGATATCTGGAAAGCCGGGCGCGGGGTAAAGCATCTGAAGCTATCCGCAAACTGATCTCTTTGGGTGCCAAGACGGCGATCCTGCTGGTGGATGGCGCGGAACAGGAAGTGCCCATCCATCGCATCAAAGCCGGGGATACATTTGTAGTAAAGCCCGGCGCGAAAGTTCCCACCGATGGGATTATTACAAGTGGAACAAGCTCCTTGGACGAATCCATTGCCACCGGTGAATCGATGCCCATCACCCGCAGTATCGGGGATCCTGTATTGGGAGCAACCATCAATCTGGAAGGATACTTTCAGGCAAAAGCTACCAAAGTGGGTAGCGAGACCTTCCTTGCCCAGGTGATCCGGATGGTGAGCGATGCTCAGCATTCCAAGGTTCCCATCCAGCTTTTAGCGGATAAAATTACCGCTATCTTCGTGCCGGTAATCATGGTTCTTGCCCTTACTGTCTTTGCTGCATGGATGATCTTTCCCACCTTTATGAACATGGTGGGCACCGCCATCAGCACAGTAATACCACTTTCTTTACCCAGCACAGGGATCGCTGCCGCCTTGATGGCGACCATTGCCACCTTGGTGATCGCCTGCCCCTGCGCTTTGGGTCTGGCAACACCCACAGCCCTGATGGTGGGCTCCGGCATTGGTGCAAACAATGGCATCCTCATCCGAAGCGGTGAAGCTCTACAGCGGATGAAGGACGTGAATACGATCATCCTGGATAAAACCGGCACCCTCACCCATGGCAAGCCAGAATTGATCCGGGCAGAGCACTTTATGGGATCCGCAGAAACAAACCTGGGCATCGCCTATGCTCTGGAAAGTTCCAGCGAGCATCCGCTGGCTTTGGCGATCAAGAACGCAGCTAAGGCTGAAGGGCTAAGTCCACTGCCTCTGGAAAACTTCTCCGCCAGCCCCGGCAGGGGGATATCCGCAGAAATAAACGGTAAAAAATACTATCTGGGAAGCAGCAATTGGATGAAGGAAATCGGAATCTCCAGCGAGATTGCCGCCGACCCGGAGCTTGCATACGCAGGAAGGATATATCTGGCAGAATCCGGCAACATCCTTGCCCAGTTTTATGTGGCAGATACCATTCGCGAAGAAGCCGCAAGCATGGTAAAAGCTTTTATCCAAAAAGGGATTATGCCTTATATGATGAGCGGAGACAACCTGGATACCGCCAAGGCGATCGCCGCCAAATGCGGGATCAGCGAAGTAATGGCAAATGTATTGCCCGCAGACAAGGCTGGAAAAGTGAAAGAGCTACAAGCTCAAGGACGGGTGGTGGCGATGGTAGGCGATGGCATCAACGATGCCCCTGCCTTAAAACAAGCGGATATTGGCATAGCGATGGGCATGGGTACGGATATCGCCATCGAAGCTGCGGATATCACGATCTTAAGAGGAGATCTGAACCTGATCCCGCTGGCGCAAAAGCTATCTGTGGAGACTTTTTCCAAGATCCGCCAGAACCTGTTTTGGGCTTTTTTCTATAACCTGATCGCCATCCCTCTTGCCGCATTCGGTGTGTTGCATCCCGTAATAGCCGAAATCGCCATGGCACTGAGTTCCATCACGGTAGTAACCAATGCGAACTTGCTGAAAAGGAAATTTTAGCGGAACCTGAAGCTAGCTCGAGCCAGACATCTTTATGGTATGAATGGATATCTTATGATAAAGGGTGGAGAAAATCTCCACCCTGTTTGCTATAACAATATCCCGCTTATATCAAACCATCACGTTTGAGCAGTGCGGTGGGATCCAAGGGACGTCCCCGGAAAGCCTCAAACAGTTCCTGGGGATGGAAGGAGTTCCCGCGGGAAAGGATGTATTTTCGGAATTTTTGGGCAGTGGCTTGGTCGAATATTCCATTTTCGGCAAACATGCTCCAGGCATCCGCTTCCAGAGCTTCTGCCCATTTATAGGAATAATATCCCGCGGCATAGCCTCCGGCAAAGATATGGGCAAAGGCGCAGGAAGTATTTGTGCCCTCTACCATCGGGAGCAAGGCATAGCGCGCGATTGCTTGTTTTTCGAAAGCGTTCACATCCGTGATCGTGGCGGGATCCGCCAGATGCCAGTCGAAATCCAGATTAGCATAGCGCAGTTGATTGATATTGGCGGTGGCAGCGTTGAAGTTCTTTGCCGCGATCACTTTGTCCAGCAGTTCCTTGGGCAGGGCATCGCCGGTTTCGTAGTGCCGCGCGAACAGATTCAACGCTTCTTCTTCCATCAGCCAGTTTTCCATGATCTGGCTGGGCAGTTCCACAAAATCCCATAGTACGGATGTTCCGGAAAGCGCGGTATAATATCCATCTGCCAGAAGTGAATGGATGGCGTGACCAAATTCGTGGAAGATGGTTCTGGCTTCATCCAGGCGCAAAAGCGAGGGGCTTTTATCTGTGGACGGGGTAAGGCTACCCACGATCATCACCTGGGGACGGCGCATGCCGTCGTGGAAGAGTCCCTGACCCTGCAGGCTGCTTTTCCAAGCGCCACCACGTTTGGTTTCCCGGGGGAAGAGATCGATGTATAGCAAGCCCAAATAGCTGCCATCGGCGTCGTGTGCTTCCCAAGTGGTTACATCTTCGTGATACACTGGTACATCGTGCACTTGTTTCATGTTGATCCCGTAGATTTTCTTGGCAACGGCAAAAAGGCCATCGATTACGTTTTCCACTTTGAACCAAGGGCGCAATTCTTCCGGATCGTAAGCATACAATTTTTCTTTCAGTTTGTTTGAGTAAAAGCTCCAATCCCAAGACTGCAGATCATCTATACCATCCAGTTCTTTGGCAAGAGCGGCTACTTCATCGCGCTCTTTGAGTGCGGCAGGATACGCTACATCGTAGATTTTGTCCAAGAACTCCCGGGCATTGGTTACGCTGGCTGCCATGCGGTCTTCCAATACATAATCGGCATGATTCTTGTATCCTAAAAGCTGCGCGCGTTCTTGGCGCAGGGCGAGAGTAAGTTTGATGTTCTCTTGGTTATCAAATTGATCGTTGAACGCTCTGGAACTATAGGCTTTGCTGATTTTCTCGCGGATCTCCCGGTTCTGGCAGTAGGTAAGCAGAGGCATCACGCTGGAGGGCTGGAGGGTAAAGAGCCAGCCGGATTCTTTGCCTTTCTTTTTGGCAGTGAATTCTGCGGCATCCAAGACTCCCTGGGGCATACCTTCCACATCTTTGGGGTCTGTGATATGCAGTTCGAAGGTATTGGTGGCGTTCAGAACATTGTCGCTGAACTTCGGGGAAAGGCGGGAGAGCTCCATGGCGATCTCGGTAAAGCGCTTCTTCTGGGTATCTGAAAGCAAAGCGCCCCCGCGGATGAAGCTGTGGTAACGGCGTTCAATCATCCGATACCGTTCGGCTGCCCGGATGGCTTCTGTATCGTTCATATCTTTGGGAAGTTCGGGTTTGGCTTTGCCCGCCACTTCTTGATCGTAAACCGCTTTTACCCGCTCGAAGATTTTGGGATCGGTGGCGATGCTGGAGCTAAATTCTGCCAGCATGGGGGATATCTTCTGGGCAAGAGCTTTGAACTCCGCATCAGAATGAGCGCCCAAGAGGTTGAAATATACCGTGGAAGCATAGTTCAGTTCCACTCCGCCGAGATCCATGGCAAGAATGCTGTTCTCGAAAGTGGGGGGTTCGGGGTTGTTTTTCAGAGCTTCCACTTCTTCTCTGGCGAGTTTTAGGGCTTCTTCAAAAGCCGGCATAAAATGTTCTAGCTTGATTTCGTTGAAAGGGATCGCCTTCAGGCGATGAGTGTTCTCTTTGCGTAATAAGGGGTTATCTTGCATTTCCACTCCTAATGGTTTGATTTATTCTTAATCGCGCAAGTCTGTGGAGCGGCTAGTTTAAGTCAACTCTTTTCCCACGATCATGTGTAAAGGGAATGCCGGACATCAGTATGAGCATTTATTTGCCACCTGAATTAAGCCAAGCAACCGGCTCTTGTAGCCTAATATCTGGAAATAACTGGAACAAAAAAAACTAAATGAGTTCTCCTTGCCAAGATTTAGCTTTACTCTTTCTCACAATTTAAAAAGATGGTTTTTACATGAGATTGCTGAAAAAATAACGATAAGGATAAAGGAAGAAATGGAGACACTAACACCCTTGGACAAGCTTAGAGCGCGACGCGACAAAGCGATGCTCGGCGGTGGCGAAAAACGCATCGCGGAGCAGCACGAGAAGGGCAAGCTTACCGCCCGTGAACGCATCGAACGTCTGGTTGATCCGGATAGTTTTGAAGAGTTCGACCTCTTTATGAGGCATCAATGTACAAATTTTGGCATGGAAAACACAGTTTTCGACGGCGATGGTGTGGTTACGGGAAGCGCCACCATCAGCGGACGCGTGGTATATATCTTTGCCCAGGATTTTACCGTTTTTGGCGGTTCACTTTCCAAAACCTATGCCGAAAAGATCTGCAAGATCATGGATATGGCGCTGAAAAACGGCTGTCCCTTGATCGGTTTGAACGATTCCGGCGGCGCTCGCATCCAAGAGGGAGTCGATGCGCTTGCCGGTTACGCGGAAATCTTTTGGCGCAATGTGATGGCTAGCGGAGTGATCCCTCAGATCTCCGCCATCCTTGGCCCCTGCGCCGGAGGAGCCGTTTACTCCCCCGCGATCACAGACTTTGTAGTGATGGAAAAAAACAACAGCTATATGTTTGTAACTGGCCCCAAAGTGGTGAAAACCGTGCTCAACGAGACCGTGAGCATCGAAGATCTCGGCGGAGCCAAAATCCACTCCAGTAAAAGCGGGGTGGCACATTTTATGACCAACAGCGAGGAAGAAACCCTGTTGCTCATCAAAAAACTGCTCTCCTACCTGCCCAGCAACAATATGGAAGATCCTCCGGTGTATCCCAGCCCGGATCCCGCCACCCGTCTCTGCCCGGAACTCAACGAAGTGATCCCGGACAACCCCAATAAACCATACGACATCCTGGACGTAATCTACCCCATCATGGATGATGGTGAGTTTTTGCAGGTGATGGGGAATTTTGCCCAAAACATCGTGGTAGGTTTTGGCAGATTGAACGGACACTCGGTGGGTGTGGTGGCAAACCAACCTAAGATATTGGCAGGCGTGCTGGATATCGACGCATCCATCAAAGCGGCCCGCTTCGTTCGGTTCTGCGACGCCTTCAACATTCCGCTGGTAGTATTTGAGGACGTTCCGGGGTTTTTGCCCGGAACATCTCAGGAGCATAATGGCATCATCCGCAACGGAGCCAAGCTTCTGTATTCTTTTGCCGAAGCTACCGTTCCCAAGATCACCGTGATCATTCGCAAAGCCTATGGCGGAGCCTATTGCGTGATGAACAGCCGGCACATGCGGGCGGATTTGGTATATGCCTGGCCTACTGCCGAGATCGCCGTGATGGGTCCTAAAGGCGCGGTAGAAGTGATCTTCCGCAAGGAAGCCAAGGATAGCGACAACCCCAAACAGGTACTCAAAGACCGAGAAGAAGAATATCGGGAAGCCTTCTCAAATCCCTACCGGGCAGCAGAACGGGGATTTGTGGACGACATCATCGAACCGGGTCAAACCCGCTTCCGCTTGATCCGCGCGCTGGAAATGCTGGCGAATAAAAAAGACAGCATTCCTCCCCGTAAACACGGAAACATCCCCCTGTAGGCAGTGATGATGCGAAATACTATCTTAACCTTGATCCTGCTGATGCCCCTGATGATCTTTGCCCAAGGCCAACCAGCTCCCGGCACTCAGGCAGAGGCAGATTCCCTGCTTTTGGCAAGAGAACAGGAAATCCAGTCTGAATACGGCTTTCGGGATAGCAACACCCTGACGGATGTGGCAAAGAAACTTGAGATCGAAGACCTGCGTAGTTGGAAAATGGCTCTGGGCTTGGAGCCGGATAACAAAGTGCTGGACAACATGACTCTGCGCAAGCTTGCGATCACCCCGTATCGCGCCCTGTTGGCTCAACAAACGGTAATGTACGCTTACAACGAGATGAGCACGATCTCTGAAATAGCATTTAAGTTCTCTATCCCAGTTAAGAAATTTAAAGCCTTGCTGGGAAACCACGATCCCCTGGATACCAGCTGGGATAACACGTCTCTTCAAGCCTTGGGAATCTCGCTGGATACCGTGCAAGCCGTGAAACAGGAATTTGAAGGGGATATCCTATCCTATGGCGGATCTGTGCTGATCGTTGGAGTACTTGTAGTATTCTTGGCTCTGATCCTCACCAGCATCGTAATCAGCCAGCTTGTACATCTGAACCGCAAGAGCAGTAAGGAAAGCATCATAAAAGTAAGTAGCTCCGGTCAGGTGAAAAGTGCGCCTAAAAATATCAGCAGCAATGTTATCGTAGCCGCGGTAACCGCTCTGCATATGCATCAAATGGACATCGAAGAACGCCGGAGAATGGTGCTCACATTCCGCCGCACTCCCACCAATCAGTGGCGGGCAAGCGCGGTTCTCAGCATGCCAAACCGCGAAATGACTTCTGTAAGGAGATCCCAATGAAAAGCTATAAACTCTTGATAAACGGCGAGCGATATGATGCCCGCGTTTTGGAATATACCAGCACCCACGCCAAGATAAACATAAACGGACACGACTATATGGTGCAAATCGAAGAAGATCATAGCGGCGATGTCCCACGCCTGGAGGGACAAGAAAAAGCAGTTCCGATGGCACCTCAGTTTGATAGTGGCTTCGATCTTGGCTCCGGCGAACTGCGCGCTCCGCTGCCGGGAGTCATCGTTTCCATCCCCGTGAAAGAAGGTGATGAGGTAAAGGCGGGGCAAGCAATACTGATCATCGAAGCGATGAAGATGGAATCCGAAATCTCTTCTCCGATCGACGCTAAAGTGGCAAAAATAGTAGTGAAAGAACGCGCCCTCGTGCAGGAAGGCGACATCCTGATAATCCTGGAAGGCGGGCAAGTAAAGCCAGCTTCCAAACCTGCCCGCAAACACAGCCATGTACAGCCGGTGGCAAGCTTCCAGCCCGCCAGTAGCGCAGGTTCTGCGGGACCTGTTAGCGAGAAATTGTTAAAAGCACCCATCCCGGGAACCATTATCGATGTAAAAGTAAATCCCGGCCAAACCGTCAATGATGGCGATGTCGCGGTGGTTCTGGAAGCTATGAAAATGGAATCCGACATTCATTTCAACAGCAGTGGAAAAGTAAAGAAGATCCACGTGAACAGAGGGGATAGCGTTCAAGAAGGCGACCTCCTGATTGAGCTGGAGGACTAAGGCATGCAGGAACTGATACAATTCATGCAGACTACCGGTTTCCTGAATGTAGAACTGGGCAACATCATCATGATGGCTGCCGGCATCCTCTTTGTGTATCTGGGAATCAGCAAGGAGTTTGAACCCCTGCTCTTGGTGCCGATCGGTTTTGGCATGATCGTAGGTAACATCCCCGGAGTATCCGCACAAGGTATGGGCGTAGAAAATGAAGGCTCGGTACTTTCATACCTCTATTTTGGGGTTGGCAAGGGTATATATCCCTCGCTGATCTTCCTGGGTGTGGGCGCGTTGACGGATTTCTCGGCATTGATCGCAAATCCACGTCTGATCCTTTTAGGAGCCGCCGCCCAGTTTGGGATCTTTGCCACCTTCATGGGTTCCATCCTCTTGGGGTTCAACATCATGGAAGCAGCTTCAATCGGCATCATCGGTGGCGCAGACGGTCCCACTTCCATCTTTTTGGCATCCAAATTGGCACCACATCTTCTGGGATCAATCGCACTTGCGGCATATTCCTATATGGCGTTGGTGCCGGTAATTCAACCCCCAATCATGCGGCTCCTGACCACCAAAAAGGAGCGGGTGATCCGCATGAAAAGCCTGCGGGTGGTTAGCAAAAAAGAGAAGATATTCTTCCCGATCGTAGCCTTCATCATTACTTCCCTAATTGCCCCGGGATCCGTGGTGTTGCTGGCAATGCTCTTTTTAGGCAACCTACTAAAGGAAAGCGGAGTTACAGACCGGTTGGCAAATAGCGCAAAGACGGTGCTTATCGATGTGGTAACCGTGTTGATCGGGATCACCGTAGGTGCCAAAACTACCGCCGACGTGTTTCTGACGCCTGCTACGATCAAGATCTTCATTCTTGGTGCCGCCAGCTTCTGCGTGGCAACCGCTACCGGAGTGCTCTTTGCTAAAATCATGAACCTAGTTTCCAAAAATAAGATCAATCCGCTTGTGGGTGCCGCTGGAGTTTCCGCGGTTCCTGCTGCCGCGCGGGTGGTGCAAGTGGTGGGTCAACAGTACGATAAATCCAACTTCCTGGTAATGCACGCAATGGCGCCGAATGTGGCTGGGGTTGTTGGTTCCGCTGTGGCAGCCGGTGTGCTCTTGGGTATCCTCGGCTCTTGATCTGAGATAATCTTAAGTACAAAAAAAACCCCGAATCAATCGGGGTTTTTTTATATCCATATCTGTTTACTCGGTGGTTTCTTCTCTCTGGCGTTCCATCAGGATTCTGCCGCAGTTTTCACAATAGACTATCTTATTACGTAGCTGTAGCTCGATGCGCATTTGCTGCCGAATCACAAATCCGCAACCCCCGCAGGAACCGTCGTGGGAATATGCAACAGCCAGGTTGTCCTTGTGGCGGATCAGATTTGCATAGCGTTTGAGTAATGCCTGGGGTAGCTTCACCGCCATTTCATTGCGCTCTGCCAGGGTAGCCTGGATCTGGGCATCCAAAGCGTCGATCTGCGCTTTGAGATCGCCTTCCTTATCCCTCTTGTTTGCCTCAGCAGCTTGCAAGTTTTGCTTTAGCTCCTCGATCTTCGCCTTGGCTTCGTTTTCTTTTTCCATCAGCTCCAAAAGGCGGGATTCGATCTCGGAAATCTTCTCTTTGAGGTAGGCAATTTCGCTATTCAATGCCTTGTATTCTTTGTTGGTTTTAACTTCGGAAAGTTGACCGGAGTATTTGCGGATTTGATCTTGATGGGTTTTAATGTCGGATTCCAACGCGCGTTGTTGTTTGTTTATCTCGGCTTTTTCAGTTTCACCGGCAAGGAGATTGACTGTGGCTTGTTCCACCTGTTCGTTGATCTCATTGAGCTGTTTGGGTAATTCCTTTTGCAGAGCCAAGTATCTACCTTTCTTGTTATCCAACAATTGCATCTGCTCAAGGATATTTAGTTGTGATTCCATATATTTACTCCTTAAATAGCAAGCTGATATCCAGCGATTTGTATGAATGGGTAAGCGCTCCGCTGGAAAGGTAGTGAACGCCGGTCTTTGCGTATTGCATGATGTTGTCTTCGGTTACTCCGCCTGAGATCTCCAACTCCACCTTCTTACCAAAGCGCTTTACTGCCGCCTTGATATCCTTGATGCTCATGTTATCCAACATCACGCGATCCACCTTGGCTGCCACCGCCTCTTCGAGTTCATCGAGGTTGGTAACCTCCACTTCAATCTTGTAGCTGGCATTCTGCTGCTGGATCCTGGATACTGCGGCGCTAATGCCTCCCGCGGCGCGGATGTGGTTTTCCTTCAGCATGATCATATCGTAAAGACCATGCCGGTGGTTGAGACCGCCGCCCACTCTCACGGCGTATTTCTCTAAAGCACGGAGCAAGGGGGTGGTCTTCCGGGTATCCAAGAGACGGGTGGACGTTCCCGCCATGGCATTTACCATGCGGCGGGTTTGAGAGGCAATGCCGGAGAGACGTTGTAGAAAATTGAGCGCAGTGCGCTCTGCCTGCAGGATGCTGGATGGCTTGCCCTCTACACGCATGATCTCGTCCTTGGGTGCCACAAAATCTCCATCTTTGCGATAGAGAGTAATCTTTAGTTCCGGATCCACAGCCTTGAAAACCTGGCGGGCGACGTCCGTTCCGGCGAGGATTCCCTCTGCTTTGGCGATCATATAGGCGGTGCAGATCTTGGGTTCGAGGTCCAGATAACGTGTAGTGATATCACCGGAACCGAGGTCTTCTTCCAAACTTTTGCGAATAATTTCATCTAAAAGCATCTATCCTCCAAGGCAAAAAAAAAGCACTTGCGTATGCAAATGCTTGAAGCTCTATGCTAATGATCTTTTGTGCTATCATATTCCTAGTTCGTTTACACATATATTCTCTAAAACCTCTCTAGGTTGTCACGGTATTTGATGAGCAGATATTGTCAAGCAAAAAAGACCCCGGAACGAGGTCCCGGGGTCTTAGCATGGTTAAACTATCGTTATTTCATGCGGCTTAAGATCTTTGCCACATGTGCGCCCTGAAAATATGCGCCATCCAGCTCAAAGCGGTTTGGCATCTTGCTGCCATCAGGACCTGCTACCACACTGGCGCCATAAGGGGAGCCTCCACTTATCTCATCCATGGTGGATTGTCCAGCAAAGCTGTATGGCAAACCGGATATCAGCATTCCATGGTGCAATAGAACTGTGTGGAAACTTAGAATTGTGGCTTCCTGTCCACCGTGTTGTGTGCCTGTAGAGGTAAACACGCTTCCGATCTTGCCGATCAGCGCACCTTTTGCCCAAAGCGCACCGGTGGCATCCAAAAAGGCTTTCATCTGAGACGCCATCATACCATAACGGGTTGGAACTCCAAAGAGAATCGCATCGTAATCCGCCAATTCCCCAGGTTCTGCAATCGGAACATCTGCAAATGCCTTCTGCGCTTCCAAAGCGCCGATCTTGCCTAACAAATCCTCGCTGAGGGTTTCCGGTACGCGCTTCAGCACCACTTCTGTGTTATCTATGCTTTTGGCGCCATCTGCTACGGCTTTTGCCAACTGATATATGTGTCCATAGGTCGAGTAAAAGAGTACGAGTATTTTCATGTTTATATCTCCGTGTTATATTAACTTAATACATTATAACCGGAAACTCCCATTATGCAAGTGGGCTATAGCTGATTCAAGGTTCCGAGAGCTCCCGGATGGTGGCAACAAGATCCTCGATATGCTCTTCCAAGGTGTTGAAGGAACACATCAGCCGCACCTCGTTTCGGGCTTCGTCCCATGTGTAGAACATATACTTTTCCTGAAGGGGAGCCATCCAAGCTTTGGGCAAAATGGCAAAGACCGAGTTCACATATACCTTTTGGGTGATCTTGATCTGTTTGAACTCTTTCAAGCGATTTGCCAGCAACTGAGCCATCGCGTTCGCGTGTAGCGCGTTTTTCAGCCACAAATCCTTATCCAGATATGCTTCATATTGAGCGGAAATAAACCGCATTTTGGAAAACAGTTGATTGCACTGTTTGCGGAAAAAGCGCATATTTGAGGTAAGTTCCGGATGAAAACTGATGATCGCCTCTCCAAACAGCAAGCCGTTTTTTGTACCTCCAAAGCTGATGATATCCGCTCCGGCATCCTTAGTCATGGTTTTCAGATCCACCCCGAGGGCAGCCGCAGCATTGGCAAGCCGCGCTCCGTCGATGTGCAACAGCATATTGTTATTGTGGGCAAACTGCGCCAATCTGGAAATTTCCTCCACGCTGTAGAGGGTGCCATACTCCGTGCTTTGCGAGATGGAGATGATTTTGAACTGACTGTGATGCTGGTCTCTATCGCCCAGCAACCTCGGCTCGATAAGCTCTGTGGTAAGTTTCCCATCACTGGTCTTAATGGGGCTTAGCCTTGCCTGCGTACATTTCTGCACTGCCCCGCACTCATCCACGTTTATATGGGCGCTTTCGGCGCAGATAATGGCATTGAAGGAGGATATCAGGGATTGCAGCGCCAATACATTTGCCCCAGTGCCGGTCATTACCAGAAACGCCTCGCAATCACCCCCAAACAGAGCTTCCAATCGATGCAACACATCATGTGTAAGAGGATCATCTCCATAGGCGGGACAAAATCCCGTGTTTACCTTCTGCAGAGCGGAAAAAACGGTGAAGTGAATTCCACTGTGATTATCACTACCAAAACTGATCGGAAACATCTCATTCTCCATTTATATGATTTATTCCAGCTTTCAAGAGCTATGGCTTTGTGTCAAGCCGGATTCCACTATATAAGAAAATGGGTCGAAAACCATTGATTTTCGACCCGGCAAAAACAAGCGGAAGTGCTTAGAAATTCACTCCCAATGCGCGGTCGAGAAAGTACAACTGCCACGGATTGCTGGTGGACGCTTCCTGACGCACATCCTTGATGTTGAAGACAAATTCATATTGGGAGGTAAGACCCTCTACGGTAAAGGGGATGATCAAGCTGAAGCTCTTACCTTTGTAACGCGCGGCTTCGCTGAAATCCACAGGGAATAAAGGACGTTTCGCCCATACGCCGGTAGTGGATTGATACACATGGTCTTTGGAGAAAAGTGTCTCCGTGATGTTGCCGCGGCGAGTGATCGCAGTAGGCGTCTGAGCATTGTTGCGTTCGGCATATTTGGTGCCCGAAACCAGCACGCCATGCCCTATTTTATCCACATCCAGATACTGAACACTATCCCAATCGATGGTCATAGTCTGTTCGCTCTTGTTATACAGAGTAAGATTCCAGCCAGCTTCGGTAGCGCTCCAGATGCTGCGGAAGAGATCGTCTTCATAAGCATAGCGCACTACATCCAAGGTATCTGCAACGGGTGCACGATAGCGCTGATTATAGTCGCTTGCCTTGCGAACCATCGAGAGCTCAATATCGTATTTCACGAACATTTTTTCCGAAGATCCTGTTACAGAACAGGCAAACATCCCCAACAAGATGATGGCTAAAAGCATAAAGAGAATGGGTTTTCTCATGGTATCTCCTATAGTGATATATTAATTTTGCAGTTTGATGTCTGCATGCATTACTGTCAACAAAAATCTGCCTCCACAATGGCAAAAGCTAAAAGAGCTTGCTACCGACCCTGGGTGCGATGCCAGATACTTATGTATCTTCAGCAAGCTGGGAGTCATCTATAAGCGAAGATATTTTGCAGATACCGGGGAATAATCTCCATCTCCTCTGCCAAGTCCGCGCCGCTGAATCCCTGGATATCGTCATAGCTGATCGTAGCTACATAATCTTCCAGCATTTTGTGAGACAGAGGCACATAGCTCCAATGCCATGGTTCGTAGTTGTGTCCCCCCTCACGACCTCTGCTATAAACGAGTTCAAACCCAAACTCAGGAGCATTGTCCGAAAGCCAAGCAAAGGTCTTTTTGCCAGTGTTACCCCTCCAAAAAGCGAGCTCCACGCTCAGGAAATCCACATCCGTGCCCCAATGATGGCGGGATGTGCCAGGCATGGCGGAATAATCAAGAATCTCGCGGATGATTCCCGCTTGGCGGTTTCTGGGCAGGGCGGCAAAACTTCCGGAGCTTTTCGTCGCAATCTTGTTTTCCCAGATCCGCTTTTGGGTTTGGAAACTGCGGGTGGCAGAAATCACGTATAGCCGGATTCCGCTTTGTTCTGCCAAAGTCACCAAAGAATCCAGCGCAAGCTTGGCATCTCTCTGAAGATACATCACTTGGTGAGCATTGTACTCCGTAATCTGTGCAAAATCCGGATGCGTGGCAGGGTCAAAATCTCCCAACAGGATCTCTTTGGGCACCGGCTCCGGCTCGGATGTGACCATGGGCATGATACAAGCATAACCTTGATATCCGGCAGAGTTTTGCCACAAAAGGATCAGTAGCAGACACAGGATCTTGCGTGCCCGGGAATTATAGACCTCAGGCATCATCTTCTTCATCCGGATCCGATGTCAATTCTGTGAACTCAACAAGTTCCGGACCAGGGAGCTCTTCCACTTTGCGCAATTTCTTCTCTATCTGCCGGCTGCGGTGGGTCGCATTATCCAGTTCTTTGCCCACATCGTCGATTTTCTTCCGGGTCTTATCCAACACCGCACCAAAGAGGCTGAATTGCTTTTTTACTTCTGCCAAGGTCTTCCATACTTCGCTGCTTTTCTTTTCAATTGCCAAGGTTTTGAAGCCGATTTGCAGGCTGTTCAGCAGAGCTGAGATGGTGGTAGGTCCGCACAAAATGACAGAGTATTCCCGCATGACCTGTTCGAAGAGACCGGGAATGCGCAGGACTTCCGCATAGAGGCTTTCGAAGGGCAGAAACAGAATGGCAAAATCAGTGGTGACGGGAGGATTGATGTATTTATCCCGGATATCGCGGGCACACGAACGGATTTTTGCCATAATCGCTTTCTGATGGACGTTTATCTGAACTAAATCCCCCATTTCGTAGGCATCCACAAGTTTGTGATAATCCTCTATGGGAAATTTGGCATCGATGGGCAGATAGACTCTGCTATCGGAGCTGTCCCGCCCGGGTAATACGATGGCAAACTCCACCACAGCGTCTCGGCGGCTGTTGGGCTTGAAATTCTTTTCATATTGCTCGTTGGTCAACAACTCTTCCAAGATATTTTCCAATTGCAGCTCACCCAATACGCCCCGGGGTTTTACTCCGATCAGCGCTTTCTTCAGATCTCCCACTCCGGTGGCGAGATTGCGCATTTCACCCAAACCCTTGTGTACTTCTTCAAGACGTTTGCTTACTTGGTCAAAGGATTCTCCCAAGCGTTTCTCCAGAGTCGCGTGAAGCTTTTCATCCACAGTTTTGCGCATCTCTTCCAGCTTGAGTTCGTTACCGCTCCGGATCGCGTCCATGCTTTCGGAAAGACTCTTCTTCAGCTTCTCCGTTTGCTCGGCAGTTCCGCTGGCAAGCTCCGCAAGTTTACGATTCAAGCTTTCAGAGAGGTTGTTCAGCGATCTGGTAAGTTCCTCCCGGTTTTTGGCGGCATCTTCGTTCATCTGTTTGGTAAGGGCAGATAAAGTAAAACTTAGTTCCACGCGGGAGTCCCCGGCGGCTTTTAGCTGGCTGTCGTTGGCGTTTTTGATTTGAGCAGCAAGCTCCAGCCGGTTTTCTGAATTCAGGTTCAGGATATCCTGTCGCAAACTGCCGATATCCTCGCGTAGAGATCGTGACAGCATCTCAATCTCACCTTTTAAGCGGATGATGTCTTCGTGTCCATCCTGAGTTTTCCGTCTGAGCAGAATCAGGATAAGGACGACGCTGATTAAGCCCAGACCACTAATGATATAGTCCATATTACCTCCCCAAAATGTGTCACGGTATTTATGCTCAGGAAATGGGCTCCTTGTGGCAAGGAGCCCGCTAATAATGCTTAGTTATGCCTGCAATTCCGGATAAAGAGGGAAGCGGGCAGTAAGGAGCCGAACTTCTTCTTTGATCTTGGCGAGCTCAGCTTCGTTCTCGATGTTATCGCGCACTTTACGGATCAGGGCGGCGATGGTTTTCATTTCTTCCTTTCCCATCCCGCGGGTGGTCACGGAAGGAGTTCCCAAGCGGATCCCAGACGCCACAAAGGGGCTACGGGTATCGAAGGGAACAGTGTTCTTATTTGCCGTGATGCCAGCAAGATCCAGGGCTTCTTCCATCTTCTTGCCGCTGGGTCCGCCTTTTTCTTCCGGACCGAGATCGATCAGCATAAGATGCGTATCCGTACCATCCGAAACTAGGTCGAAGCCTTCGGATTTAAGCGCGTCTGCCAGAGCTGCGGCGTTTTCCACAACCTTGGTCATATAGGCTTTAAATTCTGGACGTAATGCTTCACCAAACGCTACCGCTTTACCTGCGATAGCGTGCATCAGCGGACCGCCCTGAATGCCGGGGAAGACCTTGGCGTCGATATCCTTGGCATATTCTTCCTTACAGAGGATAAGGCCGGCACGAGGTCCACGAAGGGTCTTGTGCGTGGTGGTGGTTACCACATCTGCATAGGGAACGGGGTTGTCGTGCAATCCGGCAGCCACCAATCCCGCGATGTGTGCCATATCCACCATGAATTTTGCGCCCACCATGTCCGCGATTTGGCGGAAACGGGCAAAATCTATCTTTCTGGGATACGCTGACGCACCGGTGAGGATCATTTTGGGCTTATGTTCTTTGGCAAGCCGCTCGATCTCTTCATAGTCGAACTGATGGTCGTCTTTCTTCACGTTGTAGTGAATCACGTTATACAGTTGTCCGCTGAAAGAAAGAGGATGACCGTGCGTGAGGTGTCCGCCATGGGATAGTTCCAGCGCCAGCACAGTGTCACCGGGATTCACGAGGGCAAAATATGCCGCCATATTTGCCTGAGAGCCGCTGTGGGGCTGCACATTGGCATGTTCTGCGCCAAAGAGTTCCTTGGCACGTTCGATGGCAAGGCGCTCTACTTCGTCGATATACTCGCAACCGCCGTAGTAACGCCCGTAAAGATTATAATTCACTTTGCCGGTTTTCTTGCTCCAGCGATAAGGATAGCCCTCAGCATATTTATTGGTGAGGACACTGCCTTGTGCCTCCATAACAGCCATCGAGGTAAAGTTCTCGCTGGCTATGAGTTCCAGATTTTCCTGTTGCCGCACAAGCTCTTTGTAGATAGCGGCAAATACTTCGGGATCCTGTGATTGGATGTGTTTCACTTCCTTTCTCCTTGGTGTATTTTATTGATTCTTTCCATATGTCTTCCTTCGGTGAAGGGGGTTTCCAGCCATGCTTTCACGATTTCGATGGCATAGGCGGTGGCGGTGAAACGCGCTGCTAACACCAATACATTTGCATTGTTGTGCATGCGTGAAAGGCGCGCAACATCTGTGATCGAACAAAGCGCGGCACGGACGCCGGGAACTTTATTTGCGGTGATGCTCATGCCGATACCGCTGCCGCAGATCAGGATGCCAAAATCACACTCACCCTCCGCAACCGCTTCTGCAGCCGGATATCCGGTATCAGGATAATCCATGCTGCTCTCGCTATTTGTGCCAAAATCCATAAACTCATGCTCTGGGAACGCCCGGATCAGGTCTTCCTTGAGATGGTATCCAGCATGGTCGCTGGCAATTGCTAGTTTCATATATCCTCCGCCATCAGGCAACTGAGGGCTATGCAATAATATTTGGAGTTTTCGCTTTCGCTGCGGCTCATCACCACAACGGGCTTGATGGTGCCCTGGATCAGCCCTGCCAGTTCACCTCCGGCAAACAGCATCAGCCCTTTGTAAAAGGCATTGGCAGTCTCCAGATTGGGGAATATCAGGATGTCTGCCCTCCCGGCAATGGGGCTTTCCACTTGTTTGATTTCCCCGGCAGCGGGATCGCAAGCCAGAAAGACATCCAAGGGTCCATCGATGGTGCAGCCCTTGATCTGCCCGCGTTCAGCCATCTTGCAGATTTGGGCATAATCAATGGTATTGGGCATTCCGGAACCCACCTTTTCGGTGGCGCTGATAAGGGCTACTTTGGGATTTGAGATGCCTAAAGCATGCGCCATCTTCACGCTGTATTGCACCATCGCTATCTTTTGTTCCAGATCCGGATAGGGCAACACTGCAGTATCCGAAATCAGGAGAAGCTTGGAGTAGCCGGGTAGCTCCAGGGCGCAAGTATAACTCATCACCGCCTTGGGGGGCAACAATCCGCGCTCTTTGGAAAGCACTTCCCGCAGAAATTTATCCGTACCCACCAGTCCTTTCATCAAAACCTCAGCTTCGCCTGCCTTTACCAACCGCACGGCTTCCCGGGTGGCTTTATCGGCATCTGGAATATCGATGATTTCGTAGGTCCCAGAGGAGATCGGGTATTCGTTCAAAAGCTGCGTGATGCGCTTCTTATCGCCAATCAGAATAGGATAGGCAAAGCTCTCTTCCGCTGCCCGGCGGATGGCACCGATAGTATTGGTATCTTCCGCCAGAGCGACGGCGATCCGGACCCTCTTACCCAAGGATTTTGCTTTGGCTACGATCTCAGATAACTTCTGCATGTTCTAAGCCAACATCGCCGCTAATGCTATGGAATATAGTTTACTCTGTTCGCTATCGCCCCGGGAGGTGAGTACGCAAGGCACTCTGGCACCCATAACGATGGCGCAAAGCTCGCTCTTGAGCAACTTGACGAGTGTTTTATAGAATGTGTTTCCGGCTTCAATATTGGGGAAGAGGATGCAATCTGCATCTCCGCAAACAACGCTGTTCATGCCTTTGATCTGCGCGCTTTCTTTGTCGATGATAAGATCCATCGCCAGAGGACCTTCCACGATCCCGCCTTTGATCTGACCCCGATGCGCCATCTTGGAGATGATCGCCGCATCCGCGCATGAGGGGATCTTCGGCAAAGTCTGTTCACTCGCCGCTAACAGCCCCACTTTCGGCTGTTCGATGCCCAGGAAATGGGCGGTTTTGATAAGATAGTTTGTGATAGCGATCTTTTGGTTAAGATCCGGCAATGGGATGATCGCCACATCGCCGAAGATCAGCAACTTATGGTAGTTCAACGGTTCAGCGACAGTCACGTGTGAGAGAATCGCACCGGGATCCATCAAACCCCTTTCTTTGTTCAAAATAGCGCGCATATAACGATCGGTGGAAAGCAGACCCTTCATCAAGAAATCGCCCTCGCCTTTGTTGATCATCTCCACCGCGAGGGCGGCGGCGGCAGTATCACCTGCGCAGTGTACGATTCTGAATATCTTGGGATCCACAGAGTGTTCTATGCAGACCCTTTTTATCGTGGGTTCATCACCCACAAGCGTTCCTTCGATGATGCCCATTTTAACGGCTTGGGCTACTGCCACTATTGTGTGGGCGTCGATTGCCCACGCGGCTATAAGACGTTTCTTTGCACGGGATCCCAGAACTTCAAACATCTGGTCCAGTTTGCGAATCTCCATCATTTCTCCAGTTTATCTATATATTTTTTGTCAATAGTACCAAGTATAGAGCAAGTTGGGGCGGCTCGGCTCAAAACTGAAATTGCGCAATTCGGTATGAATCAGGTTTCCATCTAGGTCAAAGTATTCGATGCGGATTGTATCTTCATCTTTGGAAACGGGTATCTCCACTACAAGAGCATCGGAGGGGAAGAATTGGGAAATCCTGAGATCAGCGTTTTCACTGAGAAAAACTGCCGCATCAGCCGCCAGACTCAGCAGAGAGCTGGTGATATCGCTTGTTTTTTTCTTTGCCTCTTCCTTTGCTCTTTCGGCGGCAAGCCCCTTTAGCACAGTGCGGCTAACACTTTTCAGGATGATCATCGGCTCTTTCAATTCGAAGCTGCGCCTGGCGATGAGGCTGAGATCCTCGAGCTTGCTTAAGGTGTAGCGCTTGCCATCAGAGGTAACTGCATCCACCCGCCCTACTTTTTGAGGACGTTCCTGAAGCACCGGGATGGCAAACTTGAAGTAGTATCCATCCTCTATACCTGGCCAAGGAATGACGTTGAGATCCATCTCTTTGCCAGAGCTCGCCAACACCAGAAGATCTTTTGACGTGTGGATATGCATCTCGAGCGGCTCCTTGATGGGACCGGGATTTACAAAGCTGAGGACTCTTAGGGTATTGCCTTTGCGGTCCATCCTGGGGTTACCGATCTCAGGCGCAGTAAATGGATACAACTCCGGCTGGCTTCTAAAGGCATAGGAGATGTTGTCAAAATCTATGCGTGCATCGTCCCATCTACCGTTTGCTTCATACATGATCATACTGATATAGCTTGCCAGTGCGGACGAATGGAAGCGGGCTTTGGAGCGCTGGAACTGAACCTTGGCGTCTGCATCCATCTCTTTTGCCATGCGGGCGTATTTCTGCTCCAGATATCCCAGTTTTTCGTCCACCCGGCGCACCTCTACCATGGCGGCGTCGGGATCTCCCAGCTCTATGTAATTCAAGGCTTTGAAGACATTTATATAGATATCCTCATAGTCCTCTCCGGAATACTCCAGAGAGCTGTCGTTCAACAACATAGAGCTGGCAGCCCGGGCTACACTTTTGGTATAAAGCTCTTCTATGGTTTCTTCAGCAAGGGTAAGAAGCTCGTTGCTCTGTTGCCAATTGCCGTGAATGTGGTGCAACATGCCTGCATCCAGATAGAAGAGCAAACGCTCTTTATTCCGATACATGCCTTTGCGCTCCACAATTCTTAGTGCGGAAGGGATATCGCGGGATGTTATCGCCCGGTCTATCTCCTTGCGCGTTTTATAAGAATTGATGTTTGCCGCGCATGAAGTAAGGACGATCGCCAAAAAAAGAGCTATTATCCTGTAGAGACGGAATGAACCAGGACGCTTGGGCTGGAATGCTAAGCGCATAGTTTATTTGAAACGGCTGCGTTCCACGATCTTCATGATCTCTTTGTTGCCGATCCACACAGTTTCCGTGGTTTCCATGTCGATCAGTTCCATATCCACCTGATAGTATTTGGCGGAAGTGCGGTCTACTCTATCCGTGATCGTCTTCACTGTGCCTTTCAACATAAAATCCGCACCCAGTTCCGCAGCCATCTTTTTGGCGGTTTCTTCAGACGCATAATACTGTTGGTCTGCCCGCTCGTCGCGTACTTCATCACGCATATCGCGGCTGGCTACGAAACGCACAACCCCGCTGTTGATGAGTTCACGGGAGATATCGGAAACGAATGTGCCCATCTCGATATGTTCGCTGGAAAGATTACGCATGGTGCCGATGATCACTACCGGTGCGCGTCCCTTCGTTTGCAGAAAGGTATCCAGCCATGGCCGTGCCACTACGTCGCGAACCATCTCTTCTGCCACCAAGCGGCTATCCGTGCTGTTCCATTTGCCACTCAGATCCGCCACCGTGTCGGTGGGAACCCGCTGAACTTTCACACTAGGTCCGCACGCAGTAATCAGAAGCGTAAGGGCTATCACAAGGGTAATAAATATCTTTTGCATTGTTCCTCCATCGCAAAATCGGGGGTTTATATATCGAATAAGACTACGCCAGAGCAGGATTCCTGCAACTTTTTGTAGCTTATGGAATAGCCGTTCTAAAGGCATAATTTTGTCAAGGCAAAATTCCCATAAAGGATATCATAATGACCGGTTACGCACGTAATAGCTTTTTTATTAAGCGTCAGCAATATCTGCATATGGCACATTCGATACACCTCCAATCCCTCAACCACAAGCCTACGAAATCTATAATGGCCTAATGCGTATACCATTAGAGAAAGAAATGTTATAGATTTGGGCTTATAGTTTTACCTACTACTTGGATAAATTAGAGCTCGATTTGCAGATTTTCGTGATTTTAAACAACGACGTTTATCGAAATCTTGTCCAAGTGGTTTTCTGCTAATGCTCTCCAGATACCACTGTATCTCATCAAGATATCCATTTTGCCCAAGTGACCACTATTTGCCGTTTTCAGTGACTCTATATACCGGATTCATACATCCACAGATTTCCGAGCTAAACAAGTGCCTGAGGCTACTGTATGAATCCGGTTATTTACAATACTCTTGGTGTTACTTTACGTCTTCTATCTTTTCCAGCACTTTCAACACCATATCCATGAGGTTCTGTGCTGAAGGCATCTTGTTGTAGAAATAGATGTATGGCTTCCCCTGATCGGCAGAAAGACCTATGTTGGGATCCATTTCCAGTTCCGCCAGAAGGTCCAATTGATGGTCGAAGATCAGCTTCTCCAGCCCATTGCCGCTAAAGATCTGGCTTGTCTTTCCACAATCCGGACAGCGGAAGTATTTCATGTTTTCCACCAATCCCAAGATCGGCAGATTCAATTGCTGGGCGAAATTAACGGATTTTTTGACGTCCAAAACAGCCAAATCCTGAGGAGTGCTTACTATCACCGCACCATCCAATGTGCCCACGGTCTGCACGATGGAAAGCGGTTCATCTCCAGTTCCTGGAGGGCAATCAATTATCAGATAATCCAATTCCGGCCACTCGAAATCGCTGAAGAACTGCTTGATTAACGCCATTTTCATGGGTCCGCGCCAGATTAGTGCGCTATCTTCGGATTTGATCAGCGATGCCACAGAAAGCACATAGAGATTGGAAAGCACTTTAATAGGTGCCGGCATTCCGTTTTCGGCAGTGGGAATTCCCATGCCTTCGATGCCTGTGAGCTTTACCACTGAAGGTCCGTGCACATCAACATCCAAGATGCCCACGGTTTTGCCTTGCATGGCCAATCCATAAGCTAGGTTTGTTGCCACAAAGCTTTTGCCCACACCGCCTTTGCCGCTCATCACCATGATGCGATGTTTGATTTTCTTCAGATTCTCTTGAACCTGGAGGTCTTTTTGATCTTTTTCGTCTACCATTTACTGTTCCTTATTGAGTTCGTTATTTATCCAATTCAATTGCGCCTCTAGCTCTTGTTTCTTGGTTTGAAGCGCGTCTTTGTCATAAGGGTACATATCCGAACATCCAACATTATCTATCAAGCGGGTGCGGAAGCGTACACCAAAACCGCGTCCTCTTCCACAACCAGCTCCCCTGCCGCAGGGACCCATTCCTCTACCCAATTGTCCCATGCCCCAAGGTCCTGTTCCATCCATTCTAGGCATTTTATTCTCCTTCGTAAAGTTTATTGTTCTTATAGGCTTCATAAGCTTCGTGAATAGTCATTCCACCAGCTTTGATGTAAATTTTTAGCGGCATTTTATTCAAGATAGCAGCCGCGTTGCCGCCGGGACCGTTTCCTGTGATTAAAACATCTGCACCCAGGCTGAATATCTTTTCGGCTGTTTTGGGGCCCGCACCATGTGCTACGTCTTGGATTTCTCTGTTATCGATGCTGCTTAGTTCTTCCGTTTCTTCATTGTAAAGCAGGATGTAGTCTGTCCTACCAAAGCGAGGATCAATTTTAGCATCCCAGCCTTCTCCGCTTGATGTAAAGATTATCTTCACATTATCTCCTTTATGGCATTCCCCATCTTTTCAAAGATCGGACGCCATGTTGATTCGTTTTGTTCCATCAAAGTCCTTCCCATTGAGATGGCGGCAGGAAAATCCTCGCTATAGGGAATCTCGCTCAATGCCAGGATTTTTTCCTTGAGTAGATACTCGTTAATTTCTCTACAGATAACGGGATTGATATCTGCTTTGTTTACTATGCAAGCACCCGGAATATTGAATCTTTTTACCAATTCCCACACTCGTTTCAGGTCGCTAAAGCCGGATTTGCTGGCTTCTGTAACCAGTATCACAAAATGTGCTCCGGAAAGAGACGCGATAACAGGGCATCCGATTCCCGGAGAGCCATCCACCAGAAGGAAATCCTTGTGTTCCTGTTTAGCCTGATGTCGCGCTACGCTTTTTACTTTCGAGACCAGCTTGCCGCTGTTTTCCGCTCCGATATTAAGTTGTGCGTGGATCAGAGTGCAACCCAGCCTGCTCTGTGATATGTGATATTGCCCAACTTTCTGCTCTGGGATGCTGATAGCACCCGTGGGGCAGATGCGATAGCAATATGCGCAACCTTCGCAATCCAGCTGGTTTACCAGATACTTGCCCTTTTGTGCGGAGATTGCGTCAAATCGACAAACAGAGGCGCACAAACCACAGGAACTGCAAGTCTCTGCTTCGATTGTCGCCTTTATCCCACTGAAGAAATCTTTGCTTTCAGAGCTTTGCGGATGCAGAATCAAATGCATATCTGCAGCATCAACGTCACAATCTGCGATAACCGCACGATCCTTCCACAAATGAGCCAAGGCACAGCAGATTGAGCTTTTACCGGTTCCGCCTTTTCCGGATATGATTACTATCTCTTTCATCGTATCCCCTTTGCATAACGGAGTACTTTGTCCAGTGAAGTCCGGAATTCCGGGATTGCTTTGTACAACAACCCTCCCTGCGAATAGATCTCCGCTATTCTGCGTTGATTAGGTATCCCTGCCAATAGTACAATGCCTTCTTGCTCCAGATACTTATAGATATCATCATTCCCGATACCATCGCGATTCACCACCACGCCAAAGGGAATGCTCAATTGGCGTATCGTCTCCACGGCGAGATTCAGATCGTGTAAACCAAATGGAGTAGGCTCGCTGATCAACACTACAAAGTCTGCCGTTTTTACCGCAGAGAGCATCGCACACGCTGTTCCAGGAGGGCTGTCAATAATCTGGAAACCTATGTCGGAGAACATCTTGTCTGCATACTTCAGGCTTTCTGCGATCAAGGGGGATGCTTGCTCCAATCCGATATCCAGCTTGCTTTCCACAAATCTCAGATTTCCACATTCCAGATAGCTCAGCTTGCCCAAGCTTTCTTGCTTCATTGGCAAGGCTTCTGCGGGGCACAACTCACTGCAGGCATGGCAGGAATGACAAAGATTTGGCATCACCAGAATTGTATCCCCAAGTTTCAGCAGCGCATTATAAGCACACCATGCACTACACTTTCCGCACAGAGTGCAAGCGCTTTGATCCCACCGTGGAACTTCCCGATAGACCGCGGTCTCGCTCTGCAATACGCCTTCCACAAAGATGCTGCCATTGGGCTCTTCTACGTCCAAATCCATCAGCAGGACGGGTTCGGTTTCGGCAGCAAAGAGAGCAAGATTCACAGCTAGGGTAGTTTTTCCCGTACCGCCTTTACCGCTGGCGATTGCGATGCGCATCAGTGATCACAGCGGTTATCGCCGCCCTCCAGTTTGTTTTGCAAATACATTTCCACTATTTCTCTGAGAGGCAGAGGACATACTCCGATGATTACTTCAATGCCGTTTTGATGCATCAATTCCTGGGCTTTCATACCCATTCCACCAGAAATAACCACGCTTACTCCAATCTCGTGTAAAAACCTGGGATGTGATCCGGGCTCATGTACCGGAGGATCCACCATTTCTTCCTTTACAATCTTGCCATCCTCGATGTGATATACTGCAAAAACCTCGCAGTGACCAAAGTGTGAACTGAGTTCTCCCTGTGTTACAGGTATTGCTACTTTCATTTGTACTCCTTTATTAATTACATCTTCTGCAACGACGGCAACCTCGAATAAAGCAATCTGCCAAAGAGATGATGCGATCAGAACCGCATGCGGGACACACCCGGGGGTTATCCTCATGGTTTTCAAGCACTATACGATGTTGACATTCTTCGCATTGATAATATGTATTGGACATCTGCACGTCTCCACCCTCAATCACAAAGGTTCTACCTTCCACCAAAGCGGTTCCCAGCTTCCTGCGCGCACTCTCGTAGATGCGGGTAACGGTGGGCCTGGAGACCTTCATCAAATCTGCCACCTGCTCCTGGATGAGATTTTCATAATCGATCAACCGGATTACTTCGTACTCTTCCAGATTCAGAGTGATCGCTTGCCTGTAGTTTGTTCGCATCCAAAGCGGACGAAATCCCTTCACTATCGGCAACTCTTGCAGTGTACGTAAGTTCTTGGAACGCGGCATCTTATCTCCTGAATATTAGTATTGAGTTCGGTGTTTAATATGAACATTTGTTCAATTCTACTGAACCGAGATTTTCTGTCAACCAGATTCTATCGCATTCTAATTCGCACTTACTAGATATAAACCCTCACTGAAAACTTCAAATCCAATCACCAAAACTTCAAATGTCCAAGTCCGAAAGATGATGAGCCATACGAGTTGGATGTTCTAACAATGCTAACTTCTTTCTGATCATTATATTGTGTTTATAACATTGGATTCGGCAAAACTATAGGGAATGTCCAAGTGCTTCTGTAAATGGTGGTAGATTTGATTTTTGGTGATAAAACTGGGTTTCTTGACATAGGAAAGTCCAAGACCAACTAAACATGTGTGCATGTCATATC
>JAHDQK010000022.1 GCA_018433885.1 Candidatus Cloacimonadota bacterium
AAACGTTGTACAATGGCACTGCGAGCGTCCTTTGACTGCAGCCGCTGGACGCCATATCCTTGCTCTGACTTAATCTTGTCCATAAGAGTCTCCTTTTTTGATAGCTTACTCCTGTGGTCATATGATACAAACTTAAAATAAGGAAACTCCCGGGGATGCAGAAAAGCTTGCTGATCACTCTGTGTGTAATACTGATAGGGAGCTTGCTTTTCGCTACAGATCCCTGGGGGGAGCCGGTATATTATCCCGGCAGTATGACGGTTATGGCGCAGGTGAGCATCAACGGCTCACCTGCCGCTTCCGGAGATGTTCTGGGTGCTTTTGTTTATGTGAATGGAGATCCTGAGCTGAGAGGCAAAGCAAGCGTGATGGTCATCAACGACATTTCCGGATGCATTCTACAAGTGTTTTGCCCTGCAAACGGAGAGATAATCCACTTCAGGGTCTGGGATGAAGATGTTCAACTTGAATATCACATTCTGGAGACTGTGAATAGTGTGGTAAACGGCGAGATCGGCTCGTATCCGGATGATCTGTACCAGATCAACGTCGAGGCAGGGGAGCTCTTGGCTCCAGAGATTTCACCTCCAGGGGGCGTGTTTCATGAAGCTCAAACTGTGAGCATCACAAGCCCTACGGCGGGAGCCGTGATACGCTACAGCTTGAACGGTGCGGATCCCACCCAGAGTTCCAGTCTCTATAGTTCCCCGATCGTGATCCACCAAAGCTGTGTTCTAAAAGCTAGGGCGTTTTTACCAGGATGGGATCCGGGACCCGTTGCCAGCGCAGAGTTTAGCATCATCAACCAAGTGGCAAACCCGGTCTTCACACCGGCTGCAGGCAGCTACAACTATCCTATCGTACTACAAATGTTTTGCGCCACTTCCGGAGCAACAATTCACTACAGCCTTGATGGTAGCGATCCCGGCGAGGAAACAGCTATCTATACAGGCCCAATGCTAATCTCGCAGACTACCCTGGTAAAAGCCAGAGCCTACTTGAATGACTGGTTTCCAAGCGAGGTGACCAGCGCACACTATAGCTTGCCATCAGCAACTGAAGAAGAAGTAGTACAAAATCCCGAACCGGGGATACTGTCGATTTACCCCAACCCTTTTAACCGGGAAGCCACCATCGAATTACACGGAAAAGGCTACGAACAGGCGTATTACTTCAGGATATATAACCTGAAGGGACAGTGTGTGTTCAGCACATCGGGGCTTGCTTCGGGAACCTTCAACATTGTTTGGGATGGCAAGGATGCTATGGGTATCAGGCTACCCCGGGGGATGTATTTTGCCAGCTTTAGCCAAGGAGATCTCCGATTTGTACGTAAGCTGATATTACATTGATCTCTGGCTAGTATTGTTCAGAGAATTTTTCTGGACATATCCTCCGCATATCAGAAAATGACTTCTCGACAACATCAATAATGAACAATGGAGTATATAATGAAACCAGAGATCGTAAGTCCCCGTCGTGAGAAGCTTCTGAGCTCTCTGCAGGATATGGATGCGGTGATCCTGTTTGCCGCCAGAGAAGCCAAACTGGAGAAATTTAGCCAGGAAAACAACTTTTTGTATCTTACCGGATTAGAAACTCCTAATGCTATATATTTTGGGATTAAAAGCAACCATTCCAACGTAGAATACCTCTTTATTCAACGTTCCGATCCCGAACGTGAAGTATGGGAGGGTAAGAAAACGACCCCGGAAGAAGCCAAAGCCCAGAGTGGCATCACAAACGTGGTGTTTCTGGATGAATTCGACGGTATAATCAGTAATTGGTGCCCTGCCATCAACAGGATATACTCGAATATTGGACATCAAGCTATCAATGCACCGCTATCCTATGCGATGTTTCGTTTAAAACCGATAAAAGAGCGCTATCCGCAGATCGCCATCCAGTGCATCACCGAGAAGATATCTCCCCTGCGCAAGATTAAAAGCGAGTGGGAGATCATGCAGCTTCAGAAAGCTATCGATGTAACAGGAAAAGGCATCCTGGATATCTGGGAGAACGCGCAGGCTGGAATGATGGAATATGAACTGGAAGCGATGCTTTTTTACCGAATCCAGAGAAGCGGATTGAAACATTGGGGTTTTGCGCCCATCATCGCTTCCGGAATCAACGCAGCTACCTTGCACTATGAGAAGAACGACTGTCAGATAGGCACCAATGATCTCGTATTGATGGATGTTGGGGCGTCCTACATGAACTATTCCGCAGACATCAGCCGCACCTTCCCGATTAGCGGAGTCTTCAGTGAACGGCAAAAGGATGTTTATTCCGCGGTGCTCAGAGTGCAAAAGGAAATCATCAGCATGATCCACCCGGGAGTGTCTCTTATGGACTTGCAGAAGAGGACTCGGGAGTTGATCGCACAGGAGCTAATCGAACTAAAGCTGATAACCGAGGCATCCGAGGTAGGCAAGTACTATATGCACGGGGTGAGTCATTTTCTGGGGATGGATACCCACGATGTGGGTGGACGCACAGCCATCCTGGAACCTGGCAATGTGATAACTGTAGAGCCCGGCATCTATATTCCGGAAGAACGCATTGGCGTGCGGATCGAGGACGATGTGCTGGTAACCGAAGAAGGTTATTGCGTGCTGAGCCAGAACATCCCCAAAGAGATATCAGAGATCGAAGAAATCCTCAAGGCACGTCAATGAAGGCGATCTATCCCGGAACCTTTGATCCCATTACCTTCGGGCATCTGAACATCCTGGAAAAAGCATCCCGGATGTTCAGCGAAGTGATCTTGGCAGTGGCGGATTATACTGCCAAACAGAACTACTTCAATCTGGAAGAGCGGGTACGCTTGTGCAAGGAATGCAGCAGCCATTTACCGAATGTGCAAGTGATGAGTTTTTCCGGATTGGTGGTGGATTTTGCCAAAGAGCAGGAAAGCACGGTCATGATCCGCGGAATGCGGGCGGTTTCTGATTTTGAGTATGAACTGTCGCTCGCGCTCACAAATACCAAACTGAATCCTGGAATTGAGACTGTGTTTTTGGTGCCCAGCTTGCGCTATATGTATCTCTCATCGTCGATGATCCGCCAATTGGCAGAACTCAAGGCGGATCTCACGGATTTTGTACCGCCCCAGGTAGCCATGTCACTAAAGAATAAGTTTCACTAGGAATCGGAACCACATGGCTAAGAAACAAACAGACACAGAACAGATCAGCATATCAGAACGGAAATTGCCCCATGACATCAATGCGGAAGCCGCGGTTCTTTCCGCTATGATCATCGATTCCGATGTGATCAGCAAAGGTATCGAGAAGCTTCAAGAATCCTATTTCTTCAGGATGAGCCACCGCTTGATCTTTCGGAACATTTGCGAACTCTTCAACGATGGCATCGAGGTGGATATCCTAACCTTGATCAATAGGTTGGAACGCAACAATCAATTGGAAAAAACCGGAGGAAAAGCCTATCTCAGCGAGATCGCGGATATCGTGGTATCCAGCGCAAACTTCGATTATCACTTAAACATTGTAATAGAACAAGCGCTACTGAGGCACCTGATCGTAGCGTGCAACGGTATTATAGAATCCTGTTACAGCTCCACAGCACCGGTTAAAACGGTAGTGGACGAAGCGGAACAAGCCATATTTTCCATTGCTGAAATGCCGCATCATCAGGGGTTTATCAGAATCGATCAGATATCCGGAGAGGTGCTGCACAATATCGATCAGATCGCATCCACCAAAACCCCAGTGACGGGCATCGGGAGCGGATTTGGAGATCTGGACCGCTTAACTGGCGGTTTTCGCCCCGGCCAATTCATTATCATCGCAGCACGTCCGGCGATGGGTAAGACATCCCTGGCTTTGAACATCGCAACTCACGCATCGGTAAACCTCAAAAAACGGGTCGGGATCTTCACCATGGAAATGGCAGCGGATGAAGTGATCATGAGGATGTTTTCTTCCGCCTCGGAAGTTAATATGGATAGCATGCTAAAAGGTTATGGCATGAACGAAGAAAAGCTGACCCGCATCATGCAAGCCTCCGAAGTATTGAGCACGAAACACATTTACATAGATGAATCCGGAACCAACACTCCCTTGGATATCCGCGCCAAGACCAGACGTCTGGCAGCGGAATTGGGAGGCTTGGATCTTATCCTGATCGATTATCTGCAACTGATGGGGTTATCCAAAGAGCGGGATAATCGCCAACAGGAGATTTCTGAGATATCGCGAGCATTGAAAGTTCTGGCAAAGGACATGAAGATTCCGGTGATAGCGCTTTCTCAGCTAAACCGCATGCTGGAAAATCGAGAAGATAAAAGACCCCGCTTGGCAGACCTTCGGGAATCTGGCGCTATCGAACAGGACGCTGACCTCGTGATGTTCATCTATCGGGACGAATATTACTACCCGGAGAAGACAGAGAAGCCCGGAATCGCGGAGATCATCATCGGCAAAAACAGGCATGGCTCGACCGGTTCTGTGGATCTTGGTTTCGATAAAGAGTTTACCCTGTTCAGATCCTTGGATTTAAGCGAAGACCGTTGATATGTTTGCAGAAGTGTTTGCCGGGATCGGAGAATATAGCATATTCGTAAGCAGGAGCTTGCTGAGCGCGGCAGCCCTTCCCAAGAGACGCTTGGAATTCCTGATTCAGTTCAAACGCATTGGCTACGATTCGCTATTCCTGATAATGCTTACAGCGGCATTCACCGGTTTGGTGACGGCATTGCAGGCGGTGTATCAATCCAAGGGTTACATCCCGTTAAATCTGTTGAGCGTATTGATCGGAAAATCTACGATGGTGGAACTTGCCCCGGTGCTTACTGGGCTTGTTCTGACTGGAAAGATCGGAGCTGCGATGGCCGCAGAGATCGGTTCCATGAAGGTAAGCGAACAGATCGACGCCCTGCATAGCATGAACATCGATCCCCACGAGTTTCTCTATATGCCCAGAATCCTAGCGGGAGTGATCGCCTTTCCCCTTATCACCATCTTCGCCAATGCCGTCAGCATCCTTTGCGCTTGGTATTTCTCTTATGTCAGATACGGCTTGCATTACTACACTTTCTTTAGTAATATGCGAGCCTATTTCGAGCCCTTCGACCTCTGGAGCGGGCTTGTAAAATCCACTGTCTTTGGCTTCATAATTACCTCTCTGGCGTGCTATTTTGGAGATCGCAGCTACGGCGGCGCTGAGGGGGTGGGTCGCTCCACTACCCAAACGGTGGTTTATAGCTCCGTAGCTATTCTGATTATGGATTTCATCGTTGCCTGGATCCTCTTTGGAGCGATGTGAGAAATCTTCTGCTTTTGATCCTTCTTGTGCTAAGCGCTTGTAAGCCTGCGCAGAACTTGCCGCAAAACAGCAACCAAACAGCATCTAGCCTGACGCTCTTCGCCACGGAGGAATTTCGTTCCTCGGGTTTGGAAGCTACTATTGTGCCGGATTTTGAGAAGGAGATGAAGTGCAAGATAAACATCCGTCTCTTCAGTGATCCGGCTTTGATGTTGCGCGCTTTTGTAGAAGCTGGGGATAGTGTAGATATCGTTATCGGTATCCCGAATGGATTTGTATCATCCGATTCGCTTCAGCCATACTTTCGCCCCTATCAACCTACTGCTGTGGCAGATCTGAACAAAGATTGCATCGCAGATTCGCAGTTTCGCATCATCCCTTATGGTTTCAGTTATCTTGGTTTGTTATACAACAAAGAAGTGCTAGGCACGCCCCCCGCATCTTTTGGAGAACTGCAAGACGAGAGATTTCTGAATCAAATGGCATTAATAAGCCCCGAAACCAGCGCTGCAGGGCGAGCCATGCTTCATTTTAGCATCGCACTTTTTGGTCAGGAAGGTTTTGAACAGATGCTGCGCGCTCTACGCAAGAATGTTTATCGGGAATACCCTTCCGTGCAACAAGCTTTGGCAGCCGTGAACAGCGGAGAAAGCGTCATGATGCCGGGTCCGGTGACACTCGCCGCTTGGCAACGTGAACTTTCGGGCAGCGAAAGCAAGCTGGAGTTTGCTCTTTTTGACGAAGGTGCATATCTTTATTCCGAATGCATGGGCATCGCCCAAAATAGTGTCAATGCCTCTCTGGCAGAGTCTTTTATAGATTTTGTGCTGAAGCCTTCCTCACAGAAGATGGTGATATATAAAAAAGGTCTATTCCCTTCCAATCGCAAGACGATCCTGCCCAGTTCCTTCGAGAAAGTTCCCTTCTCGCCGTGGTTGGTGAACAGCAAAATGAGGGCAAACATTTCTTCTGAACAAAGCGAGATCTGGCTGAGGACTTGGGCGCAAGTGTTTCAATCCTTTTAGAACCAGAAGATATAGTAGTCCCGAATCCGTGATTTCAGTGAAAAATGCAACTTATATGCTGGAAGTATAGCAGCCGTAGGACTTTCGCTTTTGAACCCCGAACCACGAGATAGGGCAGCATTGATAGTGCTTTGTAAGCTACCAAATCAAAGCAATCAACACTCTACCCCATTCAGCGCAGGAATCCCGATGGAGCCTTGTAGCAGTCCACACTGCAGGGAGACCGCAGGGAGGCTGCTTTGGGCAATGGGGATGGGTATTATTGAAATGGATAGCTCAAATCTAACTTTATTTATCGCATGTATATGATGCTTGTATTCGACAATCCGATGGCACAGGGGGTTCTTGCTCTACACACTATCTCAAGGCTTTGTGTCGCCCGCGAAGGGCTCTGGAAACTTGTAAACCGGAATACGTGGGGCTCCGCTAAAGCTACGCCCCCTCGCTATGAACAGTGTCGCCCCGTTGGGGCTTTTTTATGTGGACGCGGCATCCTGCCGCGCCTATTTGAATAACGCACCAATGTGATGTGATGATGGCAAGAGCATAGAGTTTAAAAAACCATTACCCAGTCTCAAGTTTACCTCTTGTTTCGCGGTTTTTTGGACTTCATGCGTTGTTTCTCGCTGCTTCTGCTGTTGGAAATCCAGGCCGGCTACATATTTACCTGTAAATGAATAGCTTATCATGCCGGCTTGAACTCCAAAGCAAGAATGCCATTTCGTAGTCTTGTGCCACCCCCAAGCCCTTTGGGACAGGATAATTTTTAACGGATAACTACTTTCCGGGTGCTGATTTCTGTACCTGTAATCAAGCGTAGCAGATATACTCCGGAGGGAAGCCTTTGGCCCCGGGAGTCTTTCCCATCCCACGCGATTTCAAACACGCCATTGCGCCTGCCATTCTGAGTGTGCAGACATTCACCTTTAAGGTTGTAAACTTTGAACTGGTAGCTTTCTGCGAGGTTTGTAACGCTAAGTTTCACAGTCAGATCATCCCGGAAAGGGTTTGGATATATCTGGAGAATCTCACTAATGCTGGGTACATGTTGTGCATCCGGGAGTTCTACCGGAAGGCCGTAGGTTGCCAGCGAGATAGGGCTGGTTGCCCAGTTCATAAGATATGCTCTGGCTTTGATGGTGGTGGTTTGCGAGATGTTAAGCGGTGTGTGGTACATCTCGGATTCGGGAACAGGATCGCTACCATCGGTAGTATAGTAAATTGTGGCACCGGGAGTGCTGCAGATGATCGCTACACTTTGGCTTGTTTCATAGTTTCCCGGGGGAGGATCGAAGGTGGGGAGCGCCACGGTTCCTGTGATGATGTATTCCGCACTACTGATGCCGCTGGACAGCCATCCGTTACGATATGCCCGGGCAGTTACCACAGTGCTTTCCAGGATCTGGATTGGAACGCTATAGAGATGGGAATCCGGAAGAGGTTCGCTGCCATCGGTGGTAAAGCGTATCGTAGCTTCCGGTATTATACAGGAAATCTCCACGTTTAGAGCCGCACTGTAAGAGCCTCCCGGGGGATCGAAAATGGGGGAGGGGATCATGCCATGGATGCTGGTACATCCTCTATCCATACCTCTGCCATCACGGTCATACTTCCAGCCATCAGCACGGGATCTCCCCAAGGGTCAAGCGCGCATAACATCGAGCCGGTAATTATGAATAGCAAGATCAGGTAAATCTTTGCCACATGTCCTCCGTTACTTGCTTAGTACTATCCTTGCCGTCTGGCGATAAGTTCCTGCGTTGAATTCCAGGATATAGATTCCGGAACCAAGCCCTTCCGCGTTCCAGATTGCCGAATATGTGCCTCTATCGTAGTTGTCGTCTATCAAACGGGAAATCTTCTGCCCTTTCATGTTGTAAACCGATAATCTAACCGGGCAATCATCTTCAGAGATGCCAAAGGTAATGGTTGTGCTTGGGTTGAAGGGATTGGGGAAGGTGGCTATCAGCTCGTTTGCGATTACTGGGTCTTTATAAGAGGAATCCTTCACCAATTCCATAAATGCAGGATACTCTCCCAAGATGCCATTGGGTTGGCTTGCAAAGCGGTTTGCCACCGGGAGTAGCGAGCCGTCTGGTTTCATGATCCACAGTGATATCTCTTCGCCGGCATCATCACAAAATATCTGGATCAGGGTCGCGGGGAAACCTTCCAGATCTTTCAGTTCTTCAGCACCGCGTAATTCATCACCGGATTTTGCGATCAGGATGTCTCCCGGGTTTGCCCAGTCACAACGTGCCAGGAGGGTCATGCTAAATGGTTTTGTGACCACTTGAGGCAGGTTCCCGGGTGATGATTTGGTTTCTGCCAGATCTCCCCTGGTAGGATAGATGAGTTGGGGCGTGCCGGAGACTTGGATCCAATATCCTCTGCCGGGGTACATCGTGGTCAGAGACGAATAGGGATTGCCGGGAATATATACCCCGTCTGCGCCTTTCACCTGATTCAGCCAAGGGCTTATGTTCTGGAGGGCAAATGTAGGTTGCATCCCGATTTGGGGCAAGTAGGCTGCCAGATTCCAGCCATAATTCAGCTGGATTGGAGTGTTTGCGGGGATCGGTGTTCCGCTCACGCTCCAGATCGCCTCATCGTTCATCTTAATGTTATAAGCCTTGCCATCGCTAAGTTCCGTAAGGCTGGAATAAGGATTTCCGGCAAGATACACTCCATCGGTGCCTTTGATTTGGACAACGGAATCCGAGATACTTCCCAAGACATCCGGAAGATTGGGGTTGGCAGGCGTTACATTCAATGAAACCAGATTCCAGCCTGATGAAAGTGAGACCTGTTGTGTATTTGGGCTACCGCCATGAGTATGCACGCTGAAATCATCCACATAGAAAACAAAGGCATCGTAGGACATACAGCGGATGCCAATAAACACCTGTTGATTGTCCCAAGCGGATAGATCGTATGAGAATTCTGTCCATTCTGTGGGAGCCTCTACGTAGGTATCTCCCGAGATATAGACGAAGCCCTGCGTGATAGTAGTGGGCAAGGTGGAGACTCCAACTTTGAAACGTTCCAAACCATAAAGGTTGGTGTGGCTTCTCGCATAGAACTTCAGGATGCTTTCGTCTCCTAAATTCAAGCGGGGAGTAATCAACCAATCGCTATTTGGAGCCATGATACTAGCTAAGCTGGCTGCCATCTTGGAGCCTGCATGGGGTACAGGATTCGTAAGAGGGGGAGTGGTAGCGCTGGGATTGAAGACAATGTAAGCCATTTCGGCTTCGCTATTGGGAAATGTGACATCACTAAAACCATAGGTGGAAGATAGATCCTGATCGATCAATGTCCAGGGTGGCATAGTAAGGCTGAAATCAGGATGATCCTCAAAACCATCCGTGAAGATCGCCGGAGCTATCTGCCAGGATACCGTTACCTGGATCGTAGCTGGGCTGGATTCATCCTGACCGTAGCAGGCTGTAACTCCATAGCTGTAGTTTCCATTGGGGAGATTGCTATCTTGATATGTTACGATATCAGGGTTATTGATACTTTCTATCAAATTGCCATCCCGGTAGATCCGATATCCCGTTAATGATCGATGGGGTCTGGGAAATGCAATGGGACGCGCTACCAGTGTAGCGGTGGGAGTGCTTCTGGGAGATTCTGAAAGCTCCTGGAGCTGTATGTTTTTGAATGAAGAATTGAAAGTTACCAAGCCCTGAATCAACCAATTGTAGCTTAGTATGCTACTGATCTGAGCCAAGGTGGTCCAACCACCGAAATTCATGAGGTTACCTTTGCCTTCCACTTGGGGACCAGAATCGCAACCAGCGGGATATCCACCTTGGGTGTTTACTTCGTAACCGATCCACAACCGAGTGTCTGGGATTGGTATCGGAGTAACCAGCACATGCATGTTCCATTCTCCCGCCACCACATTCTGAGCAACGGATGAATAGACCAAAGATCCAGGACTCGTGGCAGTGCCATCGGTCCATACTTTTACTGTGTAGATACAATCCTGGTAGGATGGCAAGAACTTTACTCTTGTAAGATAGCCTCCCTGATAGGCTGCAAGATCAGTAGCATCATACATGTGCGCCACATCAAAGGTGCTAACGTCTCCTGTTCCTATACTATTATCCAGCACATCGTTGTTGCTCCAGGAAATCCACTCTCCATCTTGAGGTGGAGCGGGACTTACCCAGCTCAAGCTCACATCGTTTTGACTCACGCTGGCAAACAGATCTGTGGGTGGATCAAACTGAACTGACATATTAAGGTCGAAATTTAAAGTTGTTGTCTGCCCGGCAGTAAGAGTGGTAGTTTGGGTGGAGGTTTCATAACCTGTTTTTTGCGCAGTTACTTGATATGTTCCTGCCGGTAATCCGCTGATGGAATAGCTGCCGGAGGGGTTGGTTTGAGCAGTGTAGGAAGTTCCCACCACGCTGATAGTGGCATCTAGCAAACCAACACCTTCGGAGCTAACTATCCCGGTAAGGCTGGTTTGACTTTGGGGATACAAGTTCATCAGAGCCGCCTGTCCCTGAGTGAAGCTATAGCTGCCCGGGTTTAGGTTTGTAAGCGCAAAGTAGCCATTGTAGTACCCGCTCCAACCCCAGTTAAAGTGAAAGTTCGAGCTACCTTGATATCCGTCCAACACGAAGGCATGGCCGCCATCATGTCCTTGTCCGGAATAATAAACCGGTTTGCCTTGGTCGAGATCGTTGCGGATCATGGTAGCCCAATATGAGGCGGTGTAGCTGGATGCTTGGCGGAACTGCGCGGCAGCGTTGTAGCCAAAGTATGTAACCATAGCGTAGCGGACATCGCTGGAATACGCTCCGCTGGCTTCCGCGCCGTATTGCATATCTACCGCAACTCCACAGTGATACAATAAGGTAGCGATGTTTTGGTTGAAGGAACTTATGCTATTTGGCATGGCAGCCCAATTGTAGGTGGTTCCGGCAAAGTTTGCCGTCTGGGTTCCGTAGCCAGTGGCGTAGTATGAGTGGGAGTAGTTCCCAGTGGTGGGATAACTCCATTTTTTCATCACCTGACCCATCGCGGTAGCAACGCACCCGGCATAGACATGACCTCCGGGACCATCAACATCGGATGGGCAGAGTGCGTTGTAGGGATAATCTTGATCCCAGGTTGTATTTAGCAATGGTGAAACATCTCGTTGAATCTCAAATCCCGAAAAATCTCCATTGCGCATGGCTGCCCAATTTGCGTCGATTGCCCAATCCGGATTGGCTCTTATCTCACGTATCGCACGGGAATAGAAATCCAGATACCAACGCACATGATCCGGCACATTGCCTTCAGGAAAAGTATTTGTAAGAGAGTATCCCAAGATAGGGATGGATTGTTCTTCGGCAGCTAGCAGTACAAATCCCTGTGGCTCGAACCGCAGGATATAAAAATCCGGATCTCCCTGAGAATGGCTACCAATGTACGCTTCGGAGCTACGGAAGGTAAAACCTGAATTTCCCAGAGAACTGATGAAATCGGTTCCTAGTTGCGTGGCTTCGCTTTGAGTAACCGTAGCTGTATAGCCACATTGCAAGAGAATCAAAATGAATAAAACTAAGCAAATGCGCTTCATGATACCTCCGGAAATGTATCGATTTGGGCAGATAAACCATGAGATCGGTGAATTCGCACTAATTTTGGAATCACGGGAGCCAAAGGACTCTGGGGCCCTCTAAAGGAGACCGAGCAAAAAAAAGCCTTGATGTATTGCATCATGTTTACCTTCAGCGGATGGTTTGTAGAAAAACCAAGCTTAGCTGATTTCTACATATGATTCCCCTATGTCAAGAAAAATCTTTAATAATTCCCGAGGTCACTAAAGAACATTTATCGACAACAGTAAATTTGGTATTGAGTAAACTCATGGTTCTGGCTCTTATATCAAGATTTCTTGGACTATTTGCGTTAGGTACATTGTGGAATTCCAACTACATATAGCGGTATTCATTTGGGTAGACGGTGGAGCCCATTAAATGCGGGTCACATCATTTTAGCTTGGGGCTTTCGAAAGTTCCCAAACCATCCAGTTCTTCGCAGTGAAGGATGTTGCCAGGTCATCCTGACCTAGTATCCCCATATGTGCACACTAAAACAATATTCTTGCCTTATTGAAATGCCAATGATTCCGTTTTGCTATAAGAAAAGGATCTCCGGAAGGGGGGAAGACCGAAGATCCTTTGTTATTTACGCAGAATTTTGCTCTTGGGGGGAAGAGCGTGATTCTACATGGTTGTCATAAATTTATTAGTCCAGAGCTTTTAAAAAACTGGGCACATCTGTTCTTAGGGTCTTGTTGTTTGCTGGTTCATCACTCATGCTACCGAGTCTTTCCTCACTGTTGCCCTTACTGAGCCCCAAGGTCTTAAAGATGCCTTTGATATCTTCATCGATGTCGGTTTGTTTAATGGCTTCTTTTGGGCTTTCTTTAGGGGTTTCGTAGCCGGGGAATTCCAGAATCTTGTTTTCATTATTAGCTTTATCCAGTCCGGTGGCAATGATGGTAACCGATATCTTGCCGGTCATGTTGGGATCCAATATTGCGCCCATGATGATGTTTGCAGATTTTCCGGTCTCGTTTACGATAACGTTTGAGACATCGGCAAACTCGTTCATCAGGATGTCTTCACCGCAAGTTACGTTAAGTAGCAAGGATTGGCATCCGGCGAGGCTTACATCGGAGAGCAGCGGGTTGCTGATTGCGAGGCGGGCGGCGTTGATCGCACGGTTTTCGCCTTCAGCGACGCCGGTGCCCATCAGAGCATAGCCCATGTTTTGCATTACGGTCTTCACATCGGCAAAATCTACGTTGATCAGGCCGGTGATGGTGATGATGTCGCTAACGGCTTTTGCGGCTTCGTAAAGCACGTTATCTGCATTGTTAAAAGCTGCTTTCAGCGTGGCATTGCCATATATTTCGCAGAGTCTTTCATTGGGGATCACGATCAAGGTATCCACATACTCGCTGAGGTGTCTGATGCCATGGTCTGCATTTTCTTCGCGCTTTTTTCCTTCGAAGGGGAAGGGAGTGGTAACGATTCCCAAAGTGAGGATGCCCATTTCCCTAGCTATCTTAGCGATCACGGGAGTAGCTCCGGTACCGGTTCCCCCACCCATACCTGCAGCCAAGAAGATCATATCTGCACCATCGAGGTGAGATTTGATCTCATCTTTGGATTCTTCCGCGCTCCGTGATCCGATTTCCGGATTAGCTCCGGTCCCAAGACCCCGAGTGAGTTTCTTTCCCAGCTGCAGTTTCATCTTGGCGCGGCTCTTGGTGAGGTCGTCCGCATCAGTATTGGCAGCGATGAACTCAACGCCGTTGAGTTCGTTTTCGATCATGGTATTGATCGCGTTTCCACCTGCTCCGCCGACTCCGATAATCTTGATGTTTGTTCCGATCTGTGCTGGTCTTTCGTCGTATTCTATCATGGTATCCCCCTTAGGTAAAGTCCTTAATAATCTTTTTTAGTTTATCTACGAATTTGCTGTTTCCCAAGTCTCCCAGGTTAAAGCTCCGCGCTTGAGGTTCGTGTTCGAATCCCATAGCATAATATAGTATTCCAACGGCAGTGGCAAAGGCAGGATCATCCAGCCGGGAAGTGCTTCCTTCCAGTTTGCTGAGATCCGGTTTAGCGATTTTTACTTGCAAGTTGAAAGCATTGGTGATGGAATTGGATATCCCCTCCAGCTTGGCGCTACCACCGGTAAGGATGATGCCCGCGGTAACCAGTTCCGGAGTGTAAGAATCCTTGCTGCGGTTATAACACATGGCGAGCATCTCTTCCACACGGTGCTGGATTACATGGCTTACAAGATATTGCGGACGGCGGGTGCCAGCTCTACCGCTGATACCTTCCACCTCGATTTCCAGAGTCTGATCCACATCGCTGGCAATGGCATTGCCAAATTGGGTCTTGATATATTCCGCGCTAGCGAGGGTGGTCTTCAGGCCGATGGCTAGATCTTCCGTGATGGCTTTACCAGCCATGGGGATCACCAGGACTTTTTCCAGAGCTCCGCGATTGTAGATGGAGATATCGCAGGAACCTCCACCGATGTCCATCAGGATCGCGCCCAATCGCCGTTCATCTTCAGAAAGAACGCTGTGGCTCAAAGCTACGTGACTCAACACATAGTTTTCCTGATCCATTTCGTATCCGGAGAGTTCGATGCACTTGGTGAGATTCCGAAGTGGAGTAAGTTCGGAAAGCACCGTCAATACCTTCGCTGTGAGGTGAAATCCGTTCATATTCACGGGATTTCGAATGTCGTCCTGAGAGTCGATTATATAATCGTGTGGGATTCCGTGAAGTATTTTATGGCGTTCGAAACCCTTTTGAATCTTCACGCTGTTTTTAGCGTCGTTGATTACCTGCTCTACGTGTTCGATAGAGATTTCTCCGGGTTCGTTTGGTATTTCGGTGGGGATGGCAATCCTGCCATCACCCAGCTGGGTGCGGATGTGTTCGCCGGTGATATTGGCATAGATGTTTACAGCATCTGTATCGGCTGCGGTTTCCGCTTGTTCGAGGGAGATCCGTACCTGATTCGACAGAGCTTGAATATCCTTCACAATGCCGCGTTCGATACCTTCGGAGGGGCATTCACCAATACCCATAATTTCCAGACGACCGTTCGCCAAAGTCTTGGCAATTACGGATCTAACCATCGTGGAGCCAATATCCAGGGCTGTGATTATGTTGTTCTTCATTTGTTACCTGCCTTTACTACTACCTGGTTATCGAACCGCAGGTCCACAATACTGCGGCGGGCGATATTGCCGTTGTCCTGCACAAACTGATAGCGCCTCAATTGGTTGGCTATGTCCGTTTCTCCAGGTATAATACGAGTGCCATATCGGGCATCGATGATGTTGATGGTGTCGTCTATCATGTAATATTCTGAGATTATCGGTAGGTATTCCGGAGCGTCCTGGATGATTCTAAGATGCATCTTAAGGATTCTGGCAAGGTCTTTCTTGGCGAGTTTTACTCCGGGCTTGAGTTGAGAATCTTTGTAGTAGGAACTGTAAATGGGAATGTCTTCCCGATACACGGGTGTGTAACGCTCCATCACGATGGCGTCCTGATCGATGGGATACAGATTGCCTTCGTAGCTTTTCACATAAAGGATTCCACTGCGTTCACTGATGATTATTTTGATGGAATTGGGCAAATGCCGCTTGATCTTCACGGTGCGGATGCGCGAGATCTTGGATATCGTATCCTGCAATTCTGCTTTTGGAAGCTTGAAGAGATTGGTTCCCATGTAGGGTCTGCATATACTGAGAATCAGGGAATCCGGCACGGCGGTATTGCCTTCCAAGCTGAACTTTTGAACTTGCAAATAGGGAAGGTGGCTAAGCGCGTACCAAGTACCGACCCCCAAGGCGATTACGCCCAAGAGGCACAGACTGAAAAACAGATAATATCTGCTGTTTCCTCTACGCTTGCGTTCCTTCATTTTAGTACCTTATTGATATTCATGCACATAGAGCCGTGTGTGCCGAAAATTGAAAAGCAGCAAAAGGCTCATAAGTTACTACATTTTTAAACTTTACTGTTTGTGTCAACACTTTTCTTGAGTTCTTTCAGAATTTCTTCGCCATATTGCCAGATGTTTCCCGCGCCTATGGTTATCAGGATATCTTCCGGTTTTAAAAGCGCGATGGTTTCTTGAACGATGCGGGAGTTATCCGATATCGTATGTACTTGGTGGTGACCGCTTTGAATTGCCACATCCGCGATCAACTGAGAGCTGACTCCGGGGATCGGCAGTTCTCTGGCAGGATATATGGGTGCCAGAATCAGGCAATCGCAACTAAAGAATGCCTTGCCGAATTTTTCATAGAGATCCCTGGTGCGGGAAAACAAATGCGGTTGAAACAGTGCCACAATGCGGCGATCCACGCTATCTTTGAACCCTTCTAATGTAGCGATGATCTCGGTGGGATGATGGGCATAGTCGTCGTAAACAGTTATCCCTTGTTCTTCGCCCTTGAGTTCAAATCTGCGGTACACGCCGCTGAAGGCAGCCATACCGTCCTGAATGCTTTTGAAGGGTAGATCCAGTTCAAGACCTATGGTGGCAGCCAATAGTGAATTCTGGATGTTGTGTTTACCGGTCACATGCATGGAGATTTTACCTAATTTATAACCTTTGTAGGCAAGATCGTAGCTGGCGGTGAAGTTCTTCATTTCGATGTTCAGAGCTTGCACATCAGCCTGCCGGGAAAGTCCGTAAGTTACAATCTTCTTGTTTATGTGGGGTAAAATGGCTTGCACGCCAGGATCGTCCAAACAGGCGATGACGCTTCCAAAGAAGGGAACTTTGTTGGCATATTCTATAAAGGCACCTTTGATATCGTCCAAGTTCCGATAGCAATCCAGGTGATCTTCATCTACGTTTGTGATACCGGCGATGCAGGGGGTGAGGGAGAGGAATGAATGGTCGTATTCATCAGCTTCCACCACGATGTATTTGCCGGAGCCCATTACGTTGTTCGAACCGAAATTCTTCACCTTTCCGCCCACTATGATGGTGGGGTTCAAGCCAGCGGCTTCCAAGACCATGCCTGCCATGGACGTCGTGGTGGTCTTGCCATGGGTACCGGAGATGCCTATCGAAAAGCTCATACGTGTGATTTCTGCCAGCATTTCAGCCCGGCGGATAACCGGGATCTTCATCGCTCTTGCAGCCACGATTTCGGGATTATCGTCTTTTACCGCGGAGGATTTTACCACCACATCCGCATCGCGGATCAATTCGGGATCATGTCCCTCGGTTACTTTGATGCCCAGGCTTTCCAGGTGGGCTGTGAGATCCGTTTTCTTCATGTCGGATCCCGAAATCTCCAGACCCTGATTGAACAGAAATTCGGCGATTCCGCTCATGCCGATGCCGCCAATTCCGATAAAATGAATCTTTTTTGTTCTACCGAGCATATAGTCTCCTTTAATACAAAGCCAAGATGTCTTTCACGATCATTTCTGCGGCACTGTTTACTGGCAGGGCAAGCAGGCGGGATCGCATGGCTTCGCGGTCCATGGTTTTAATGGTGGTAAGTAAATTTTGGGGGCTGAGGTCCTTCTGGGGAATCAGCTCTGCCACCCCTTTTTGTTTCTGAGCAAGTGCGTTGTAGTATTGGTGATTTTCCGCAGCTGTGGGCAAGGGGATCAGGATTGCCGGCAGGGCGGCAGATTCCAGCTCGGCGATAGTCATCGCTCCAGCGCGGGTGATGGCAAGATCTGCACGCAGCATCATCGATGCCAGATCCGGGCTGAAATCAAAGAGGTGGACTCCTTGAGTAGCGTGGTGCTTGGCATGGAACTTGCGATATGTAGTCCCGCCTGTCTGCCACAGTATCTGCCATCCATCGGCGATCAGGATGTCCAAGATTGTAGAAATAGCAGAATTAATGGCCAGAGAACCCTGGGAACCACCGGTAATCAACAGGCAGGGTTTGGATTCATCCAAACCATACAGTCCTAGATCTGGGCGCTTATGCTCCTTCTTTTGGATAGGAATTCCAAAGTTAAACGCTTTCACTCCAGGCAGATACTTGCGCGCATCTTCGAAAGATATATAAAGCCGGGAAAGGCGTTTTGCCAAGTGTCTGGTGGTTAGCCCGGGATATGAATTGCTTTCATGCAGGAAACAGGGCAGCTTCAAGAGGATGGCGGCTATCGCTACCGGTCCTGCCACAAAGCCGCCAGTAGTGATTACTCCATCAATTTTACCTTCTTTGAGTATTCTGATGGAGTGGAAAATGCTGGAGATCAAATGAATAGGGAAGAGCAGGTTATCTGGCTTGAAGCTACGGTAGAGTTTTTGCACTTTGATCCTATGGAAAGGGATTCCGGCTTGCATTGCCATGCGTTCCTCCATGCTGTGTGCGTTCCCGATAAAAATGCATTCATGTCCCTGCATAGAAAGTTCTTTTGCTAAAGCCAGGGCAGGAACGATGTGCCCACCGGTTCCGCCGGCACCCATTGCGAATCTCACAACACTCTCCTTCGGGCACTGATGTTCAGAATTACACCCACAGCGATGCTATCCATCAGAAGTGCGCTGCCTCCGTAGCTGATAAAGGGCAGTGTGTTGCCGGTGGGGGGAAGGATGCTCATCGCGACTCCGGTGTTTACCAAAACGTTGCAATACACATTCATCGCCATCCCGGCAGCCAGTAATTTCAGATATAGGTCTTCTTGTTTTTCCGCCATCTTCAAAGCGGCAAAAAACAGGGTGGAATGGAGCAGAAACACCAGCATCGCCCCCAGATATCCTGTTTCTTCGCCAATAATGGTATATACATAGTCTGTTCTGGCTTCGGGAAGATAATAGTGTTTTGCTCGTCCCCGAGACATGCCTGTGCCCAAAAGCCCACCACTGGTGAGGGCTGTAAGGCTTTCCCGCACCTGGTAATCTGCATCTCCAGAATCCGAAAGATCCCGTTCCGGGAAGAATAGACTATACTTTTTGTAGGTTCGCATTCGTTGCATTCGGAAGCTATCACCTTGAGTAATGATCAGGATTCCGGTAATCAAGCCAATCCCCATGATGATCAAGAGGATGCGTTTGCGGATACCCGCGTAGAATAGCATCCCCACTAGGGTCATGCCTCCTATGATGATGGCAGAGAGGTGTTTTCCCACGAAGATCAAGCCAAATACTACAATCGAGAGTATCGTAAGCTCTGGGAAGTTCTGGGGGAAGTTCAAGATATTCTTGGTATCCCTAAGCAGTTGCTGTTTCTTTTCCAGCACATTGGCAAAGAAGAAAACCATGGCAATACGGGCAAAGAACGAGGGTTGAAAACTAAACAAGCCAAAGTTCAATTGCCGGGTAGCGCCCTTGATTGTAGAGCCTTTTACCAGCACCCAAATCAGCATGAAGATTGCGATGTAAACCAGCCAGGTGTTTGTGAACCGTAGCTTAGGTAAATCGAAGAAATAGAGGATAAAGATGGTGGCGGTGGCAGATATGGCAAGAAAGATCAAGTGCCGATAGAAGTATGCCATCGAGCTTTGCACGGAGGTGATATCCACCATTACTATCAGTCCGATCAGGCATAGTAACAAATAACTGTAAAAGACGGTTTGGTCGAAACCGACGATGTATGTGCTAAGCCTGTTCCTTTTCACTCTTTAGTTTCCTTACGATCTCTTTAAAAGTGTTTCCCCGGTGTTCAAAATTGCGGAATTTGTCGAAACTTGCACAAGCTGGACTCAAGACGATGCTATCGCCCATGGTGGATTCTTCCAGAGCCAAGCGGATGCATTCTTCAAAATCCTCAACGAGAGCCAGCGGAACCTTGCCCAGCCAGGCTTGTTGCATCTTGTAACGGCTGTCCCCTGTTATATAAGCTCGAATAGCGTGTTGTTGGAGGTCGTCTGTGATCTCCGAATAATCCTCTCCTTTATCCGAACCACCCAATATGATGCGGATCGGTTTATCGAATGAGGTAAGTGCACTCCTTACGGAATCCGTGTTTGTAGCCTTGGAGTCGTTGTAAAAACTAACTCCGTTCACACTATCCACATACTCTAAGCGATGGGGAAGAGATCTGAAGCTCTTCACTGCCTTCATGGAGCTGCTGATATCCTGTTCCAGGGCTTGCATGCAAAGCAGTGCAGCCATGGTGTTTAGCTGATTGTGTGGTCCCATGATGGGGAGATCGTAGATTGAAAGCCGGTTATCACCCATAACGATGAACTTGCCATCCAGATGGGCGGGGGCGTTTATCGCGTTCAAACTGAAGTATAATTTCCATGCCTTGAGGTTGCCGTCTCTACGGGTGATTTCCGGGGAGTCCAAGTGCAGGATAGCGAAATCCTGCGGACTTTGATAACGGAATATGTTCATCTTGCTGGCGCAGTAGTCTGCAAATCCATTGTAGCGATTCAGGTGATCAGGGCTTATATTCAAGAGGATCGCCACATGCGGGGCGAAACTCTGGATCAAATCCAATTGGAAGCTGCTGATTTCCAGCACAATATATTCTATACCCGGCTGGTGAATGGGAAATCCACAGAAGGCATCTCCGATATTTCCGGCGAGGATGCATTTCTTGCCGGATTCACAGAGAATGTGATAGATCAGGCTAGCGGTAGTGCTCTTTCCGTTAGAGCCGGTTACAGCGATTACTACGCTGTCTTCAGCTTTGATTTGCCAGCCAAACTCGATCTCGGAGATCATTTTGATGCCCGCTGCTTTACCTTTTTGGATGATCGGAGCGTTGAGGGGAATTCCTGGGCTCACTATCCAAGTATCGCATTCCAGGAGCTTATCTGTGTGTCCACCAAATTCGCAGTCAAAATCCTGGCAAAGTTGATCCGCAGATGCGATCTTATCGCGGCTTTGTAAATCACTTAAAAAGGCATTGCCACCCAGTTCCCGGATCTTGTAAGCGGCGGCGATTCCACTGCGGGCCATGCCCAAAATGCCATATTTTAAAGAAGCATCAAACATTGCATATCCTTGATTATCGAAGTTTAATGGTGGAGAGTCCGATAGCCACCAGCAAAATGGCCACGATATAGAAACGGATCACGATCTTGGTTTCGTGAATTCCCTTGAGTTCGAAGTGATGGTGAATAGGGGCACAAAGAAACACTCTTCTACCAGCGCCGTACTTCTTTTTCGTGTATTTGAACCAATATCTTTGAATGATGACGCTGAAAGTTTCCAGAATATAGATGAAACCGATGATGACGAGAAATATCTGTTCTTTGAGGAGTACAGAGATCACCGCCAGGATGCCACCTAAAGCTAGAGAACCTGTATCTCCCATAAACACTTGAGCGGGGTAGCTATTGTACCACAGAAATCCGATCAAAGCTCCCATCAGGGCAGAAATGAAAACCGTTAGTTCACCTGCATTTTGGATGAATTCCAAGTTCAGATAGTCTGCCGCGATGTAGTTTCCCTTCAAATAGCTCATGATTCCCAAGCCTAATGCGGAAAACGCCAATGTGCCGGCGGCAAGGCCGTCCAGACCATCAGCCAGATTCACCGCGTTCGAACTTCCCGTGATCATGAATACCACAAAGGGGATGAATAGCCAGCCTAGAGGCAAGATCAGGTCTTTGAAAAAAGGTATCTGCAGATTCGTGATTTGATCCGCTGGAGAAGAGCTGTAATAGATGGAAAGCGTAAGGATCAGCGCAATGGAGATCTGTCCCCAAAGCTTATACTTGGGAACCAAGCCCTTTTTGGCTTTCACGAAGTTCTTCAGATAATCGTCCAAGAAGCCAAGAATACCCAGCCACAAGGTACTGAGATACATCATTAGAATCGCGTAGTTCGTAAGGATATTCCACATAAGAGATGCAGCCAACAGGGCTACCAAGATTATCACTCCACCCATAGTGGGTGTACCTGCCTTGATTCTGTGTTTTTCCGGCATATCCTCATCGATGCTTTCCACAGCGGATTTGCTTTTTAACATCCGGATAAAGGGCGGGCCAAACACCAACGTGAACAGCAAGGCTGTGATAAAAGCTCCGATGGATCTAAAGGTAACATAACGAAACACGTTGAATAAAATCGAGTAGTCTGCCAAGGGGTATAAAAGATGATACAGCATCAGATCTCTCCTCTTAGTTTCGGCAGGATTTTTTCCAGATGTACGGAGTGGGATCCTTTCACGAGAATCACACAGTCGTCGGGAATCTTAGGGAAATCGGCCAAAAGTAAATCTACATTATCGTAATGATGAGCAGATGCAACCTGATAGAATTTGGAGAATGAGCCGATGGTAATGATCTGCTCTTCGCTCATATCCGCGATTATGGCCCCGATCATTCTGTGGTATAACTCAGAGCTTTCGCCTAGTTCCAGCATATCGCCCAAGAAGGCGATGTGAGGTGACCCATATTGAAGGTTGTGCCAGAATTCTATCGCGGATTGCATGGATACGGGATTTGCGTTGTAACAATCAACGATGAGCGTTTTCCCACCATAGTTCTCTATCTGCATCCGCATATCCAGATCCAGCGGAGTAGAAAGTGCGGCCTGGATATCTTCCGGGATTAATCCCAAACGCATGGCGGTCACGATCGCAAAAGCACTGTTCATCACAAAGTGCCGCGCTGAGTATGGAATAGACCAGTGCATGCTGCCCAAGTCAAAGCTAAGAGATGCTGCTTGTTGATCCAGGTTGGTGATCCGGTAGTCGGATTTCTCGTTGAATCCGATCCCAAACGCATCCTGCTTGAATATCTCAAAACGTGCATCGTCGGCAGGATACAGCCTTAGATCAAGAGGACGGTTAAATAGCTCGCTTTTCTCCTTGAATACTCCGTTTTCGTCTCCAAAATACTCCAAATGCGAGGGACCGATATTCAGAATGATACCCGCATCAGGTGTGATCGTATCCGCCAATCGGGAGATTTCTCCAAAATGATTGGTACCGATCTCAAACACAGCGTATTTGTGCCGGGGTTCCAACCTCAGGATAGTCTTGCAGAGCCCAATTATGTTGTTTTCGTTCTTCGCTGTTTTCAGTACTTCTGCTTTGTAAGATAACACCTTGGCGAGCAACTCTTTGCTACTGGTCTTGCCGGTGGAACCGGTAATGGCAATCTTGTAAACAGAGAACATCTGGAGATACTTTCTAAGAAGACTTGCCATCACAAGTTCAGGATTTTCGGAGATTAGGCGTCTGGGATTATCTGAAACTCCTGCGGAAGATACTGCCATCACGGAGGAATCTTCCAGCACGGTGGAAACAAACTGGTTGCCGTCGAAATTCTCCCCCTTCAGGGCAAAAAAGACGGAGCCCGGCTTGATCATCCGGCTATCCGTGCTTATGTATCTGTAGAGCTGGGGCTCGTGGTAGGAATCATCAAATCCTACGTTATCTAACAACATCCTTATCAAGAGAGGGTCAATGCCCAGCACGAGCTCGTCGTCAGATTTGTTGAAGGGAGGGGCATGCAGTGCGGTTTCCGCCCATTGGCGGTCAGAAAACTCGTGGCGAATGCCTCGAATTTCCTGATATGTCTCATGGCCTTTACCGCAGATCAATACCACATCATTTGGCAAAGCTAGATTGATCGCCGCTTCGATGGCTTTTGCCCGGTCCCGGATTATCCACCAAGGCAAAGCCCAATCGGAATCCCGGACAATATCGTGAATGATCTTGTCCGGATTTTCGGAGCGGGGGTTGTCGTCTGTAACGATTACGGCGTCGCTGTGACTCAAGGCAGCTTTCAGCATCAGGGGACGTTTCCCCTGATCCCTGTCACCTCCCGCGCCAAACACTGTTATTATCCGGTTGTGAGGCAACTTCTCCACGCTCTTGAGCAGATTATCCAAAGCGTCTGGGCTATGGGCATAATCTACGTAGACGCCGATACCTTTGGAGTTTGGGATCGCTTCTATTCTTCCGGGAACTGGTTGAAGCCCTGCTACGAGGGCGGGCAAATCTTCCGGCTTTATTCCGGATTGCACAAGTGCACCGCAGGCAAGGGCGAGGTTATCTACGTTAAAATCTCCCACCAAGGGGCTTAGAATATCACATGTTTCCTGATTATGCAACCTAAGCCGAAACTTGGAGCCGTCCAGACGCACTTCAGGATCCTCTATCCGTAGAGATGATTCCACATCACGTCCCACTACCAAGCAATCCCCACTATCATTAGCTATTCGCTTTATGATCATTCTTCCATGAGCATCGTCACCGTTGATTATGCACTTGCCGGAACTAGCCACTGCTCTCTCGAAGAGTAGGTATTTCGCCTCAAAATAGTCGTCCATGTCCCTGTGGAAATCCAGATGATCCCTGCTGAGATTAGTGAACAGGCAATAATCATAATCAACTCCATATACTCTATCCAGCGTAAGCGCGTGGGATGATACTTCCATCACCACGTGAGTTACTCCTTGATTGCGCATATCAGCAAAGATGGAGTTTAGCTGCAGGATATCCGGAGTAGTATGTTTGGTAGCATAGTGTGCTTCCAGTATCTTGTATCCCAAAGTCCCGATCCAAGCTGCCCGATAACCAAGACGCAACAGCATCTGATATAGCATCAGCGAGCTTGTGGTCTTGCCATTTGTGCCTGTAACACCATACATGGTCATGTGTTGAGAGGGATCTCCGTAGTAAAGTTTGGCATATAGCGCGGCGGCTTTCCGGCTGTCCGAGACCACGATGTGCGCTTTTTCACTCTCTCCGATAGTCAATGCCGCGCCGGCTTTTAGTGCACCTGGAAGGAAAGAATTGCCATCGAAATTCGCTCCCCTGATGGCGATGAAACAATCTCCGCGCTTCAGCTCCCGATTGTCTGTAACCGGATGGGGGAGGGGCAGATCATGGGGGAAGTTGTGTTTCAGTAATATCCGATGCTCTTCAAACAATCTTATCAAATTCTGAGTCATAGAGAAGCCTCCAACACGCAAACGCTACCTCCACTGATGCGGGAGCCGGGTAACAAGGATTGTTTGCGTACAATCCCACTTCCAGCGATGCGAATGGGCACTCCTTGGTCGGATGCCGCTTTAACGGCTTTACGCAGCGTCATACCTACCAAGTTTGGCATTACTCCTTTTCCGATGGAATGCTGCGGGCTTGGTCCCTCACCTTTGCCCAGCTTCAGGGTGATGGGATGGTTTTTATCCACCGAGATGCCTGCTTTAGGGAATTGATCCACAACCACCGAGGCGCTGTCTGGACCCTCAATCTTATATAAAAAGCCATAACGGTTAAGGTTACGTTCCGCGTTGTGAATGCTCATGCCGATCAGATCGGGCATTTTCAACGATGTTTGAAGCAAACGCTCATTATAAGGTAGAATCTGGCAATCGGGCATAAATAAAACGTTTTCCACGATTTTCTTGAAGGTGGGTGCCGCGCTCATCGAGCCAAACCGATAGTAGTGAGAAGGTTCGTCGTAGAAAACCACCACCACCATTTGGGGATCTTCCATGGGGAACATTCCGGCAAAAACTGCGTTGTATTTGCCGCTGGAGTAGCCGCGGGTGCCTTCTACGTTTTTTTCTGCGGTACCAGTCTTTCCGCCCACGCTTATGTAGTCCATTCTGATATGGCGGGCGGTGCCGTCGTCCACTACTTCCTGGATGTAGGAGAGCATGGTGTCGCAGGCTGCTTTGCTGGATATCTGGCGCAATACGGACGGCTCAAAACTCTCTACAGTGTTTCCGCTCTCGTCCCGGAAACTATCGATGATGTGTGGTTTCATCATCTTGCCACCATTTGCCATGGCACTATAGGCGGCAGCCAGTTGAATGGATGTAACCGAGATAGCCTGTCCAAACGATAGTGAATGCAAGCTATAGCCATCCCAGTTTTCCAGCTTGGCAAAGATACCGCTGGATTCTCCAAACAGGTTCAGAGCACTTTTTTGTCCGAAACCCATCGAGATGAATTCTTCATAGAGCCGGGTTTTGCCGATTCTCTCCGCGAGCTTGGCAACTCCCACATTGCTAGATTTTGCGATAATCCCTCTGGGGGTAAGCGGACCATAATCATGCGTATCGCGAATCACACGGCGTCCCACCTGATAGCGTCCACACTCGATTCTCTCGGTTGGTTTTACCAATTTGTGCTCCAATGCCGAGAGAATGCTAAGGGGTTTCATCGTACTGCCAGGCTCAAACATAAAGCTTGCCGGGATGTTGGATTTTGTCCTTACGATGTTAGGATCGTCGATAAGATCCTGGTTCGAAACACCCGCCAGAGCCAGAACTCTCCCGGTTTTGGGGTCCATCACAACCGCACCACCGTGAGCCGCGCCATATTTTTCTACGCCCTCATAAAGTGCGTTTTCAACCACTTCTTGGATATTGGCGTCGATGGTGAGATATATATTACGTCCGTTGTTTGGCTTTTTTTCGTGAAGGTCGGGATACGGCACCCGGTTACCGTTTGCGTCCAGAACTATCTCGCGCCAGCCATAATCTCCGCTCAGAACCTTATCGTAGGTAGCTTCAATTCCGCAGATGCCGGATAGTTTGTATAGGGATTTACTGTCGGTGACGGGGTCGTAGCCGTTGGATTCTTCGCTTACGGCACCCATCAATCTTGCTGCCAGGATTCCCTTGGAGTAGATCCTGCGCATGGATGCAAAATTGTGGATCAAACCGGGCAGTTTCTGTTCTCTGAACTCATGAATCACCTTATCCAGTTCTGCTTCGCTGATACGATTACTGATCTGAATCGAGGTATTCTTTTTTCCCAGATTCAACCTGCGCAATACGTTCTCTTTGCTCAGCGAGCTGTGCTTGGAAATCGCCCTGGCTACCAGTTCAAAAGCTTCCTGTTGTTTTTTATCGTTACGTTCCGCCCAAGTGCTCACTGCGCCGCGGTCGATGTCCAGTTGATAGTAGCTGACGCTCGAAGCCAGAAGATTTCCCTTCGCATCGTAGATTCCACCGCGCTGAGGGATCAGGATTTCCTTGCGGGGAATGTAGCGGACTCTTCTTAAATGAGCGAAATTGAAGGGATCCAATATCTGGATGCCAAACAGATATGCACTCCACAACAGTGTTGTGGCGCCAAATATGAGAAGCAGCTGATAGTAGCGGGAGCGCATGACTTTAATCTAGCATGATATTTACGTTAGCCGCTTCCGCTCTGGTTGCGATGAGGTCTATAATGCAATATGCATTTTTCTCCTGCGCTGGGGATGGCTCATGCACATAGATGATGCTGCCTTGCTCGTTGTCCGGAATAAACTGGCTCATTTCCACTCTCACCAATGAAGCGATGTGTCTGCCACTTCTCAGATCGTCGTGTTCCACCAGAAGTTCGGTATTGATGTTCTTCTCCGCGTTATAGGTCTTCTCCACCACGGAGAGACGGCGGGTATAGCTAACCACCCGGTTGTTGTTGAAAAAGCTAAAAAAAACACAAATTGTTGTCAGGATGATCAATACGATGATGCGTCCTCTCATTGTTTCCCCCATTTCTTTTCTGCTGCGCGCAGTTTTGCGCTACGCGAGCGGACATTCTGCGATATTTCTGCCGGATCTGCAGTTATCGGTTTTCTGGTAAGCATCTTGATCTTGCTACGATGTGAACATATGCAGGTGATAATCGCCGGAGGGCAGATGCAATCTGTCTCAGCGTCCTTGAAAGTGTTTTTTACGATCCTATCTTCCAGAGAATGGTAGCTCATCACCACGATCCTTCCTCCGGGATTCAATAAATTGATCGCATCGTTCAAGGCAGAGGATAGTGCTGCGAGTTCGTCGTTCACACATATCCTCAATGCCTGAAAGATTCGCACCTTGGTCTTAAGTGATTCCTTGCTTCCTACACCGACCACGCTTTCGATGATTTTGGCAAGCTCCAAAGTGCTGCTGATATGGTGTTTCTCTCTTTCACGTTCCACAGCCCGGGCGATTCTGCCCGAGGCTTGCTCTTCACCATATTCTTTGAATATTCTTTTAAGTTCTTCAAAACTGTATTCGTTGATAATTGTCTCGGCGGTAATGCCGGATTCCCGGTTCATGCGCATATCCAGTTTGGCATCTCGATCGAAACTGAAGCCCCGTTCGGTTTCATCCAGCTGATGGGAGCTTACTCCCAAGTCAAATAGAATGCCATCGATTCCTTTCACTTTGCGAAATGCCAATTGAGTTCTCAGATCTCGGAAATTTGCCTGGATCAGCGTTGCGTTGTATCCGGAAAGTACATGATGAGCTTCATTGATGGCTTCCACATCCTGATCAAAAGCAAAAAGCTTGATCTCAGGCTCCTGTTGCAGCATGGCAAGCGAGTGTCCACCCCCGCCCAGAGTTGCATCGACATACACTTTCCCTGCCTGAAGATTCAGATAGTTCAGGCATTTGCCGATCATCACCGGGCTGTGGAATTCGCTCATAGTTGGTAATCCTCACTGGTGAAGCTCTCACGGTGCGTTTTTAGCTTGCTCTGGCGCACTCTGGCATATACTTCCGGATTCCAAAGGCTGATGTAGTGTCCTTCACCTTTGATGATTACGCTATCTACAATGCCTACTTCCGTAAGCAGAAGTTCGTGGATTCGGACTCTGCCGGGACCCTCGAGTTCCTGTTCCATCATGGCAAAGTCGATCAATTGGGTGCGCAAGCGTTTTGCCTTGTCGTCACCTTCTTTCAAGCGTTCAAGCGTACTCTTCCAGCTATCCAAAGGATATATCGCGATAGTATCTGAATGCCCCAAGGTTACTACAACCGAGCGCATCGCCTCCTCGGCAAATTTCTTCTTGAAACTTGCCGGGATGATCACCCGTTGCTTGTGCACCGAATTTTCGAAGATACCTAAAAATTCACCGGACATTTGCGTTCCTTCTTTTGTGCGATTCCTGTTATCTTGAGCGGAAGAGCGATACATCGCCGTCCCACGCTGGCTATTATGAGATTATTTGAACATTTCTGAGACTTTCTGACATCCAATGACACCTTTATGACATCCCACTTTTCTTGTCAAGCGTAAAATCCAGGAATTTGCATTTTTTGGATGGGAAGAACTCCACAATATGCCAAAAACCCTTTTCCATTGGGCACGATGGGGCATTAGAGATATGTGAAATAAGCGATAGTATGTGAGCTCAATAGCAAAAACGAACGGTAAATCTATGTAAAAATGGGGGTAACTGGGGGTTGGAGAAATGTGCTGGAATCTAAGAAGAGTATTGGGAGTAATCGCAGAACAGAGTGCCTCTCCGCGAATGTGGAAGTAAATGCTTTATCCTATCTCAGGGTATATTTTAGCCTCAGGCTTACATCTCGCCCTGGGGCGGGATAGCCATACTCGCTCTGATAGTTGGAATCCAGGATGTTACTGAACTCCAGATTCAGTTCCAAGTTACGGATTTCTTTAGACACTCCTGCATTCAGTACATGGTATTGGGGAAGATCTCGGAATATCCCAACTCCATCCTGAGACTTCCGATCACTTTTCCAGATCAGCCCCAAGGATGCTCCCCAGCTTTTGGGTAGATCAATACCATTCATGAATTCCACGCTGTGGGGAGCACTATCGCTAAGGGAATAATCCCCCAGACACTCCAACCAGGAATATTGAAGAGTGGAATCCCAAAACTTGGCGAGTTTACCATTTAGTGCGATTTCTGTGCCATAGGTCTGTACTTGATATATGTTTTGATATTGGTCAACCTGGCGGTCGATCAAGTTTTTTACATCGTTGTAGAACAAGCTGATATCCACGATGCTGTATCTGCTCAGAGATCTTTTGTGACTTATCTCGCTCTTCCAAGCTGAGGAAGCCTTCAGGCTGGGATTCCCGTTTTCCGCGGAAAACAGCTGGCGCATGGTTGGTACGGCGCTGTTGATGCCTGTGGAGAGCATTGTTGAACCCCCGTCGTTGTGTTCCAGACTGATGGCTACGGAGGGTTCGGGATACAATCTTGTATGTTCAGATTTACTATGCCCAAAGAACGCCAAGCCCAAGCTTGCAGAGAGCGTGTATCTTTCCCCCAGCGGGCGTTCATATTGCGAAAACACATTGCCTACAAATGCGTGATTACCCGTCCACTCTTGATAATTGTTGTTGTCTTTGCGCTTAACCTTGCGGAACTCCATCCTGCTGCCGCTGGTCAGAATCCCTTTGTTGCGCAGTTCATAGGCAGGCGCAAAGCCGATATTTATGGATTCCATACGAGAGGAAAGCTCCTGCTGTTGATGTCCGGGATCCCGGAAACGCTCAAAAGTATCTCCCGCGGCATCGAAGTACAATTGCCCCCGGAGGTTGCTATTTACTGTGCTATAATAATCGAAGCTGATACCCGCGTTTGCCCGATACCAATCTCTATAGATACCATAATCCCAAGAATAAAGCGACGAGGGAATCTCCTTATATGGAATCCGGGAAAATCCAGCGTTGAATCCGATCTCGTGAATATCTGCCAAAATAAAATCCAAGCCCAGGTCTGCATGCCAGGATTCTTGATAAAAGTGATCCCGCAGTTTTCCGTTTTCGAAGACTGTAGGCTTGAATCTCTGAGATAGGGGGAAGGGGCGTCGTTCATCTCGCATAAGGCTCAGCTTGTAGCGAAATCCCCCAAAACCCCGGGACGAGGATAACCTCTGAGAATTTACCAGATTGCGGGATATTCTGCTTTCCAGGCTGACAAGATGATCTTCCTTTTGGGTGATGATGTTTACCACACCCCCCATGGTGGAAGTTCCGTAAAGTGCGGAAGCCGGACCTTTCACGATGCGGATCTCTGCGATGTTGTCCGCCAAGATTTTCGAGATATCCACATTCCCAAAATATCCGCTATTCAGAGGGCGTCCATCGATCAAGACGAGGTTCTCGTTTTTCCTAAACCCACGGATCCTCAGGTTGCTTTCGTCGCGGGAACCATAGGTGACACTAATGCCGGGAGCGTTTTTGACGGTTTCGGAAAGAGTCTCCAGGTTGGGTGGGCGAAGCACGCTCTGCACCGCTCCGATGCTGGATTGAGCTCCTTCTGCTACCACTCTTACGGGGTGCAGATGGTATTTTTTCAGGCTGTCCGCTTCAGCCTTGATACCAAAGATCAGCACGGGGAACAACCCCATGCTGATCAATAAGAGTTTTATCAATTGTCGGTAAGGTCGATAACAGTAGAGTTATAGCTATCGTAGTGTTCTGGGAACTGGATGCTCAAATCCGTGGTCGTGGAATCAGCGTTTGTATATTGACCGTTTGAGGCAGAGAGATCGATATCAAGCACCAATTTATTCACATATTTGAACTTCTTAAGGCTGTTGGTCATCGTAGCGTTGAAAGTGGGGAAGGTGGTGCGTTCGCTATCCAGCAGGAAGTAGCCGTCGTCGATCTGTTCCGGAGTATAACTTCTGGCAAAGCCGTCGATGGATTCCAGCAGGATCATGGTGTAGCCACTTACACCTGTCAGCATATCGCTTAGTTTGATCGCGTCTTCGTTTACTCCATCCCAGTTTGGTACGCTATGGATGGGGAGGGCGTGCAATTCTTTGTAATAGCTGTTTCCCAGGGTATCCTGTACCACGATTCGGCGATACAAACGGATGGAGCTTGCCTCTTTAACTTCGAAGGCACCAGGAGTAGTCTCATCCAGGAAAACAGTGCTGTTCTCGTCCGCGGGAACCTTATAACCCGTTTTAAACACTAACCAATCCAGATCATAACCGGCGGTAGTTACTCGGTTGCGTGGGCTGTAGCCATCAGCTGCAACGATCTCATAATTGTAGAGCCCGCGAAAATCCAAGGAATCATCATCGGCGGGGTCTGTAAGATCGTGAATTACGTTTTGATCTACAAATTGCTCCAAAAGATAGCCCAGAATCTGGGGTTCTGTGCTGTTGTCATCCTCACTGCAACCACTGATGCCGAAGAGGATGGCTAGGCAAAGAAGTACATACAAGTAGTTTTTCAAGGTTCGTAACCTCCACATTTTTTTTGGTTTTGGGGAGGCAGACGGATGCTCCATCAGCCTTTCCAACGGGAGGCATGAAAGTTTCCAATCATACCCTATCGGTGTTCAGCGCATGCTGGAAATCCCAGTTTAGCATCAAACACTCGGCTTGTGTGCAGTATTGGATACCTGATGTTTTCTGTCAAGCAGAACTGCATCCCAGAATCTCCATATATCTCGCTCCGTGGGGCTTTTTTCCTGTTCCGCTACAAACCCTCAATGAAAACTTCAAATCTCATTATCTCAGAAAGCTCTTTGCTCTCATACCCACCTGTTTCGCCCACTTGGAGGCAAGCATGCCATTGGCAGCCCGTTCCCAGTCTCCGGCTTTGATAAACGCCAGGGTGTTCTTGAACTCCAGGAGTCCCTTGAAGCTAGAGTACTCACCAAGTGGGAGGAGATATTTCAGCGAAACTGATATCTGACTTGATTCCAGATTGATCATAATCTGTGTAAATCCGTTCGATCTGCGTCATCTGCGTGCTATAAAAGAACGAGATTGCGGCCGATACCAATGGTCAGCTTACCAGCAGTACAGCGGTATGGCTTAAGCCTCAGACCTTCGTGTCTGACCAGTTGTTCTTTGATGCGTTCCAGTAGTGTGGTTTCCATCGAATCTCCTTTCGAGTAGTATTGGATACTGTCTCTGGAGCAAGGAAGCCACTACCCTATATTAACACAAATACGGATGCATAAGGATGCGACAGAACTTGGTAATTGTTTTTTTATTTGCTTTTTCTCGGCTTTGGGTTACTTTAGTTTTAATAAATTGATGAGGTCTGCCATGTGGAACTGGATTTAGTTAAATGACACCCAGAGTTTTGTTTGAAAATATTAGGTTTTAGACGATTATTGGGGTATGAGTGTACCCTTATGGTATTAAAAAAATAGAACAACGTACATTGGAGTGATTATGCTGAAAATAGTAATTTTTTTGGTCTTTTGCAGTTTCGCAGGGTCCGTTTTTTCGCAAACTCCAATGCAAATATTGGCATCTATTGAATCTCCCTTTGTTAGTGATACAAATAGCTGGGGTGGGAGTATTAAAGGCAATGGAGATATAAATGGCGATGGATACAATGATATTGTGTTGGTTGGCCAGCCTCTAGGAAGTGGAAATGGACGTAGAGATGTATATATCTACATGGGAGGAAGCACTTTAAACTCAGTCCCCGATTACATCATCACTGATCCTTCATATCCGGGACCTTATAAAGCTTTTGGTTCAGCAATAGCCTATAATGGTGATCTGAATGGAGATGGATATTGCGATTTAGTAATTTCCGAACCTCATTATGGTTACGATAATTGGGGCAGAGTTCTTATTTACTTCGGGGGACCAAGCTTTGATACAATTCCAGACTTAATCTTTGATGGATTGGAATATGGGATCATACCCTATGGACTTGAGTTTGGCTCTAACATAGACATCTCCGGAGACTTTAACGGAGACGGATATTATGATTTGGTGATATCATCCCAACATTCAAATTTAAGCCATTATGGGCAGGTGAATATTTTCTTCGGAGGACCAGACATAGACAGTACTTGTGATTGGTTTAATTATGGAGTGATGGAGGAAGATTTTGGGATTTCCCTTTCAGTGGGTGATATAAATGGTGACGGTTTTAGCGATCTTGCGGTTTGTTCTCTGAACTCTACTCAGATCAACAATCAAAGGATAAAGCTCTTTTTTGGGGGGGCTGACTTTGATAATATTTGTGATGCAACCTACGGAGAATTTGACCCTTATGAAGTTCTAACACTACTCATGGAAGAAGACGTAAATAATGATTCTTATGATGATTTAGCTATCTTTCGCGGTAATGAATTTTATATATGTTGGGGATCTGATACTGCTGTCCTGGAGTTTGAACTATGGCACACTGCGCCTCAAACGAATATTTGGTCAGCATATTATGCAAGATTTGAGAACAGCAGATACTTGTGCTATGGAACCCCGCAACTCGAGACTTTCAATTTCTACCGATGGGATAACGCAGATGGATTGGTATTGGATTATGCAATTAACGAAAATTACAACCCTTATGCAGCAAAACAGGTGTCCTACTATTTAGGTGATGTAAATGGGGACGGACACAGCGAGATTCTACTATCCAACCGCACAAGTAGTCCGATCTTATTTAAAGTATTTACTACTCAGTATAGTAGCAATTCATCGGATGACATCGTCTTAACATCTCCTTTGCATCTAACCGCTTATCCAAATCCCTTTGCTCAAGGTGTTTCGTTGACTTATGAATTGAAGGAGCCAGGAATGATCGGGCTTTCTGTTTTCAATATAAAGGGGCAATTAGTTGCTAGGCTTTATGAAGGCTACAAGAGGGCAGGGCAAAACTCTGTTAACTGGAATGGAATGGATAATTTGGGGAGAAAACTACCTTCAGGAATCTATCTCGTTAAGTTAAGATTAGGTGATAAGTTTATATTATGTAAAAAAGTAACGCTGTGTTACTAAATATCAAGGAGGAAGGATGAGACGAGTTATTGTTGTTTAGCTATCTTGACATTAGTTGCCAAAGCGATAGCGGTAAGTAGCAGTGTAAGTTTTGGCATGTCAGATCTTCAATTCTCAACCGGAGAAAGAGGGTATGACTCAGTTAGGATGAATGGTTTAGAAAACATTAGAGTAGTAGGGGCTCCTCAGGAGCCAGTAAAGCTGTTGAACTTTATAATACCCACTGGGATGGATATTGATAACATATCAATTGTTTCCAATACTCAAACACTTGCAAATACGTATAACTTAATCCCAGTTCAACCACTTATCCCCACATCAGAGGATTGGCAACCGGGGCCATTCATAGAACCTGATAGCACTTTCTACACCATGTTGGTTTACCCACCGACATCAGTTGAAGTGATGAATCATGGTTATTTCGATGGAAATGCACGAATAGCAACTATCGCAGTATATCCTCTCCAATATATGCCACAATCTCAGCAGGTAATATTGACTAACCCTGGATTGATATAACCTCATCCGCAATCTGGCGTGTTTCATTTTTGTGCGATATCATGATGATGAACATATCCTTGGGTAAGGATCTGATCGTATTATGTATCATGGCTTCACTGATGGAGTCAATGTTCGAAGTGGGTTCATCAAGGATCATCACACGAGGGTTTTTCAGCAACGCGCGAGCTATGGCGATACGTTGTTTTTGCCCTGTCGAAAGGTTGATGCCTTTAGCGCCCAGTAATGTCCGATATTTATCCGGAAGCTTGTTAACAAATTCAAAAACATTAGCCAGTTCTGCTACTCTGCACACATCTTCTTCTGTTGCACTAGGATTGCCCAGCAGGATATTTTCGTAGATGCTATCATCGATCATGAGCGGCTCTTGCTCAACATAGGATGATTGCTTTCTCATGCTGTATATATGTTCTTTATTAAGCTCTATCCCATCAATGACTATCTGCCCTTTCTGGGGAAGGTAGATCCCCATCAACAACATAGCCAGCGTGGTTTTGCCGGTTCCGGAATTGCCGCTTACCAAGTAGATAAAACCTGGTTTGATAGTGTAGCTGAAATCCTGTATAATTGGGCTTTCCATTTGATAGGCAAATGAAACACCGCGAAACTCAATCTCCCTGGCGATGGATATCCCGGCACCGTTATGCCTTAAGCACTCGGATTCCAGGTTCAAATACTCATGCAGCCGCATAAACAGCGGTACGTTCTTGTGAAAGTTCACCAAATTCATTACCAATCGGTTAATAGGGCTGTTAATCAATTGAAATAGGGCAAGATATGCAAACAGCCCGCCGATCGTGAATTTACCGGTCATGATGGCATATCCTCCCCCAACATATATCAGGGACCTGCAAAACTCCTGGATGGAAAGCGTATAAGTATACTGTCTGTAAGTTTTTAAAACGAATTTAACATAAACTTCATAATACTGCTTGAAAGAACTGAACAAACGGGTCGCAAACCTGTATTGCAGATCGTAGATCTTCACCAGAAAGGTGGCTGAGACAGACTCCTGGAGCCTACTGTTATGTATGGTATAATGTTCCAGTATTTGTGCTTGAAGTTTTGCCAGGATAGCACCCCAGCGTTGAGATATGAGGGCGTTGATAAACAACAGCAATACGACTGCAAAAGTCAGGTAGACATTCAACATCGCGATAAAAACGGCTCCAACCGCTATCATGACAACCTCGTTGACTATCCTGACGGCGGAGCTCATAAAAGTTTCCAATACCATTACGGTATCGTTGTTAATCCGGTTGAATATATATGAGCCAGATTGATGGTAATACTCCTGAAGGGGCATGTTGTGCACGCGTTTCACCAAATCCTTCCGCATGGTAATCATCACCAGGAAATTAAGCCTGGCTAGTATGAACTCCTGATAATAGCTGAGTATGGTAGTCAATACGATAAGTATGAAGTACAAAGCCGCAGCCGCCACCAATAATCCCGTTTTGTTGGATGGGATAGCTTTATCAATTATATAGCGGCTTATATAGGGCATTCCCATCGACACGACTGACACAGCCAGCATAATACAGAAAGCTAAGAGGATCTTTTTTCTGTAGCGATAGAAATACTTTCTTAACAAACCATAGATCAACCCCAACTCATCTTTCTTCATATGCCCCCGCTTGATAGTGAAGCTGTTCTTCCCTGGCACGGTCTGCTTTGAGGCATGTTCCCTCATATAGCGAAACAAGGCTGCCATTGTATATCATATTATAAGCCAGGCACCTGACACAATACTCCGAAGAACCGCAGGTAACGCATATGTCGAAGACATGGCCACTATTCACGGTTCTTATGTAATCCAGTTCGTCATTCTTATTCCATATCTCAGTAATCCGCCTATGATGGAGATTCCGTATGGGATTCAATAAAACCAATCTCTATAAGGAAATGGATGAAATGCTTCATGGCAGCGCCATGTTCCATGGATTGATAATGATCAGGGCACGATCCAGGCTGGTCTCCAATATCCGGTCCCTAAGATCGCGAAGAAGCTTATAGCCATTTTCGGCCATGTATGTTTTTTTGCCGTTGGTTATAACCAAATAGTCATACAACCTATAGAACGTATAAGATGGATTGAACATATTTTCTCCTGATAATGGGTTGGAAGGCTGAGGTGTCGTTACTTAGGATCTAGCGGGCAATTCACCAGATTCATGGGTTTGGCGCAGTCTCCGGTTGTAGTGCCATCGCAGTCTGGAAGTGTCTTTAGGCCTTTTGGATCTTCGGGTTCTATGGTTACTTCGAATATTAGGATGTTATCCATATTTATTCTCCTTTTTTGTGGATTCGCCTTCCCACTCCTTTTTTATGTATTTTTTCTTTGACATAGCGTTACTATATGGGGTCTGGATATCCCAGTTACAAATTGCGGTGCTAGGCGCTATTGTGATACCACCTATAACCGTTTGACAGGCAGCAACTATGGCCGCAATCTTGTTCCGCGAATAAACGAATTTACCATTCAACTATTATCATTTCTCTTGCGATTTAGCTAGTAAGTTTTATGAGTTCGTAACTGCATTACCGAGTTGAGTCCCAGATGCTGGTGTAAAATCCAGCTCATTGTTTCTCAGATCATTTGAGGACATTCTTATAATCCTCGTTTCAACACTCTATACTAAACCTTGTAACCAATTGCATTATTTTGCTTCTTGTTTCTGTGTCAAGCGCTATTTTTTTAATTGGCATTCCCTCATTTATTAATCGATGTTGATAAGGTCATTATGAATCTCCCGGATGCACTGGTATCGAGGAAGAGATCAACTCCTCAATCAGTGGCCTCCAGTTAACAAACTACACCAATCCCTTCAATCCAGAGACTACAATCAGATATGGCGTCCCAGTTGATGGCAATGTAACACTAATAATCTATAACGCCAGGGGCCAACCGATCAACACTCTGGTGAATGAGTACCAAAACATTGGCAATTATCAAGTGGTCTGGACTGGGAAGGACTCGAGTGGCAATCGTGCCGCTTCCGGTTTGTATTTCACCCGTTAGTGTCTGGAGGCAAATCCATTAGCAAGAAAATGTTGCTAATGAAGTAGTATCAATGAGATTGTCTAATTTCAATAGGTAATTACACAGAGAGAATGGTCATCGTCCTACACTTCCAATGAAATGGCGGGAACGGTGTATGCGCTCCAGAGACACCTACCGGGTTCATCTCTGAGTCGTATTCGATCTGATCATCTTTGATCCAGGGTGCCAGTGCTTTGATGTAGTCTCTGGCATCATCCAGGCTGTTGGACTTGGTATCAAGAGCCATCAGGTTATCCATCACTTCCAGGGCATCGTTTAGAGGATAGATCTTATCTTGGGCAGCCAACGCCCGGCAGATATCACAGGTGCGTTCATCCGGTAGCATCCTTGCTGTCCATTTGTTTCGTATTATGCGGGATCAGCATGATGCTCAAGATATTGAAGCCCGGGTGCTTAGTTAGCTTTTCTACCAAGCCGCTTTAGCCCAAACAATGCTTTGAAGTTCATATCATCGAAGCTTTATGTATAGATAATGATAAGTTACGGAGTATATATCTTACTATGGATCACAACGAATTGAAATGGGGGAGATTGCATCAATTCATGCTAAAGCGGTTTGGAAAAAATTTTTGCTTAGGTGCTATCGGGTTTTTTGCTTGCCAGATTGACGCCTTTAAAAACAATGGCGAAAAAATAACGGGAGTTTATTATGACAACGAAAGATAATAATATCAATCCTGCAGAACACGTTCACGAATGTGAAGGTGAAGATTGCGATTGCGACCATGAATCCAACATCATTACCTTGGATATGGAAGACGGTAGCCAAAAAGACTTTATGGTGCTGGATATGATCCAGGAAGATGGTGGAAATTACATCGCTCTCTCCGAAGTAGGAGCCATGGAATACGACATTCTGCGTTTCGAAGAAATCGAGGACAATCTTGAACTCAGCATTATCGAAGATGATGAGGAATACAACCGGATCGCCAAGGTCTTTGAAGAGCGTTTTGCTTCCGTGATGGATATCGACGACGACGAAGAATAAATCTAATAGGATAAGATAAAATCTCCGGTTCTACGGAACCGGTTTTTTTTATATCATCCCCATTTCTCGAAAGAATGGCGCTGCGGTGTTCTTGCGGTGGAAACTGCATGGAAACAGCAGGGACACTGCTTTGCCATTCTTTTGGGCAAAGGGCAAGAGATAGTTATCTCAGACTGGGCAGAAACACCCCGATCACGGAAGCCAGCACCAAAAGTGCTGTAGGCGATAGATATAGTAGGGCGTTCAGGCTTTGTTTGCGCTCGCTATCTCCCAGGCAGATTTTAAGACCCACATTCACGATAGACCACGAAACAACCGTTAATAGGAGCATCAAGAGCCCGAACTGCAAATATGCGCCTTCTTTCAGTAAAGCCGTGGCGATGAAAAACTTGCTGGTAAACAGAGGTGAAGGGGGTAAACCGATGATCATCATGGAGCTTATCAGCCAAAGCCAAGCGCTACCCCGATTGATCTTGAGCAACGAGCCCAAGTTTTCGTAGTTCTTATCCTCATATATAAAGAGTGCGTTACCGGCAGTCAGGAAGAAGGCTGCTTTCACCAGGGAATGCCCCAGGATGTGCAAATACGCGGCTTGATGGGCAAAAGAGCCGATCCCGAAGGCGATCAGGATGAGCCCCATGTTTTCGATGGAAGAATATGCCAGGATTCGTTTGAAATCCTTGGTTTTTAGCACAAATACAGCCGCGATGAATACGCTAAGAAATCCCATCAGTAGATAGAGTTCCTTAGCCACTTCCCCCAATCCGCTGTTTCGCATCAACCTATCCACTCTTAGAATGGGGATCAAGGCAACGTTCAACAAAGCTCCGGAGAGCAGCGCGGAAATGGGAGCTGGAGCTTCGGAATGAGCATCCGGCAACCAGAAATGCAGAGGTGCGAGCCCCATCTTGGTGCCGAAACCGATCAAAATGAAAACAAACGAGATCTTCAGCCAAAATGGTGAAATGGCAGCGACATCGATTCTATTCACCAAAAGAGTGGGGTTCTGGGGTTGGGATATCACCAACAGCAAGATTCCAGCAAACGCCAAAGCGATGCCCACACTGCAGATGAAGAGATACTTCCAAGCTGCCTCCAGAGAGCTTTTCCGGTTGTAATAGTTCACCAGCATCGCCGAGGCAATCGTGGTGGCTTCGATGAAAATCCAGATTACACCCAGGTCTTTGGCTATCGTTGCGGCATCCATCGCCATCACGAAAATCATCAGGAAGACAGAGTGGACGCGGTAGTCTTTTACACTATGCTCATCCTTGTAGCCAAGCCGGTAAAACGCTACGGCGCAATATAGTACGGAAAGGATCAAGAACATGAACAAACCGAGATCATCGATCCCCAAGAGGCTATTGCGGTTTACATAACTGTGGATTCCTAATCCGATATGCAACAGCGAATGCAAGAGCACCAGGATATCGATCCTGCGGCGGGACGAAAGCAGCATGGTGAATACAATCGCCAAGAGAGGATAGAGAAAGAGGATTATGCCTGATCTCATCTTTCCCTCAAGGTTTGCGGGCTATCAGCATCGTCGAAAGTGGAGCGGATGCGTTTGATAAATAATACCGCGATAAGCACCGAGAGCATGATATCCAGGGATACTCCCAAGCTTACGATATAGGGGAGATGACTCCCGGCGGAAAGCGAGAGCAGGAAGATGCCGTTTTCCATGATCAGATATCCCATCAGATGAGTGATAAGCTTTTTGTTTGCAATGATTACAAACATCCCTTTGAGGATCGTGGCAAAGGCAATGCCAAACTCCAGGGGAAAAACCTTCAGCGACCATACCGGCGCGGAAGCGGCAAGAGCAAAACTAAGAACAAAGATCAGGCTCATCAATGCCAGAGAAAAGAAGTTCGAGACCGAAGCATCCACCTCTCTGCGTGTCTGGTTATGCTTTATCGTATCGTCGATGAACCAGGGTATCAAAATCGCTTTAAAAATCAAGGTCTCGAGTGCTATCAGGCTGAAGCTGAGCCAATTGATATGGTTTGTTTTAAGTAGAGTAATACCAAACAGGATAATGCCTTGCACTACCAGAATCTTGATCACCGTGCCCAACATATTCGTTATAGACGCCCAAAGCAGAGTAAGACCAAATAATACGATTAAAATCTCAGACATTACCAGGCTCCCATATTCTTTGCCAACAACACTGCGAGGGTGAGTAGAGCTATGCAAAATGGTACCAGCACAAGTTCCAGATTACGGTTCATGCGAAAACGTGCCATGAGGGATTCCAGCACTCCAGTAAAGAGATAGATGAAGATGAGGATGCCAAGATACCACCAGATGTTGTTTGCCGGAACCGCCAAGTGGGCGATTAGCGAAGCATAGATAAACATCTTCAAGGCAGAAGTGTAGTGGATCAAAGCCATGCTGAAACCACTGAAATCCAGAACCATAACCTCGTGGATCATAGTTAATTCCAGATGTGTGCTAGGGTCGTCGAAAGGAACTCTGCAACTTTCTACCAGTAGCATGATGTATAACGCCACTGCGATAAACAGGCTGGCAAACACATCCCAAATCCTTAGATATGTAATGCTCTGACGGGCAAAGAGTTCAGAAATACTTCCGGTACCTACGCTGAAAATGATGGCGGCAATGATCAGAAAAAAGGCGGGCTCCAGAAAAGCCGTGAAACTCAGCTCCCGGCTGGTACCCATGCCCTGGAAACTGCTTCCGCTATCCAGAGCAGCCAGAACCATCATTCCCTTTGCCAAGCTGAGCAGATATACCACCATGATGTAATCCCCACGGAAACTCAGCACGGAATTGCTGTTTACAAAAGGCACGAACAACGCAGCACAAATGGTGGCAGCTAAAGCCCCGGCAGGTGCGACCCTGCTGATCAGAGTGGCGTTTGTACTTATTACTTCATCTTTGCGCAGTAACTTAAGGAAATCCCGCATATTTTGACTTATTGGCTTTCCCTTTCTGCCCACCATTATTGCTTTCACCCGGTGGATGATGCCCATAAATAACAGAGGGAAGATTATGAAAAAGAGAATGTTAATCATCTGAACCCCGCTACCCAGATCAGCATCAGAACCAGAAAGGCGAGCGCCCAAGCGATATAGCTGTTGGTTCTGCCATTATGAATTCCGGAAAACAACAGGAGCATACGTGAAAGTAGTTTGCTGAGGGGGGTCACGATCATTTCCCAAACTTGATCCGGATGCTCTTCGGAATAATCCACTTGTTCAGGAAAAGCTCCCGGTTGTTTCATCACGCTGCTTTTCTTGATCATGAAGGGTTTCAAGAAGTATGCCAGAGGCTGTACAAAGGTGATCGAACTGGATTGCATTTTACGGTTCACACGCGGATATCCACAAGCCCAAGTGGCGGAGGATTTCTCTTTTACACATACCCGCCGCAAAACATATAGAAGAAGGAATAGTGCGATCAAAATCACATACACATAGGTGATCTGCAATCCAAGAATTTGTAATTCCCGATAGTAGTGCATATCGAGATCAAACCAGCGTAGTAGCGGCTTTACGAAGCGTAAAGGTATATTGGGGAATATTCCCGTGATTAGGATCCCCAAACTAAGGATGAAGATGGGCATTCTCAAGCCCAGCTTGGCTTCAGTTGCCATATCCGCTCGCGCACTGCGCGCCGCACCCAGGAAAGCAATCCCATAGAATCTAAAGAATGCGATCATCGCCAGGGCTCCGATGAACGCCAAGGATGCCAGAATCAACAGGCTGGGCAACAGATGCGTAAGCATCACCGCATCCGAGGCTTCCAGTGCGGCTTTGAAAATGTTAAACTCGCTAAAAAAACCATTTGTGAGGGGAATTGCACTGATGGTCATTACTCCCAACAGAGTGAAGACCGCCGTTTTGGGCATCTTTTTTGCCAATCCGCCCAGGTTATCGATATCCAGCCCTCCACCGCCGTGCATGATGTTGCCACTATTGTAGAAGAGCTGTGCCTTGAAGATGGAGTGGAAAAAGATATGCAGAAAGGCACCACAAAAACCCATCAAAGCCATTCCCGGGAGTTTTGCATGAGCGCCCAATAGCCCCAGACACATGCCCATCCCTGCGATTCCCACGTTTTCTATGGTGGAAAACGCCAAGATGCGTTTGAGATTACGTTCGTTCAGCATGTGGCTAACAGCCCAGAATGCGGATATACAGAAGATCAAGCTCATCGCGATAATTTCCCTAAGCGAAAACCGGTTTGCACTTACGATTACCAAAAAGCCGTAGAAGCCGGTCTTCACAAGCATGGAACTCATGATTCCGGATACATGGGATGGGGCCACGGGATGCGCTTGGGGCAACCAGGAAGCAAAGGGGAAGACGCCTGCTTTGAAGGCAAAACCTACAAGAATGAGGAACATCGGGAGCGGATTCATATCCTCAAATCCGCTGAAGTTGAAGGTGCCGGATTGAAGATAAGATAAACCGAAACCCGCAATCAGGAATGCTGCTCCCACTTGCATCATGATCAGATAATTCAGCCCCGGCTTCAAGTTCTCTTGTTTGGAAAACAGAACACAGAAGAAACTGGATAAACTCATCAGCTCCCACACCATCAAAAAGACGAGGCTGTGGCGGATCCATAACAATCCATGCATGCTCAGCCCCATTATCCCCAGCCAGAAAAGATGTGAGCGCAACGCTTCGCTGGCATGTTCTTTCAGGTAAAAATGGCCGTAGAGCATTCCCAGAGGCAATCCTAGCGAGAAGATCACCCCGAAAAAGGCAGAGAGCTTGTTCAGCCCTATATGGATATCTCCCAAAGGGAGCGGCATCGAGAGCAGATAATCCTGCACCGCGCGGGAATAGAGCACTTCCATATATTCAAAAGCCAAAAATGCGGAACCCAGAAACCAAAGGATCACAAAAGTGCCGGATCTCTTCCAGAGGGCGGGTACGATGGCGATGAGTAAAATCAAAATACCGATGCTCATTTGATCCCCATGATCTGAGTAATTGCGCTAACGATGCTAAGCGGATGCGCAGGGCAACCAGGGATGAACAGGCACGCTTCCCAATGCTTCAAAAAGGCTCTATCGATGGCGGGAGACTCCGCAAATATCCCCCCGCTGATGGCGCAAGCTCCGGCAAGGATCAGGTATCTGGGCTCGGGGATGGCTTGCCAGGTTTCTGCCAAAGCGCTTGCCATACTTCTGCTGATGGGGCCGGTGAGGATCAAAGCGTCCGCATGGCGCGGCGAAGCTACCATCTCTATGCCGTAGCGGCTGATATCGAAATTTACGTTGTTGCAGGCAGCAAGCTCCATTTCGCAAGCGTTGCAACCTCCAGCGCATACATTTCGAATCGTGAATGATCTGCGAAACTGCGAAGGCAAACGGAACTCAATCGGAGCAAGCGAGTTTGCCCCAGGAGCCATTATCAGTTTTTGCCGATCATCACTTGCCATCTTAAAATCGTTGCTAAAGTGAATCATATGGGGGAATTTTCGCTCACATGCTCCGCAGAAGATGCATTTACCAAGATCACATCCCTGTTCGGAAAAAGCATTTGTGGGGCAGACCCCATTGAGAAGCTCGAAATCCATCTGTTTATCAAGCACTGGTAAGCCCGGAAAGGCAGGATCCATGCCAGCTTTCAAGGGATTGGGGATGGCTTGATAACCATGCCGGAAGCGGGCTTTGAAAAGCTCAAACATCTAAAGGTCACTCCCACAATAGGATAAATCAAAGCTCTTGTTGCACAGGGGAAAATCCGAGACCTGCTCGTCCTGAACCGCGAGGCTGAGGGCAAGCCAGTTCACCATTGATGGATCATATATCTTGTACCAAAGTGCAGTACTTTCATCTTTACTCTTGGCGATGTGCAACACTCTTCCGCGAGCACCTTCCACAATGGATACCGCGATCTGGTTTGGCGAAAACGAAGCGGTCTCGGTGCATATGGGACTTTGCGGATCAATTCTCTTTAGCAATTCTTGAATGATGTCCAGAGATTGCATCGCCTCTACATAGCGGAGATGAGCCCTGGCAAAGACATCCCCGGTGGATTCTGTTTGCACCAAAAATGCAGGATATTGCCAGTTTGGGAAATCGACTCTGGAATCTATGGGAACGCCGCTCGCTTTGGCACTTATGCCGGTAAAACCATAGCGAATTACGTCTTCTGTACTTACTTTTCCAGTGTCGTCGAAGCGGGAGAGCAAGCTGGTGCTGGCAAACATGGCTTCCGCAGTGTTCTGGATCTGAAGAGCGCAGTATTTCATCTTGGTCTTAAGTGCTTCGATCAAATCTTGCGTAAGGGCGTAGTTCACTCCCCCCGGGCAAAGGGCGCGCTTACCAAACCTGCTTCCGCATATACTGAGGGTAGAGTTTATCACCGTGGTTCTGATGGCGGCAAAGAGATTCTGGCTCATGATGTAAGCAACGTCCCCAGCAAGGGCGGATAATGTGGAGAGATGCATCGCCACCCGCTCCATTTCCAGAAGTAGAGTGCGGATATGCTTTGCCCTGGCTTCTGTTCCGGAAAGACACTCCACAATTCCACAAAACGCTGTGCCGTGGGCGATAACACTATCCCCGGCGATGCTTTCAGCAATATACATCTTTTGAGCAAGAGCACCATCACAGAGCATCGCGCAGATCCCCCGATGTTGCCAGCCAAGCTGAATCTCCAAGTGTTCTACTATCTCACCCCGCATCAGAAACCGGAAGTGTCCCGGCTCGATAACTCCTGCATGAACCGGACCCACACCCACTTCGTGGATGAGCGGGGATTCGCTTGCCAGAAAAGGGTAGTCTTCGATCGCGGGTTGGGTATTTACGGGGTGCCGTACACTCTTCAGCCAAGGGTGACGGATGGGCACAATGCCATATTCTTCAAACAACTCTCGTTCAAAGATCTGAAATGCAGGGAAATCTATGCTAAGAGAGGGATACCTGCCCGCGGGAGGGAAGGGGCAGCAAGCAAGCTCAAGCTCTCCGGCTTTGCCCATCAGACAGTATATAAACGCTTCACAGGTGCCAAAAAAGGCAAACGGTTGAAATCCGCGGGAAAGGCTCTCCCGGATCCACTTGAGAAATGTATCCAGCTCCGGATACAGCACTGGGGTCATCAACATCGGTAGTAACATCACAGCTAAATTCGTGCTTTCTTAGATAATCGGGATCAAACTCCGAACTGTTCCATCAGACCGCTCATCATACCCACCATCGTACTAAGAAGCAACATCCAGATCACGATCATTACGGCAATTACTATGATCTGAGCTATTGCCCAGTTCTTGCGGTTGGGGTTGTCACTATTTCCAAAACCCCAAATCACGAGCATTACGACGTTGACGATCGGGATTGCCATGATCAACATGGTGATTAACCACTGGCCAACGCTCATCGCTGGTGCTAAGTGCTGATTAGATGTAAAATCACGATTTTCCAGTTCCAAGGGATCCTCCTTTCTATATTTGCACAACTAAAAGTCGTTAAGGCTTCATGTCAAGCAAAATTCCCTGCGCTCATTTCTCAGATATCAACATTCAGGGGGATTTGCATGGTGAAACTGGAAGCGAGATGCGCTATCTTGCCGCGAATTACTGTGAAAAAAACCTGATCGAAGGTTAAGCCATCAAGGACTTTCAGCAAGGAAGATATTAGGGGGGGATGGCATAAACACCAGATTTATATCGATTCGCGAAAAAAGCTTATCCTCAAATCATGGATCAAGAAAGCGGCGATTTGGAGTTAAAGATCTGCAGGGATGTACTTTCAAACAAAAGGATTGACACCTATCAGGATATCAAAAATATGGATCACCAGCTAAGAATTTTCGGTAAAAAATGAGATAAACATACGAGGAAGAACATGAAAGAATACTCATTCAAGAAGTTACGCAACCTGATGTTGGTCGGTTCCAGCGGTGCCGGCAAGACAACTTTGGCAGAACAGATCTTTTTTCTAACTAAAAGCTCCAACCGCCTTGGAAAAATTGATGAAGGAAATACCATACTGGATTTTGATCCCGAAGAGACCGCCAAGAAGATGTCTCTTGGGCTTGCAATCGGTTATGTAAATCATAAAGATCACAAGATCAATCTCTTGGACGCTCCCGGTTATCCGGATTTTGTAGGTGACACCGTAGTGGCGCTGCCGGCGGTGGAGAACGCAGTAGTCGTGGCAAACGCGGCAGGCGGCTTCGAAGTAGGTCTTGAGCTCGCTTTGGAACAGCTTGAACAACACAAGAAAGGCAAAGTCGTTCTGGTAAACCGCATGGATAACGAGCATGCGGATTATGAGAAGACTCTGGAAGCCATCCACGAAAATGCGGGCATAAATCCCATCAGCGTTCACATCCCAATCGGTAAAGAAGGTGCTTTTGAGGGAGTGGTGGATCTGATTCGCCAAAAAGCCTTTACTGCGGCAGGCGAAGTGGATGTTCCTGCCAATATGACCGACGCCATGGAAGAAGCCCGTTTGCATCTGATGGAAGCTGTTGCCGAGACGGATGAGGAATTGCTTAATGAGTTCTTGGAGAACATGGAGTTATCTCAGGAGAATCTCATTCGTGGTTTGCGCAAAGCAATCGCCAACGGTGAGATATGTCCTGCCTTTGTGTGCTCCGCTGGAACCGGCGTTGGCGTACTTGCCTTCTTGCAGGCTGTGATCGATTATCTGCCTTCTCCCGAAGACTGTAAGGTAATGGAACTCGTGGATGGGGACAAGAACAAGGAATTTATCTGTAGCCCGGATGGCGAGCTATTGGGTTACATCTTTAAACTGTATGCGGATCCCAGCATGGGCGATTTTGCTTATGTAAGGATGTTCTCCGGTACTCTTAAAACCGGGACTGAGTTCTACACTCCGGAACGAGAAGCCAAGGACAAAGCAGGAAACATGTATTTCATGCTTGGTAAAAACCGTCACGACTGTTCCGAAATCCATGCTGGAGAAATTGGCGCGTTAGTTAAGCTGAAAAACTCCAAAGTGATGAGCAGCATCGTGGCTCCGAATGCCCGTCATGCGGTGAAGCCGGTGATCTTGCCCTCTGCCACATCCTGGCAGGCGATCAAGGCCGTAAACCAGTCTGATGAAGACAAGATCGGTTCCAGCTTGCAAAGAGTTATCGCAGAAGATCCTACAATCAGGTACGATCTGAACGTGGAAACCCACGAGAATGTGTTATCTGGAATGGGAGACCAACAGCTACAGCTAGTTTTGAAAAAGCTGAAAAACCGTTATAAAGTGGAAGCTGAATTGAAAGCTCCCCGCATTCCTTACAAAGAAACTATCACCGCTGGCGCCGAGAGTCAGTATCGTCACAAAAAGCAATCCGGTGGACGCGGTCAATATGGTGAAGTGTATTTCCGCATCAAACCTACCGAGCGCGGAGAAGGGTTCCAGTTCATCAATGCCATCGTTGGCGGTGTGATTCCTTCGAACTTCATCCCTGCCATCGAGAAGGGCTTGGTAGAAACCATGGAGAAGGGAATCATCGCCGGTTATCAGGTGGTGGACGTAGCGGTTGAAGTTTATTATGGAAGCTATCATGATGTGGATAGCTCTGAAATGGCTTTCAAGATAGCTTCTTCCATGGCGTTGAAGGAAGGCTTCAAGAAATGCAAACCGATTCTTCTGGAGCCGATTCATAACCTTGTAATCATCGTACCAAACGAGTATATGGGCGACGTGATGGGTGATATTTCCACCCGCAGAGGCCGCATCATGGGTATGGAACAACATGGCAAGAAACAGCACCTTTCAGCACAGATGCCTTTGGCAGAAATGTTTGCTTATTATCCCGCGTTGAAGTCCTTTACTCAGGGCAGAGGTCGTTTTACCCAGGAATTTTCGCATTACGAGAGAGTGCCGGAAGACATCACGCAGAAAGTGGTTGCTGCCTGGCAGGATAACGACTTACAATAGTTTAAAGAGGTTTATATGTCCGGACACAATAAGTGGAGCACGATTAAACACAAAAAAGCCGCTACCGATGCCAAACGTGGTAAGATATATACACGCATTGTAAAAGAAATCATTCTCGCCGCGAAAAGTGGTGGCGGGGATGCGGATACCAACCCCCGGCTCAGAACTGCGATATTAGCCGCGAAAGCTGCCAATATGCCGCGGGAAAACATCGAACGTGCCGTAAAACGCGGAACCGGAGAGATCGAAGGCGCAAGCTACGAAGAGATCACCTACGAAGGTTATGGCCACAACGGGGTGGGAATCGTGGTGGATGTGATGACCGATAACAAGAACCGCACTGTTGCCGAGCTGAGGCACACCTTCTCCAAATACGGGGGAAACCTGGCGGAATCCGGCGCAGTATCTTGGAACTTCGAATTGAAGGGATTCTTCAATGTTCCAGCCGCTGGCTTGGACGAAGAGGAGTTTATGATGCAAGCTCTGGAAGCTGGTGCGGATGATGTGGAGATGGGTGAGGAGTTTTTTGATATATACACTTCTCCCACCGAGTTTCACACCGTCTTGGGAAACATGGAAGCGCTTGGTTTTCCCATCGAAAACGCAGAGCTCACCAGAGTGCCCAAGACAACCGTAAATGCGGACGACGTAGCTCCCAAACTCATGAAGCTGATAGACATGCTTGAAGATCTGGACGATGTACAAAAGGTCTATGCCAATTTTGAATTCTCCGACGAGGTAATGGCAGAGCTTAACCAGGATTAAGCTCCCATGATGATCATTGGCATTGATCCCGGCAGCCGCTATTGCGGTTATGGGCTCATCCAGACCGAAGGATTTAAAGTAGTTGCCGCGGGTTGCGATGTGATAGACGTAACCCGCGAAACAACTTTGGGAGGCAGATTGCGCTTGTTGCACTCTACTCTTTGCAAGGTTTTGGAAGAATACCATCCGGATTGCGCTGCGGTGGAATCCATGTTTTTTCAGAAACATATCAAGAGTGTCTTTACTCTGGGGCATGCCAGAGGTGTGATTCTATTGGCTTTGGCACAACATGATATCCCGATGCTGGAATACAGCCCCCGGGAAGTAAAAAAAGCCGTGGTGGGAACAGGTAGCGCCAGCAAGGCTCAGGTGCGGTATATGATCGATCAGCTCTACAATCTGAAGGCTTCCGCTCACCGAGATGATGCTTATGATGCCTTAGCTATAGCCACCACACATTTTAACCGCGTCAAATGGGATAAAAAGAAATGATTCATCACATCAAGGGAATCTTAATGCACAAAAGCCCCGTCCTGGCGGTGATCGAGACCATGGGTATCGGCTGGGAGATAAAAATCCCGGTATCCACCTATGAAACACTTCCCGCCGAGGGCAACCAATGCTCGCTATTCACTTATCTTAGCATATCTCAAGATGATGTGCGCGTCTATGGCTTCTCCAGCGTGGCAGAACGTGAACTTTTCACCCAGCTTACCCGGATCAGCGGAATAGGCCCCAAGATAGCGATATCGATACTTTCCACGCTTAGCATACCCGCCTTCGTGAAGAGCATCATGAGCTCGGAAGAGGGACTTCTTACCAGAGTCCCCGGGATCGGCAAGAAGAGCGCGCAACGCTTGATCGTGGAGCTGAAGGACAAAGTACATGCGCTGCTGGATTATGTGGATTCTGCAGATCAAACTATCGCAGAAGGTACGGTGCAGGAAGCTGAAACCGCACTCATTGCCCTGGGGTTCAACACTCAGGCTATCCAACGTGAACTTCGCCTGCTAAACCCGGAAGACCTCCAACTGCCTTCCGAGCAACTCATCAAGGAAATCATCAAACGGCTTTATCAGAGGGCAAAATGAATTTTCGTGAAGAAGCCTACAACACGATCCTGAAAGTATTGAAGAACAACGAATTCTCGGATGCACTTCTGCAACAGCGGGCAAAGAAGCTGAAACATGATGGAGAGGACATCCGTTTGTTCTACAATTCGGTGAAAGGCGTGATCAAGATGAAGCAAAAGCTGGATCACATCCTAAGCCATTACACCGACCCCAAAAAGTACGCCGCTACTGATCTGAAGATCAAGATCATGCTGTATCTGGGTTTATATCAGATCATTTATCTGGATACGATTCCAGAGCATGCCGCGGTGAACGAAACCGTAGAACTAAGCAAAAAGCTGCTTTCCGAACCAGTTGCGGATTTTGTGAATGCCGTTTTGCGCGAGTATCTTCGGGAAGACCGCACTGTGTATCCAGAAGATCCCGCTCTGCGCATTGCGTTTGAACACTCCTATCCTCCGGAATTGATCCAGACCTGGATTCAGCTTTGGGGAGAGGAATCCACGGAGTATATGGCGATGTATTTCAACGAAAATCCAGCCTTGCACATCCGGGTAAACTCCACTGCCACAAACCCTGAAAAGCTTTTGAATTACTTCTCAAGAAGAGAGATCGAGATCATCCCCAGCCCTGCCAGTAAAATGATGTTTTATACCCATCAGAGCGCGGAAGTTCTGGACGAAGTGGCTTTTTCCGAAGGATATTTCTCGGTGCAAGATACCTCCGCCGCGATGGTGGTGGAACTACTTGATCCCCAGCCAGATCAATCTGTTTTGGATCTCTTTGCCGCCCCCGGAGGGAAGTGTACCTACATCTCCGAAAGAATGGGCAATAGCGGCGAAATAGTTGCTGTGGATAAGATCCCCAAAAAGATGAAGCTGCTCAAGCAAGCCGCTGACCGGCTGCAACTTACAAATATCATCCAAGTTACTACAGACGCCCTCAAATATGGTCCGGTAGCCCCTGCCTATCACAGGGTTTTGGTAGATGCTCCATGTTCCGGGTGGGGAGTATTTTCCCGCAAGGCGGATCTGCGTTGGCAAGCGCACAACGACATCCCTGAGCTGATCAAATTGCAGGAAAAAGCGCTGGAACACGCAGCAAATTTCGTAGCTCCGGAAGGTTTTCTGGTTTATTCCACATGCACGATGAATCCCCACGAAAACGAAGAACAAATCGCCAGATTTCTTGCCAAAAACCCTAAATTCAAGCTGGTATCAGCAGATACCATCATTCCCAAAGAATACACCGAAAACGGATTCTTGAAGACAATACCCTTCAAACACCATATGGACGGCGCTTTTGCCGCAAAAATGCAGAAGACGAAATAGGAGACACAATGCAAAACTATAGCGCAAAGCAGTGGGGATATATGATCGGAATCGGTCTGGGTATCGTGTTTGTTACCGCCTTTATCACCAGCCAGCTTGTTCTGCCGTTGGTGTTTGGCAGGCCGGATACCATTCAAACCCCAGAGGTGATCGGGTTGTCTCTTACTCAAGCAAAACGCATTCTGCAAGAAGAAAAACTGCATGTAGTAGTAAAGGATTCCCTTTATAGCGAGACAGACAGAGTGGACGCGGTTTTGGATCAATCTCCTGCTCCGGGAGACAAGATAAAGGAAGATGGCACCGTTTTTCTGGTGATCAGCAAGGGCAGTAAAATGGTGAAGGTACCAAATGTGCTTGGCGCTTCTTTCCAGGACGCCATGATCACTCTGCGCAATAGCGATCTGCGTAGCGCAATAGTGGATTCCGTATATAGTGAAAGCACTTCTCGCAATATGGTTCTGAGATCCTCCCCCTCGCCAAACAGCAGAGTAGAAAAGCGTACTCTCGTAAAGCTGACTCTGAGTAGAGGTCCGGAACCTCTGCCGGATAGTTTGTCTTTCCTAAGCGACGATAGCGGCATCTGATTTAGAATAACTCCTTAAGCCCGCCTCCCCTAAAGCTGGTTTCGCTGGGGGATATTGAGTTCAATGCGCTTGAAGTGTAATGGATTAGCTCCGGGGCGACACAAGACCACATAAAAAAAAGGCGGAGGAAATTCACCCCCCCCCCCGCCGTGGAACCATACACCATCCCCAGCGGAAGGGGGCATATCGTCTTAGCGAGCAGCGGTACATTTTCCGAATGAGCGGTTCTTGTATCCGCCCATTGCAAATTGCATCCCCCACACCCATTCCCCGAAGGAGTCGCCATGCTTCTTTGATGCAGTGGGCACTGCATGGACAGCGCATGGCAATAGCTTTTAGAAATGGGCTGGGATAGTAAAGGAAATGTTGTTTTCCATAATGTTATTTATCGAATAACATTGATGTGGTTAGGATATGGATTTGTGTCGCCCAAGAAGGGCTTTGTGGGGGGGGGTGCACTCAACGAGGGTGCGTAGCGTAGCGAAGCCCCTCGTAACTGGTTATACAAAACAATTTAGAGCCCCACGCGGGTGACACAAGACATCACTCAGCCCTTATGATGAAGAAATAGAAGCACTTAGGAAGTATTGCAAGGAATCCACCCGTCCCAATGGAAAGCCCCAAAACTTTCCTGATGAGATTCGCAAGGCATATCGACGGCACGCCGCAGCCATCCGCAGACTCTTCACCAAAGCAGAAAAAGCGGGACATCGGGAAGCGGTGGAGATTGTGAAACGGAGCCTGAAGCCTGGGTACTACAGCGTTCTCGAGGTAGATTTCGGTGGTGAATCTTCTGGCTGTTCCAATTTGGACTCGTAATATATATCCCACGGCGCTTGGTAAAGCTCCATTATTGACCGGGGAAGACACAAAATTATTTGACACATTTGGCGACTGTGTTTTTGTGACAGTCAGGGAAATATCAATGTCCGGTGTATTACCCCAAGCATTGCCGGCAAAAATAGGAAGGATAATGCTCGAAAAGATTTTAAGAAAGCTGTTCGGAGATAAATCTAGCCAGGATCTCAAGCGCTATGAGCCGCTTGTAGCAGAGATCAACAAGATCTATGAAGGTCTGGCACAATATGAAGATGAACAACTGATAGACCGAGTTCAGGAAATCAAGCGCGAGATCGCGGAGAAATTGGATCCCGTTCGCAACGAACTGGAAGAGCTGCAGAGAGAATTCCGGGAATCCGTGGATGATGCCGAGCGGAATCGCATCGACAATCAGATCGATAGCCATAAGAAGAAACTAAGCGCGATGAACAAGGAGATTTTGGACGACTATCTGCCAGAAGTCTTTGCCATCGTTAAAGATACCTGCCGCCGCATGGTGGGCAAAGAATTTATGGTAAAAGGGCATCCCTTGCGCTGGAACATGGTGCCATTTGACGTCCAGCTAATAGGCGGGATGGTTTTGCACGACGGTAAGATAGCGGAAATGGCAACCGGAGAAGGTAAGACCTTGGTAGCCACTCTGCCGCTGTTCCTGAACGCGCTATTGGGCAGGGGAGCGCATCTGGTTACGGTGAACGACTATCTCGCCAGTCGCGATGCCGAGTGGATGAGCCCTATCTTCAATTTCCATGGCATGGAAGTAGGTTGCATCACCACGGGCATGGATCATGATTCCCGCCGCGAAGCGTATGCCAAGGACGTTACTTATGGCATGAACAGCGAATTTGGCTTCGACTACCTGCGGGATAACATGGCAGTTAGCCCTCAACAATTGGTGCAACGAGATTTCTATTTTGCGATCGTGGATGAAGTCGATAGCATTTTGATCGATGAAGCCAGGACGCCGCTAATCATCAGCGGACCGATTGCCCAGGACAAGAATTTCTACCCCGAACTGCGTCCCGGAATAGCAGCATTGGTTCAGGCGCAAAACAGCCTGATTAGCCGATTTCTGAGCGAGATTCGCGATGATCTGAACGAAAATAATCCGCAAGCTTCAGACAGTCGATTGGCAAAGAACCTGCTTTTGGTACGGCGTGGAGCTCCGAAGAACAAAGCCTTCCAAAAACTCATGCAGGATGCTTCTCTGAAACGCCTGGTTCAAGATACCGAGGGAGTGTATCTGTGCGATAAAAACATGCATGAATTGGACGATATGCTCTTTTACGTGGTGGAAGAACGCCAAAACAGCGTTGATCTTTGCGAGAAAGGCAGGGATCTGCTCAGCCGAAAAGAGCCGGATCTTTTTGTAGTACGCACTTTGGACGAGATCTTGGCAGAGATCGATTTGCGGGAAGATCTTAGTGAAGAAAAAAAAGCGCAGGAGCGTGAGATAGCCACCGGCAAGTTCATGGATAAAAGCGAGAAGCTCCATAATATCAATCAACTCTTAAAAGCCTTCACGCTCTTTGAAAACAACCAGGAATATGTGGTGATCGATAACAAAGTGATCATCGTGGACGAGTTCACGGGAAGACAAATGCCCGGTCGCCGCTTCTCAGACGGCTTGCATCAAGCATTGGAAGCGAAAGAAAACGTGGCGATCGAAGCGGGAACTCAGACATTTGCTACCATTACCCTGCAAAACTATTTCCGCATGTTCGAAAAACTCGCGGGTATGACGGGTACTGCCGTTACCGAAGAATCTGAATTCATGGAGATATATAAACTTCCAGTGGTGGCTATCCCCACCAACGTTCCCATTACCCGCATCGATCACGATGATGAGATCTACCTTACCAAGAACGAGAAATATCAAGCGATCATCGATGAAATCATCTATTGGCACAAACAACGCAAGCCGGTATTGGTGGGCACGGTAAGCGTTGAAGTATCCGAGATTCTTTCCCGTTTGCTTCGGCGTCATGCCATTCCGCACAATGTGTTGAATGCGCGGCAACATCAGCGCGAAGCCGAGATCATCACCTCCGCAGGCGCACCAGGAGCCGTAACTATTGCCACCAACATGGCGGGGCGCGGAACGGATATCAAGCTGGGCGAAAGTGTGGTCACTCAATCCGTAGAGAGTTATCGGGGATTGCCCAAAACCAGAACTGAACAATATCCCTATGGGCTGCCGCTCGACGGTCTGCATGTGATCGGTAGTGAGCGGCATGAAAGCCGACGCATAGACCGCCAGTTGCGGGGCAGAGCGGGGCGTCAGGGAGATCCTGGCACATCCCGGTTTTTCCTTTCCTTGGAAGATGATCTGATGCGTTTGTTCGGTTCCGACAGAATGGCTTCGGTTCTGCAAAAGATCGGGCTGAAACAAGGCGAATCCATCCGGCATCCGATGATGACCAGTGCGGTGGAAAAAGCTCAGACCAGAGTGGAAGAACACAACTTTGAGATCCGCAAAAACCTGATTAAGTACGATGAGGTAATGAATCAACAACGTGAGGTGATCTACAGCTATCGTCGCAGTGTACTCAAGGGTTACAACCTCAAAGGCGAGATCAAGGAGATGATCGAAGAGAGCATCTTACGCGCGATCGAGGAAGTATGTTCCGCCTCAAATTATCCCGAGGAATGGGAGCTGGGTAAGCTATGTAACTACTTGCGCACCTTGAACATCGTGGTACATCCGGAGGATCTGGATAGCGATCATCTAAACAAAGAGCTGTTGATCCATACTGTTACCGAGATAGCCGGGGATGCCTATGCCCGCCGCGAAGCTCAGTTTGGCGCAGAGGTGATGCGAGACATCGAACGGAGATCGCTATTGGAAGTAGTGGATAGCGAATGGCGGGATCATCTGCATGAGATGGATCTGCTGAAAGAAGGCGTGCATCTTAGGTCTTATGCAAATAAAGATCCCTTGATCGAATATAAAAAAGAGAGCTTTGCCCTTTTTGAAGGATTAATCACCAGAATTCAAGAAAACGTAACCAAGCGAGTGTTTACTACCTATCTCTTGAGCCGAGAGCAAATGAAAGATATGCAGGAAATGTTGAAAGGGGCGCAGATGACCCATGAAGCCATCGACAGTTTCCTTTCCAGCCGAGCTCAACAATACCAAAGCTCCGCTACTCCTCCTCCAGATTTTGGTGCTACAGAATTGAAGGCACGTCCCGTTCAGGTCGCGCCAAAAGTGGGTAGAAACGATCCCTGTCCCTGCGGCAGCGGTAAAAAATACAAAAAATGCTGTGGCATTCACGAGAGTGAGGTGGAATAATGGCAAAGAATCTGATCATTGTGGAATCTCCCGCCAAAGCCAATACTATCAGTAAGTTCTTGAAGAATCAATTCATCGTAAAGGCATCGATGGGACACATCCGGGATCTGCCTGCGCACGACTTGGGTGTGGATGTGAACAAAGATTTCTCACCAAAGTATGAAATCGACAAAAAGAAAAGCAAGATCATCGCGGAATTGCGCGAAGCTGCCGGAAAAGCGGATACCATCTATCTGGCAAGCGACCACGACCGTGAAGGGGAAGCGATAGCCTGGCACCTAAGCAAGGTTCTGGAAAAAGAAGCCAAAGATAAAACCATCTATCGCATCGTGTTCAACGAGATCACCTCCTCTGCCATCAACAAAGCGATCTCTAGCCCCGGGGCAATTGATCAGGCAAAAGTGGACGCCCAACAAGCCAGAAGGATCCTGGATCGGGTGGTGGGATACAGCATTTCGCCGCTTCTGTGGAAGGTGATAGCCAAAGACCTCTCCGCGGGACGCGTACAATCCGTAGCACTCAGGTTGATTTGCGAACGCGAAGCGGAGATATTGGCGTTTGTTCCCAAAGAGTTCTGGCGCATCGAAGCAGATTTCTGGAGGGATGAACTGCCCAAATTCAAAGCCAACCTGGAGAAGATCGATGGTAAGAAATTCGAGATCCCGAACCAAGAGGAAGCGGATACGCTACTTGCCAACCTGAAAAATGAGGATGCTATCCTGGAAGCGATCAAACGCACAACCCGCAGTGTAGAGCCTCCGCCTCCGTTTATCACCAGCACTCTGCAACAAGAAGCATCCAAACTTCTGTCGTTTCAAGCTCAACGTACGATGAGCATTGCCCAACAACTCTATGAAGGCATCGATATCGGTGGCGAAAGCACTGGTTTGATCACATATATGCGTACCGATAGCACCCGGATATCGGATGAAGCCGTAGTTGCCTGTAAAGAAGCGATCAGCGCACGCTTCGGCGAAGATATGGTAAACCCCGGTCTTCGCGTGTATAAAAGCAGACAAGGCGCGCAGGACGCGCATGAAGCGATACGTCCCACCGATCCCAAACGCAGCCCGGAAAGCATCGAGAACTACCTCTCCAAAGAGCAGCTTAAGCTCTATACCCTGATCTGGCAACGCTTTCTTGCCACTCAGATGAAGGGCGCAAAGGTACTAGCAACCACCGCCACGATCCAAGTGGGCAACGCTACCTTCATCGCCACAGGTAACCAGATCAGTTCCGAGGGATTCCTGAAATGCTATCCCCACGTGAATATCCCCTTAGGTGAGAAGATTCATAAGGATTATAGCGAAACGAACGCTCTTGAACACAGTCCGCTCAAGAAATCTCAACACTTCACATCCCCGCCTTCCCGTTTTACGGAAGCCTCGCTGATCAAAGAGCTGGAAGCCAAGGGCATCGGCAGACCTTCTACCTATGCCGCCATTATCAGCACCATCCGCAACCGTAAATATGTGAATCTGGAGAAGAAGAGCTTTATCCCAACCCCTCTGGGCAAAGATGTCAACGGCTTCTTGGTGGATAAATTTGATAAACTGTTCAACGTAAAATTCACCGCTGGGATGGAAGATAAACTGGATGAAGTAGAATATGGCAAAGTAATATGGCACAAGCTGGTAAAGGAGTATTACGACGATATGCAAGCGCTGATCTCCAAAGTGGATGTCCGCAAGGAAAAACAAGCCATGGTGGTTGATTCCGGCATTGCCTGCGATCTTTGCAAGGTAGGCAAGATGGTGATCAAGCGCAGCCGAAATGGTGAGTTCCTTTCTTGCGATCAATATCCCCAATGCAAAAACAGCAAGAGCTTTGTGCGGGAAGAAGATGGCTCGATCAAGATCGTAGTACCTCAGACCCTGGACGAGAAATGCCCCACGTGTGGGAGTCCCTTGGTGGAACGAACCGGCAAATTTGGCGCGTTTATCGCCTGTAGCACTTACCCTAAATGTAAGTTCGCCAGACCCAAGACCCTGGGCATCAAATGCCCGGAATGCAAGACCGGAGAGGTGGTATCCCGCCGTAGCAAAAAAGGCAGTATGTTCTATGCCTGTTCTGGGTATCCGGATTGTAAATGGATCTCGAACGACAAACCCGTTCCACAACGCTGTCCCAACTGTGGCAACGAATATATCTCCGAGAAGTATAACAAGGACAAGGGGCATTACCTGCAGTGTCCCCAATGCAAGCATATCGTGGAGTAGAATTGCATTTCGGGGATGCCATCCGCAGTGCCTTGGTGAGCATAGCTTCTCACAAGATGCGGAGCTTGCTTACAACGATCGGCATCGTGATCGGAGTTATGGCGGTGGTTACGATGTTTTCCAGCGTCTATGCCCTCAAATCCGTAATCACCAAGAACATGGAGGGTATGGGATGGAACTACTCGATCCTCATCACCAATGGCAATCCCGACGCAGATATCGACTATCAGCGCGCCGCGGTTCAAGCTCAACGTAGAGCACGGCAGATGCCACGTCAGCTTGATCTCACCGATTATCAGGAGCTTAAGGATAAGTTATCCTACAAAGGCATCTATGGCATGACGGAGACGAGCAGCCTACAGCGGATTGGAAACGAAGATAACTATATCTCGCTAAAAGCTACGGAAAACTACTTCTTCAAGAGCAAAAGCTACGATATCTCGCAAGGAAGACTGTTTAGTGTGGTAGAATCGGTTCAGGGACATCCAGTGGCTATCGTGGGTTATAAATTCGCCGAAAAATACTATCCTGGTAAAGATATCCTGGGTGAGACTCTGATCATGGGAGATCACCGTTTTCGGGTAATCGGTATCCTGGGTTCGGATAAGCTGAACAGTGAAAATGGGATGCACTTCAATCCCTGGGAGCGGGATCGGGAACTTCAGGCGGTATATGTTCCCCTGCAATATGGAGCCAATCGCTTCACAGCCGGAAGACAAGTGCCGATGATATATCTGCAGGCTGAGGATGAAGCATCTTTGGCGGCTCTTAAGACTCACGCGCGGCAGATCCTGCTATCCAGACGCAATATGTATCCCAGCTTCCAGTTCATGGATATCGGTTCGATGATGTTGCAGATTACGGCTGAGATCGATTCTCAGATGAAGAAATGGAACATCACCCTTATTGCGATCGCATCCATTTCGCTCATTGTAGGAGGTATTGGCTTGTTCTCCACCCTCTTGATCTCGATCCAGGAACGCATGACGGAGATCGGCATCCGCAAGAGCATTGGTGCCAGCGATAGCGATATCTTCTTCTATTTTATCTTCGAAGCGCTGAGTCTGGCTTTTGTAGGAGCTGTTCTGGGGATCATGATTGCCTGGGTGATTCTCAGCCTGATCGGATCAGCCCTCAAATTCCCCTTGTATCTGCCTCTTCCGGGAGTATTGGTGGGGATGTTCTTCTCTTTGGTGATAGGTTTCATTTCCGGATTATATCCAGCCATCAAAGCGGCAGGGATAGATCCCATCAAAGCGATATATTATCTGGACTAAATTCTCAACGTGCGTTTAGTAATCCCGCTAGCGAAAGCATCGGGAATCGCTTATAATTTCAAAAATAACCAGGAGGAACAATGAAACAGATACTGATGATAATCGTGATGACCGTGGCTCTTGGCGCACTGATGGCGCATCCTGCGGGCAATGTAAAACCCACCTTCGATAAAGGCAGTTCGCTTCTTAGCGTGAGTTTTGCTCACAAGGTAAGGGATGCCGCGGATCACTATATCAACCATGTAGAGATCAAAGTAAATGGCAAAGATGCCATCGTTCACAAATTGAGCCTTCAGGAGAGTTTGGAGGGCGGATCTTTGGTCTATAAGCTTCCGGCGCTGAAAAAAGGAGATAAAATCAACGTTCTTACTAAATGCAACAAGGGCGGCGATAAAAGCTCCACCATCACTGTCCCCTAAGGGAAACGAATCAACTGGACGTCGATCCCATCCGGATATCTTCTGCCCAGGCTGAAGACCTGCTTGGAGCTGAATTCTGTCTGAACTGGGTTCTTTAGATTTCCCTGAGGCGGGGTTTTGTAAACTCCGGAAAGGGTGGCGGTCGTCCTTTTTCTATTATGTGGCCCGGGAATATCTTCCATAGAGTGGATGATCACCTCTTCGATTTTGTAACTGATCGTATTCGCAGGGAGATTGAAGTATTTCTGGGCCATTTGTGAGTTTGCATAGTGCAGAATGGCTTTACAATGCTCCGGAGCATCCACAGTCTGGGGAGGGCGGTCGAGATAAGGCAACACCGTCGTGTAACAAAAGACTGCCAGAATCACGATTAGCACCAGCCATAAGATCCTGTTTACCATTATTTCTCCTTCCTTGATGATTCTGTAACATCATAATGTTAAGTCCCAAATGTTGGTGTAAATTCCAACTCATTGTTTCTCAGGTTATTTGAGAACATCTTATAGTCCTCGTTTCTCACATTCTATGTTAGGCCAAGCGACCAATTGCATTCTTTCCAATCTCATTCCAGTGGTC
>JAHDQK010000038.1 GCA_018433885.1 Candidatus Cloacimonadota bacterium
CAAACGTTGTACAATGGCACTGCGAGCGTCCTTTGACTGCAGCCGCTGCACGCCATATCCTTGCTCTGACTTAATCTTGTCCATAAGAGTCTCCTTTTTTGATAGCTTACTCCTATGGTCATATGATACAAACTTAAAATAGTATCAGTCGATCAGTGGGGGGGGCATGCCACCCCCACTGTTACAAACAAGGAATTGAGATGAAAGCATATATAGTTCTAGTTCTTCTGATCTTAGGTAGATGCCTTTATTCAACCACCAGAACGGTTGCTCTCGACGGTAGCCAGCAATATACCTCCATCCAGGAAGCGGTGAATGCGTCGGGGCATGGAGACACTGTACTGGTGTATCCTGGCAGGTATATTGAAAATGTGATCACAAACGGCATCAATATCACGCTTGCCAGCTTGTATTCCGTTGATCCCCTGCAGCAGTATATTGAGAATACGATCATAGACGGGAATATGGGTACCTGCATTAGAATTATTAGTGGCGAAACAGTGACGATTAATGGCTTTACCTTGGTCAACAATGATAACAATGTACTCAATAGTCCAAGTAATCCTGGTGGGGGCATGTTCGTAAACAGCTCTACGGCTATAATCGAAAACACTATAATCAGGAACTGCATTGCTCAAGCTGGGGGAGGGATAGCTGCTGGATCAAATTCCTCATTAACAATGTCAAACGTCAGCATTTTCCATAATCAAGCTTTAAACTTAGGAGGGGGTTTAGCGGTTGATCAATCAACAGGATTAAATATATCCCAGTCAAATCCATGTTCGATATTTAACAATCATGCAACACGCGGAATGGATATCAGCATCAGCTTCAACACATCTAATCCAACTCCAATCGAGATCAATCTTGCCATGGGAAGTGCAATCCTCACAGAAGCAGACGGCTATTTCATCCACGCGCACAGGGCAAACGTTACTGTCAACATAGCGCAGGGGGCTATTGAGCAGATAGATCATGACCTTTATGTATCTCCCGATGGAGATGATAGCAATTCCGGGCTTGATTCTGGGACACCCCTACGAACTATTGCTATCGCCATGCAACGCATAGCCTCTAATCCCGATATTCCCAAAACCATCCATCTTGCTCCGGGTATATATTCCCATTCTGCCAATGGACAGATCCTGCCCATGGGAGTGAAATCAAACGTCAAGGTGCAGGGCGCAGGGATTGGAGAGACTATCATAGATGGAGAACTCAGCCGCACCTTCTGGGGTTCTTGGTATGCTTCCAATATAGAGATTTCTGGCATGAAATTGATGAATGGAAGGTCTATTTATGCCTATGTCTTCTGTTTCTTCTATGGGACTAACGCATATATTCATGATGTTGAGTTTTATAATAATTATGGCTCTAATCTCTCCGGAATGATTATTGCCTATAGCTCTGATGTTAGGATCGAGAATTCGATTATAGGAAATGTGAATTATCCAAATGACCTTAACGGAATCTGGGTATCGGAAAGTGACAATATTTACATTAACAACACAGTAGTAACCGGGAATTCCACTAATGATTCGGAAAGCAACCATATGGGTATGAAGTTTTATGACAGCGACATACATCTGCGCAATAGCATTGTCTCCAATATCTCTGCTGTAGATGCCTGGGTCTTTTTCTATCAAAACATCTATGAGCCCTTTGCGGCTTACGACCTTGATATGAGCAATGTGCTGATCGTCAATAATACTATCTCCAACCCTTCCTGGGTAAGTTCACCAATCTACATCCAAAACAGATATCAGCCAGTTCAGATCAACAATTGCACAATAGCCAACAATAGCGTCCCTGGATTCTTATGCAGAATCCTGGCGGGTGCGGACTTGCGGAATGTGATCTTCCACAATCCCGGTTCCGGATCAGAATTGGGACTGATGAATTACCTCAGCGTCAATGCCACTGCCTATCCGGTCAGCATCAGCAACAGCCTGTTCAGGACAGCCACGGTTCCCAGTTCCAGACCGGAACTGCTTACGATGACCGATAACATCATGAGTGCCGATCCCTTGTTTCTGGGCACGGTGGATAGCAGCCTGGGCATAAATCAGCCGGAGTACTATCAGCTAAGTGCGCTTTCATCTTGTATCGATAGTGGTACTCCGGATACTGAAGGGCTAAATCTGCCCCCCATGGACCTGGCAGGCAACCATCGCATAGCCAATGGCAGGATAGATATGGGAGTTTATGAATACGGCTCCCAACCCTGGGTCTCAAACGATGATCCCGCTATGCCTCCTCCAGAAGGATTTCGGATATCTGCCTATCCCAATCCGCTACTAAACACCAGCCGGGCAGCGGGAATATTTCTCGAATTCACTTTACCCAAGAAACCTGAAGTGCCGCCAGTGATCGAGATCTTCAATATCCGGGGGCAGAAAGTGAAGACAATCCGTTTAACTGAAAGCTACAACAGCCTGGTAAGTAGAGCCGGGCTTTCGCATGATGTGAAACAAAGCGGAGAGTTCTATTCCACCGTTTGGAATGGCAGGGATGACAACAATAGGCCACTTGCGTCAGGGACATACATAGTGAAGGCGATTACAGACCGAAAGGTAGCTACGACGAAGATAACAATAATCAAATAGAGTCTATTAGATCTACGAACTAAACACTTGATTTGAGGCTCGTTGACAGTATCATACGATGGTTGTACTGGTCCTACACTTCCAGTGAAATGGCGGAAACGGAGTATGCGCTCCGGAGACACCTACCGGGTTCATCTCTGAGTCATATTCAATCTGATCGTCTTTGATCCAGGGGGCTATGGTGGTAGTTGGTGCCAGTAACGAGGGGCTCCGCTTAAGCTACGCACCCTCGCTATGGGTAGTGTCGCCCCGTTGGGGCTTTATTTTGCGGTTGCGGCATTGTGCCGGATTGAAATTTCAACACCTCATGATGACGTGTATACGTAGTCCCAGCAAGGCATACGGTAGTAACCAAAAAAACCCCGGTGAGAAAAGCACCGGGGTGAAGGTTAGATAATCCTGAGATTAGGGATTGTAGATGAAGTTTAGATTTACATCGCCACTATCGAGTTCGTACCAATCCGGATAGAGGGATCCGCCGCTTTCTGCCCAGGGGGCAAATCTGTAATAAGCTTGGCTGATTTCTTTTTGCTCGATCGGATACTTCCAATGGATGGGGAGATCCAGAGCCCAGGGCAGGTTTTGGTTGGTTTTATAATACCTGTTCAGGGCGGGATTGGTAGTATCGTCATCCAAACCAAACAGAGCGGTATTGGCGTGAACTGTGGGAGGGAATCCCGGAAGATGAATCTCGTAACCCTGAACGCGGTTGACCATCAGATATGGGTTCCAGATGCCCCAGAAGGGCAAGGAACTTTGGTCCAGAGGTTCTACGAGGGTAAGCTGGAAACTGATCGGAATAGGATCATAGTTTGGTTGTTCCAGTTGAGTATTCCAGAAGATCCCGCCACCGGGAACATCCACGAAATCGTTGGTACTGGAGATCACTTTGAGGATGCTATTGACACCTGCTTCCAGGATTGGCATATTGTATGCCGCTCCGGCACCGATACCCGAATGGTTTTCCACGTTTGAGGCGGGGAAGGGGAATTCGATGGCGAAGGCATTTTGGAAGGTGGCACCTACTGCGCGGAGCATAAAATCTCCGTTGATATCCTTGATCTTCATATCGGCATCCAGCACGAGATTCAGTTTATAATCCAATACGAGGTCGTTAAAATCGTAATCACCTTGCTGAGGCCACATATCTTCGTAGGCAAGAGTGCCCCACCCGGTGGGTGAGGTGAGGGGATAGCTTAGCTTATAAGCTCTCAAGGCATCGGTGGGGAAATCGTCCAGAGAATCCGCTACGCCGTCACCATCGCCATCGCTTTCGCCAAAAACTCCGGTGAGACCCAGGAAGTATGCTTCACCTCCGCTAACTTTTACGATATCCAAATCTTGAACCCAAGCTGGGATGGTTTTCAAAGCCCAAAGGTTTGCCCAAGCCACCAGTTCACCATCATCACGAATGGCAATGCTACCCTGCCATCCAGCGGCAATATCTACATAGGTACCGCTGGTAGGTGTATCGGCGATAGCGGCGGCGTTACCCCAGGCAACAATGCTGCCGTCACTTCTGCGCGCGATGGAGTGCAGGTTCTTGCTCGCGACTTGTACAAAATTGTTGCCTGCTGGAATATTCAGTCTGTTGTTCCAGGGAGAACCCCAGCCGATGATTTCGCCAGCGGTGTTGATTGCCAAAGAAAAGGCATCTCCCGCGGCGATATCGGTGTAAGTTCCGGCAGGGACATTACATTGATTTAAGGCATTGTCTCCCCAAGCGACCACAGTGCCGTCCGCTCTTAGTGCCAGCGTGTGATTCAAGCCGGCGGAGATTTTCACAAAATCACTGTGTGTAGGAACATCGAGTTGCCCCTTGTTGTTAAAGCCCCATGCTACCAAAGTACCGTTGCTCCTTAAAGCTACGGCATGTTGTTCACCGGCGGTAATCGCAGTATAGTCGTTTCCTGAGGGGTTTGCGTTCACCATTTGGCTGGTCTGTCCCCAAGTAGTGACAGTCCCGTTTGAACGTAAAGCAGTAGCCCACTGTTTACCTGCGGCGATATCGATGAAATCCTCTCCGGCGGGTACGTTTTTGGAGAGCTTAGTGTGGGGAGAGCCCCAGATCACGATGGTTCCCTGAGCAAAGAGGCCAAGGCAGGCTAGGCTGAGGATCAGCAGGATTATGTTCTTTTTCATAGCGCCTCCCTTATGGCATTTCGCGGAAGTTGTAGTTTAGAGTTCCGCCACTAACGTTCACTGTGGCAGTTAGGCTTTGGTATTCCAGAACGACTTCTTTGATGGTACTGGGCAACACTAGTTTGGTATTGATCCCGCTTTGGGGATTCATCTGGGCTTTGAAGAGCAAGTTTCCACCGGTGGTCTTGATATAGATCGGCAGACGCCAGGCTCCTTGCAAATTCACATCAACTGTGTTGTTCATATTGTAGTCAAAATCGTGTGGAACTTCCAGATCCTTCATTTGTACTTCGGTCAGCTTGGCATTATCCTTGTCGCAAGCGCCGATAAGCATCAGCAGGATCAACATTGTAAAGAACATGAGCTTCTTCATAAGCGGCTCCTTTTATTCATTCTTAAAAAACATCTCGAAACAGGCACCCGGCACTGTGCAGATACCGATGCTTCATAGCCCGCGATTTTGTTTATCAACCACGTTTGGGTAAAGTATAAAGCGAGTCCACAAAATGTCAAGCAAATTATTGGCATTGTGGAATTTTGGAGCAGTCCAGACGCCCTAAAATTGCATAAGCAAAAGCTGAAAAAGCCTCATCAAAAGCCTAGTTTGTGGCGAAAGAAGTACAATGGATTTTATCGTGCTACTAAGAGGATTCTGGGTGGGATTTTCTTTGAAAATGAAACTATTCATACAGTGCGTCATGGTGATCTGCACCTCTAGTTGAAATTCTAATATTGGAACTATGCTCCATAACTAGGCAAGCAGCGGCAAGGACAGGAGGGGCGCGAATATTTGGAAGTATTTGCGGAATCTTGCACCTGAATGAAGCGCTTGGCTGGCAATAGATAAGAGTTGACAGCAAGGGTAAGTTCAAAAGTATTGGTTAATCTGGGATAAATGCGGAGTTTTGATGAGCCAAACGAATGAATGTCTTAAACGCCTGACAGCATTTGCGGATCAGGAGAGTCTATTTGCTGCGGGCGACAAACTGCTATTGGCAGTGTCAGCAGGGGCGGATTCCACTGCCATGCTGTATCTTATGTCGCGTCTGAGGTTCAGCTACAATCTATCGCTGTTGGCTGTGCATATCAATCACCAGTTGCGAGGAGAAGCCAGCATGGAGGACGAACAGCACATCAAAGAAATCTGTATGCGGCTAAGTGTTCCATTGGTGATTCGCAGAATCGAACTCGGGCAAGAAGGAGATTTGGAGAACCGTGCCCGAATAGCCAGATTTGAGACATTCAGAATTATTTTGGAGAATTATAAGTTTAACCGGATCATGCTGGCGCATCACAAATGGGATCATGCGGAGACCTTTCTGATGAATCTGTTCCGGGGAGCCGGCTTGAGTGGCATGTCTGGAATCAAAGCGTTGAACGGTGATGTGGCGCATCCCATGCTTGCCTTTAATCCGCAGGAACTGAGAGAACTATTGTTGGAAGCTGGCATTAGCTGGCGTGAGGATGCATCGAATGCGGACAATCGCTTCACGCGCAACCGGATGCGCAATGAACTCATGCCCCTGCTGGCACAGGACTACAATCCTCAGATCAGGGAAAAGCTCTGCGATAGCGCGGGGATATTTAACCAGGCAGATCAATACATTGCGGAACTGGCTTGCCGGAAGCTTCGTAGGATCACTATGGAGAACGGGAACGGGAGGGTCGTGCTTTCGATTCCGGACCTGATGAAATCTGTGGCGATAGAACGCTTCTACATTCTTAGGGAAGCCTTCAATCAGGCATGTGGTACCCGGCTGGATTTATCCGGGAACCATGTGCGAGAGCTTAGCGAGTTGCTAACCTCTGCGGGAAGCAAATTCATCAGCCTTCCCCATGGGGTTTTGGCGATCAAACGCTATCAGGAACTTCATTTCAGCATCTATCCGGAGGACGTACACAGCCCAGAAGCGGAGACGCTAACTATCGGAAACGAGCGCGCCAGGGCAGTGCACATGGATCATCGTTTCAGCTTTAAACTCCTAAAGGTATTACCGGCAAAAGTGAATGAGATGGATAAAACCACCGTGATCCTGGATGCGGACAAATTGTGCGGACGTATCAAGATTCGGCGGAGGACTGCCGGAGATAGATTTATCCCATTCGGAATGAGGGAGTTCAAGAAGCTGAAAGACTTTTTTATTGACGAAAAAGTAGCCAAATACGATAGGGACTTAATACCAGTGTTTGAAGACGATGAGAAAATCATCTGGATTTGCGGATGGCGTCTGGATAATCGGGTGCGCTACGATGAAAATACAACCCGCTACTTGATGATCCATGCAGAGAGTCTGCAAAAGAAAGCAAACCGGGCTGCGAGCCGGAAAAAGAGAGGAACCAATGAACTTGATGAATTGTGATATATCGGCAGTGCTTTTCGACGAGAGGCGTATCCAAAACCGCATCAGAGAGATAGGCCAGCAGATCAACCAGGATTATGATGGCAAGGTGCCGGTGATCATCGGCGTGTTGAAAGGTGGTTTCATCTTCATGAGCGACCTTGTGCGCGCCATTACCGTTCCCGTTGAGATCGATTTTCTGGCGATATCCAGCTATGGCTCTGGAACCAGTAGTAGCGGAGTGGTGAAGATCCGCAAAGACATCGATCTGGATATCTGCGAGCGGGATGTGATCATCGTGGAAGACATCGTGGATAGCGGACTTTCTCTGCAATATATCAAGGATTACATTTGGAAACACAAGCCCTCAAGTGTCCGCACCTGCGTTCTTTTAGACAAACCGGAGGCACATAAGATCGAGACGAGTTTCGAGTATGTGGGCTTCGAAGTAGGTAACGAATTTGTGGTGGGCTATGGTTTGGATTATGCCGAGCGGTATCGCAACCTGCCATTTATCGGAATTTTGAAGGAAGAGTGCTATACATGAAACTTTACTTGTTGAGCGTAATGGGGCTGTTTGCAACCCTGTTATCCGGGCAAACCCAAGCGGACAGCCTGGCAAAGCCATTAGCGGAGATCCCCGCAGTGATGGATGGATTTTCGGAAATGCTGAGATGGTTTGTATATGGGATTATCATCGTTTCCGTAATCGGTTTGATCCGGATGTTTCAAGCCAAACGCCGGGCAGGACAACATCAGAATGAGGAACCGGTAAAGCTGGATTCCCGCGGGAGACCCGTGATTCCACCCAAGAAGCCGAGATTCTGGACTCCTTTTGTGGTCATCATGATTCTTTTGGCGATTAGTCTGTGGCTTACTTATGGCAGCAACCGTGAGATGGTAACTAAAGAAAGCTACAGCAATTTCATGCTGAGAGTATCGAACGGTTCTATAAAAGAGGTTCAGTTTACCGACCGGGATATGGTTTATACTGATCTTCAAGATAGAAAGTATAGCACCTCTTTGCCTTTTGATGATGCGCGTCTGGTGGATAGTCTTCTGGTAAAAGGGGTTAAGGTATATACCGCCAAGCCAGCGGGCTGGATGAGCCTGATTATATCTCTCTTGCCGTTTTTGCTTCTTATCGGATTTTATCTGTTGATTATGAACCGGATGTCCAATCAGAATTCCAAGGCCTTCAGTTTTGGTAAAAGTAAAGCTCGGCTTCACGAAGCCAGTAAATCCCGCGTGACCTTCAAAGATGTGGCAGGAGTGGACGAAGCAAAGGAAGAACTGCAAGAGATTGTGGAGTTTCTCAAAGACCCGAACCGCTTTCAGAGGTTGGGAGGCAGAATCCCACGGGGTGTGCTGTTGGTGGGTCGCCCCGGAACCGGTAAGACTCTCCTGGCAAAAGCAGTTTCTGGGGAAGCGGGAGTGCCGTTTTTCTCGATTTCGGGATCGGATTTTGTGGAGATGTTTGTGGGCGTGGGCGCAGCTCGCGTAAGAGATCTCTTCGATCAAGCGAAGAAGAACTCTCCCTGTATTACTTTTATCGACGAAATTGACGCTGTGGGCAGACACCGTGGAACCGGCCTCGGGGGCGGGCATGATGAGCGCGAGCAAACCCTGAACCAGCTCCTGGTGGAGATGGATGGCTTCGAGCCCAATGAGGCAGTGATCATCATCGCTGCCACGAACCGCCCGGATATCCTAGATCCTGCGCTTCTGAGACCGGGAAGATTCGACCGTCAGGTAACGGTTGATCTGCCGGATATCAAAGGGAGGACGGAGATTTTAACCGTCCATGCCGCTAAAGTTCCCTTGGATGAGGATGTGCATCTGGAACTCATCGCGCGGGGTACACCCGGATTCAGTGGCGCAGATCTGGCAAACTTGGTGAATGAAGCAGCTTTGATCGCAGCTAGCAAGAACAAGAGCAAGATTCAGATGCTGGATTTTGAAGAAGCCAAGGACAAACTTACCCTGGGCAAAGAAAAGAAAAGCCGGGTGATTCCCGAGGACGATAAACGCCTTACAGCCTATCATGAGATCGGACACGTGCTTACCAGCATCTTCCAAGATCTGGTGGAACCCGTACACAAGGTTAGCATCATTCCCAGAGGCTTCACCGGAGGTGCTACCCACTATCTGCAAAGCGATAGAACCGGATATTCCCGCAGCTATTTGAAGCAATTCCTGGTATCACTCTTGGGAGGCAGAGCAGCCGAGGAAGTAGTATTTGGGGAACTGACCACCGGTGCCGGAAACGATCTGGAACGTACTACTGATATCGCAAAGAAGATGGTCTGCTCCTGGGGGATGAGCGACGTGATAGGGCCGATGACCATCGGTAAGGAACAGGGTGAAGTGTTTCTGGGCAAGGAACTCGCCTCCCGGGATCTGCATAGCGATGAAACCTCCCGCTTGGTGGATGCCGAGATTCGTAAGTTCATTACAGAGGCGCATCTGCAAGCTCGCGAGATCTTGGAGAAGCACCGCGATTTGTTGGATGATATGGCTAAAGAACTCCAAGAACGTGAAACTTTGGGAACGGATGAGATTTTTAAGCTGATCCTGACTCATCTGGATAGCGACGAACGCGCTCTGGTGGAATCCAAGTATGAACGAGCCAAGGAAATGCGCTTCGAACACTCTTCAGAAATCTCTGAGCCTACCGAATTGAAAGCGGAAACCCAAGAACAAGATATGGATGATACTGAAAATGAATGATATGCACTCCACTACGATCATCGGCTTGCATCGCAAAGGAAAAACCGCGCTTTGTGGCGATGGGCAAGTTAGTTTGGGCGATACTGTGATTAAAGCCAAAGCCCTGAAGATCCGCCGGATCTTTGATGATAAGGTTATAATCGGCTTTGCGGGAGCTACCGCGGATGCCTTTACCCTTTTTGAGAAGTTCGAGGAAAAACTGAAGAACACCAAGGGAAACCTCCGTAAAGCGGCGGTTGATCTGGCAAAAGAATGGCGTCAGGATAAATACTTGCGCAGATTGGAAGCAATGCTGATCGCAGGGGATAAATCCGGGATCCTGATGATTAGCGGAGTGGGGGATGTTATGGAGCCAGATGACGGACTGATCGCCATTGGTAGCGGAGGAAACTACGCGCTTGCGGCAGCCAGAGCTTTGTTGCGAAACACGAATCTCTCAGAAGAAAAAATCGTACAGGAAGCTATGAAAGTTGCCTCTGAGATCTGTGTATATACCAACGATCAATTTACTTTGGAGGTTTTGTAAATGACGGAGATATCCACACTTACGCCCTCCAGGATCGTGGAGGAGCTGGATAAGTATATCATCAGTCAATCCGCGGCAAAACGTAGCGTGGCGATAGCCTTGCGAAATCGTTGGCGGCGTCAGCAGGTAAAAGGCGAGATGAAACATGAGATTATGCCCAACAACATCATAATGATCGGGCCTACAGGTGTGGGGAAGACCGAGATCGCGCGGAGGATCGCACGTTTGGTGGATGCTCCGTTCGTGAAAGTGGAAGCATCCAAATTTACAGAAGTTGGCTACGTGGGCAGGGATGTGGAATCCATGATCCGCGAGCTGATGAGTTACTCTGTGGTTCAGACTCGCACCAGAATGGTGGACGAGGTAAAGGCAGAAGCCAGGGCAATGGCAATCGAAAAGGTATTGGATATCCTGATCCCCGTAAAACGGAGAAAGACAGACCGGGATGATCCGGAAACTGCCGCACGTCAGAAACGTAGCCGCGAAAAGATGCGGGCTAAACTGATGGATGGCAAACTAGACGACAAGGAGATTCAGATCGAAGTAAGCCCGGAAGATAATCTTCCAAGTTTCGAGATCATGAGCAATTTCGGTTTGGAAGCTCTGGATCTTGATTTTTCGGATATGCTATCAAACATCTTACCTCCACGGGGCGGAAAAAAGCACAAGACAACTGTCTTCAATGCCCTGAAGAACTTCACCGAGCAGGAAATTTCCCGTCTGGTACCAAAGGATAAGGTGGCAGAAGCTGCCCGCAAGGCAGTGGAAGAAAATGGCATCGTGTTTATCGATGAGATCGATAAAATAGCCACTTCCGAAAAAACCGGGGGGATCGATGTTTCGCGAAGCGGAGTGCAAAGAGATCTGCTCCCCATCGTGGAAGGCAGTAGTGTGCCCACCAAATACGGCGCGGTGGATACGTCTCACATCCTGTTCATAGCTGCCGGGGCGTTTTCTAGCGCAAAACCCAGCGATCTGATTCCGGAGTTACAAGGCAGATTCCCGATCCGGGTAGAGCTGAACAGCCTCAATGAGGAGGATTTTGTGCGCATCCTCAGCGAGCCGGAGAATGCCCTTACCAAACAGTATCGGGAGCTCTTTGCCACCGAAAAGGTAGAGCTTGGGTTCAGTTCCGGGGCGATCAAAGAGATTGCCAAATATGCCGCTGTGGCAAACGAGAAGATGGAAGATATCGGAGCCAGACGCTTGCATACGATTCTGAATGCGCTTTTGGACGATTTTCTGTTCCAAATGCCGGACCCTAAAATTAAGAAGATCAACATCAGCCAAAAGATGGTATCCGCCAGGCTCAGCCCGGTGATTGAGAGCGAGGATCTCTCCCGCTTTATCCTCTGATGATTGGTTTTATCCGAAAGACCTTCATATCCTTAAGCATCCGCAATTACCGGATCTTTTTCAGCGGACAGGCTGTGTCCCTGATCGGAACTTGGATTCAGCGGACCACGATGGGTTGGTTTGTGTATCGGCTCACCAATTCCGCTTGGTTGTTGGGTGTGGTTACCTTTCTATCGATGATCCCGTCTGTATTTATCTCCCCATTTGTGGGAGCCTGGGCAGATCGGGTGAATCGGCATCATACCGTGATCGGAACTCAGATCGCGTTTCTGGTGCAAAGCTCGCTCCTAGCTACTTTGGTTCTTACGGGCGTGATCAACGAAAATGTGAAATACCCCATCCTGCTGCTGGCATTGTTCCAAGGGATGATAGAAGCGGTGGATTCGCCAATCAGACAAAATCTGTTGATCGATCTAATTGGCGATAAGAAACTCTTGCCCAATGCTATAGCTACCAACAGTGCGATGTTCAACGGGGCAAGATTGATCGGACCTGCGATAGGCGGACTTTTTATCATCCTCTTCAGTGAGGGAGTATGTTTTGCCATCAATGCTGCCACATACGTTCCTGTGATAATATCCCTATTCTTTATCAGGATCAGTTATCCAGCGCTTAAGCCCCGCACAGAATCCACATTACAGAAGATTGCCAGCGGATGGAGATACGTGTATCGAAGCTTCCCGATCCGCTATCTGATCATGAATCTGGCAATATACACTCTATTTGGCTATAGTTATTCTACCCTGTTACCTGTTTTCGCCCGCGATATCTTGAACGGCAATAGCGGAACCCAGGGCTTGTTAATGTCCACGGCAGGCATTGGGGCTCTATCGGGAGCTTTTGTATTGGCATCGAAGACAAGCATCAAGGGTATGCAGCTGCGCTTGATCGGGGTAGGTTTGATAGCCAGCACTGCCTTGATCCTTTTCTCCCGAAGCTCAGTGCTGTATCTTAGTATGCTAATGATGCTGTTCATCGGTTTTGGGATGATGATGACCAATGCCACTACCAATACACTGATCCAATCCTTGGTATCGGACGAAATGCGGGGCAGAGTGTTAAGCACTTATACGATGACTTTTCAGAGCATGTCTCCCTTTGGAGGATTGTTGGTGGGAAGCCTTACCAGCCGTTTTGGTCCACAGACAGCCCTAATGATCTGCGCGATTGTGTGTTTTGTCTGGAGTCTGAACGGATTGCGGCTACTACCTAGATTCAGCAAAGATATGTTAAAAATGCTGGTTATGAATTCCAATTCTTCCGTGTATCGCGCTCCCAAATTGAGGTTTACCAAATGACTAAAATTTTTCTTTATATGGGTACCAAAGACCCGGATTACCGAAGTCTGATGCGCGAACAAAGCGACCTCAGGCTGAATGGGAGCCTGATTCCCGCAAGCAGCTTGGTGATCTGTGACCAAACCCACAGTGACCTTGTTCATATCTGTAAGGAAGAGGATTCCGGGGCAGGTTTGGGGGATCACCCCCAGATTCCTGTGGTGGATGGATTGATCACCAATATCGTGGGTCAGTATCTCTTGATCCGTACGGCAGATTGCTTCCCGGTAATGTTCTACGATGAGAAACGCATGGTCGTAGCGGGAGTTCACAGTGGACGAGAGAGCACTCGCAAGAACATCGTGGGTAATTGTGTGGAAGCGATGAAAACCCATTATGGAAGCGACCCCGGAGATATCGTCGCTTACATAGGTGCGGGAGTTTGTGAGGATCACTACGAAGTGAGCGAAGGGATCTTTCAGGAGTTCAATCAAAGCCTTGTAGATCAGGGCTTTAGCCCCTGCTCTCAAAGATACCGCCATCTGAACATCCGCACCACGATCTTTCAGCAGCTTATCCGGGCTGGGCTGAGATTCATCAACATCGAAAACAACCACGAATGCACATTTGAGAATCATGATTATTTCTCATATCGCAGGGACAAAGGGAACAACAGGCAAATCAATATCATCGGGATAGCTCATGAATAAAATCTTAGTGGGAAAGAGCGGGAATGTCAGCCTCGAGCTGAGGCAGGACAGCAGTTCAGCATGGCTCACCATCAAACGCAGTGGAAAACTGGTGGACGAAAAAGAGATCCTTGATCTGATCGAACAAGCGGGTATTAAATCCGGTTTTGAAGAAGCCTTGCAGATGATTCGTGAGCGTGGGATAGAGAAGGAATACGATAAACCGTTTCCGATCGCTATCTGCAAAAAAGGCGAGAGTAAACAAGCTACCCTGCAATATAACTTTGATCCAGAATTGTTACCCTCTGATCCCGCTAATATTACTCTCGATCTCCTCACCCGCGCGCATTATTTTGCCCAAGGTGATGTAATCGCCAGCTATTCCGATAATATATTCGAACGGGATGGCAGTATCTACGATATCTTTGGGGATCTCATCACACCACCGATAGTCAACGATGAAGAAGCCATAGCCAAGGTTGGTGATCTTGTGCGTTATGAAACCAGAGACTTCATCGCCGAGGAAACGGGATATCCCTATTTGGATGAACAAGGCCGCATCTGCATCCTCACTCAACTGGAAGTGGATGCCACGACAGTCCCTGAAGGCATGGTTTTGCGCAGTCCCCTATCGCTTTCCATAAAAGGCAATGTAAAGGGCGTAACCATTGCGGGGGCGAGATCCTTGCGCATCATCGGCGATCTTACAGACAGCAGTGTGTTCTGCGAGAGCGATATGGAGATAAATGGCAAGATCATCTCCTGCGTGAACCCGGGCATACAGATTCTGGGTAGCTTGCTCGTAGGCGGAATCAGCCATTCCCGGGTCTATGTAAAGGATTCAATAACGTTTAGGGGATTGGTAGAGCACTCCACTTTGGCATGCGACGGAGATATTCTGGGCGAAGATCCGGATTCCATGATAGTCGGTGGGCTTTGCCAGGCAGGAGGTAGCATCCAACTCGCTAACGTGGGTTCTCCGGGAGGAGAAGAGACGGAAGTAGAGATAGCCATCAGTCCATTTTACCGTGCCCTCTTAATGCAAATGACCAAAGAATCGGTACGCCTGAGGGATGAAGGAGATGAGGCTGCTTTGGATGAGCTTCACGAAAGAATACGTCGTTGTGAAACAGAGCTGGACCAGCAACTGAACAGCTTCCTGAAACGTCCGGTGGATATTAAGAAATCCGTTCGGGTATCTGGAGAAGTGTATCCTCGCACGCTGTTCCGGGTACTGAAACACGCATACCAGATAAAATCCCGTCAGACCGGGATCAGTTTAATCGAAAAAGAGTAAATGGAGAAATAAATGAAGTTCAGAGCAATTCTGTTTGTGTTGGTCGTAGTGCAATTTATAATGCCCTTACATGCCCAAAGTCCTGGTTTTGTAAAAGATCCTGCCATTTCTCCGGATGGTGAACAAGTGTGTTTTGTATATGCCAACGAGCTTTGGCTGGTACCGTTCAAAGGTGGCCAGGCAAGACGCATCACCAATACTGATGCTCAGAACTGGGGTCCTATCTGGTCTCCGGACGGAGAGTGGATCGCCTTCAAAAGCAATCGCGAAGGCAGAACCTATTCCTATCTTATGCCATCCACTGGGGGAGACGCCAAGCCGATCATTCGCGAAACCTTTTCTGTGGTAGATTGGTTCAATGATGGCAAACATTTGCTTGCAATTGGTTATGGCTACGAGTTTGGCAGTTCATTCTACAAGCTACCAGTTAATGGTGAAAGACCCATTCTCTTGGGCGAGATAGGGGAGTATTGGGCAAGCCTATCCCGCGATAACAAAAAGATCGTCTTTAGTCGCTATGGAGACCCCCATAGAGAAGCTCAGACGGGATCTAAAAACGGAGATCTATTTCTATTTGATATCGCTTCCAAGAGCTACACCCGACTCACCAAGTCTGAATATACAGAGCGTTACCCTGTGTTTTCACATTATTCAAACTCAATGTTTTACACGGCATCGGATGGAAACTGCTTCCAGATCATGAGAGTGGATGATCTGGATTTTGATAGAGTATTTCGCACCAGCGATTTCAAGCGTTTCAGCGCCAGAGATTTAAGCATCGCCAGAGCGAACGACAGGATTGTGTTTGAACACTTCAATGAAATCTATAAATACGACCCCACAAAGCTTGCTAAAGATAGAATAGAGAAGCTGCAGATCGATATCGCCACCGATCTCTTCAGCTATCCCATCCGTGAATTCAATATGAAAAACGAGATCGAAGATTATAGCGTATCCGATGACAACAGGCTGGTTACCTTTAACTATAAATACGACAACTTTGTGGTACCCGTAAAAGGAGGTGCTCCCAAAGCGTTGACCACGGATCATTCAGGGTGGGCAAAAGCCGAATTTCTAACCGATACCGAGATAGTGTTGATCAAGCTACATGAAGGTCGATTCAAGCTATTCAAAACAAAAGTAGGGCAAGAGATCACATTGGAACCTGTGCCGTGGTTTGGGGCAGACAGCCTGAGCGTGAGAGACATCAATCGTGATGCCAATGGTCGCTGGCAGATGCTTTATGTGGATCACAAAAACAGTGGCCGCATAGCTTTGGTGGAGGATAATTTCACGAAGTTCATCCCGATGGATATCCCAGAACCCGTTATCTCAAACTTTGCCATCAACAGCAGCGGAACTCATGCGGCATATACTACGATAGACGATCGTAACTATATCCGCAGCCTGTATATCTACGATTTTATCGCCAAAACCCATCGGAAAGTTCTTTCGGATCAATTCAACATCTCCAATATTTGGTGGAGCAAGGACAACCGCTCTTTGATCTTCACTCGTGCCAGAAACATCCATCGCTTGGATCTTGTCCCCCGGGATGAGTTTGAATATGAAACTGATCCTTGGGACGAAATTCTAGCACCCATGCCAGAACTGCTTGATAGCACATCCACAGAACCCGCACCAGAAGCTCCAGACGGGCAGACTGATGATGGTGAAGAATCGAGCGATGAAGACTCTTCTTACTTGATAGATATCGTGGTGGATTTTGATACTCCTTTAGAATTGGAAAAGCCTGTGGTGATAGTGTGGGAAGGCATCGATAAGAGGATGTTCGAGATCTACAAAGGTCAGAATTCCACCCTCTACCCCGTAAAAATCCTTAGTGATTCCACTTTCTACTATCTGGATATCCCTTGGTTGGCACAAACCAAACCCAGCCTTCGCAAAGGTGATGTGTATGGCAAAAATTCCAAGGAGGAAGCAAGCTTCCCTGCCGAAAGCAGCCGGTTCCGGTTCTTCAACTCTATGTTGTACTATCTGGAAAAGGGTGCACTAAAGAGCTTCGACACCACTAGCAGCAAACGCAACGAGGTAGTGTCTCAAAGGTTGGTGTAAAATAGGTAACGCCAGATGAAGAAAAAGGTTGAGCCGGATCCCGCACTTTGTTTTGATGGTTTAAACCCAAAAACTACCAGACAAGGAGAAGATCATGACTCAACCAAAGAGAA
>JAHDQK010000083.1 GCA_018433885.1 Candidatus Cloacimonadota bacterium
ATGAAAAAGATAATGAATATACACACTTGGAATTTGAAGGCGATTCTCGCCTTGCTCCTGCTTACGCTACTTGTGGGGCTCCTCCCTGCCCAACAAGCTGGTGATTATCGCACCAAGTGGGCTTGGGGCACTTTCTCCGACGCCAATATCTGGGAAGTTCACAACGGTTCTGCTTGGGTGAGTGCCCACGATGCTCCTGCCTCACCTTTTCTGGGAACTTTGTACATGAACCACACCTTGGTGTTAGATAGATCTCTTACAATATCAAACCGCCTCCTTATGGCTCCAGGAGCCCGAATGGAGATAGTTAACGGCAGCAAACTGGAGATTACTGCCGATGCTTATGTAGCCCTCAACGAAGTGATGGTAAACGCCGGTGCCCAGCTGGAGAACTATGGGTCCATTGTCTCCATTCCCAACGGAGGAAACATCACTTTACAATATCAAGATACCAATGCCCAACCCGCTGTTCTGCTAAACATGGCTTCGATTGTATTAAATGGCGATAACCAATCTTGGACATACAGTCTGGACATGCGCGACCGTGCCGTTTTGATCTCTGGAGAAAATGCCTCGATATCGGGCACCGGATCGTTTAAAACTACGGACCAGCATGTTCGGTTCGAGATTGCCAATCAGGGCGGGCTGGACGAAGCGGTAAGCCTTAGCGGATATCGCTATGTAGGGCCAGCTCACTATCTGTTCAATGGTACCCAACCTCAAGTGACGGGGCAATTGGGAGAACGCAATTTCTCGATCACGATCGCAAATCCCAGCTCCGTATCTTTGCAGCACAATGTAAGCTTGAATCCTTGGGAAAACGCTACAGTGAGAGTCATGCCAGGAGCGACACTTCGTTTGCAAGACTATGTGATTATATCCTCGGATTGGGGTAATGCCAGTTTCCATCTGGAACCCGGCGCTACCGTTAGCACTGCCCATCCGGATGGCATTTCTTCCGAAGAAGTAAACCAAAGGATCTACATCGGAGCGATACAAACCAATCAAAGCAGCTATTCCAGCCAAGCAAATTATGTGTTTGATGGCACCACCATTCAACAAAGTGGAAACTTCGTAACCGAACCAGACCCGAACACAGTGAACAACCTAATCGTAAACAACACCGCGGGACTCGTATTAACCAATCCGATTACCGTCACCGGCACCGTTCAAGGCGCGCAGAACATTCAGGGAGACTACACTCTGCCCATCACCCTATCTTCCTTCACCGCAGTTCCTCTGAGTGGACAATCGGTAAGAATCCAATGGGTGACAACCTCCGAAACCAATGTTCTGGGTTACTACATCCTGCGTAGCATGGAACCGAAGCTCGAATCCGCCCTCCGCATAAGCCCTCTCTTGGAAGCCGTCAACAGTTCCCAAGGCTCCATGTATCAGTTTACTGACCGTGATTTACACGGAGAAGGGACATATTACTATTGGCTGGAAGATATTGGTTTTTCCTCCGCGGGTGATATCCACGGACCGCTGCAGGTTTATATCCTGCCGGGACATACTTCTCAGGATCCAACTCCGGCGGTGAAGCCCGGTTTCTCTGGTAGCTTTCCCAATCCCTTCAATCCCAGTACCACTCTCCGCTTTTCCCTACCGGAATCTGGAAACGCCGTGCTCAATTTCTACAACCAGAAAGGACAGCTGGTGGATCAGATCGATCTATCCAACCGCGCCAAAGGCGAACATCAAGTGGTCTGGAATACCCAAAACCTGAATCTGCCCAGCGGTACATATTTTGCCAAACTGGTTGGGGACGGATTTCAGGATATCAAGAAGATCAGCCTTTCCAAATAGCTTTCCCCTTCATAATCCATATACGCAGAGACTTCACTCTCTGCGTTTTTTTTGGGCTAAACCCAGCATCTTCCTGGCAAGAATTCTCTTGACCACATCAGGGATTGTGGAAAATTGGACCATCTACAGCAAGGGGAAGCCATAAATATATGACATTACTACAGCTGATCAACTTCTTCGGGGGCTTGGCTCTATTTATTTTTGGAATGAACAAGATGAGCGACAACCTGCACTCTGTGGCAGGCAACGAAATGCGCAGAATCTTGAAAATGCTTACTAATACACCTCTAAAAGGCGTGATAGTGGGTCTTTCCGTTACCGCTTTGGTGCAAAGTTCTTCCGCCACCACCGTAATGATGATTGGTCTCGTAAACACTGGAGTTATGACCCTAAATCAGGCGGTTGGTGTGGTTATGGGAGCAAACATTGGCACCACGATTACTGCTCAATTGATAGCCTTCAACATCGGCCACTATGCCTTTACCTTTATCATCGCCGGAGTTACCTTGCTGTTAATCCGTAGAAGCAGGATGATGGAACGATGGAGCCATATTATCATCGGCTTTGGTCTCCTCTTTATCGGCCTGAACGTGATGTCCTCCGCAATCGTACCCCTGCGGGATTCTCAAATGGCGAGGGACTTCATGGTGAGCATCGCCGGCAATCCCTTGCTCGGCATCCTCACCGGCACCATCTTCACCATGCTGATCCAGAGTTCTTCTGCTTCCGTTGGCATTGTAATCGTGCTCGCCAGCAATGGCATGATCCCTTTTGAAGGCGCGATGTATCTTATTTTTGGCGATAACATCGGCACCACCATCACCGCATGGCTGGCTGGTATCGGTTCGAATAGCACCGCCCGCCGGGTAGCTCTGGTGCATACCCTGTTCAACCTGTTTGGCACAATCATCTTCGGACTCCTGACCTATCTGGGCATTTATACCATGATCATCAACCGGATCACTCCCGGGAACGTATATCTGGGAGAAAACCTCGCCCGTCATATCGCAAACGCGCACACCTTCTTCAACGTGTTCAATACCATCATTTTCCTACCTTTTGCAGGAATTTTAGCCCGCATAGCCACCAAGCTGATCTCTCAGGATAAAACCGACACCGTTAGTCTGGGTGATCCCAAACACTTAAATTACCACGTGATCGCCAATAGCGAACTGGCAATCAACCAATCCATCAAAGAAATGCGAGAGATGCTGCGTTTGGTGCGCATGGGCTTGATCGTAAGTTATGAAGCTTTCAAAGATAAAAGCTATAAAAAACAGATCCGCGTCAGCAAAATCGAAGCTGCCATCGACAGCCTCCAACGCGAGATAACCCTATATCTGGTGGCGGTTAACGAACGCACAAATGCGGATGATATCATCCAAAAAATCCCCGCCCTGCTTCACACGGTGAACGACATCGAAAAGATCGGCGATTATACCGAAGAAGTGAACCGCATCCTGAATTATCAGATCAGTATCCAAAAACTACCCCTCTGCCCAGAGTTTTCTGCCATGATCGACGATCTTCATGCCAAAGTGATGTTTATGCTGGATCTATCCTTGGAGTATCTGCTGGAAATGAAAGAGGACTTCAGCTACAAAATAATCGAAATGGAAGGCAGAATCAACGAACAACACCATAACCTGCGCGGCAAGATCCTTTCCGAAATCCAAAACGGAGATTGCGATCCCGCCGGAGGTTTGAACACTATTGATTATCTGGATCAAGTGGAAGTTATCGCGGATAAATTGAAAAACCTCGTGAAAGCGGGTAGCCACAAGTTTATCTATAGCCAACACAGTGATTTTTCCATGGATAACGATGAGGATGATCTTCTGGATCAGGATCTTCCTTGATTCGGTAGCTACATAAACTTTCAATACCCTTTAATGAAGTGGGTGCCCCTCAGGTACCCACGTTTTGGTTCAATAAGCACACTATGTGATTAAGTATTGGAAGCTTTATTCCTTCGTTGGCGCGTTCACCAAAGAATATCTGCCTTATCTCCAGATCACATCGACATCGGTTGCTGATGCTGTGCCATCAATGAAGCTTGGCAATTGCTTAGATAAATAGGTGTGGCATATTGGAGGGTTTAATTCTTTAGCTGGCTAAGCCCTAAAACCCTTTATCACAATCACTACATCGTTCACATTATTTCCGGTATATCTGCCGGGGATGATGTAGTTCCCCTCTTTCAGGATTGGATACGAATCAAAGTCTCTCAGGTTTTTAATGGGATTTCCTGCCTGTGCGAGCTTGTCCCAAGTTTCATGATCCACGATTGCTCCGGCACATTCTGCAAGATTGTCGTTTCCGTCTGTGGCAAAAGCACATAGCGTGATATCTTCCTCCCGGGAGATTTCTCCGGCAAAGCTTAAGGCAAGGTGGCTAAGCCTGCCACCCAGTCCTTTACCTCGCACCTTTAGGCAACACTCCGCGCCAAACAAATAGATTCCAGGGGGATTATTTTTCATGTATCTTCCTAATGCCACACCAAAATCACCCGCATCAGCCTGAACCATGCTTCGGGATTTCCACAGCGGATAATCCGGGAATGCCTTTTTCAAGTAATGCGCCAGAAGCTTCAGATACGCTGCGTTGTCTCCGATTACGATGTGCTTCCGCTCTGTTTCCGGGGTCAAGAAGGGTCCACTGCCGATTATCGAGGGATCATTCCCCGACACATCGCTCAGCAAATACGCATACAACCTTCTGCCATAGAAACACTTGGCTGCATTTCCCCCTTTTACTTGGCTGGTTTCTTTGCGCTTGGCATTGATCTGCGAGATATCCAGACCACTCTTCAGAAGCAGAGAATTGAGGGCAATGATATCCTCCAAGGTGTTGCCTGGTTTGGGAAGCTCAAACAACGCGGATGTACCTCCGGATAGCAAGACTATGAGATCCTCTTGGGGGGATATGGATTTCAGCCAATCCACGATGTACTTGCTGTGTTTTAGGGAGTTCTGATCCGGTATCGGATGCCCTGCCTCCAGGATATCTGGTTTGGGTCTTTCAGCAGGGTAAAATCCATACTTACTTAGCACGATGGCGTCCTTAATCGCGCCTTCGGGGATACATCTCCGCGCCACTTCTGCCATCTGCCACGCTGCCTTGCCAATGCTCAAGAGATGCAGCGGGCGGTCAGGATTCAGCCCTCGTAGTTCCTTTTGTAAAAGGCTATAGCGAGTGAACCGCGCTTGCGCTTTTTCCAGGGCATCCAATATCGCTCTGGCATGCTTCACAAATTCACCCGGAGAAGCCGAAACTCAGACGTTCTATGTGGCAGTGATATAATTCTTCTTTGGGGATATTCAGGATCTCCGCCAGGACGTCGTATAAAGAAGGGCTTTGCAAGCTTTTATGGATTATCAGCAGGTTATCCTGCAGGATCATGGAAAACACAATCTGTTTCAGGTTGTAAGTCTTGGAGCGTTTCTCGGTGCTTTTGGTATAGATCAGGGATTTTGCGGTATTGAAGGATTCAATGCGCTGGGGAACCTGTCTAGCCTGCGATTCCGGCAGGCTCACACATAGCTTTTCGGATTCCGGAATGGGTGCCTTACCTTTTAGCTCGTGGCAGGATACCAACAGAAAATCAGGGATCTTGGTGCGGCTGAATTCGCGCAGGATCTCTTCCCCGGAAAAAGGACGATAAAAGGAGATATCAAAGAACTCCGTAAGGCTTTGAACTCCCACCGGCAATGGCGGAGAAAGGCTAACCTTGGGGTGTGGCGAAAAGCCCATGGTAAATACAGTGGGCAGATCCAGCACCGAGATCCTGCGAAACAACATCCGCATCCAATCCAGATGCGAGATAAAGCGCAGAAGCCCGGTCTTGTGGTAATAGATCCGGTAGCGATATTGTTGATGCGGATCATGCTCTTCCTTAATATAGCCATGCGCTTCAGCCGGTTTCAGAGGATTATCGATCTTGGCATTTGTCGTAGTTACTTCTTCATCGCAAGCGCCACATACCGTGCACAGTTCGCGGCAATCCGGGCTGAGAATCCCTTGCCTGGATTTTTCGAATTCGTTTATCAGAAATCTTTTGCAGATCCCGATATCCACGAAATCCCATGGCAATGGCTCTGCGGAATCCCGCTGTTGGGTAAAATCCTGTGGGCTCAAGCCTTCATCATCAAATGCTTTTTGCCAGATCTTCCAATCCCAGGATTCGTTCCAAGCGTCAAACAATGCCCCTTCATTCCATGCTCTGTGGATCACCTTTGCCATCCGCAGATCTCCCCGGGTGATGCAGGCTTCCAAGATGGAGTTTTCGATGGTATGATACTTCACTTTGATGTTGCGGTGTCTAAAAAAAGCGCTTTTTATGCGTTGGGATCGTGCCAAAAGCGTTTCGGGATCCAGCATCGCGCTCCACTGAAATGGAGTGAAAGGTTTCGGAGTAAAGGGCGAGACCGTTACGCTGATGTTCATCCGCCGCTTGCTGTCTTGATTGATCCTGCCGATGAGCTCAATGATCGCGTCGATATCCTCCTCCGTCTCGGAAGGTAACCCAATCATAAAATACAGCTTGATCTTCTGCCAACCAAGCTGCCTGGCGATCTCCACTCCCCGCAAGATCTCCGCTTCGCTTAGGTTCTTGTTTATCACATCCCGCATGCGTTGAGATCCGGCTTCGGGAGCGATGGTGAGCCCCTCTCTGCCGAGGCTCTGCATCAGGCTCACCAAGGCATCATCCAAGGAATCCACTCGCAAAGAAGGTAGAGAGATATGGGTCTTGCTGGTATTAACCGCTTCCATCAGCGCGAAGAGAAGCTCACGAATGCAGGTGTAATCACTACTGGAAAGCGAGATCAAGCCTGCTTCGTCCCATCCGCTTGAGCGGACTTCTGCCAAAAGATCATCAAGAAGCTGTTGGGGATCCCGTTCGCGTACCGGACGGTAGAAGTATCCCGCATGGCAAAACCGGCATCCGCGGGAACATCCCCGCATGATCTCGGATACATAGCGATTGTGCGTAGCCAGTTGCCAGCTAAGAAGTTGCGGGCTGTGCTGGTTCTCCGCGCTGGAGAAATTTGCATACTTCCGGCTACTGATCTGTTCCTGAGGTATCGCGATATCCCATGGGCTTTCGCCACAATTCTGCGGCACCCAACAGCTCTCCAACTCATTCAGCCGCTGCAGCCGCTCCTCTCGGGAACGATTGTCCCGCAGGATTTCCGCGATCTGAACGATCCCTTCTTCCGCTTCACCAAAAAAGAAGACATCGATGAATGGTGCCAGAGGCAGAGGATTGGAGGCACAGGGTCCGCCTGCCATCACAATCGGATCATCCGCCCGGCGATCTCTGCTGAAGACGGGGATCTGGCTACTATTCAGCAATTGCAAAACTCCGCTGAAGGTAAGCTCACTCTGTAAAGTGATACCCAAAAGATCAAAATCCCCTGCCGCATGCCTGCTTTCCAAGCCAAACAGCGGCAGATCTTCTTTCTGCATCAGTTCCAGAAGATCCTTCCAGGGCAGATACATCCTGTCTGCTAAAGCGTAAGGCAGGCGGTTGACGATGCTGTAGAGAATCTTTAGCCCCAAATGCGATACTCCTAGTTCATAGAGATCCGGAAAGGCGAAGAGCATCCGAACCCGATGCGCGTCCCAATCTTTGTGGGCAGCGTTGATCTCGTGGTCGATATAGCGTGAAGGTTTCTCCACTAGAGGCAATAAATGTTCGATGTTTATCATTATGTGTACCTTATCTTATTAATCGATGCAAATCCATCAGGATGGAGCTAATTGGTCAAGTTAATTTCTTGGGGCGCTATCCGCAACCGGATTTCTGCTCCGGATTCATCCTAATTTTTAGCCTGTCGATACCCTATCTTGGCAAGCCATCCCCTGCTCCTTTTCCTGACTACCTCCCCAATTCAAACCCCGCATATACCAGTAACACGCATCCCACGATATAATGAAGCACATTCAATACCTGCTTTAAGTTCTGTGAATTTATTACTTGACATCTTTTTCGAAGATCACATGATTGCACCGCAAGCAGAAAAGACCCATATTGATTGAGCCAAGCGGGCTCTACAAATGTGTTTTATCGCGTCCGGGATCGTCTTTACTCCTTTTCCGGCAATTTGTTTTTTTGGTTTTAAACTAGGTCAGCGTAATGCTGTGGAGTGACCATGAAGTTTGCGGAGCATCCAATGCTCAACACTCAGGCAGCCCTATACTCTGCACACTCGTTTTACCCAGCCCATTGTGGCTTACGCTACCGATATACCAAAATCCCCACTCAAAATTACAAAACAAAATCTCTCTTAACGAAATCTCTGTACCCGGCTTCTATCCACTCTTGTCTGAATAATCGTCGCACATTATCACAAAACACGTGGATCCAGCCCCTTGCAGAGCTTTCGCACCCATCTTCACCGTTCGAAATCTTATTGGGCTACGGCGGGAACTCACGCCTCCCCCAGCACAGCCCTACAAACTCAAGCCTTTCTTCACAAACCCATATTTTGGAGAAAAAGATATGAAGAAATTTCTACTATTAATAATAGCCCTCGCCACCTTAAGCAGTATTTTCGCTGCTGTTATCAATGAGGGATTTGAAGGGACTTTATTCCCGCCAGCGGAATGGTCAAGAAGCTCTACTACCTGGGCTAGTTCCACTACGTACCCATACACCGGACTTGCTTCAGCCCGCGTTGGCTTTACCAGCGGAGAACACTGGCTGATCATGCCCAAACTTAAGCCTGTCAATGGTGCCAATACTCTTACTTTTTGGTACAGAGACCATAGTGAATCCACAATATGGGATTATGCAACTGAATATACCTATGTAAAGGTCTCCACTACAGGAAATTCTACCTCAGATTTCACCACCACCTTATGGACTGGCGATTATTTAGATTTCACTCTCACCTACCAACAAGCCAGCATTGACCTTAGTGCATACAATGGACAAGAAATCTTTGTGGCTTTCCATCACTCTGGCACTGGGGGTAACTACAGATACATCGATGATGTTACCGGCGTTGATCTTGCTCCTTTAGGACTCCCCAATCCGGCAATCATCGGTGCCCCAGCAAACAATGCCACCGGAATCGGACTCAACCCCACCCTGAGCTGGAGTGCCGGCGGTGGATCTCCTTCTGGTTACGATGTATATTTCAACGGAAGCCTCGTGTCTTCCGACCAAACCGAACTTACGTATCTTCCAGGTCCTTTGGCATATTCAACTACCTACACCTGGCAAATAATTCCCCGTAATGAATCAGGTACTGCGGAGAACTGCCCCATCTGGAGCTTCACCACCATGGCCGATCCCACTCAACCCTTACCCTATCTGCAGGATTTCAATAGTGGGACAAGTCTCACAGCAATTGGTTGGTCAGGAACCTTCAGCATTATGGCCAATCATGGTACCAGCGG
>JAHDQK010000059.1 GCA_018433885.1 Candidatus Cloacimonadota bacterium
CACGACTGGAATCCAGAGTCTTTACCCATCCATCCATTAAAACAAGGATTGAAACACGCAAGTATAAAAATTAAGTTCGTTAGTGATTATAGTCTTTACCCATCCATCCATTAAAACAAGGATTGAAACTTGGATTCCCAAACCTTATCCAATTCACGTTTCAATGTCTTTACCCATCCATCCATTAAAACAAGGATTGAAACATCGATTTTACGAGTACTGAGATGTTCGTTCCGCCAGTCTTTACCCATCCATCCATTAAAACAAGGATTGAAACCAGCCACACCGGCTCTGCGGATGGTCTGCGGATGGTGTCTTTACCCATCCATCCATTAAAACAAGGATTGAAACTCAAGCCTTGCAAGTAATCTTATAGCAGCCCAAACAGTCTTTACCCATCCATCCATTAAAACAAGGATTGAAACTTGATTTTTTCCAGCCCAATACGACTGGAATCCAGAGTCTTTACCCATCCATCCATTAAAACAAGGATTGAAACATAAAAATTATTTCTCATAACCAAACCTCTTTTTTGTCTTTACCCATCCATCCATTAAAACAAGGATTGAAACTTCAGTTTCTTGACCGCTTGCTTGACCGCTGGAGCTTGTCTTTACCCATCCATCCATTAAAACAAGGATTGAAACCAGCACTTTCTGCTTTCTGATCCTTGACCAGCTTATGTCTTTACCCATCCATCCATTAAAACAAGGATTGAAACACAAGAATCCGGGCATACATAGAATGGCGTTGTGCTTGTCTTTACCCATCCATCCATTAAAACAAGGATTGAAACACTGATGCGGATATTTCCGTAAACACGAGCATTACCAGTCTTTACCCATCCATCCATTAAAACAAGGATTGAAACTAAAAGTCGATCGCCATGCGCGTAATTGTGCGCCGGTCTTTACCCATCCATCCATTAAAACAAGGATTGAAACTGAATGTTATGGAGAATGTGTCTAGTGCGGTAGCCCCGTCTTTACCCATCCATCCATTAAAACAAGGATTGAAACACCCTCCCAAATTATTTCTCGCCAAACTATTTCTCCTCTTACACCTCATAACCCCTTATACAACACACATTTCCACCCTCACCCACATTTCTCCCTATTCCTGTCCCCCCTTAATAAATCCATAAATCCAATCCCCGATAGGTGGTTATAAAAAATACGGGGTTTGAAAATGATCCCGGGTTTTGTGCCGGAGGATTCCGAGCCTCCGAATAGTATAGAGCGTAGCATCGGAATGCTACGATACGAGATCAGATCCATTCTCGTAACGGAGGTTTCCGAACCTCCGAATAGTATAGAGCGTCAGCATGACGTGACCGTAAAAGAGCCCCTCGCGGGCGATACCGATCATAGCGAGGGTGCGTAGCGTAGCGGAGCCCCTCGTAATACGTTTTTTAAAGGTCAAAAGCCCCTCGCGGGCGACACAAAGTATATGGGATGGCGTGTATCCCCCGGAAAAAACAATCAATCCATGCGATGTGTTTGAATATACCATATATTACATCGTTTCAAAATTGATCCCGGTTGGTGTGTCGCCCCTGCCTAGGCTGATTGGAAGATCGGAATCCTCTACTACGGAAAATACTTCCATGATACACTAGCCTCCCCCATTCAGCGCAGATGTCGCGATAGCGTGTTCATGCAGTCCACACTGCATGAAGACGGCATTGCCACTGCTTCGGGGAATGGGGATGAATAATCTGGAAGCAGTATATCCAAAAGGGAATAAATTCCGGATCTAGACTACGGAATAACACTTTAGATGAAGCGTACGCAAATGGGACGACAACAATATACTCCGCAAATCCAGCAGGTGGTATTGCTCTGGTAAGTGGCTCATATCGGGTTGCTACTGTTTTCTGTGAGATAAGATTTCCCTACCGCATTTCCCGCGGATATTCCTCATAGGAGCTTGCTGTTATTCACTCCCTGAAAAATAAAAGATCACACCCAAAACAGGCATGATCCTTCATAAAGGGATTATCCAATTGGCAGATTTAGCGAGTAATAATGTACTTTCCGGAGGTGATCCCCTCGTTTGATCTAAGTTTATAGAAATACAAGCCAGTGGGGTATTCATCCAGGGATAAAAGAGCTTGCCCGCGGATCATCCTAGTAGAGGCAACTCTCTGTCCCCGAAGATTATACACGTCCAGAGTCCCAAAGATGGATTTGTCTCCCTCGATCCGCATCACCGAACCAGTAGGTGCGGGATTTGGGTACACTTTCAGCGCTTGAGGAATCTGAACTTCGCAGCCGTGTGAGCTTGGGTTTTCCAGAAGTTTAATATCTGTAGGCATCAATCTTACCGTGAAGCTCTTCCACAAACTGAGATCCTGCCTAAGTATTTGCACAGTGGCGTTTTCTCCCCATTGGGGATTGAGCAGAGCAACAAAAGAATCGTTTCCTACCAGATCTGATGCCGCAAAAGGCAAGGGGTCTGAGGCTGGATTCAGCAAAGCGAAGCTGCTGGCATCGTAACTATATAGATTATAACCAGAACCATCCGCCACATAAGCCACATCATTATCATTAACCCAGATCCTCCCGGGAGATCCGCCCAAAGGGATAGTCTGGATTACTTCATCCAGAGCGGGATCTATCACGGAAATCACGCCCGTGATATCACTCCAATTTCCGGTGGAAGAGACGTGGATGAGGCCGTTGTGAATCGCCAGATATTGGGGATTTGCGGGCAGGGGGATTGTCCGGATCACCTCGAAACTTTCCAGATCGATCACCGAGACGGAGCTTCCAGCGTAGTTTGCCATGTAGTTTCCCGAGTTGCACACATAGAGTTTGCCAGCAAAACTAGCTAGTCCTCCAGGAGCTGTTCCCACCAGGACGTTGTCCTGGATAATCCCGGTCTGAGAATCCATTTTGTAAACCCGGGAGGACATCAACCCAGTAATGTAGATATCGTTGTTATCCATAATGGCATCCCAGGGATTACTGCTTGGCTCCACAAAAAAGTTGCCCAAGGTATTTCCCCCGGTAGTAGATATCTTTTGCAGGGAGTTATCTCCGGAATTTACCACCCAAAGATAATCTTGGGTAACCAGTACTTTATTTGGGATGTTGCCCAGCTGTGCGAAGTTGTTATCCACGCTATCCTCATCCAGATCAATACGGCTGAGAGTTCGGGATTGGGAATTTACTACAAAGAGCTTTTGTCCAAAAAGGAGTATCGGACTGATCAGCAGAAGCATGATAGCTATCTGTTTTGCGTTCATGATGTTCACCTCATATATGAATTGTGACTTGAGATGAACTGCTTTTCACCAAACCCCTCTCTCCGTGGGCTGGTTCAATCACTTGTTGGCAGGTTTCCTGGCTCACAGCGGTTTGGGATCATCCCGGGGGCTAGCCTTCCCATCCCATCAGGGACAGTGACTGCCCGAACCTTGTGCTGCATACAGTGGCGGAGGCCGCTTCGTTTCAAAATTCCCTATTACCTGAATGAGCACCATCAAGTCACGGAGTCATTTTCTGGGGCTGCGGCATTTAGTCAAGCACTCTGTGCGCCTCATTTTGAAAGAAGATTTCGCTTAGTGCAGAGTATATCGCAAACCGATGCCAAGTTGCCAATTGAACCCGGGCTGTGGTGTGTAGGCATAGATCTCGTAACGTTTATCCAGAAGATTTCTGAGGCCGCAATCTATTTGTACCTCGAGTTTCCCCAACTGGAACTTGTGCATCAGGTCCAGATTCCAAACCTCGTAGGCAGGCAAGGGATCGATGGCGTTGTCGATGGTGCTGAACTGTTCACCATAGTGCATCCAATTCAAGGAGGCAGAGCGGGTGGCATCCGCTAGTTTCAACGATAGATTGATCTTTAGATCCGGAGTGTAGGTCAAGCGCTTCCCATAGGTCGCACTTGGACTTCCATCCGCTTTCAGCGAGAAGTCTTTGGCTTCGGTAAAAGTGACCCCGCCCACGAGCGATAATGGCTTCAAAAGATTCCAATTGCCATTTAACTCCAGATTCCGGATCCGCGCCGAGCCGACGTTGAAGGGTTGCCAGCGGCTTCCAAAGAGGAATATCTGGCGCCATTGGATCAGGTTGTCGATCTCGTTGTGATACAATGCCAAGTTCAAGCCCCCAAGCTGATGTTCTGCTCCTGCCCGGATGCTGTAGGAAATGGAGCTTTCGCTTTTTAGATCCGGATTTCCGATGGTCTGGGAATCGCCGATCCAATACATGTCGTAGAGTGAGGGTAACGAATATGCGGTACCAAGAGTTCCTCCCAGATAGATTCGCGCACCTGCCAGGTACGAAATATCTTGTTCGGCACGCCAGGTTGGATGGCTGACTCCCTCCGTGATATCGTTTCGTAGCGATAATTGGGAAATGGCATCCAAAGGACCCAGGATATACTTGTAGGCTCCCCGCAGGGCAAAAGCCAGGTTTTGCCGGTCTCCCCGCAGAGTATTGGCTGCTCCGTTTACCAGATTGAACTGGGCGAAATCATATCTCAAGCGGGTAGCTTCTGCCAGAAAATCCAGATTTGCATCGTCCCAAACCAATGATAAGCTGTTCTGAAGTCCAGAGTTCTTCTGATCTTGATGGTATTTGGATATGTTTTGGGGGTTTGTGGGTTCAAGATTGCGAAACGAGCTTCTGTCGCTCTGGTAAAATGCTCTCAATTCATTTAAGATCTGTTTGTATGCCCAGGTATATTGGGCTGTGTGAAACCAGTTTGATCCGCTCATCCGGGAGTCGTCATAAAGCTCCAGATAGTTGATCGGCCCCGGCAATTCCCGGACGAAAGAAGCCGTGCTGAGAGTGTATTCCAGATTATGGTTTCCTACTCCGTAGCTGCTCTTCAGATATAGGTTTTCCGTGGTTTTGGCATTGTGTTTGCGCCTGTAACTACCTTCCGGATCCCACCAAGCAACATAGGGAAAATCATTCTGAGCTGAGTAATGCTGATATTGGGCAAACACTCCGAATCTGCTCTTCATGTAGGATAGCTGGTATTCTTGAGATAGCATGTCGTAAGACCCAGCCCTGGCGGTAACTCCCAACTCTGCCTGATCCGGGCGGTCGGGAGCCTTGGTGATGATGTTTACGATCCCTCCGATGGCAGAGGAACCGCCATATGCCGAAGCATTGCCTTTGATGATCTCGATGCGCTCGATCTGAGAGGGCGGAATCTTGCTGAAATCGAAAGCTTCGCCGGCGGAATTTAACGCTACACCATCCAACATCACCAGGGTATGCCGGCTAAGCGAACCCAGTAGCGACACGGTCTGCCGCTCACCCATCAGCTTGTTATCAGCGCTGGCAAAAGAACTTTCCGATAACAGCATCTCCACGCTCGCCATCGCCCGGGCATTGGTATCAGGATGGATCATACGCGTATCCAACGCGGGAGTTTGGCTTCGATGATTCAGCTCCGATACCCTGATCACCGGATGCTCTATCGCCTTTACAGAAAGCACAATAGTCATGTTTTGAGGGATGTCGGTGGTGTTCAGAAGCTTGTCCATATAGCCCAATCTGGAAAAATGAAGCGACTTGGCTTCCCTGGGGATCTTCACTATGCCGTCATCGTCGCTGAACAGAGTTTGAGACGAGTAGCTTACTTTTACGTTTGCCAAAGGTTTGCCGTTGGGATCCTCGATCCGCAACACAAAATGCTGAGCCCAAAGTGGAAGCATCAGAAACAGCATCATGAAGAGAAGAAGCTGTTTCCTGGCTCTTGGCAGATAACTCTTGCCACATGGATGATGTGACATCCCGATATGCATCTTGTTCACCTCATAAAATAGAATCTCGTGACTTGAGATGAACGCGGAAAACAGCCCAATACTCCGGGGCTATAGTTCCATACTTGCTGGCAGGTTTCCTGGCTCACAGCGGTGAAGCGTTCAAATGTGAACACTATCCGGAACTGCCTTCCCATCTCTTGGACAGTGACAGCTCCCACCAATATGCTGCATACAGTGGCGGAGACCGCTTCGGTTACGAATTCCCTATTACCTGTATTAGCACCATCAAGTCACAGGACATCTTTTGGAGAAACGCGCTGCGCGTCAAGGAATTCTTGGATGCAAAAATGGGGCGGAATCGAGTTCCGCCCCAAGCTCGCAGGATACCAGTCCCACGTTTGTATTGGTATTTGGGTTCTAGATTATCTTATTTGGATAGTACCATCTTCTTGGTGGATACATATTTTCCGCTTTGCATCCGGTAGAAATACACTCCGGTGCTCACAGCGCGTCCGTTGGCATCTCTGCCATCCCAACTTACTTGATAGTATCCGGGAACGTTGTGGGTATTGCGGAAGCTCTTCAGCAATTGACCTCTGGCATTGAACACATCGATGCGCACATCTCCGGGTTCACTCATGGCATAACGCAGGTTTGTGGATGGATTGAAGGGATTCG
>JAHDQK010000076.1 GCA_018433885.1 Candidatus Cloacimonadota bacterium
GCCAATTGATCGCCAGTTAAGGAAATATGAGGAGATCATCATGTATCAGGAGTCTCTTATCGAAGCACTATATTCAGAAGCTGATGAAGAGACTAAAAAAAAACTGTCAGAAAGGCTCTCTCCATCTCGTCGAGCAAAGCTAAAAAAGACGGGAAAGCTTTAAACAAGAGCTTGTTTTCAGAGGCCAACATGATATCACGGCAGAATCTTTACAAGACCTATCTGCATTGCGATGAGGAGAAACTTCAGCGTAATGACAAGATCCGGGATCAAATCATCTCCATTCTTGAGGAGCGGCGAGGTCTATCCGGAACTCAGGTACGCAAAGAACTGCTCACACGAGGAGTAAGCGTTGGCAGAGATAAGTTTTATAAGATCATTAATCGCTACAAGCTAACTCTAAACTCGCGTAAGAAAGCATGGAAAAGACAGCATTACAAAAGCAAGGCAGCACCAAATCTGATCCTAAACCATACATTCCGCAGAGTCTTTGAAGTACTTTTTGCTGATTATACCGAGATTTCTACCAATGAAGGAAAGCTTCAACTGCTGTTAATTGAAGATCTGGTAAGCCGCTATATAACGGCGTTTCGAGTCAGTAACACCTGTAAATCAGAGCCTGTTGTGGAAGCGCTTCAGGAAAGTCTTGAGCTGAAAGCATCCTTAAAGCTACATTACAAGACTATATTCCACACAGATAGGGGATCTGAGTTTGTAAACCACGCAGTAAAAACTTTGGCAGCCTCCAATAACATAGAGATCAGCAATACAGGTAAAAATCACTGTTACGAAAACGCCTATATGGAAAGTCTTAACAAGACACTAAAATATTGCTTGGGATTGAGGGAAAAATTCACCACGAAAGAAGAAGCATATCAGAGCATCGAGGCGGCAATAAATAGTTACAATTATGAGCATACCCATAATAGTATAGGAAAACGTGTACCACATGTAGTACTAATGAGTTATACGGGTAAAAAATCAGGAAAGCCAGAGGGAAAACGAGGTTCTTGCCCCTCGCCCGGGCGAGGGGCAAGAACCTACTCTAAATCATTGGTAGTTAAGATTAAGAAAATAGGTCTTGACAGATGAGATCAACTTATAACAATACAAGTGTCAACTCATTTCAGGAAATTCCATAGTTTTCTCATTACTTATCTGTATCTTACGAATCTTACGAGTACACGAATATTACGTATCTATTGGTGTGTAACCCTGTAAAACTCTACTGGCACAACCCTTGAAAACTGCGACTAGGAGAATGATGCAAGACACTCTTAGAGTTAGAACAATAGTGAACCCTGCAATTGGGATTTCTGAAGTTGAGTTCTCTCGAGTGGAGATCAGCTAGTTCAAAAATGAAGATTGGGATGCTCGAATGAGCAAGAAGTGTACAATGAATGGCAGTGTATCATTTAGTACGATAGAGCCCGGAATGCTTTCACAATCCGGGCTCGGAATAGTTAAATGCAATTCTACAAGGGCAGAGATACCTTCTTCCCTGTCTTGGCAGAGCGATAGATCGCCTGGATTATCTCCACGGATTTTCTACCATCGCGACCGTCGGTGGATGGTTCGGCTTTGCCCAAGAGAACGTCGGCAACATTGCGATAATAGGGATTGTGCCCAAAGCCATACACATTGGGCGGCACATAGTTCGAATCCATCGCGATGCGATCGTCGTCGTCGTATTCATCGAATTCCCATTTCTCAATCTTGTTTACCGCTACTCCCCCAACCTTTACGGTGCCTTTTTCACCAATAATGGTGATGGATCCTTCGAAGTTCTTGGGATAGGTGAGCATCGTGACGTTTATGGAGGCTATGATGCCGCTGCGGAATTGGAGGATAGCACTTCCAGTATCTTCGGCTTCGATCTTGCGTGCCATTGTGGCGGTAAAGGCAGAAACGCTATCCACATTACCCAAAAGCCAATAAATGGCATCCACATAGTGGCTTGCTTGGTTCATGTAGGCACCACCGTCAAACTCCCAGGTACCGCGCCACTTTTCAGCGTCGTAATACGCTTGCGGGCGTTGCCAGAATACATTTGCCTGTGCCATATAGATTCTACCAAAGCGATTCTTTTCAATCGCGCGTTTTAGAAGCTGCATTGTGCTGTTCAGGCGGTTTTGTTTTACCACGAACAACTTCACATGATTATCGTCGCAGGCTTTGATCAGTCTATCCGCTGCTTCGATATTGATCGCCATGGGTTTCTCGGTAAGCACGTTTACCTTGGCGTTTGCCACGTCGATCCCCATCTGAGGATGCATGCCGCTGGGAGTACAAATAGAAACTAAATCCAATTCTTCATTCTTTAGCATCTCATGATGATCTGTGTAGATCTTTGTGATGCCATATTCCGCTGCCACTTTTTGGGCTTTATCCGGGATGCAGTCGCATACCGCTACAAACTCCGCTTCGGGTATCTGAGATACCGCGTCCAGATGATTTTTAGAGATTCGGCCACAACCAATGAGGCCAAGTTTCACTTTTTGCATTATAAGGAACTCCTTTCTTTAGGAATGAATTACGTGGTTAATCCGCTCTGCGATCAATTGAGAGATCGCTTCGGTGGAGTATTTGTTTTGCACCAAGGCTTTACCGGATTTCCCGATCTGAGCCCGGGCAATGTCATTTTTTAACAGGTAGCTTGTTTTCACTACAAAAGCATGGTTGTCTTCCGCGATCATCAGTTCCACCTCGTCGTGAGCGTCCAGGCTTTGAGCTACATTGGGGGTGGTGATCACCGGAATCCCGCATGCCATGGCTTCCAGAGCTTTGTTTTGAATTCCCGCGCTAAAGTACATGGGTGCGATAAAAATGTCGCTTTTAATAAGTTCATTATAGAGATCATCCACATAACCCAATACCCTGGTGTTGTTCAGTCCATCCAAGAGTTTGATCTCTGGGGAAGGAGCCGCACCAACTATCACAAACTCTAATTTGGGAAAATCGTGAAGAAGGGCGGGCATGATCTTTCTTGCAACATTTTGAGCAGCCACTATGTTATGGGGTACGCTCATATTTCCTGTGAAGATTAGGCGTTGCTTGAGTCCCGGGGATGCCTCAAGATCAGAAATGCGCACTTGATTGGGTACCACTACACTGCGATGATGATCTTTGAGCCCCAATTTTTGCAGATCAACCGGTGATATCACCCAGTTCTCAGTGAAGAGATTCGCCACCCGCATCTCGTAGTTTGCAGTACGCGAAGATTCGATCTTGAAAAAGAGCTTGCGTATTCCGCTGAGATGTCCTAAACTTCTGCTATATTCCAGCGAAATACAATCAGTATAGTCTAGGATAACTTTTGCCTTTTTTGCCAACTGGGCATAAGGTACCATGCGGATCAGATGGGTATAAACCAGATCAAAATCGTGATTTTCGCAAAGCTCGTTTATCTTGGCAAAGACCTTGGGGTTTTTATAATAGGCTACCTGAAACGGAATGTGGGAGAATATATTAGCAAGCAGATTCAGTAAAGCCCGCTTCTTACTGTGAGCTACAAAGTGGCAATTGTGAATCTCTGCTGTTAACGAGGCTATTGACTTAGCGTCCTGCTTCTCGTCCACCATCGCCAGTAAATGGATCTCTCCCAACTTTGCTAATTGTCTCATCAGAAACAAAGTGCGAACTTTATCCCCCCGATCCGGCGGATAAGGTATGCGGGAGCTAAGAAAAAGAATCTTCACACACACTCCCCAATCAAGATTGTATCGTACAAACTAAGATATTCTTCCTTTTCGTTTCCCGGATACTTTTGATGCTAATAGCGGTAAAGAAATCCCAGAATATGGGCTTGTTACTAAGCTCAAATCTTCTTTCACAGATGTCAGCAACTATAGTTATCCGGTACGTGACAAGTAATCTGCCCACATCCCAACTGTCAAGCAGTTTGAAGCTCATTGACATCATAGTAGGTGTATAAATGCCTATTTTGCGTGAGATTCGCTGCCATATGAACCTTATCTCCCTCTGCCCTATTGTTGTTCCGGATTGTGATCTCTGATTACATCTGCCACAACGTGGGGTAGAAGTTTTTTCAAGCATTCGGTATCGCATTTCGTGCGTCTGTTTTGCACACAAGGAGCGCAGGGAACTTCTGATCTGATCACAACCGCATGGTTTCCAAAAGGAGCAGTCTGTCTTTCGTCTCCAGGACCAAAAATAACGAAGCTGGGCAACTGGTGGCAAGATGCTATATGCCCGATCCCAGAATCCGTGTTGATTAGCATCTTGCTACGCTTCAACGCTTCAGACACGGTATCCAAGCTAACTCCACTCAGACAGGGTGCATCAATACACTTTGCAAGCTGGGTGCCCTCTTCCAGTTCATCAGGACCAGCGATTACGTAGAACTTCCAGGCAGCATGCCGGCATTTAAGCAACCTAACAAGCTCCACAAAATACTCCAGATCCCATCTGCGATACTTGTTTTTGGCGTTGCAGCCCGGATGTATTGCTACTACGAAGTCTCCGGTTGCATAGTGTTTCTTCAGGAAGCTCTCAGCCTCCACCCCGGCTGAAGCGATACTGTGATAGCGTGTTCGAAAGACTTCTCGATATCTGGGATTTGTGGCGATTGAACCGGCATCCGGCAGATCAAACACCAGTTTGAATAGAGCATGATTTGCCCAGGTTCTATGCATTGAAGGGTCAAACGTGATCTGATCTGTGTATATCCGCAGGGTTCCAGCTGGTGCATCGCCGATCCTGCGTTTCGCCCGGATCAACCAGGCAAACAAACCCGCTTTGATGGCGCTAATGCCGGAGCTGGTGATGCAAAAATCGTAGTTCTTTGCTTTTAGACAAGAGATCAGGGGTACAAGTTTGTTCATTTTGTAGCTACCCCGAATTATCTCACCAGTATAAGGTGCGTTCTTGATGGGAAGCATGGCAGTGGCTTGGAAGATCGCAAAATCGAATTTGATATTGGGATACATTTCGTGGATGAGTTCTAATACAGGGGTTAGCAGAATCATATCCCCGATTCCCCAAGTATGCAGAACTAGATATCTATCTGCCATTATGGTAAACCTCTATGAGTTTTGCCGTTAGTTCTCTGCGGGAAAAGGCCCGGATTGTTGCGGAATCCGTTCTTGCATGGTAATCTGTCCGAAGCCAATGTATCGCGTCTAGTATAGCAGTTTCGTCGTCAATACAAGCGTAAGCGCCAGATTGGGTTTGTTCCATAAGATCCTTCACGATGCCATGTGGAGGGCCAACGGCTAGGATGGGCTTGCCGATCTTGATAAGCTCAAAGATTTTTCCGGGAAACACTCTGGTAGATTCTGCATCGTTGTTATTCACGATCACGTTGATATCTGCACCAGCCGAAATGTTGATGGCTTCTGTGTGAGATTTATAGCCCCAAAAATGGAAAAAGGGAAGCTTCATGCTTTCAATTTCTTGTAATACTTCAGTGGCTATAGTCCCGATGTGAATATATTGAAAATCCATGATGTTAGCGTTTGCGATAGCCCGCAACAAGGGGATTGGGTTCCCTTTGTGGCCATAGATTTTGCCCATATATACAAAAGTGAACTTGTCGAATTTATGCGGCTGAACCTGAGCAAAATCGTCATCATCGAACCCGTTGGTGATGACCTCCGCTTTCTCCTTGATCCAGGCAAAATGCTTCTGATACCTTGCTTTGGTGTATTCGGTAACGAAGAGTATCCGATCGCAGGTTCTTAACACCAAATCGTCGCATTTACGAATAATGTGAGATCTGAATGGCAATACATTGCTCTCAAACAGAGGTTCAAACTGCCAAGCATCCCGATAATCCGCCACCCAGAAGATCCGGTTACCAAATATTCGTTTAAGAGGGATGCCCATCAGCAGCGCGGAGAAGGGGAAACCGGTTATATAGACGTTGCGGATCTTTTGCTTGCGAATCACTCTTATTGACGCTAGCAGTGCAAAGGGAGTCCAGCCGATTTGCTTGTCAACAGGGAATAGAATGTCATTGACAAGCTTGATTGCCTTCCACATCAAGCGTTTTGCAGGGCTCTTCTTCGTGGCAGTTTTAGCTCGAATATCCGCCACCAAATCAGTCGCGGAGGCTGTAAGACCCCAGTTGTGAGTTCGGATAATGTGCGCGTTGGGAGGGATGTCCTCACAAAGTGATTGATCAAGCACATTTTTAGTAGGTTTCCTGGGGGTTACAATCCAACACTCCCAGCCTGCCCGATCCAGATATTTCAAGAACTTCAGCGGTCTTTGCACACCACTCTCGCCAGTGGGTGGAAATTCATTCACGATCATCAAGATCCGATTATCGCGTTTCATACTTAGTCCTGATGCTGGCGCACAATTGATCCATGCGATAATCACTATCCACCATTGCCTTACCTGCTTTGGCAATACTTTTGGTGGCCCCGGGATTAGCCATCATCCAGCGAATCTGACTTATGATGCTTGAGATACTTTTAGGTACCAAAAGTAGTCCGTTTTCACCATGCTTGATCACTCCATCGATGCCCTGACCTCTTACACCCACAGCCATTATCCCGGCGGACATCGCTTCCAGATATACAATGCCAAAGGTCTCACTATAGCTTGGCAGGATGAAGGCATCAAAGAATGGGTAAAGGTTTCTTAAAAGCGTATTTTCTACACCACCAAAACAGCGAATGGCATCCTGAGTTCCGCTTGTCCGGATCACATTCTCCAGACTGGGTCTCTGTTCCCCATCCCCAAATATCGCCAAGCGAATATCAATGCCATCCTTAACTAACTCAGAAACAGCTTTTATAAGAAGATCAAATCCCTTGGTAACCTTTAGGTTTCCCGCGCTGATAATCTTGAACTCTGCCCCATCGATGAAGGACGCTACTTCGTCCATCAGTGGATCTGATATCCGGGTACAAGGGTTGATAGCGTTACCAATCCTGCTGATGCTCTGATTTGAGGTATAAGAAGTAATTTGCTTTACGAGCTGGTCGTTTACGCAAAAGATATGATTCCATCCTTGGTAAGCCCTTGGAAGCATGAAACGATACACCAGCCGCAATACGGGGTTGGTGATCCGATCCGGATGCGTTGTGATGTTGTGGACTGTCAGATAATGCGGAATCCCTGTTCTACGCAACAACGGAGCTAGATTCACTAATTCCGGAACATGCCTGCAATCGTGAACGTGAATGATATCCGGTTTAATCTGTCCGATGGTTTTTTTGATGGCAGGGATTACAAGCATCCAGTATTTGAAAGTATTGAGGAGATACAACGGCTTGAACAGCCGAAAATAGTAGTGATATTCATCACTTGTGCGTTTGACGAAGGACAACTTGGGATCAAAGCTTGGCATGTGTGTTGCAAAGACATAGACATCGTAGTGCTTTTGCATCTCCATCACCTGATGCTTCACGAAAATATTCCCGATAGGGTTGAATTGGTCGGGATACAGGTCTGTAATCACTAGCAGTTTCATGGTCGCCATACTGATATTAGTTTATCTGCCCAAGGGAATCAAGGACAGCGCGTAATCCCTCAGTTCGGTAAAATCAGCTTTTCTGGGAATCAGATAAAACATCAGTTTCTTACCCGTTGTAAAGTGTTCGTAAGCTACGATGGATAAAAACCATAGCGTGTATGAAACACTCGTGGCGAGCGCGGCTCCGTAAATCCCCCAAATAGGGATGAATAAAAGGTTCAGAGCCACATTTGCACCCAAAGCCAGAGCCGGCAGGATAATGCTAATAATTGGGAATCCTTTGCTATTAAGATAGTTATTGAAAAGCGAACCAAAGGACAAGCTGAAGCTGGCGGGAATCAACCACAGATAAACTCCATATACCGGCACAAAATCGCTCCCGAAGAAAATCCCTAATAGCCATTTTCCCAATATCAGAAACCCGATATTGGCTGCGCCAAGAATCAAGCTAAACACAAGTAGTATCTTGCGCATGATATGCCATTTGTCTTCTATTAGAGTACAATCCGCGAGCTTCACCAGAAGTAGGACACCCACCACATTCGACGCCAGCTGTAACACATCGATAATGTGAGCCGCAATGGAATAGATACCCACTTCGCTGAAACTCAAAGCTCGCTTGATCAAGATGATATCTACCCGCAAAAGAAAAGAAACAAAGAGGGACGATAAAAAGACACGGAAACTGTGGCTGTATATGATCTTCAACAGTTCAGGATCGAAGCTGAATCTGATCCGCTCCCATTTGACCATCCCGAGGTAGGATCCTACCAACAGAAACTGGGATCCCACGCCTATCGCCAGCATGTACATCAGTTTGTTTGCATCCTTTGCAAAAAGCAAACCGATTAAAAGCATCACTACCAGAAATAGGGCACTGAGAAGCTGAGCGATTGAATGGTTCCAAATTTTATCCATTCCTACATACAAGGATTGTAACTGCATCCCGAACTTTGAACTGGTAATCAGCATCACGATCAAGATGAGTGATCCCCGGCTGAGTTCAAGCCCCAATAGAGAACTCCAAAAACCGATGCAACAAAGCCCTACGATCCCCAAAAGAAGGCTTTCCAAGACAAACAAGAATACAGATAAATTAAATACTTCCTGGAGTTTATCAGGAAACTTGCGCACCAGATACGGTATGCTGCGATACACGCCCATATCCAGGATTAGCCAGGCAAAACCCACAACGGTATAGAGATAGCTATATACACCCTTGATCTCCACCCCAAGATACCGGGCAGACATGAAACTTGTGAAGAAGGATGTGATCATGATCAAGGCCCGGAAACTACCGCTGGTGAGGATGTTTTTCTTAAGATCAATCTTGCTCATACAGCCCTGCCCTGCCATTTCCGCATATAACCTGCCACAGTACTGAATGCCAGGCTTATTATCACCAAAACCACTCCCACGATCTGTAGCGTGCTGAGCCGCTCGGAGAGCAGGATCACTGCCAAAAGGCTTGCCAACACTGGCTTCAAAAAGAAATACTTGGCTGCCCCGGCTGCGCTGAGGTCCTTCATTGCCTCGAAATAAAACAGATAAGCTACTCCCGTGATGACTATTCCCAGATACAGGATCAAAGTCAAAGATCTCGTTGTCGGCTCGAACAGCATTGTTTTTCCGATTAGTATGTTGATAACTGTAAGACTTGCTCCTCCGATCAAAAATGAAGCGCAGTTGGTGATACGGTTGCCATACCGGTTTACAGCTTTTTTAGTAAGAACCGTGTAGAGACCAAAGGTAATGGAAGCCAACAAAGCAAAGAATATCCCGGCAGGAAGATGCAGAAAATCTGTGCTGGCGAGTTCGTGCTCTCCGAACACAATCACGCCGAGCCCGATGATGCCCATAGAAATGCAGAATATTTTGTTTCTGCTGAGCTTTTCTTTGATGATAAGCCAAGCAAACAAGCTTACAAAAAGTGGGTTCATGCTCACAATTATCGCTGTAAGAGAAGCCTTACCATAGTAGATTGCCATTTGTAAAAGCAGCATACTGACCACGACGTTCAGGATTCCCAAAGCGCCGAGGGTCAATATGCTGCCAACTGTAAGTTTTACTTTATTCCGAGTACCCTGTATGATAGCAAAGGGCAAGATTACCGATCCCCCGATCAAGAACCGCCAGGCTGTGATGGCAAAGGGTGAGATCCCTTCTCCCAAAAGCTTTCCGGCGAGCTCCAGCGAAGACCATATGCATATCGCTATCAGGCTGTACAGGTTACTCTTGATGTTCAAGGTTTATTTCATCAAGACCATTTTCTTGGTAGAGCTATAGCTTCCGGATTTGAGACGGAAGAAGTAAACTCCACTAGATACAGATGAACCGTTGTTATCCAAACCATTCCAAACGATGTTGTTCACGCCTGCTTTAGCTTGAGCAAAATCGAAGCTCTTCACGATCTGACCCTTTTGGTTATAAATCTCGATAGTGGCAGGAGCGGCTTTTCCCATCTGGAATTTGATGGTTGTTTCTGGGTTGAAGGGGTTGGGATAGTTTCCGATCAACGCGACCTGAGCTGGAGTCTGAACTTCGTCGTTATTTGATACAGGATTGAAGTCCGCCAGCATTCTGGGGGTGATCTGCGCGGTGCCCTGGAAGTGAGCGATCAAACCGCGGGCACTGAAGTTTCCTACGTGCATCGGGGTATCGATATAATCCACACCGTAGAAAGATGTACGGAAGGTCATGGAACCAGTAGCATCGTGGATGGGATAGCTCACTGCGGGGTTTGTGGTGTAGTTTCCGCTGGGGCTATCGAAGCTGAGATCGTTGATCAGCACCAGGCGAGACTGGTAGTTGTTAGTTCCGATATCACCATTAAGCTGAGCTACGGTTACGGTGGGGATGTGGATGTAGTTTCCACTGGATTCGGCAGGACCGGGATCCAGAGTGGGAAGGAACTGCAGAGTTTCGAAATACATATTCAGCTTTCCAGTAAGACCTTCTACAGCATCACCAATCTGATAGTTGGAAGTGATTATGTTACTCGGATCGTCGATCAAGATAGCAGCGCCAGCATCTTGGAAGAATTTCTGGTTGCGGTTGCTTTGTTTGAAGGTAAGGATTGCGGGGCCGGATACATAATACAGAGTGGTATTGTCTGCTGCTTGCTGACGAAGCTGGGTGAGGTTTTCGATAACCACCGGGAACATATAAGCCGCGGTGGCGGTCATGGACGGATTCAATCCATCTGCCCATGCTTTTGCTTTCACAGTAGTGGTAGAGCTGATATTGATAGGAGTATTGTAAACCGTAGAAGACGCAGTAGGTTCGGTACCATCAATTGTGTATCTGATAGTCGCACCGGGCGTGGTAGTAGAAATGGCAACATTCACGGGTTGGGTAAAAGCGCCAGCTGGAGGATTGAAGGTAGGAGTAGCTACTCCCCCTGCAGATGCTCCGATTACTTTCAGGTTGTCCACTCGGTTATTTCCAACCGCAGAAGAAACACCGGTAAGTACGATTCTTACTGCGAAGTTCGGATTGTCGTTCACAGCGGGAATAGCGGAGAAATCAATCGTGAAAACCTGGCTGGCTACCCAGTTATTCTCGAAACCGTCCAATGAAAGGGTTTCTTTGGGATTCCAGGTTGTACCATCGGTGGTATAGAGTATCTCATGGCTGTTGAAGCCAGTGGTTGTCTTGCGTGTGGCATAGCTGACCACGATGTTTTCCATACCGTCTGTAGGAGCGATAATGGTGAAATATTCACCATCGTTTATGTTATCCAATCCACCCCGGGGACAGAAACTGCCACCGTTGATCTCGCCAGCTTCACCGTTGATGTTGGTGCCGGCAAATGTCCAAGCTTCGCTAAAGGTATAAGTAATCTCGCCTGAGCCATTGGTAGCGGGAATCGGTTGAGGCCAGTTAGTTTCTGAAGCGGGGCTATCGTTGAAGTTCCAATAGTGCAGAAGGTTCTGCGCAAAGGCAACGCCAGTAATGAGGCACATCAGTGCCACTATGATTGTTGTTTTCTTCATAATTTCCTCCATGAAATTACGCTAGTTTCATCCTTGTATTGTTAGAAATAGTTTAAGCCACAGCGGATACAATCGCCAAGGCTGCATACAGGAAACCTCCCGCCAGAAGGATGCTGTCGGTGCGATCCAACATTCCTCCATGACCCGGGATAAGCTTCGAGCTGTCCTTTACATTACAAAACCTTTTAAGCATGGATTCCATCAGGTCGCCAAGTTGACCGAATACTCCGGCGGCAACAGCAAGAGAACCAAGCTCCATCGGGCTAAAATATCTAAAACCACTTATGTACATAATAAGCGAGATCACCGGCGGTGCAAGCAAACCCGCGATAAAACCTTCACGGCTTTTGCGAGGGCTAACTGGCGTAATATCACGCTTTTTACCAAAACGCATACCGACAAAATACGCTATTGAATCCACTATCCATATCATCAGAATTAAGGCAAGTAAAATTTTCTTATCGGATAGTTCAAAGCTGATCTTTACGATCAATGCCGGCAACAACGCCGTATACAAGCCACCCCAAACCACTGCGAACATGGTGGGAACGCTCATATTTTTGTCCCACTTTATGAGTTGAGGTATCATTGCCGCTATCACAGCCAGTACCAAGATTCCCATCTCCGCTCCGGGGATCAATACCCACAACGCATAGAATATTGGGTTCAGGAAGCACCACTGCTTTGGTATCCTCAAGTCCCTTTTCTGCATCATAGCAAGATATTCCTGGCTGCCCAATACACTCAGTGTCAGAAACAGAAAGAATAGAAACCAACCCTGCATATAAAGCGCTACGATGAGAAAGGGAATGAAAACAATCGATACCACCACTCGTTTAGCCAGTTCTTGCATTAGCCGATGCCTCCAAATCTGCGTTTTCGGGATTGAAAATCCAATAAAGCGTTGAGGAATGCTATTTTATCGAAATCCGGCCACAGCGTATCCGTAATATATATCTCGGAATATGCTGCTTGCCAGATCAGAAAATTGGAGAGCCGATATTCACCACTGGTACGGATGATCAGATCCGGATCAGGTTGTCCGGCGGTATACAGATAGTCCCCGAAATTATCCGGGTTCAGTTTCTCAATCTCATCTGGCTTCAGTTTTTTTATCGCTTCGATGATCTCTAGCCTGCCCCCATAATTGAACGCGATGTTTACCTTCATCCCAGTGTTTTGGTGAGTCTGAGCTGCCAAAGAATGGATTGTAGCGAGATAATCCTCATCCAAACCCGCTTCAGAACCGATGAAATCCACAAAGATATTTTGTGCGTTCAATTCCGGAATCTCATCCGTAAGATACTCTATCAGAAGCTTTAAAAGTCCGTTTACTTCATCCGCCGGGCGGGTCCAGTTTTCCGTGGAAAAGGCATAGAAGGTAATAATCTTCAGCTTTAGCTCTACCCCCAGTTCAACCACTTTGCGAATGGCTTTGGCTCCAGCCCGATGCCCAAACAACCGCGGTTGCATGCGCTTTTTTGCCCACCTGCCGTTACCATCCATGATGATACCTATGTGTTGAGGTATTTTTGCCGGATCAAGGTTTTTGATCAGTTGCTTATAATCCTTAGCCATGCATCCTCGATTTTGCACTCAATTTCAACCAAGCATAAATGAATTGGTCTAGATCGCCATCCATTACCTTGTCTACCTGGCCAGATTCGTGATTTGTGCGGTGATCTTTTACCATCTGATATGGCTGAAACACATAAGAGCGAATCTGATTCCCCCAGCCGATATCGGTCTTGGTGCTCTCTTGGCTCTTTTTTTCGGCTTCGCGTTGCTCCTCGTAATACTGATACAATCTGCTTTTTAGGATCGCCATAGCTTTTTCACGGTTTTGGATCTGAGATCGTTCGTTTTGGCAACTTACCACGATATTGGTGGGCAGGTGAGTAATCCGTACTGCGGAATCGGTGGTGTTCACGTGTTGCCCCCCCGCTCCGCTGGCCCGATAGGTATCTATCTTCAGATCTTTTGCGTCAATTTCCACCTCGATATCGTCGTCAAACTCCGGATACACGAACACGGAAGCAAATGAGGTTTGCCGCTTGCCCTGGGAGTTGAAAGGACTCATCCGCACCAAGCGATGAATTCCGATCTCACTTTTGAGCAAGCCATAGGCGAAGTTTCCGCTGATCTCGATTGTCGCGCTTTTTATTCCAGCTTCCTCACCCGGCAAGCTATCGATCACATTGAAGGAGTATTTGTTTGTTTCTGCCCAGCGCATATACATTCTCAATAGCATCTGTGCCCAATCCTGGGCTTCCGTGCCACCTGCTCCGGCGTGAATTGTGAACAGGGCATCATTGTGGTCGTATTTATCGTTTAGCAGGCATTCGATTTCTGCCTTTTCAGTGAACTGACGTATATACGGCAAGTTCGCTTCGGCTTCTGCCAACATATCCTCGGAAAATTCCTCATCCAAAAACTCAAGATATGTCTCCAGTTCTTCCCGAGTACTCTCCAAACGGGCTATATGCTCAATCTCATCTCGAAGTTGAGATACTTGTTTGCTGATTTTTTTGGCATGATTTTGGTCGTTCCAGAAGCTGGGATCGTTCATGGTAGATTCCAGGGCTTTAAGTTCCTCGTGTTTTCTTGCAGGGTCCATAAGCTTGCGGATCTCCCCAATCTGGTGAATCAACTCTCCCGCTTCTTTCTTAAAATCAATATACTCCATCAGTTATCCTTTGTTTATGGCATCGGATCACGGTGCTTGATCCGGCACATTGTGTCAAGCCCAAAATCGAGAATGACTCTACCCTATCTCTCCAAGCAATCCCCAAGCTGTGTTTAAGCAGTCCAGGCTGCATCGACTCTAACTGCCCACAGCTTCACGAAGCTTGATAGCAATGAGCTAGGGTTGATAATCGAATCGATACCTAGGATAATTGATGACAGCGTGAAGGATTTCCGTAAAAACCAGATTAGTGAGAAAACAAATGGACTAATGAGTTGCGAAACTTTAGGTGATTTTCGTATAAGGCATGGGACCAATACAAAGCTCAAGCAACGCAGATAATTTGAATCAGAAGGATCAGGTTAGTATGAGTAAGAGGAAATTATCTGGGATTATTTAAACCCGGGTCAACAAGGATTCAGGGAAACATATCATAGCCATGTTTCCAGCGTTTGTGCACCCAAAACCAGTGATCCGGGTGACGTCTGATATAACTTTCGGTAACCGCGATAATCTCCGAAAGAACCAGGGGATAGTTCTCCTCTTTATCTGTAAGCTCCGGGTGATATATGATGTCCGAGAATTCGAAAACCAGTTTATCGTCGGGACTGCGTACCACAAATCCCGGAACAATGGGTACTTGATAGCGCAAGCTTAGTTTTGCCACCCCTTTCCAATTTGAGGCAGGATAGCCCAAGAAGTCCAAAATCAACCCGCGTCCACCCGCATTCTGATCTGCTAAAATGGCGATAACCCGCTGTTCCGATAGATCCTGAACGATGTCCCGCAGCCCTTTACGCATGTCGATTATGCGCACTCCGCTGCGTTGGCGGATATAATTTGTGTAATTATCGAAGAGGGTGTTGCGTTGTTTTTTGGTTATCACGCTTAGGGGGATGCCCTTAAGGGGCATTATTCTGGCAGCTTCCCAATTACCGAAATGAGCAGTGGCAAGGATCACGCCGTGCTTCATATCCATGGCTTTCTGCATGTTTTCCATGCCAATAATCTCGGATCTTGCATTTAAGTCGGCGTCGTTTACCAAATATTCATCCACTATGTTTAGAGCCATATGGCGGTAGATGCCCTTCAATGTGCTGTTTATTGTCTGTTCATCCCATTTCGGAAACACATGTTTCAATTGGGTTCGCGCCACATCCTTGCGGATTCCGATGCGGTATCCTACAAAATCGAACAAAAAAAGAATAAAAGCCCTGCTGAATGCCAGAGGAAGGCTTCTCAGCAGGACCAAGAGGGCTCGAAAAGGGTAGTATTCGAGTGCGTTGATAAAATCTTTGCGAGTAATTTTTTAGCTCCCGATATCAATCCAGAGATTTCAGCTTGTTTATTATCACGTTTTTGGAAACCGCGCCGATAGAGCTATCCCTCAGTTCTCCATCCCGGTAAAAGAAGAGGGTGGGGATACTCATCACACCGTGCTTTCCCGCCAATTCTGGGTAGTCATCCACATTCAACTTGCCAAAAGTTATATCCGGCATCTCGTTTGCCATTTCTTCAAGAATGGGCCCTATCATATTGCAGGGTCCACACCATGGCGCCCAAAAATCTATTATCACATTGCCTTGTTTGGTCACTTCAGCGAAGTTCTTGTCTGTAACTTCTATAAGCATTGCTGACTCCTTGTTCTTTTACCAACAAGATAAGCCTTATCCTGCTGTAGAGCAAGCGCATCTTTCGGTTTTAGTAATATAGATCTCTGGTTCCTGCCTTCATTTCAGCGAGTTTATCGATTACAGATTTCTTCATGCTTTCGTCTTCGATTTTATCAACCTCATGGTCGATAAGCTCCAAGCCTGCCTGAAGGGTTCTTTGAGAAGAGAAGTCGTAGAGATATTCTGCGAAAGTTAGCAGCGCGTTGGGAGTACAAAACTTTTTCACAAATCCGGGAATGGCAAACTCCATGAAGTGTTCTCCGGTTCTTCCTGCCCGATAGCATGAGGTGCAGAAGGACGGGATATAGCCTCCATTGGCAAGCTCATAGATCACATCATCCAAAGAACGGGTATCGCCCAGAACAAATTGGGCTTTCTTGCGTGATTCGTCATCTTTGTGAGAGTAATCACCCACGCCGATTGAGCTTCCGGCGTCGATCTGAGAAACACCGAAACGCAATACTTCGTTGCGAATCTCAATGGGTTCCCTAGCAGTAAGGATCATGCCGGTGTATGGCACGCTAAGCCTGATGATCGCTACCAAAAGCTTGAAATCTTCGTCCGAAACCCGGAATGGAGGATGCTGAGTGAAATCCGTTCCGATGGCAGGTTCGATGCGCGGGAAGGATATCGTGTGAGGCCCTACACCAAAGGTATCCTCCAAGTGAATCGTGTGATACAACAGGGCCATCACCTCAAAACGCCAATCGTAAAGACCCATCAAAGCTCCAATTCCAAGATCGTCGATTCCCGCCTTCATAGCTCTGTCCAAGCCGTCCAAGCGCCATAGGAAGCTGCTTTTGGGTCCCCTGGGATGCAATTTTTCGTAGGTCTTTTGGTGATATGTTTCCTGGAATATTTGATATGTACCGATGCCAACTGATTTTACGATCCTATAACCTTCGATGTCCATCGGGGCAGCATTGATGTTTACCCGGCGGATTTCACCCTTTTTATACTTTGTATCATAAACCGTCTGTACCGTGTCTGCGATATAGCGGGCGTCGTATTTGGGATGCTCCCCATAAACCATGATCAAGCGTTTGTGTCCGGTTTCCACCAATGCCTTGGTTTCTTCCACCAATTGCCGGTGATCCAGTGTAGAGCGCTGGCATTCCTCGTTTGAGATGCGGAAACCACAATATACACAGTCGTTGATGCATTCATTACCCACATAGAGAGGGGCAAACAGCACGATGCGGTTACCGTAGATCCGTTCTTTAAGCTCGCGCGCACCTTCCATGATCATTTGGCGCAGTTCGGGATCTTTTACGCTGATCAGAGCGGCGGTTTCGGCAGGGTCTAGCCTGTTTTTATCCAAAGATTTCTGGATAATGTCCCGGATTCTACTGGCAGGGGCGTTCGCTTCCTGAATAAGTAGAGCCTCGATAGTGGCATCCGGGATGAAAGATTTAATGCCTTCGATGTTAATCTTCATTTGTATCTCCTCGTTCAATTTTCAATGTTTGTGTCTTCACTCTTACGCCTCTCAACATGCCAAGCTTGCCAGAGAAAGCACCCATCTGAGCCGTATCTGCTTCCATCACCAGAAAAATGACGGACGCGCCCCAATCCCGCATGGGATAGCCAACTCGTAACAAAATGGATTCAGCGTTTGCATGTAGCATCTCGCTCACAGGCTGGAACGCAGTCTCAATGTCATCGACGATGATGGTCACTACGTGTCTTTTGATTTCCATTTCTTAGATCCTGAGTGCGTAGAATTGATACAATGAGGTCATAAAGGAGGAGTCTCATCCACCCTTGATGCCAGACCGTATCTCTCATCGCAGGTTATTTTACCCATGTTGCAGAACGGTCATTTTCTGGCAAGAAGAAAATTTTGGATTGACAAATATGAGATGCTCGTCTTAGTGGCATGGATATCACAACTCGCTGATATCTGGTCTTTTAAGAAGAGATAATGCCTATGAAGAAATACCTTATAATATATATACTCGTCTTGTCCATTGCTATTGCGCACGCAAGTGGTTTTAGCTGGTTCTCGCAAAATGATTCACGCTGGAAATCCAGCCGCCTGGGTGGAGGTAGATCCATCGGCAGAAGTGGATGCGTGGTATCCTGCCTATCTATGTTGCTCAATCAGGAAGCTTCCAACCCATATATGACACCCGGTAAACTTAACGATTGGCTGAAAAAGAACGGCGGATATTCCGGTAACAACATGCGCTGGCAGATCCCCGGCTTGATCGATGGAGAAGGCCTGGGTATGGAGCTTGAAGGGCAAAGCACTCGCTATAACGACTGGGACTTTCTGGATAGCGAGTTAGACAAGGGGAACAAGGTTATCGTAAAAGTTGCCGGACGTAGATCACATTGGGTATTAGTTGTGAAACGCGATGGGGCAAACGCAAAAGCGTCTTCCTATATAGTTAATGACCCCGGTATGACCAAGTACGAAGAACGAACCCTTGCATATTGGGGAGGTTTCCGTTCCGCACGCAGTTACAGCGGAAACTGGCTGGATGAACAGGCATTCAATCTGAATAGCGAGATCAACGTGGTCCCGATAGCCACGGAAGAAGGTTTTTTGTACGACATCTACGAACTGCCCCGACCCGCGGATGTCTTTGTAACCCTGAAAAACAATCTGGATGTGGAGATTCAGGGTTTCTTCATCTTGGGGCTATTTGATAACGAAGACAACCTTATATACACTATTGATGTGGAATATACTCAGGTAGAAGCGAACGCGGAACTGGATCTCCTTTACGAAATGGCGGATTTCAGTCCCTTGGAGGAAGAACAGAACAGCCTTAAAATAATCTACAGTAAATACTTCTCCGCCATGCCATCCCGATACGATACCATGAATCTTGACCCTGTGGGCATCCGCAACTTAACTAAAGCTTATCCCGAAGAGGGAGCTACGCTACTGAAAGAGGATTAACTCCGCCAATCAGCAACAGTAATAGCGGATTCAGTTCCCGCTGTTGACCTAATCCCACAGAGCCGCAAATATTCTATGATATTCCCCCACTTTTCTATAGTCTTGGTTCCATTCTTGCTTAAACTATCAGCAGGCTTTGTGTGCCTTAAATTGTTAGTATTTTTTTGAGATAATATATAGGAGAAATTATGAACAAGCATCTTGTTACTCTGATGCTGTTAATGCTATCCGCAATGCTGATGGCAAACAGCGGCAGCATCCAGTTGCAGAGAGGGAAAGCTCAGGCTGAGATCCTCTCCAGCGACATTTATGGTATGAAAGTAAGCTTTGCCATCGACCAGCTGAACTTTCAGGAAATCCAAAGCAAAGAGGGTGTGTTCACACTCTTGACAGCGAATAACTTTAGCTCTACAAACAAGGTTGGCGAACCTCGTCTGCCTCTGTTGCGTAAAATCATCAGCGTACCGATGGGTGCTGAGCCTCAGATCCGGCTTTCCAACACTCAACGCATGAAGATAAACCTTGCAGAGCGTGGGATCAACTATCCGGTGATTCCCTCCCAAGAAAGCGTTTCCAAGAGCGCGAACCCCGAAGATCTGCCTTTTGTAGTAAACAGAAACTTCTACAATGGAACCCGTGGCACCAATAACCCCTCGGTTAAAATAGAAGAACTGGGAATGCTCCGCGGCGAACGTCTGTTTGCTCTGGACTATATCCCCGCGAACTACAACCCAGCATCCAAAAGCCTCGATATAGTAAGTTCCACCGATGTTGAGATTACATTCAACGGAGCGGACTTCTCTGCGACTTCGAATCTGAAAGCCAAGACACAATCGCCGGCATTTAGATCCGCTCTTGCTTCTACGATCTGGAACTATCAGGATACCCGCTCCAGTCTGATGCGTTACCCAATCGGTTATGTTATAATCACCCCCCAAAGCTTTATCCCTGCCTTGCAACCTTTTGTGGATTGGAAGACCAAGGAAGGATACAATGTCACGGTAGCTACCATCGAAACAATCGGTAACAATGTAAACAGCATTAAAAACTACATGCAGGGCATATGGAACGCAGCGACTACCGAGAACCCAGCTCCCAGTTACCTGTTGATCGTTGGCGATGTTGCGCAGGTGGCATCCGGAGCTTCCACCATCCCCGGTGAGAGTCATCCCACCGATCTTCATTATGTGCGACTTCAGGGCACAGATTACATGCCAGAACTGTACTTTGGCAGGTTTTCTGCTACTACTCCCGCAGAAGTGACCAATCAGGTAAACAAAACCCTCATGCATGAGATGTACACAATGCCGGATGATAGTTACCTAGCAGAAGCTGTAATGATTGCCGGTGTGGATAGCTATTGGTCTCCCACTCATGCCAATGGTGCCATCAATTATGCCACAACCCGCTACTTCAATACTGCCCATGGGATAGACTCCCACACCTACCTCTACCCCGCCTCCGGAAACAGCGAAACCCAGATTATAGCTGATGTCTCCGCTGGCGCTGGTTATGTAAACTATACCGCTCACGGTGATGTAACCTACTGGCACGACCCCCGTTTCAATATCAGCAACATCAATAGTCTGCAAAACCAGAACAAATACTCATATGTGGTGGGAAACTGCTGTCTTACCAGCAAGTTCGACGCTAATCTAAGTTTCGCTGAAGCTTGGCTGCGAGCAGAAAACAAAGGTGCCGTCATCTACATCGGTGGTACGAACAGTACTTATTGGGATGAGGACTATTGGTGGGCAGTAGGCGCAAAAGGCAGTGCCACCGGGCAAGCGGCAGCTTACGACGCTACAAAATTAGGTGTTTACGATGCTTTGTTCCATGAAAATGGCGAGGTTTTCGCAGACTGGGCATCCACCGCAGGTGCAAACATCCTGATGGGCAACCTTGCCGTGGTTCAAGGCAATAGCAGCCTTATAAACTATTATTGGGAGATTTACTCCATTATGGGCGACCCCTCGCTGGTGCCCTATATTGGCATTCCCGCCGCCAACTCCATGCAAGTGCCAGAGACACTCTTTATGGGTCTGGATTCCATGGAAATCAACGCCGATCCCTATACCTGGGTATCCATCTCCATGAACGGCATCAATCATGGCGTAGGACTCACTGATGCCAGTGGCTATCTGAACCTGGAATTCACTCCCTTTGATCAACCTGGAAATGCAGACATAGTAGCTACCAGATCCCGCCGCAAACCCCTGATCTCCACTATCAGTGTGATCCCCAACGAAGGTCCTTACGTGACTGTCGGCAATATATTAGTAGCAGACGAAAGCGGTACTGCTGAAGCTGGAGAGACCGTCCCGATCGATCTGGATTTCAACAATGTCGGCATCCTTGACGCTACAAACCTCACTGTTTCCATCAGCACAAGCAGCCCTTGGGTGTATATCCCGGATAATGAAGTTACCATCAGCGATATCTCTGCCAATGGCGTGCTTAACGTTCCTGCGATTTTCAGCTTAAATATCGATCAGGGAACTCCGGATCAACATGTTGCTGAATTTGCCATCGATGTAAGCGATGGTGAGCATCTCTGGACCAGTAATCGAAGCTTGACAATCAATGCGCCGAATGTGGTTATCAGTTCAGTGAGCTACTTCGACCCCAACAACGATGGTATCTATGACGCTGGCGAAACTATCGACATCACTCTTAACATTACCAATATCGGCCACATGACCGCCGAAAGCGGAACACTGAACTTGATTCTGAACAGCGATTCTGCCACCCTCCCCATTGCCAATTTCACAGTTCCGGGAATGGCTACGGGAGGAGTGATTCCTTTGAACTTTGAACTCATGATTGCCCCGGATGCAGATCTTGGCACTACAATCGCAGTAGGCATCGCGCTCGACATGGGCATGCAGATGATCAACCACGGGCTCATCATCCCTGTAGGAGCCATCATGGAAGGCTTTGAAACCGGTGACTTCAGCTCCTTTGCTTGGCAAAACGTGAGTACGCAACCCTGGGTTATCGTGAACAACGATCGGAATTCCGGTGTTTACTCCGCAAAAAGTGGTAGCATAACTCACAATCAAAGTACCAATCTTGAACTCACGATGGATGTAATGGCTGATGGTGAAGTGAGCTTCTTCCGCAAGGTTTCTTCGGAATCCGGATGGGATTATCTGAAGTTCTACATCGATGGCACCGAACAAGGTTCCTGGAGCGGAAATCAAGCTTGGGCAGAAGTTAGCTTCCCTGTTTCCGCTGGTTCCAGAACATTTAAATGGACTTACATAAAAGATGGTAGCATGAGTTCCGGCACAGACTGCGCGTGGATCGATGACATCAGATTCCCCCTTACCGGATCCAGTGAACTGCCCATGGCATATACAAATACGGAAAGCGTGGTGTTCGACAATGTATTCCCCAACAGCACCAACAACGAAACCTTCGTACTACGCAATCTGGGAACAGCTGATCTTAGCGGTACCATTACAATCCCTGTGGAGTTTGAACTACAGTATATGGGTCAGACCCTGCCAAACGATTACTATTATGTGGTTTCTCCCGGTGTAACCCGCAGTTTCACGGTTGTTTATGTAGCGGGAGTGGAAGTCCCAGCTATTAATGGCAATATCCAGATTATGACAAATGATCCCGATATGCCTTCGATCGCTATCCCGATCTCCGTGAATCCCAGCTCAAACGAGAACTTGGTGAACCCTGCTGTTACCGAACTGAAAGGCAACTTCCCGAACCCCTTCAATCCCCAGACCACAATACGGTTCTCTTTGAAGGACGCAGGGCATGTGAAACTGAATATCTATAACATGAAGGGGCAGTTGGTTAAAAGTCTTGTAAATGCTCCCCTCAGCTCTGGCAATCACCAAATGGTATGGAATGGCAGAGATGACAAGGGGAATCCCGTATCCAGCGGTATCTACCTATATCGGATGTCCTCTGGAACATATCAAGCCACCCAAAAAATGATGTTAATGAAGTAAAACGAAGATAATGGGCACCATCCTTCCGGGTGGTGCCTTCCTGATTTTGAGATATAGTGCAATGATGTTTATAAATGATGATATGATACTATGGAGGATATAGTGAAAAGACTCATTATATTACTAGGACTGATTCTGCTATTGAGCATAAGCCTGAAAGCGGAATTGGTGGAAATTGCCCCATACGGCAATGAGATACGTTTGATACAGAGTAACGGACAGGAAACGATTCTGGAGCTAAGCTTAGGTAGTTTCCATCGCCAATCCGTTACCATAGATAACCAAACTTGGTTTTCTTTGAGTTTGGACAAAGCTGGACTGACATTAGAACAGGGCTTGCCCCAAGTGCCGGTAATGGCAGGAAGCGTGATAATCCCCGGAACAGCCGGGATGAGAATGGAGCTTATAGATAGCGAGTATGTGGACATGGAGATGAGAATTGCCCCCTCCAAGGGAAATCTCACCAGAGACATCGATCCCTCCACAGTGCCCTATACTTTTGCGGAGTTTTACAACGGTACTTCGGTGTATCCCCAAAAACCTGCCGAACTCAGCGAGCCTTTCATCTTGAGAGATTACCGTGGAATTACCGTGAGATTCAAACCTTTTGTGTACTCTCCCTCAACCCAGACCACCAGAGTTTATACCAGACTCCGTGTGAAGTTAAGCGCAGAAGGCACTGATCTCACAAACGCCATCACCTCTCCCAAAACAAGCTACGCGGCAGATTTCGCCGGGATCTATCGTAATATGTTCTTGAATTTTGCCCAGGCCAAATATCCCTCACTTTCGGAAGAAGGCAGAATCCTGGTAATAAAGAACTCCATGTTTGACACCGCCATTCAACCTTGGGTAGATTGGAAACGACAAAACGGATACGACGTCAGCGTTGTGGACGTATCAGTTGCTGGCCCTACCGCCAACCAAATCAAGAGTTTCATCCAAGCTCAATACGACCTTAATGATGGCTTGATGTTCGTCCAAATCATGGGCGACGCCCCGCAGGTGCCGAGTCTTTCCTCTGGCGGCGGAGGTAGTGATCCTTCCTTTGCTCTACTGGCTGGAAACGACAGCTATCCGGACATCTATGTGGGAAGATTCTCTGCTCAGACTGTGGCGGAAATGGAAACTCAGATCCTAAGAACCGTTGAATATGAACGTGATATCCAAAGCGATGCCAGCTGGTTAAACTCTGCTATTGGCATTGCCTCCAACGAAGGCGGCGGCAGCCAGGGAGACATGAACGAAAGTGATCAGGTTCATATGGATCTGATCCGCACCGATCTGATGGGATATGGTTATACCACCGTGGATCAGATGTACCAAAACTTCGGTGCCACTTCCGCTCAAGTAGCCACAAGCGTAAACACTGGCCGCGGCCTCATCAACTATGTGGGTCATGGCTCCGATACATCTTGGGTCACTACCGGATTCAACAACAACAATGTTAATGCTCTTACCAACCACAACATGCTGCCCTTCATAGTATCCGTAGCGTGCGTCAACGGCAACTTCGTAAGCCGCACATGCTTTGCTGAAGCCTGGTTGCGTGCCACCAACAACGGCGAACCCACTGGGGCTATAGCGATGTATGCTTCTACGGTAAACCAGGGCTGGAACCCCCCGATGCGCGGTCAGGACGAAATCAACGATCTTCTCGTAGCTGAAGCCAAACACACCGCTGGTGGTTTGCTCTTCAACGGTTCTTCCAAGATGATCGAAGTTTATGGCACAGATGGTATCAGCGAGTATAAAAACTGGACTATCTTTGGCGATGCTTCTCTGATGGTGAGAACTAAACAGCCCACAGAGCTTTTTGCAGATTACAATCCCGTACTCCTGATCGGAATGGACTACATCAATGTGCTTACAGAAGCTAACGCCCGAGTAACTCTTAGCAACGCCGGAGTTATCTATGGCAGAACCATCGCGAATGCCGCCGGAAACGCACAGCTCACCTTGGATATCCTCCCGGATCAACCCATGCAACTCACCCTTACCATTACGGCTCCCAACAAAGTTACTCATCTGGGAACTGTGGAAGTTCTTCCCGCGGATGGCGCTTACATCATCGTAACAGGCGTTCAAGTGCAGGACGATAACAACAACCTCCCGGATTTCAATGAAACCGTAACCGTGCAAGTGAGCATGGATAACGTAGGTAGCGATGCCGCAGAAGGTGTGAATGTAACAGTAACCACAGCGGATCCTTACCTTACTGTGATCAGCTCCGGGGAACTGGTGGCAGATATCGCGGCGAACTCAAGCGGTTCCACCGTTTCCGGAATCGAGCTTCAAATCAGCGATACCGTACCAAATCAATATCAAGCCAGCTATACCGTGGTTGTTACCCTGGCAGATGAATCCAGCTATAGCTATGATTATAGCATGATAATCAATGCCCCGCAGATCAGTTGGGGTTTCTTACAGATAGACGACACAGCAGGTAATGGCAATTCCCTGATGGACCCGGGTGAAAGCTTCCTGCTCAGTGTACCTTTGGAAAACACAGGAAATGCTACTACTCTGCCTATCACCACAGCCATCATCATCAATGGTGGAGATACGATCATCACTCCGATTATCGAAACCCTTCCCGCTCTTGCCGTAGGTGAGAGCGCTTCCGCCATCTATCAGGTATCACTGTCTTCGCTGGTTACTCCCGGCACCACCATTCAAGTAACCACCATGGCTACTTACGGAAACAATACTGTGCTGAATACCATCAATATCATCTCCGGCGTGTTGCTGGAGAATTTCGAAGGCGGTTTGGGCAATTTCCCCTGGAACTTCTCCAATGGAGATTGGTCTTTGGTAAATGGTGGTCATAACAGCTCCATGGCGATTCGCAGCGCAGCGATAAGTCATAACCAGACTACCAGTATGTCCATCACGATGAACAACCCTGTGGATGGCATTATCAGTTTCTGGAAAAAGAACTCCAGCGAAGCTAACAACGATTATCTGAAGTTCTACATCAATGGCATGCTCAAGGGACAATGGAGCGGCGAAGATGAGAACTGGATCCAGATCAGCTACATGGTAATGTCTGGCAGTAACACTTACCGTTGGGACTACGTGAAGGATAACTCCCTTTCCGTAGGCGATGATTGCGTTTATATCGACCACATCATCTTCCCTGCAGAGACTATCGAAACCGGAAGACCCGCTATTCTCGTTGATCAGACAAATCTGGATTTCGGTAACATATCGGTGGGAGAAGAAGCTGCCTTGCCAATCACCATCTCAAATAACGGTGAAGCTCAGATGATAGGTACCATACAAGTTGCAGCTCCCTACACTCTGGACTCCAACCAGGAAGAGACCCTGGGCATGATGAACTATGTTCTTGCCCCCAGTGAAGAACTGATACTTTCTATCGGTTTCCGCCCTCAAGCTGAAGGTGTGTATCCCATGAACCTGATCATTACTTCCGACGACCCCGATAATCCTCTGTTGAACATCCAGTTGATGGGTTCTGCAACCACTGTATCAAACAACGATATAGTGAACCCTGTAATCACAGCGCTTATTGGCAACTACCCCAATCCTTTCAACCCGAATACCAATATCAGCTTCTCGCTGAAATCTCAGGAGTTCGTGAACCTGGAGATTTATAACATCTTGGGTCAACGCGTAAAGAACCTCGTTTCTTCCACCATGAACCCTGGTATCCATACCGTTTATTGGAATGGTAAGGATAACAGCGGACGCGCCGTAGCCAGCGGAGTATATTTCTACAAGATGCAAGCCGGCAAATACAGCAGCACCAAGAAAATGATCCTCATGAAATAGTATCAAATGACTATAGGATGTCTTAAGGCCTTGTAAAATATGGGTTTTCTTAGGCATCTACCAAAATGAGAACGTGGGCACGGTCGAAAGATCGTGCCCTTACTCATTTTGTTTCCGGCTATCCCTGGC
>JAHDQK010000026.1 GCA_018433885.1 Candidatus Cloacimonadota bacterium
AGAGTAAAGCTCCGGATCTCTCATTGCCTTACTGAAGAACTCGGTTTTTTGTTCTTCAGTTGGTTCCACATTGTACTGAATAATTGACACTGGCGTTGAATATGCTGCTCCCCATATGAGAAGCCCCAGCAGAAATAAGGACAGCTTTCTCATCATCTCAACCTCCTTAACTTTCTTGAAAATACCTACTTGTCTCAAGATATAGCTACTTTATATCAATATAGTTTAAGCTTGCTGTATATCCAAATTCGGATTAAGGATTAAGCCAATCCCGATCCGGTCTGCAGATCAACCGTGCATCAATGTAAGCCATATCCATTGTCAGGATAGTTGATATCCTATAAATCTTCATGGATGCGTCTTTGTCTGCCACTAAAGCAAGATCAGCCTTGTTTTCATTAGTTAAACAAAGTGGAAGGAGCAGCTGGATTTTACCATTGTACCAATGGGGTATGGCAACCTTGTAATTGCGCTTGATTTTCTCCCTCACAAGGTCTTTCTGACCATTAAGGGCTGTAATTGCTAGTGTTCTGTTCTCACGTAATACCTCGGGAAGTCTCTCACTGTTATTATCAATGATGTGGGCAGTGTTGATTTCAATATCATACTTAACATCAAACACTAAATCGGTAGAGTCAGTGATATAGGTTGGAATTTCTGGGGTTTTACCGTAAGGTTTCAAATCCGATGAATAAGAATCTACAAATTTATAGAATGACCAATCAGGCTTATCATTTTCGGTAGCGTTCTTTGTTTTATAGAATAGCGCGAAAATGTCCTTTTCATTTTGGGTTTGTAGACCAGTGTTAAAACAAGCATAATCAGGATCACTCGAATAGCATACCTTCCCTTGTTCAAGAGCTCTTAAAAAGGTATAATTGAGATAGTTGACTAGAATCGGATAGTTTCTCCCTTCTTTTTTGAACTCCTGATTTATGAAATCCCAAGGTTCACTTTTCGCCATTCCCGATAAGTCTTGGTAAATGCAATCCCAAGTTTGTCCCTCTGGTGTCCAATATTGCGCAAAACACTCTTTGTTCGGTTGTTCGCGGTACAATCGAAACAATGATTTGTAACCCATATAATTCTCCTTGATCGATATGTTCTATTGTCTGTTTCCAACTTTTAATAGGTAGGAAACCATTTTAGTGCTAAGATTCACGTTTAATGATCTCATCTAGTCTATTTCGATCTCGATTTGGATCCCCTTTGGACTCTGGCGTCGCTGACAATAAATTTGCTCTAAAAAATTCTAGTTGAAGACTGCTTCTGGATCTTTCATCAATAGCGGTGCTATTTTTGATATCTTCTTGTTTAAAGGACGAGCGTAAAGTGTAACTAACAAAGCTTCCTGCAAATGACGGGCACATTGATATCTCCTATTCTTGAATCCAACAACCCTCTGTTGGCAAATTAGCGAAAGGATTGTTTGGATTATTGGTAACTACAGCTTTACCCTTTTGCATAAAACAATAATTATTTTGCCCTGTGCTCTCTAAAATACAAAGCTTAAGATCATAATCATGTGACTGCTGTCCATTTATCAATGGTGATATGGGCATAAACGGAGTACTTAACTGAAGTTCATCGTGAAAATCATCATAAAGTGATTTCAACATTTCATAGAGCGGATCATCTGGTTTTTCTATATTGAGTCGCAGAATATCTCTCGCCTCACGTCTATTTATCGTATAATCATGACTACCAGAATCAGAACATAGAAAACTCACTACATTTGCTCTAACATCAAGATCTGTATATGAAAGTGATAAAAGTCTATCGGCTATACGCTTTATCTGCGAGTTCGTTTTGTGTACTTGTCCAAGTACTAATGGATGAATTTTATCAGCAAGTTGCTCTATCAGACGGGCTTTGTGAGCCTCGTTGATGATTTGCTTCGATTCGAGCAACTGAAAATAAGCATTTACCTGTTCTACTGATACTGGGTAAGGCTCAGGAAGAAACTGAGATACAGGATTTAATGGGCAATTGTAACTTGGATCAATAGGCCCCAAAGTTGCTTGTTTAGTCATAATGATCTCATCAGCCCCCAAGCAAATAATCGTCCCTGCACTATGACAATGAAATGGCACAATGACAGTAAACTTATTGCAAAAACTTCTTATGAGGTTAACGACACTCCATGCAGCCATTATATCGCCACCTCTAGTGTAAAGAATTAATGCAATATGATCTGTTACCCCGATTTCATCTAGGACTTTAACAAAAAAAGGTAACACATCCCCGCTTAATTGTGCTTGAGCATTCTGCCTATCTCCAGTAACATAGGCAATTATTTTGCAGGCCAGTTTTTCTTCGATCCGCTTGTATATCTCTTTTCTAGAGACGCAGCTCATATCCATCTCCTGTTAGCAAGTCCTTAATAAATAGGACATTAATTCCTTGGTTTTCATCAATTCTATTACAGAGAGCATGCTGATATCATATGGATTTTCGTCAATCAAAACTTTTCCTTGTGTTATTTATAAGCCAGTTCCCAAAAAACATGATTGCGAAGATTTAGGCATAAATCATCCATAATCTGAATTCAGGAAAGCGATTGTAAAAGTTAAAATTTCATTTTTCATTTAGAATCACTGCCAAGACTAAGGTCACTATAGATTTGGTTATTGACAATTTAATCCCTCTCTTTATACTGGTTTTATTCCAATTTGATCCCATTTTGTACCATTTCTGATGGGGTCTCCAGATACGATGGAATCTGGAAAGGAGTAGAATTATGGAAGACAGATGGCTTTCAGTTGACGAGATCAGTATTTATCTTGGGGTAACAAGGGAAACTGTGTATAAATGGCTTAGCGAGAAAAAACTACCAGCACATAAGGTGGGTAGGCTATGGAAGTTTAAAAAGGAGGACGTGGACCTGTGGGTAAAGAAACAGGCAAAAACAATCGGCAATCCCAAGAAGTGAACAACTACAGCTTCGGTTTCACCGCTGCAGCTCTGCTCTACCGCGATTCCGTGCTGCTGGCTCAACTGTATCTGGAATATAGAGACTGGAATGCGGTCAAGGATGCTGTAATCAAGGACAACCTCCTGCAGATAAGAACACTGGCAGCGCAGAAGAGGATCTATTCTGAAGCCTATACCAGAGTTAAGCAACTATCTGAAGAAGCGATGGAGATTTTGGCAAACGGAAGCAGGGAAGAGCAGTGTCAGATCATCTGGTATGCCATCTGCATGAAATACGATTTTGTTAGAGAGTTCGCACTTGAGGTCTTGGCTGAGAAAGTGAAACGGCACGAATTTGATGTCAATATCTCTGATTTCAATCTCTATTACAACACCAAGGCAGAACTCCACGAAAAATTGGCAGGCATCGCTGAGGGAAGCAGAAAAAAGCTTCAGACCAATCTATTCAGAATGCTGGTTAGCTCTGGGATCACAGATTCGGAAATGAAACTGCGGCTGTTGATCGTGAGTCCCAGAGTGCGAGAACTGATCATCAAGGAAGGGGTTCTAACTCCCGCTATCTTTCCTTCTGTGGTAATGGGTTACTGATATGGCGATCATCAACGAATATCACGAAGCCCACGTCCGTTTTGAGCATCTGCTCAAGCTCATGTGCAGCAGAAAGTTCCTCGATATGACCGGACCTTCGAACGATATACCCTATTACATCTGCCCTTTTCGGGTGGAAGAGACCATCCAGGTATACCAGCACATCGGGCAGCTAAAAGGTGCTCTGGAACTCAAGCAAATCAAAGTATTGGACATTAACCTGTATCGGCTTTGCATTGAGCACTTTAGCGCCCTTGGAGTACTGGATGGATTTATTGCTGATGAAACCAGGACGCCGAGGAATGTTTTCTTCGAATCGATCTCAGGTTTGACTGATACCGAGGAGTTTATCTGCCCCTTGATAATTGAGAAGATAAACAGAGATATACCCGACATCATCTTTATTACCGGCGTTGGAGAAGTCTATCCCTACATAAGATCACACAAGATACTATCCACAATGGAAAGCAAATTTACTGAGAAACCCTTGGTTCTTTTCTTTCCGGGTAAATATGAAACTGACAATGTGAAGGGTTCTAACCTAACCCTATTTGGCATCCTCGACGATAAATACTACCGGGCTTTCAATATCTATCACTGCGAGCCTTGAAGAGGGAGATCTAATGCAAATCAAAGAATTGTTCCAAAAAGATATCGAACGTAAGATCGCCGGAGTCATAATGGCAGATGACGATCGTAATATCCAAACAGAGATTGACGAGTATGTGTTAACGCATGAGATCAAATCACAACTGGATAAGCTACTGGAATCATACATCAATAATGATAGCCTGCCGGGGGTATGGATATCCGGTTTCTTTGGTACAGGTAAATCTCACTTGCTAAAGATGATTTCCCTGCTCTTGGAGGGTTGGCATCATGATGACTTTCATATAGCTGATGTTATGATGCAAAAGTGCGATGATGACAAGATTCTGAAAGCAAATATCGGCAAAGTAAAATCAATTCCCGCTCAGAGCATTCTCTTCAATATCGATCAGAAAGCTGATACCGGGACCCCAAAAGGGACTGATGCCATCCTGAACGTGTTTGTGAAGGTGTTCAATGATGCCTGTGGTTATTATGGGAAACATGCCTACATCGCCAAATTCGAACGTGATCTGGATCGAGAAGGTCTCTTGGAGGCATTCAAAACTGAGTATCAAAAGATCTCTGGCAAAGACTGGAAAGTTGGAAGAGCGATGGCTACAATGGAAGATCACAATGTATCCAAAGCCTATGCAAAGATCAAGAATGCCCCTGAGGGAAGCTTCAATTCTCTGCTGAGTAACTTGTCCTATAATTACAAGGTTTCAATAGAGGACTTTACCAACGATGTTGCTGAATATATCGCTAAAAAGGGCAAGGACTTTCGCCTGATTTTCTGCGTGGACGAGATCGGGCAATTCATAGCTGACAATACGAAACTAATGCTAAATCTTCAGACCATCTCAGAAAGCTTCTATTCGGTATGCAAGGGTAAGGCATGGATCATGGTAACCTCGCAATCTGATTTGGAAACAGTAGTAGGGCAATTGAAGCAATCCCAGAGCACAGAATATGGAAGAATCACTGCAAGATTCCCCATCAAACTCAATCTGGGAGGAGCCAACGTGGAAGAGGTAATTCAAAAGAGGCTCTTACTCAAGAAGAAAGAGCATGAAACAGAACTTCTTAAGCTCTATCATAAGCATGAGAATAGCATGCGCACTTTATTCCACTTCACCGATGGTGCCAGAACTTATAGAACTTTTCGTGATTCAGAGGATTTTATCGGTTCCTATCCATTCATACCATATCAGTCGTTTCTCCTTCAATCTGCCTTTATATCGCTCTCGGAGCATGACGCCTTCCCCGGTAAATATACGTCAGTAGGCGCCAGAAGCTTGCTCTCCATCTTCCAGTTTGTCTTGATCCAAGTTGCAAATGAAGGGGTCGGAGGCATTGCCGGATTTGATCTGATGTATGACGGTTTGAAGCCCATGGTCAAGCCCCATCTGCTACATACTATACAAACAGCTGAGGCCTCGATAACTGATGCTTTTGCCCTTCGAATCCTGAAAACCCTGTTTATCCTCAAATACGTAAAGGACTTCAAAGCTACCATCCGCAATATCCGCATCCTGCTTCTGGAAGACCTGCAAACAGATCCAGAAACCTTGAATGAAAAAATCAAGCAAGCCCTTGACTTACTGGAGCGTGAGACCTACATTGAACGTAACGGAGAGGAGTATTCCTACCTTACCAGTGACGAGAAGACCATTGAACAGCAGATCAAAAACACACAGATCGAGGATTCCGCGATCTCGGATGAACTCGATAAGCTGATGTTTGGCTACAACGACTTTTTGAAAGCCAAGATCCGCCATATTGAAAGTGATCAAGACTTTGCTTATTCCCGAAAGGTAGACGACAGGACTTATGGCAAGTCCCAAGAATTGACTATCCAGCTTATCACACCAAATTACCAATATTACGATAACGAGATCCAACTCAAGGCAAACTCGATGGGTAAGGCAGAATTACTAATCGTACTTCCTGCCGATAACCGTTTTTGGGAGGATCTAGCCCTGTATAAAAAAACCGACAAATACTGTTCCCAACAGGCCATGACTTCGATCAGCGATAGCACCAGATTGATAGTGGCAGCCAAACAACAGCAAAACACGTCCCGGATGAGGGCTATCAAAAAACGCTTCAATGAACTGATCTCCGGCTCCAAACTGATCCTGAGGGGTGACCTGTTTAATGCCAGAAGCTCGGAAGTCGTAGCAAAGGTAAACGAGGCTGCACAAGCCCTGATCTCCCGGAGTTATCCCAATCTGGCTATGATCAAAACCGTGAAGGATCAGGACTTTGGCACGGTGATCCTGAACCCCCAACTAAACCTGGATGAACTGGTGGAGCTCAATGAAGCAGAGAGGGATATGCTGGGTACCATTAACCTGGCTCAAGGTAACACCCAAAAACTCAGCCTGTCTACGCTGCTTATCAAATACTCCAAAAATCCCTATGGCTGGAGCGAATCTGCCTGCCTCTACATACTTGCCAGGTTAATCTCACTGGGTAAAGCAGAGGTTTTCGCTCAGGGCAGAGTGCTGGAAAAGGCAGAATTGGTAAGGGAACTAAGGCAAAAGGGCAAATATGCTTCACTCATCATCCAGCCCCAAGCGGAGATTTCCCAGGCTGACTTCCTTCACCTCAAGAAAACTGCCGAAGAACTGATGGGACATCCAGCCACGAGTAAAGACGCCAAAGACCTGATCAAAGAACTGAAAGAAGCTCTAAAAACAGAGGCGGACATACTGGACGCTTACCTGCTTAAAAAAGATGTGTATCGTTTTCTGGAGTCCTTGGAGGATGCGATAAAAGAGTATCGGGAGATTTCTGCGAAACCCGTTTCCTGGTTCTTTAATGAGTTTAAAGTGCAGGAAGCCGCAATCCTAAGACAAAAGCATGATCTGATAGATCCCATCAAACGGTTTATGGAAAGCCCTCAAGCAGACATCTACAATAGTATATTCGCTTTTCTAAGGGACAATAAGCCCAATCTTAGCAGTTTGGATCAAGAGGCAGTGGCAGCCCTCCAAACCCTCATGGCGGATGAGAAAGTGTATATTGGAGGTAAAATCAAAGATGCCAAAGCCAAACTTGGGCTCCTGGAAGACCAGCTCAAACGCATCCTCAAACAAGCAAAAGAGAAGGCTCTGGCTGAGATAAAACCCCTTTATGAATCACTTAAAACCAAAGCTGTGGGTAAGCAGGAGATTTTGAATAAGATCGAAACCGCTTATCAGAAAGTATCGACATCGATCTCACAAGAGACTATGATCCCGATGATCGTTTCACATTTGGCGGATTTCGCGGATCGCACCTATTTGGATTTGCTGAATGAAATAGAACTTGTGCATACACCTGAAAGTGGAGGCAAACCCAGATCCAAGATCATTAATGCCAAGAATCTAAGGCCCCGGTTTGCTAAAGAGATTATTGAGTCCGATTCTGATCTGGAGGAGTATCTCAAATCCCTAAAAGAGGCCTTTCTGAACGAACTTGGCAAAGGCAACAGGATTAGGGTTTAGGTGTTAGGTTTTAGGTGTTAGGTGTTAGGTGTTAGGAGATATGATGAGTGATAGAGATAGAGCCAAGCTGGAGTTCTCGGGTTTGGTCGAGAAGATTCAGAGTATACACCATGAGTTAAAAAGATCAGCACTAAGGTCAGTAAATACTATGCTCACCATACGCAACTGGCTGATAGGATACTATATTACTAACTATGAAATGCAAGGCGCAGATCGCGCTCAGTATGGTGAGCGACTTATGGATTCGATCTCCCTCGAACTACAGCGTCTCAAAGTCCCTCGCTCTGCCAAACGCGAATTACAGAGGTTCTGCCAGTTTTATCGCACTTATCCGCTGATTGTGCGTTCACTGAACGCAGAATTGGGCAAAGTGGTCTGGGGTGATATCAAGCCAGAGATCACTGTAACTGCGGACTCTTCAGTGTTTTCACCAAAAGTGCGTTCAGTGAACGCACAATTGGCAAAACTCTCAAGCCGGCTATTAAACAACCTGTCATATGCTCACTTTGAAATTCTGATAACCATAGAGGATGAGCTCAAGCGCCGATTCTACGAGTTGGAATGCCTTAAAGCCAATTGGTCGGTCCGCGAACTTCGCAGGCAAGTCTATTCCCTCTTCTATGAGAGAACTGCTCTGTCCAGGGATAAGGATAAGCTGGCTGAGCTTGCAAATGCAGAATCTGAAAGCTTTGACCCCGTTTTAACGATCCGAGATCCCTATGTGTTTGAGTTTTTGGGAGTAAAATCCGATAGTTTGCTAAGTGAATCCGATCTTGAAGATCAGCTTCTGGATAACTTACAGGAATTCCTCCTGGAATTGGGACACGGCTTTTGTTTTGAAGCACGTCAGAAGCGAATTCTGATCGGAGACACTCAGTTCTACATCGATCTGGTCTTTTACCACCGGGTCCTCAAATGCCATGTCTTGATCGAACTCAAGGTGGCTGAATTCAACCATGAAAACATTGGCCAGCTCAATACTTACGTTAGCTGGTACCGGACAAATGAAATGCGAGAGGGAGACAACCCTCCCGTCGGCATACTGCTCTGCACAGGCAAGGACAGCACCCTTGTGGAATATGCCCTGGCAGGCATGGACAACAATCTCTTCGTCTCCAAATACCTCCTGGAACTGCCTTCCAAAGAAGAAATGCAAGCCTTCCTCGAGAAATCTCTGAAACAGGAACTACTATGATCGATAAACAGACCAATACACGCCTGAAACGCTTTGCTCAAGATGCCCGTCGGTACCTGATCGACCAGGTGAATACCAAACTCAGCGAAGTGCTAGCCCCCGATAGCGATGCCGCCACTTATGAAAAGACCAAACCGCTTTATAACGCTTTGCTTAAAGAAGTATTAGGTGTTAGAGATGGTGAAAGCGGCGAAGCCGCCCTAAAACCTAAAACCTCACACCTAACCCCTAACACCTATAACCTAACACCTATTGCAGAGCGCGTCGCTTACACCTGGTTCAACCGCCTGACGGCCCTCCGCTACATGGACTTGAAACATTTCAATCCGGTTGGTATCATCAGTCCCCAATCTGGAGATACCCTTCCCCAGATCCTGGCTGAGGCAAAACTTGGTATGATAGATAGCTCCTTGATAGACCCAAGTGATCGGGATAGAGCCCTGGGCTTGCTCTCCGGAACGATTGCCAGTACTTATCACAAGGGTGACGCTCAGAGCGAAGCCTATCGTATATTGCTGCTGAGTGCCTGCAACCACATCGGCAAATCCCTTCCCTTCCTCTTCAAGCCAATCAAGGACTGGATGGAACTGCTGCTGCCGGACGACCTTCTGGGTGAGCACGGTATCCTGGCTATGATCCGCGAAGTGATGACAGAAGATGCCTGTCAGGACGTGGAAGTGATTGGCTGGCTCTATCAGTACTACATCTCGGAGAAGAAGGACGAAGTCTTCGCCAATGTCAAGAAAGGCAAGAAAGTGCAGAGCGCTGAGATTCCTGCTGTCACCCAACTCTTTACCCCCCACTGGATCGTAAAATACATGGTGCAAAACTCATTGGGCAGGTTGTGGCTGGACAGTCATCCCCAATCGTCTTTGAAAGCCAAGATGGAGTATTACGTAGCGCAGGATGCCAATCCTGCGGAACCTGTAATCTCGCAGGATCAGAATCCTGCGCTACAGGTCAAATCACCTGAGGAGATCAAGTTTTGCGATCCCTGCTGCGGTAGCGGACATATCCTCACCTATGCCTTTGAACTGCTCCATGAGATATATAGTGAAGAGGGCTATGATCCCATCGATATCCCCAGGCTGATCATAAGTAAAAACCTCTATGGCATCGAGATCGATGAGCGTGCTTCCGAACTTGCCGCCTTTGCCCTGTCCATGAAAGCCAGAGAGAAAGACAGGCAGTGGTTCTCCCGGGCGATAGACCCCAATATCTGCGGTTTGGAGAATATCAGCTTTACAAATGACGAGATCGAGCCCTATCTGGACAAATGCGGACGTGACATATTTACCCTCAACTTTGAACGCATGCTCTCACAATTCGAACACGCCGATACCTACGGTTCGCTTATTGTTCCTCATGAGCAGGATATCGAAGGCATTCGTGAGCTGCTGAATGCCAAAGACTTCAGCGGGGATGTATTCCTTGCCCCCACTCACAACAAGGTGCTTAAGCTGATCGAACAGGCAGATTACCTCAGCACCAAATATCAGGTGGTGGTTACCAATCCACCCTATCTAGGAACTTCAGGATTTGGTAAGGGAAAGGAAGATTGGTTCAAGAGCAATTATCCTAATAGCCGTACTGACTTCTTTGCTATGTTTATGGAACGATGCCTGAGCTTATCTGTTAAGCAAGGCTACATTGCCATGATCAATATGCAAAGCTGGATGTTCTTAAGTTCGTACGAAAAACTAAGGAAGCATCTGGCAAAGAACTATGAGTTTGTGACTATGGCACATCTGGGACCTCGTGCCTTTGACTCAATCGGAGGCGAAGTGGTATCAACAACTTCTTTTGTGATGCAGAACAAAGCGCCTGGCTCACAGCCGGGAGCATACTTTAGATTACTCGAGGGCAGGAGTGAAGATGAGAAAAGCAAGCTATACCTGCAAGCCATCGCTAATCCCGACTGTGGCTGGTTCTTCCGTTGTAAAACTTCAGAATTCAACAAAATCCCGGGAGCACCGATTGCTTTTTGGGTGACAGAATCAGTCTTGTCGTTGTACAGCAACGAACCATTAGTCAACTCGGTAGTGTTTAAAGAAGGAATAACGACTGCAAATAACGATTTATTTCTACGACAATGGTACGAGATAGATAAGGAAAAAACCGCTTTTCAGGGTCAAGACATTAGTAGTAATATTTACTGGGTACCCTATAACAAAGGAGGATCGTTTAGAAAGTGGTATGGAAACAGAGATTTTATCATCAATTGGTGCGATAATGGTGGTCTAATAAAAAAATACCCAGGATCGTCACTCAGAAATTTGTCTTTTCAAAGAAAGTTCGGAGGCACGTTTTCAGCCTTAAGCAGCAGCAAGTTCTCCGCGAGGTTTTCTGGCTATGGTTTCGCATTTGACAGCAAGGGTACTATGTTCTTTAGTGAAGATATTGAGATAGTTATTGCATATCTGAACTCAAACCTTTTTTCGCATCTCGTGGCTGTGTCTTGCCCTACTCTCGATTTCAGATTTGGTGTTATTGAGAAGCTACCCTATCTCAAATCAAACAAGACTGACATCAAAGACTTGATCAAGCTGTCAACAATAGATTGGGACTCCTACGAAACCTCATGGGATTTTCAGCACTTACCCTTGTTAGGGGTTAGGTGTCAGGGATTAGGTGTTAGGGAGTGCTATGTGAAACTGAGAGAGCAGTGGATAGAAGACACTCTCAAGATGCAGGAGCTGGAAGAGGAGAATAACCGGATATTCATAGAAGCTTATGGTTTGGAGGATGAGATCAAGCCGGAGGTACCGCTGAGGGAGATTACTCTTACATGCAATCCCTATTACCGTTACGGTGTAAACCCCGAGGTGTTAGGTGTTAGAGCTTTAGGTGTTAGGGAGTTTCCGCTTAACGCTGAATTGGAGAAGCGGCTTTTGGCAGACACCATGAAGGAGCTGATCTCCTATGCGGTTGGCTGTATGTTTGGCAGGTACTCTCTGGATAAACCTGGATTGATATTGGCGAATCAGGGTGAGGGGCTGGACGACTACGTCGTCAAGGTGTTAGGTGTTAGCGGGTTAGGTGTTAGGGGTCAGGGGTTAGGTGTTAGGGATAGCGGAAGCGGCGAAGCCGCCCTAAAACCTAATACCCAAAACCTAAAACCTTCTTTCATGCCTGATAAAGACAATGTAATCCCCATCCTGGAGGGAGAGTGGTTCGTTGATGATATAGTCAGCCGCTTTACTGAGTTCCTGAAAGTAGCATTTGGAACTGAGAAATACTCTGAAAACATCAGCTTTATTGAGGAAGCCCTGGGTAAAGATCTGCGGGTATACTTCCTGAAAGACTTTTATAATGACCACGTGAAGCGCTATAAAAAACGTCCCATCTACTGGCTCTTCAGCAGCCCTAAGGGGAGTTTCAATGCTCTGATCTACATGCACCGCTATACTCCGGATACGGTCTCGATCCTGCTTAATGGCTACTTGAGAGAGTATATCCACAAACTCCGGGCTAAGGTCACGCAATTGGAACATCAGTTGGGATCAGGCAGCCTCAGCGAACGTGAGAAGATGCTCACCCGCAAGGAGATTGAGCGCCTGAAAGACGTGATCATTGAACTGGAAGCCTGGGAGAGCAAGGTAATCCTGCCCCTGGCGGAGAAACGCCTGGAGATCGATCTTGATGATGGCGTAAAGGTTAATTACGCTAAGTTTGGCGAAGCATTGAAGAGGTTTTAGGTGTTAGGTGTTAGGGGTTAGGGGTTAGGTGTTAGGTGTTAGGTGTTAGGTGTTAGAAGGAGAAAGAGATGAGTAAGATTTTGAGTTATAAAGATCTGATAGTATGGCAAAAGGGAATGACCCTTGCTGAGCAGGTATACCTGATAACTGCCGGATACCCCAAATCTGAGCTGTATTCTCTTACCGATCAGATGCGCAGGGCAGCGGTATCCATAGTATCTAATATTGCTGAAGGAAAAGGCAGGGAATCAAAACAGGAGTACTTGCACTTTCTTGCTATATCACAAGGTTCACTCACCGAACTGGAAACCCAAATACTACTGTCAATCAGGCTTAGATATCTCAGTGAGATAGATGCTGAGACTCCATTATCTCTATGTGACGAAATTGGACGAATGCTTAACACCATGCGCACCAAGCTAAAAGCTGCCTCCCAGCTAACACCTAACCCCTAAAACCTAAAAGCTAAGAGAGAAAAATGAACAAGATTGAGCAGATAATCACCAAGCAGTTCGATAAACACCGCATTCTGTTCTGGTATGATCCAGAGCAAGAGTTTAGGGATGACTATTGGGCATTGCAGCTACCGGTCGGATGTGAAAAGATCGAAGTGGTGCATGATGAGTTCGGAGTGAAGCACCGCATCTTGATTCTGGAACCTGAAAGTAAGTTCCTGCTCTACTTTGCCTACGCGGAGCCAAGCCATCAGGAGAACTGGCTACTGGACCTGCAACTTTCCGAGGGGATGGTTCACATAGACCAGGGATCGTTATGGCTGCAGGAATTGGGTTTGGATCGCAACCGTTTCCTGGAGATTACCAGGGATCACAAGCACTTCTTCAAAGCTGGCAAGCGGTTGGAATTACTCAGGGGACTTGTGGTTAAGGATCAGGAGTCACACACTTCCCTACGCTTGAAGATGCTGGCGGTGTGCGCTGCTAGTGAAGCCCGCTGGGAAGAGCTGCTGCTGGCGCTCCTGGTAGAATTTGCCCATGCTAAAGATGATAAGTTCAACCTGATCTCCAAATGCGGATTGGCTGCGTTTCTCTGGGAGCAGATGGTGATAAACTTCGGCTACAAAAGCCAAGAGCCAAACTTCAAGAGCTTGGTGATAGAGCTATTCGAAAGTTCAGCTCAGATCAAGGAACACAAGATCAACCGGGATGGCATCCACGTATTGAAGCTGTTGAAGGACATGAGCCAGCACCGGGAAGCCTTTGAAAAACTCAGTGCCAAATGCTCTGAATGGATAGACGCTCCCGCCTGGCTGGAGAAGCAATCTTTGGAAATCCTGACTGAGATAGATCAGTTTGAATACGCGGAGCGCTTGATCATAAGAAGCCTGGTTGATGATTTGGAAAACAGCCAGATCAGCGATAAGGAACTGCAAAGCATCATACAGAACCGCCGGGGAAGTCATTGGTATTCTCGCTATGAGACCGAGTATCAATGCTTGGGATACGCCTCAAACTACCTTGATAGCTCATCCTCAATAAAAGTGGAGTTACACAGTCTGGAAAGCGGTTTCAAAGCCTACAGCGGCGGCTTGTACGAGATAGATCAGTATTATCGTAAATTCTGCCTGCACTACTCACGTTTAAAAGAAAACAAATTCTTTGAAAAGATATCCCGCAAGATCGAGGATCACTATGGCAATAACTTTATCTTCAAGCTGGGGACATCCTGGTCGGCATTGATGCAGCAGCAGGAGAAATGGCATAGTCATAATACACAGTTGAAATTCTGGAAGAGCCAGATTGTGCCATACATCCAGCAGAGCAAGAAGATCTTTGTGATTATCTCCGATGCCCTTCGTTATGAAGTTGCTGCCGAACTGATGAGCCTGATCCGCAAGGAAGACCGCTTTGAAGCGGAGCTGAGTGCTATGGCTGGGACCTTACCGAGTATCACATCTGTAGGAATGGCAGCACTTTTACCACATGAGACAATCAGCTTCGATACTAAGCATAATGTGCTGGTAGATGGACTCAGTAGCAGCGGCACTGAGAACCGGATGAAAATCATGAACAAGTATCATCCGGATAGATGTCTTGCTCTGAGGGCAGAGGATGTCCTGAAGATGCCCACAGACCAAGCCAGAACCCTGTATCGGGATTATGACGTGATCTATGTCTATCACGATGCCATCGATATAGTCGGAGACAAGAAAGGATCTGAAGTCAGGGTCTTTGAAGCCGTGGAGACAGCTCTATCTGATCTGCTGACTCTGGTACGCAAGATGAGTTCTGCCAATGCCAACAACATCATCATCACCGCTGATCATGGCTTCTTGTACCAAAGAGACGAGCTGAGCGAGGATCAATTCCTGGATGATAAGATCAAACTGGGCGAGAATGACCTGAAACTCAGACGATGCATCATTGGCAGCAAGATTGAGGACAATCCCAATCTGCTGATCTATAAAGCGGAAGATCTGGGCCTCGGTGGAGATGTGCAAATTGCCATACCCTATGCCGGTCAGAGGATGAGACAAGCTGGATCGGGAAGCCGATATGTGCATGGCGGAGCGTCTCTGCAGGAGATCTGCCTGCCCCTCTTGCAAGTAAGTAAGAAGCGTGTGAGCGATGTGGCGCAGGTAGATGTGGAGATCAGGCGCAGCGGAGGTAAGACGATCAGTTCCGGAGTTTTGGTCTTCAGGCTGTATCAGGTGCAACCTGTGAGTGAGAAAATGCAGGGCAGGACTCTGCGAGTGGCTTTATATGATAGTGCCGGAGAAGCCATATCCGAGCTTAAAACTATGATCTTCGATTCCGGGGAGATCAGTGATAAAGCCCGCGATATTGAATGCAGACTAACGCTTACTACTAAGGCAGATAAAGCGGGAGACGCCATCCTCAGACTGGATGAACTGATCCCCGGGACAGATAAGTACAAAGAGTATCGTAGCGAGACTTACACGATCTCGCGGATGTTTGAGATTGATTTTTAGGTGTTAGGTTTTAGGTGTTAGGTTTTAGGTGTTAGGTTTTAGAAGGAGAGATGATGAATAGATTGGATGAGAAGATCAATGAGCATTTTCAGGGCTTGGTAGTCCGGAAAGACCTGGTCAAAGCCGTAAAGGGCAATGCCATCGTACCTACCTATGTGCTGGAATACCTATTGGGGCAGTATTGTGCCACTTCTGATGAAGCGGAGATTCAGGCTGGAATCGAGACAGTTAAAAGCATCCTGGAGAAGCATTACGTGCACAGACGGGATGCCGAACTAACCAAGTCCAACGTGCGTGAATCACGGATCAATAAGGTGATAGACAAGATCGCCGTGACCCTCAACGAGAAGAAGGACTGCTATCAAGCAAGCTTTTCCAATATGGGGATATCTAAAGTTGTGGTGAGTTCCGAGATCGTGAAGAACCATCCCAAGCTTTTGGTGAGCGGAGTGTGGTGCATCGCTGAGCTTGAATACAGCTATACCGAGGATAGAGACAGCAGTCCCTGGCTACTGAACTCTATCAAGCCGATCCAGATGTCCCGCTTCGATATGGATAGCTTTCTACAGAAACGCTCTGAGTTTACCAGTGATGAGTGGATAGATCTATTGATCCAAAGTATCGGCTTCAATCCGGAGTTCATGAGCAGACGCTTGAAACTGATGCAGCTAACCAGGCTGGTACCATATTGCGAAAGGAACTACAACCTGATCGAGTTGGGTCCCAAAGGAACCGGTAAGTCGCATATTTATTCTGAGTTCTCACCCCATGGTATATTGATTTCTGGAGGTGAGGTCTCAGTCCCCAAGCTCTTTGTGAACAATTCCAACGGCAGAATAGGATTGGTGGGATTCTGGGATGTGGTGGCCTTTGATGAGTTTGCAGGACGCAAGAAGAAAGCAGATAAGGCCTTAGTAGATATCATGAAGAACTACATGGCTAATAAGACTTTCTCCCGTGGTATTGAAACCTTGGGTGCAGAAGCTTCCATGACCTTTGTGGGTAATACTCAGCATAACGTGGCCTACATGCTGAAGCACTCTGATCTGTTTAGTGAACTGCCGGAGCAATACTATGATTCCGCCTATCTGGACAGGTTGCATGGTTACCTGCCGGGCTGGGAAGTGCCTATCATCCGTGGTGAGATGTTCTCTTCCGGTTATGGCTTTGTGGTGGATTATCTGGCAGAGATCCTGCGTGCCTTTCGCAATCAAGATTTTTCTGCCCTTTATCGTGAACATTTCGAACTGGTTTCAGACATTTCCACTCGTGACCGGGATGGGGTGCAGAAGACCTTCTCTGGCTTGATGAAGGTGATCTATCCCAATCAGGTGGCATCAAAGGACGAGATCACGGAACTGCTTGAGTACGCAATGGAGAACCGCAAGCGGGTGAAAGACCAATTGATGCGTATAGACAAGACCTATGAAGCCGTGCGCTTCGCTTATACAGACAAGGAAGAGAAACTGCATTTCGTGAAGACTGCCGAGGAGATTCAGTATCCATCCTACTACTATGGCAAGGAAGGCCCCACAGAAGACGATAAAGAGCCCCAGGGAGAGCAAACAAGCGAAACTGGTGGTAGCGAAATTCTTAGCGGTAATAATGAAAGTGACAAAGAAGATCTAAAACCTAACACCCAAAACCTAACACCTCAAAACATCGCCATCCAGGATAACCAGACCGGGATCTCCTATCGCAGGCTCTTTGCCAGGTATCTGAAGGGCTCCAAGAGGATCGAGATCAAAGACCCCTTTATCGGCTCCTTCTACCAATGCCGCAATCTGATGGAATTCATGGAGGTGGTGGCTGCCATAAAGAGCGATGCCGATGAGGTTGCAGTCCATCTGATAACCAAACACAGCGAGTATCAGGACTCCAATCAAGAGGAGTATTTCCGCCAGATAGAAAGCTCCTGCAGCAAGGTTGGAATCACTTTCACCTACGAAATCGATGATACCATCCATGATCGCTACATCAAAAGCGATAATGGCTGGAAGATCGTATTGGGTAGGGGCCTGGATATTTTTAACAAATTCGACGACAAAGACGCCTTTGCGATTGAGAACAGGAATCAAAGATACCGAAAGTGCCGAGCGTTTGAAGTGACGTATGTGAGGTTATCATAATGAATACGGAGCAGATTCGTGATAGGGCTAGGCAGTTAATCAAACAGATGTTTGGCACATCTGCGGAATTCCGTCCTGGACAACTTGAGGCTATTGAGCATATCCTTAATAAAAGTGGCAGGCTTCTGATCGTACAGAAAACTGGCTGGGGTAAGAGTGTAGTCTATTTTATCATGACCAAGATAAATCGAGAACTTGGTAAAGGCCCCACATTAATCATATCACCGCTCTTGGCACTGATGCGTAATCAGATCTATAACGCCAATAAACTTGGTTTGAGAGCCGCTACCATCAATTCATCAAACACCAAGGAGTGGGAGCAGGTTCAAAATGGTCTTAAAAATAACTTATATGACCTCCTGCTAATATCACCAGAACGTTTGTCCAGTCAGAACTTTCTACCAGAGATCGTTCCAGCAATAGGCAGGATTGGTGCGTTTGTTGTTGATGAAGTTCATTGTATATCGGATTGGGGACATGATTTTAGGCCGGATTATCGGCGTATCAAGAGTATCATTAGCAATGTATTCACCGGTATTCCTATTGTTGGCACAACAGCCACGGCCAATAACAGAGTTGTAAAAGATTTGGAAGATCAACTTGGATCAGGTTTTACAATTATGAGGGGTAAGCTTAACCGGTCGGGATTGAAACTTCAGAACATCGTTTTACCAACTATAGCCGAAAGGCTTGCCTGGCTCGCTGATACCATACCTAAACTAAAAGGGTCTGGGATTGTTTACTGCCTAACCCGGGGAGACGTATTTAGGGTTTCGAACTGGTTGAAACAATGTGGTATAGATTGCCATCATTACTGGGGTGGGGATGTGCTTGATGACAACAAACAGGATCTTAGCCCAATTCTTGAGCAAAAACTGCTCGATAACAAAATCAAGGTTCTGGTAGCCACCTCAGCTCTAGGGATGGGATATGACAAGCCAGATCTGAATTTCGTTATCCATTACCAGGCTCCAGGCTCAGCAATAGCATACTATCAGCAAGTTGGCAGAGCTGGCCGTGAATTGCCTGAATCTTACGGTGTATTGCTGCATGGTAGTGAGGAGGACGAGATCCTGGATTACTTCATGCGGGAAGCCTTCCCCACCGAAGATGAGGAAAGAGCAGTTTTGGGTTTTCTTAACACTTTAACCTCGGCAACACAGGGGCAAATCTGCAGAAAGCTAAACATGAGATCATCCCGGCTGGAAAAAGCATTGAAACACCTGTTAATCGATGGTTATATTGAAAAAAACAAATCTAATTACAGCAGGACGGTGAAGGCATGGACATACGATCAACAGAGGAAGGATCAAGTACAAGCTATCCGCATTCGGGAAAGAGAGAGGATGAAAACTTATATCTCTCATGATGGATGTTTAATGAGATTCATTGCAAATGAATTAGACGACCCAACCACTCAGGATTGCGGTATTTGTGTGAACTGCAGACAAGGGTTGCTACCAACAAAACCTTCACAAGACACAGTGCAGAAGGCTCTTGAATTTCTGCATCAGGATTATGTAATAATAGATCCTCGCAAGAGGTGGCCAAATGGGCTGGAATTGAGTGTGAATTTGCAGAGCAAACCAACAATTGTGATCCCCAAAGATGAAGTTATTGAACAAGGAAGGGCATTGGGATATTTGGAAAATGCTGGATGGGGAAGTGTTATCAGAAGATGCATCAAGGACAATTCAACTGTGCCCGAGGATGTTATTAACGCAGCATATTATCTACTAACCAAACAATGGGCTCCAAGTCCCTTTCCTGAATGGATTACTTTTATCCCATCAGTCAATAGATCAAGAGTCATTGTTGATTTTGCTAAACGACTCGGAGCAAAACTCAGGATCCCGGTCTTGGATGTCATAGCAATTTCAAATTCGTCGAAAATACCCATCTACAAATATGAAAACAGCCAACAGCAGGTGGAAAACAGTATTAACAACTGGACAGTAAAGTCTCCTATCCGCCAGTCCCCTGTGCTGTTAATAGATGATTTTGTTAATACAAGATGGACATTAACAATTGTGGGCAGAATGCTTCGGATCAATGGAACTGACAAAGTATATCCGTTCACGCTAGGGAGTGTAAAAGATACCAAATGATAATGAATAATGACGCACAGGTAATATTTCTCCTAACTTACAAACATTCCAGATCGGATTTGTTGCCCTTAACTGCCCAGGAATATTCAAAGATTGCCTACAAGATCAGAGAAATGGGATTACCTGGGCCTCAAGCCCTTTTCGGCATGAATGTTGAAGAGATAGCTAAGACAATTGCTGATGATAATGATATGGCTCAGAGAATAAGAAATCTGCTTGATTTTGGAGGGACAGCCTCGCTTTATACAGAGCGTATTTTCAATCAAGGTATAAAGTTGATCACGAGGACTGATCAGCTTTATCCAGTAAAATTCAAAATCGTGTTGAGAGACAACACTCCGCCTTATCTATGCTCTGTTGGTAACCCGGAGTTGCTAACCGAATTTCAGAAACCCTACATCGTATCTGCGGATGATGTTACCAAGCTCTCTTCTATGAAGATTCCAGAAAATCATGATAATCTGATCTGTCTGATTTCGTCGATAAGATACTGCAAACAGCTTGCTGAAAGGACGAAATCTTGGGGGAATGTCATCATTATCAGCTCAATCGGTCTCAACAAACTGATTCGGCAACCAGCCATTCGGGAAGCAATACAGAATGGTAAAACTTTTATTATGTCCACCAATGTAGTTGATGCCGAAGAGCCAAACTACCATTATCTGTACTTGTATCTAATGGCTTTTACGATATCAACTTCCAGCACGGTAATCCACCAACAACACAATGCTAGGGTAACGCAAGTGTTAGATCAAATCCGAAGTTATGAGCATCTGAAAGCAAGACTAGTTTTGGACAAGGAACCAACTATTACTGGCGGTATCGCAGTAGTCAAAGTAGCCCAGTACGAAAATGAGCAGCCTTCTGATCCCATTGGTGAGATATCTGATTCTCGGAAAGCAGAAATCTACACCATTGGCCACAGTAATCATGACGTAACTAAATTGTTGGAATTGCTTGAACTTAATAAAATCGAAATCCTCGTGGATATTCGTTCAGTACCAAGCAGCAAGTACGCTACTCAATTTAATCAACAGCAACTGAAACTAAGTCTGAAAGATATTGGCATCAAGTATAAATACATGGGTTCTTCTTTGGGAGGTCGCCCAGAAGACAAGAGTGTCCTAAGTTCAGATGGTAAAATCATTCGTGAGTACATAGAACAAAAGGACTGGTATCAGATAGGAATCCAGGAGTTGATCAACTTGGCACAGACTGGCAAAAAAGTGGCTTTGATGTGTAGCGAAGAGGACCCTACTCATTGCCATAGAGGTTATATTGTGAGCAATACGCTAATTGATAAAGGAATCCAAGTCTTACACATAAGGGCAAACGGAGAAGCCCAGGACCTGGGACATATAAGTTCACCTACTGATCAGATGGAGATACCGTTATGAAAAAGCAGATAACCCTTTACACGATAGGGTTTGCCCAAAAGAAAGCTAAAGAGTTTTTCACTATTCTAAAAGACAATAACATCAAGACCCTGATAGATGTTCGGCAAAGCAATACAAATATATATGCTGGATTCACAATCAGAGACAACTTGCAGTATTTCCTGAAAGAGATTTGCGATATTGAATATGTAGAGAATAAGATCTTCGCTCCGACAAAAGAGCTTAGGGATCAGTATCACAAAGATGAAGATTGGCATAAATACGAAAATGGGTATTTGAATTTATTAGAAAGTCGTAACGCTATTGCATCTATAGTCACTGACCAAATCGATTCAGCAGTTCTATTATGCTCAGAGCCTGTTGCTGAACATTGCCATCGCAGGCTGGCAGTAGAATACATTGGCAAGCATCTTAATAATGTCAGGATAATTCACCTATGATTTGTCGAATCATTATAACTGGTATTACAAATATGAGTATAGGCTATATTTGCGTAAGCGGTTACGATATGGCTGCGAGGAAATACATTCGACCAATTATACCAGGTTCACATATCATGGAGTCGTTTCTTAGTTCTTTTAATACTCCGATTGATCTTGGTAGTACAATAGAACTAGACTTGTCTTGTACTGAAACACTAGCTTCGCCACCGCACATAGAGGATAATCCCTTTGATACTTCAACTGTGAAAGTCTTGGATTCAATGTCCAGAGTCCAGTTTCGTAGCTTTATTGAGTCTATAGCAGACGAATCTGTTGAATCCATCTTTGGATATGAAATAGAGTTAATTAACGGGCAACCGATACTGCCAGAAGGATCAGGAACCAGATCATTAGGTGCTATAATGGGTCGAAAGTGTACTGTTTATTGTGATCACATGGGTAAGTCAAGATGCGATTTTGTTGACCAATCCGGTTATGAGTATCGTCACTTACCAATTGTAGGAAGAGATGAATGGATCAAGAAACCAGGAAACTACCTAGATGTTCCGATAAGACTGAGTTTAACGAGGCTGTTTCAGAAAGACGATGATTCGGAGCCAGTGTACTGGATGCAGGTCAGCGGAGTTATTGCCGCACAATAATATGGCTCCATCTTTGTTTATCCCTTCCATATTGTAAGCATGATATGCTTGCGTTTAAGTTTCGCATATCGGCCGCACATATAATTGACCGTACCCCATTTTATAGACCAGTTTGTAATGGTGATTCGCTTTGACGTTATAGGCATCAATAATGGAAAAAGTAGGCATCCAAGTTAGAGCAAAGCAGCTAATAAAACAGATGTTTGGCACATCTGCGGAATTCCGTCCTGGTCAACTCGAGGCTATTGAGCATATCCATTTAATAGCTGCCCAAGATAAAAACCCGGCAGAACCGGGTTAATCTGGTAGATAGTGATTCGTTACTTCTTTTCGAGCCTGCAGATCAGCTCAGCCATCAGGTTGATCACTTCCTTGTAGTCTCCGCACTCCCAAGCATCATCGGCTCGGGTCTTGATCTCTTCCTCGGTCATCTTCTCCGACTGCAGCCAGGGTCCCCGGAACTGATTCCACCAGCTTTCATAGTAGAAGTCATCTGCGTCTGGATCATCAACCACCGGATCGTCATCAGCTTCATCCAACCCAGTCTTATCCATCTCAATCACTCGCATGGTTGATCCTAACTTCAATACCCCAGTATTCTCTGCCAGGGCTTCGATTGGCTGCTCAGAACCATCTTCTCTCATCAATACGATCTGGCTGCCTGATTTCGCCATCTGCTCTAGCGTTACCTGCTCTTTGCGATTCTTGTTTTGCTTGGTCATCTTGATCTCCTTCTCGGTTACCCGACTGTTAATTTATGGGTCTACTGTACACCCATCGCAACCGTGGTCAAGTCCTTTCCGCTCAATATGATAAAGAATGTGCAAGAATCTTCATTGACAGAAATGCAGCATCATCTCACATTGAAAACAGCCTACAGACCCTACATAGAATGCCCTCCGAGTCGTGGGGACACCGCCCGGTGCTCCCCACGGTTTTTTTATACTTCAATCTGAGACTGATGAACTGCCATTTGCAGAAATCGTGATATTTTCGTGCTCTTATGGGTACAAACATCAGTTTGGCATCAATATTCTTCTAACAGACTTGTATGCATGAAGTTGAGGAAAATCATTTGCAGAATTCAGTGAAACTCCATTTGCAGAAATCGTGATACTCGCTCTCCGCTGTTTCAGCCGATTTGCAGCCAATGTGATAAGATTTGCAGATTTAAGTGAGACTCTATAACAGCGAGAAAGGTGAAGCATTTCTTATGCTACGGATTTCCTTGACATAAAAATGCATAAATATATGTTGGCAAAAAACAAAATAAACATGGAGGAATCCAAATGACCTTTAACGAATTCATGGCTAAGGTCGCAGCGAAGAACCCCGGCGAACCCGAGTTTCTTCAGGCAGTCAAAGAAGTTGTAGAAACCATCTGGGAAGTTTACGAAAGCAACCCCCGTTTCGTGAAAAACAACATTCTCGAACGTATCGTAGAGCCCGAACGTACAATTATTTTCCGCGTTCCGTGGATGGATGACAAAGGTGAGATTCATGTGAACCGTGGCTATCGCGTACAATTCAACAGCGCCATTGGTCCCTACAAAGGTGGAATCCGCTTCCATCCCAGCGTGAACCTCTCGATTTTGAAGTTCTTAGGCTTTGAACAAATTTTCAAAAACAGCCTTACTACTTTGCCCATGGGCGGTGGTAAGGGTGGTAGCGATTTCGACGCCAAAGGTCGTTCGGATGCCGAAATCATGCGCTTCTGCCAATCCTTCATGACTGAGCTGTATCGTCATATTGGCCCGAATCTGGACGTTCCCGCCGGTGATATCGGAGTGGGCGGCCGTGAGATAGGCTATATGTTCGGGATGTATAAGAAACTCAGCAACGAGTTCACTGGCGTTCTTACCGGCAAAGGCAGAACTTGGGGCGGTAGCTTGATTCGCCCGGAAGCCACCGGTTTTGGCGTTGTTTACTTCACGGAAGAAATGCTGAAAACCAAAGGCACCACCTTTGAAGGCAAAAAAGTAGCCCTTTCCGGATTCGGCAACGTAGCCTGGGGCGCTGCTCAGAAGATCACCGAACTGGGTGGAAAGGTAATCACCATCTCTGGTCCTGACGGTTATATCCTCGATGAAGCTGGCATGGACGCAGAAAAAATCGAATATATGCTCGAGCTGCGCGCTTCGAACAACGACCGCGTGAGCGATTATGCCGACAGATTCCCCGGCGCCAAATTCTTCGCTGGCAAACGCCCATGGGAAGTGAAAGTGGATGTAGCTATCCCCTGCGCCACTCAAAACGAATTGCACAAAGAAGATGCCGAGAACCTGATGAAGAACGGCGTTATGTGCGTGTGCGAAGCGGCAAATATGCCTTGCACCCCGGAAGCCGTGGAAATCTTCATGAACGCCAAGATTCTCTTTGCCCCGGGCAAAGCTGCAAACGCTGGCGGCGTGGCTACTTCCGGCTTGGAAATGACTCAGAACTCCATGCGTCTCAACTGGAGCCGCGAGGAAGTAGACGAGAAACTGCACAGCATCATGCGCAACATCCATGAAGCTTGCCGCGATAACGGCATCCAAGCAGATGGCTGGGTAAACTACGTGAAAGGTGCAAACATCGCTGGATTCCTGAAAGTGGCAAATGCCATGTGCGATCAAGGCGTTGTTTAGACCTATACCATAAATTGCAATATGGGCGGGATATTTCCCGCCCTTTCTTTTCCTCTCCGAATCATTTAACCTTGAACATTAACTCCAGATCCAGATCTACCCCATTGCCCGAAGGAATCGCCAAGCTTGATCCAAGCAGTGGATACTGCATCAAGTCAGCTTGGACACTTTCTGCCGACTCGCGTGGTGAAAGAGTGAAACCATGATTACCCAAACCGAGTAAATCCGCAGGATATAGCTTACCATCTGGTATATATTTAATAGAAAATCCACTCACAATTTGAGATCAAGCTTGACAATTGGGCTAATCTCTGAAAGGAGTACCCTCAGGGTGGTGAGCTTATGGCTGTAATTTAGATTTTGAGGTATATGATGAAGAGAATCGGTATTAACCTGATCTTATTGCTCCTGTGTTTGATGGCGGGATTAGCTTCCTGCGCCCGTAACAAGAAACTCCAAAATCAAGCAGAAACCATGTATCGCAAAGGCAACTATGAAGCCGCCGCATTCTATGCCGTGGAATCCTTGAAATTGAAACCAGACTATCGTAAAGCTCAGATCACTTTGAAAGAGACCTGGCCAAAAGCTGTGCTGGAGCGTTCAGAGCGGGTAATGCTCCTAAGAGAGAGGCAGGACGACGAAAAGTGGGAAGCACTTCTTGGTGAATATCTGGCTTTGGAAAAACTGAACAATGGGATACGCTCATTACCCCCATTAACAGACGCTGAAACCGGACTAAGAATCAATTTTGACCTGCGCGACTACAGTTCCCAAATTAGCGAAGCCAGAGAAAATACTGCCGCAAGTTATTATCAGAAGGGGATGCATCAAAGCAGAATGGATACATCCAAAGCTGGACAACGCATTGCCGCGGAGTATTTTAAGAAAGCCATGAACATTCTGCCCAACTATCTTGATAGCGCGGCAAGGTACGAGACTGCCCGCCAAAATGCCGTTACCCGCATTGCGATCCTGCCCTTCGAGGATAAATCCGGAACGATGAAACGTTATGGCTCGGTACCGGATATCCTGGGAGATATGATCATTAGTGATCTGATGCAACAAGGTGACAAGCTTGAATATACAGAATTGATCACCCGTGATCGAATCGATCAGGTGATCCAGGAACAGCAACTTGGAACTTCCGGTTTGATCGACGAGAACAGCGCAGCTACTATTGGTCATCTTTTGGGAGCGCATGCCATCCTGAGCGGAAACGTGTTACAAATAAATCACGAATCCCCCCGCACGATCAACCGGGAACAGGTTGCCAAGGCAGAAATCGAGGAAGATGGCAAGGATGAACCAATCAAGATATCCTGCACCTACACGAAATTTACCAGAAGCTGCGGGTTTCAGATCCTGGCATCATATACACTGTTGGATGTGAGTTCCGGAAAGATTCTTACCCACAAGAGCTTTAACCCAAGCTACGATTGGGAAGAAAGCTGGGCAAGGATCGTAGATGGAGATGATAGAGCTCTTAGCGCGGAAGAGCTTGAACTGGTGAAGAAACCGGAACCGCTGCCACCTTCTGCCACCAACATGTTTAACCGTGTTCTGCAAAACCTAAGCCGGGAGATCGTGAATCATGTGATGGGAAACATCAGATGAAGAGTTTGTCCATTTGTTTGGTTGCCATTGTTTTTCTTGCCTCTTGCACAGCTAATAAAGCAACCCCAGATTGGATCGATTCATTTGAATACAACCCGGCATATTTCAGCTCTCTGGTAAAGGTGCGCACCAATCAACCCGGATACCGTGAACAAGCGCGAGATATCGCGGCATCTGAGATTGCTATGCAGATCAGCACCGTAGTGGAATCCGACATCCGGCTTACTCAAAGCGAAGTAATGGGCATTCCCGGCAGCGAATATGTATCCCAAATCCGGAGCTTCAGCGACGCCCGACTCAAGGAACTGGTTCCGGTGCATACGCATGAATCCGGCGGTTATTACTATGTGCTGTACCGTTTACGCAAGGCGGAATATTATGCTCAGAGAACCAAGCAAAAGGATTTGGCTGTAACCGGAGCGGCTGAGTTACTCAGCCAATACGACCTTCATAGGGCGAATCCTGCCATCGCTATCCCTCACCTCGTGAGCGCATTGAACCTTATCTCCCCCTTTTTGGATATGGAGCTCTACTTTCAGGAAACCGATCTCGCCTCGGAAGTATATTCCAGATTACACCAACTGCCAGGATTAATAAATTATAAATGGAGTCACGACGTGATAAACGCTAAAGCCAAGGTGAAAGACAGCTTGATCCTGGAAGGTAGTGCCTGGCTGACCGATTCCTCAAACCCCGTAGTCAACCTTCCTTTAAAAGCCATCTCTTCGACCATCTCCATCAACAATCCTGTGTTCACGGATAGCCAGGGAAGCTTCAACTTCGTGATCAGCAGGATCGAAAATACCGAGCCTGAACAAAGCGTGGATCTTGGTTTCGACCGGGATTACTATCTGGATCTGATATCAAATCCTGCTGCCCGTAAGATCTGGCAGAGCATCAACTTCAGCACTTCGAGAATGAGAGTGGCAGTGCAAAAACCTATGCTCTTTCTGGAATATGCCTACATAAGTGGGTTTCAGAGCGGATACCGGGATACAGTTTCGGGAGCGATTGCCAGCCTGGGAATGGGAACTACGTCTCACCTACCTGAAGCGGATTATATCCTAAGGGTCCGGGTTGAAGTAACCGGAGGTGAGTATCTGAACAGCATGCGTTACTACACCGCTCTCTCGGAAATCCGGTTGAGCTTGATCGAAGCAAAAAGCCGCGTAACCCTGAATTATCTGGAACACTCCAACTTGAAAAGCGGTGGCAACTCCCGTGAAGCTGCAGAACGTAATGCTGAACGTGACGCTGCCAAATTGATTGGTGACACCCTGCTCTACCGATTGCTCTACCAAGAGTTGTTGAAATAGAATCAGATCATCCTATTTAAACTGGATTACGAGGGGCTTTGGGGTGCATCTATGAACTGGAGCATGGAGTCCAAAAAAGCCTTCCCCGTCTTACATTTACCTCTTGTTTCGCGACTTCTTGGACTTCATGATTTCGTTGAATGCCATGATTTAAGTCTAATACCTTGTGTCGCCCATGAAGAGCTCTAGGGGTGTGAGTTCGCACCTTTCGAGGGGCTCCGCTACGCTTCGCACCCTCGCTATTGGTAGTGTCGCTCCTGGCGGGGCTAATTCTATTGTCACGTCATTCTGGCGTTCCATCATTATGAGGATTGGAATCCTCCGTTACATCGTATCGTAGCATTCCGATGCTACGGTCAAGAATATTCGGAGCTTCGGAAAGCTCCGACACAAAACCGAAATCGGATTTCAAAAAACGGATTACTTAACAACCCAATTCGGATGGACTGAGTTGATTGCATCAGTAAACAATCCAGCACAGCTTCATTCGTTTGTCGGGACGGGTATTTAGCAGACAGCAGCATCGACTGCTAATTTACTCTTGACAGAATAAAGCACTTGGCTATTATATCTCCATAAAGATTATTATACAAGGAGTTTAGAATATGGCCACCAAGAAAAGAGAAACTGGATCATTGAGTATCCATACCGAAAACATCTTCCCCATCATCAAGAAATGGCTTTATTCCCAACATGATATATTCCTCCGGGAGTTGGTATCCAACGCGGTGGATGCAATATCCAAGCGCAAATACGCGGATCCTGATTTCCAGCCGGAAGACATGAAGATCGAGATCAAGCTGGATAAATCCAAGAAGACATTACAGGTAATCGATACCGGAATTGGCATGACAGACGAGGAAATCCGCAAATACATCAACCAGATTGCGTTTTCGGGTGCCGAAGAATTTGTAAACAAGTTCAAAGATGTTCAGACCAGTATCATTGGGCACTTTGGTTTGGGGTTCTATTCCTCATTTATGGTCTCGAAAAAAGTTACCATCGATTCGTTATCTGTAACCGAGGGTAGCAAAGCCGCATATTGGGAATGCGATGGCAGCACAGAATATACGATGGGAGAGGGAAAACGCAAAGAGATCGGCACAACGATCACCCTGCACTTCAATGAAGATTCCAAGGACTATGCCGAGGATGCCAAAATTAGGGAGATCCTGGAGCGTTATTGCAATTTCATGCCGATCCCCATCATGTTTGACGGTAAGCAGATAAATCAGACCGAAGCCTTGTGGAACCGACAACCAAAGGATGTAACGCGGGAAGAATATATTAAATTCTATCAGGATGTTTTCCACGATTATAAGGAACCCGTGTTCTGGATTCATCTGAATGTGGATTTCCCCTTCAATCTGAAGGGCATCCTGTATTTCCCCAAGCTTCGCAACGAGCCGGAGTTTTTTAAAGGTGAGGTTAAACTATTCTGCAACAACGTGTTTGTGGCAGACAACCTGGAAGATCTGATCCCGGAGTTCCTGCTTCTTCTGAAAGGTGGCATCGATATCCCGGATATCCCTTTGAATGTATCGCGAAGCTTTCTCCAAAACGACACTCAGGTGCAAAAGATATCCAAGTACATAATTAAAAAAGTGGCAGATCACTTTAACGCGACCTTCAAAGAAGACCGTAAGAAATATGAGGAATATTGGGAAGACATCCACACTTTCATCAAGTTTGGCATGCTGAAAGAGGACGAGTTCTTCGACGCCATGAAGGATATCGCCATCTTCAAATCTGCCAATGGAGACTATCTCACAGTGGAGGAATACAAACAGCGCAACGCCACTCAGAATGAAGAACAAACCCGCATCTGGTACGCTGCCGGAGAGGATACTCAGGTAAGCTATCTGAATCTAATGAAAGAGCAGGGTATCGAAGTAGTGTTCCAGAACTCGCCTTTGGATATCCATCTTTTCCAAAAACTGGAAGGAAAACTGGAGAAGATAGAGTTCATCCGGGTGGATAGTGAAGTGAACGACCTTCTGGTGGATAAAGCCGGAGGCAGCTCATCAGCCGCCGATAAGGACAGGCTGCAGAAGATATTCTACAAAGCCTTGGATCAAAAACTGGAAGCCTCATTCAGTGAGGAAAGCCTGAAGGATTTCTTCAAGAAATTCCCCCAAGCAAGCACGATTCTGAGTCCATATCAAACCCAAAACGACAAACAAACCATCATCGACCTGCTGGCTCTTCCCCACACTGTGACCGAGGAGCTGGGAGAAGAAGCCATCAAGGAGCTGAATAATCATGCCTACACCGAAATGAAGGTGGAAGTAAAGAACCTGAAGACAAAAGAGATTCCCGGCATGATCGTCTTCAGCGAGTTTATGCGCAGATGGCACGATATGGATATGGTTTCCCGCATGGGAGGAAGCGGAGATATGCTGAAGCATCACAGTTTGGTGATCAACAGCGAGAATCCGGTAATCCAGAAGATCCTGGAGCTGGATGGTTCCGGCAAAGAAGAGGAAGTAAGAACCCTGTGCGGATATATTCACGATCTCTCGCTATTAGAGCAAAAAGCCTTTAGTGGCGACGAGCTAAAAGCCTTTATCGCAAAAGCGAACAAGGTGTTATCCTACATCCAATAATCACACTGAAACAAATGCCCCGGCACGAAGCCGGGGCATTTTTGTATGGTGAAGATTACGCGTTATAGAAGCTCAATTACGAGGAATTTTTGTTTACGGAAGTTCTCCTTATCGGTAACGGTCAAAACATATTCGTCGTCCTCTTTTTCCACTTTGTAGGTGGTGGCGACATGGTTGGACAGAATGCTGTAGCCTTTGTTGGTAGCTTTGAAAGAGATTTCCAGGGTATCTTGCAGATTGATTTCCGTGAACTTCTCTGTAGCAAGCTGTCTGTTCACAGTGGTAACTCTACCGATTCCCAAAATACCACCCTTGCGATCCACAATGCCTTGATCCATTAGCTGTTTGCGAGTGCCCACCACATAATAAATGGTATTCGCGGCGCGTTCAGCATCCTTCAAAGCCTGTTCACGTTCGGCGATGGTTTGTTCTCTTTCGGCTATTGCCATCTGGTTTTCTCTGCGTTCAGCTTCGATGGTTTCGTCCAGAATCCCCAAACGTTCCTGGAGTTCTGCCATGATCCGCTCTTTATCTTCCAAAGAAGCTTTCAGGCGGGTCACCATATCCTGAACACCGCGCAATTGGGTTCTGGAATTTGCCAGTTGAGATTCCAGCTGGGAGATTTTCTTTTTGTCCGCTTCGATCTGATCTCTCATGTTTGCAATGGAGCTGATGATGCGCTCACGTCTGTCCGCAGGAGATGCATTGGGGATCTCGGATTGAGAAAAGAGCTGACCGGAAAGATCCTGATCCAAGGCTTGCAAGCTTTCTTGAATCTCGCTGATAGTTGCGGTAGAAGATTCATAAAGATTCTGAAGATCCTCGTTGCTTTTGATGAGTGCTTTATTCTCTTTGGAGGCGTTCATCCAGACGACACCAAAAACAATGGCCAAAATGGCCAGGATGACGGTGATTACTATTTGGGCTATTTTCATACTTGACTCCTATCGCGTTTTTCTATGAATGTCATTTTCAGAATACGCTGTTTTTGTGTCAAGGCAAATGCAGATTGGGGATGATTGATGAAATATAGATTTTTGGCAGCTTGGGTAAACGAATTCCGGAACTTCACGGCTGTTTTGGATAAACTGGTGTTGTATCCAAACATGATGTATCTGGCTCTGGTAAAACACGCCCCCCTAGTAATCGTATTAAGCCCGCAGGACAGTTTCATATATCTTGCTGCTTCGGACATTCTTCCGGAGGGCGGACGCGAGATATGGCAGCAGCTAAGGGGAGCAAGGATATCTTGCATAGACATCAAGGAGGACGACAGGATCATAACCATCTCGCTAAACCAAAAAGACATCTACGGCGAATCCAGATACACTTCCATAGTCTGCGAAATGATGCCCCCCAAGCCCAATCTGATCTTGGTAAAAAGCGATGGATTGGTGTTGGACGCTTTACATAAATATTCTCTGGCAGATAACCCCATGCGCATGATTCTGGTGAATCAACCCTATTATCCCCCCAAAACGGGATTCAAGCCAGAAGCAGATCCTGTCGCAACGATCCCCCCAGACTTTCAGGTGGCTACCTTCAATGAGTACTTCCAGCAGAAACATCTTCAGAACTTGATTCCTCAGGATCACCAAAATAGCACGGAAGCCAAGTTGAGACTTCTAAGCAAGGAGATGAAACGGCTCTCCAAGAAGCTTCTGGCTCAGGAGAGTGATCTGAAAAATGCCATGCTGATAGATCAATATCAAGCATACGCTGAAGGCATTAAACCGAACATGCATCAGATCAAAGCTGGACAAACAGAGCTGGTAACCACAAACTATCTGGATCCATCTCTGGCACAGATTTCGATCCCCCTGTTTCCGGATAAAAACCCCCAACAAAACCTGCAATATTATATCAAGAAATATCAGAAAGCTAAAAACGGAAAAAGCATCATTGAGATCAATCTAAAACGTACCAGAGACGAGATCCTGGCTCTGAACAACTTGATCTTGAGAATTCAAAGTGGCGAAGACATCGATGTGGAGAACAAGGACAAGGTGAGCTCGATCACTCATAAAGTGAACCAAGCAGATCGCATCTTGCAATTCCGGATCGATTCCAGCTGGCATATCTATATCGGACGTAAAGCCAAAGAGAACGATTTCATCAGCACCAAGCTCGGCAAGGCACAGGATTGGTGGTTTCACAGCCGAATCTATAGAGGTGCACATGTGCTTTTAAGAAACTATCGGAAGGTGGAACCTCCGGCAGAATTGATCCGCGCTTGTTGTTCACTCGCCGCGTGGTACTCGCAGGCAAAGTTCTCCGTAAACGTTCCCGTGGATTACACTCAAATCCGTTATCTCCGCAAACCCAAAGGCAGCGCCGCGGGATTCATAACTTATACGAACTTCAAAACGATCTTTGCCAATCCGAAGGATCTCCGGACCATCCGGGAAGAGCTGACCAATGATCAAGACTCTCGGAATAATCAGTAGCATCATCCCCTTCGGAGATACCAGCTTGATTTTAAAAGCTCTTAGCTGGGATAAAGGACAGATATCGATCCTTGCCAAGGGCTGGCGCAAGAAACAAGAGCCAGTATTGAGGTTCTGTGAGTATGAATTCACCCTCTATGAACCTAAAGAAGAAGGTTTGCATTTGCTAAAAGAAGCCAGTGTTCTTCAGGATTTTACGCAATATCCTAGCACGGAGATATGGGCGGCAGCGGAAGCAGGGGTGGAGTTACTTTCCAAGATCATAATCCCAAGCAACGAATCCCACGACTACTATACAGTGCAAAGAGAGTATCTTGCCTACCTGCAAAAGACACACATCAATGGGATATTGATATTCTGGAGGTTGTTTTTAAGAGTGTTCAAGCTTCTGGGCATAGAAAGCCAGCTAAATACGTGCCGAATCTGCGGAAACAAAAGAGCTTTATATGCCATCGATAATGCTGTCGGGCATATCTGCCAAGAGTGTTTCGAAGACCTTTCAGAAAGCGGGCAATATACTCTTCTTAGCCAGAATGCCACAGAGATCCTGCGCCTGCTCCCAGAGATCGGCATGCATTTGGATAGGATAAAAGTATCCACTGTTGCGGTTTCAGAGCTTAACCGCTATTTCCTTCAATATTATCAAGTACATCAAAAACAAACGCTCAAGCTGAAAAGCCTGAGCGTTCTATGTCAATTCTACGATTAATCAGAACGGTTCGAAGCTGTTCATTTCCCAATAGAAACGTTCAGCTTCCTTTTGAATATCCACCAATTCTTCGTAATGCTTCATCTCCCATTTACCCAGTAGAGCATAAAACGATTTTAGGGTAAGGATATCGGTCTCCTGCTCGCATTTCCGATAGTGGTCGATAGCATCCTTTTCCAAGAGCAACGCGGTGGAAATTGCCGAAAACAGAGCTTGATCCTCTCCAATGCGGCGGATGAAGGATTCAGAAAAAATGCTCTTCTCCAAGTTTTCGCGTTCGAGTTTCTCGGAGATGTCTTCCGGCTGAATATCGCTGGAAAGCTGTTGATAATAATCCAGCAGATAGTTGTAGTGCCTACGTTCCTCTTCCCTGCGTAATAGGAAGAATTCCTTTACTTCAGGATCGCCGCTCTTCTCCGCTGCATTCTGATAGAGATTCACACTATCCATTTCGCCTTGCATCGCTTTTTTGATGGAACTTATCAGATTCTCTTTGATCGCCATAACATCCTCACTTCTGTTATTTTTCACTTAAGATAGCTTAATCCCTTTGAACAATGTGCCAAACCCAATTTATACGTAGCCCTGTGCTTATCATAATCCCTTTTAGGATTCCCTCGTTCCACTGGCATCTTTATATTTGCGGTTGCGATTGAGGTTTCGACACAGACACCAGCAGACCCCGGTGGACGGTTCATGTAATAACAAGCCCTCATTCTGGGTGCATTTACGACCTTATATTCAAGCTTTACTTCTAAAGCCCCTAACACAACTGAGTGTGATGAATATCATCCACATCCTACGAAGGTGTTTCTCGCACTACAGTGTTGAACGACATAAGCTTATCGTGGCCGGAAGAGCTAACCAAACAAATTTACAGAATCTTTGCTATTGACACAGTCACCACTACTGGATTATATTGTAACAAATGAAAACAAGGAAAATCTTTGTATGTTTGAAAGAATTCTGAAGCAGCAGATGATGAATCGGGTTCTCTATGCTTTGATTCCGATTGTTATTTTTGCTGTTTACCTTTTCGGTCTCAGAGTCCTGGCTGTTGTGGCAGCGGCGAATATTGCGGCATATATCAGCGAATACCTGTTTGTGCGCAACAAGAAACCGGGCAAGGTGACTATGGCTGTCTTTGTGACGGGTACATTAGTCTCTCTTACCCTCCCCCCCACCATTCCCTTGTGGATATCTGCGCTCAGCGGAGTAATATCCATAGTATTCGGTAAAATGGTGTTTGGCGGTTTCGGTGCGAACATCTTCAATCCAGCTATTCTGGGCAGGACCTTCGTATATATCTCGTTCCCGAACCAGATGACGATTTCTTGGCTAAAGCCATATCTGCTAAAAGATTTTCCCGGTGGCTTCGCTCACTGGTCGCCAGAGACATCCATGCAAACTGGAGCTACTATTCTCAATAGTTTCCGAGCCAGCGGTGAAGAACTATACCCCATGATGGATGCCTTCACCGGCTTTGTTTCCGGTTCGATGGGAGAGACATCAGCTCTATTGATAATCCTGGCAGGCATTTATCTGATAGTTACAAAAACAGCAAAATGGCAAGCTATGCTTTCCACGATACTTTCTTTAGCCATCTTCACCTGGGCATTCTACCCCACCCAGAATCCTTTGTATTTTCTGGTATCCGGGGGGGCAATGTTTGGCATAGTATTTATGGTTACAGACCCTGTCTCAAGCCCTAAAGGAACTTGGGGAATTTGGATTTACGGACTTTTGATCGGTTTTCTAACCGTGTTCATTCGCCGTTATTCTCTTTTTGCGGAAGGCTTTATGTTTGCCTTGCTACTAACAAATGCGTTTATTCCTCTCATAGAATACGGGCTGGAGAAAGTGGGGAAGAAATGAAAGACAGCTTTTGGTTTCCCATAGTCTTCATGTTGATCATCGTGATCATTTTCGCAGGTATCCTGAGTGTGATGTATCGTACCAGCCAACCAAAGATCGAAGCATATCAACAAGAGACATACCAGAAACTAATCCTCGGAACTGTAGCAGCGAAACTGGCAGAAGTTACCGGAGAAACTCAACAGATTATCATGGATAGCTATCCGGAATCATATCAAACCCATGTGCAAGAGCTTGATATTCCAGGCTTGGAGCGCAGAGCTTTTCGGGCAGTGGTTGCAGACAGCACAATTGCCTACTGTTTTGAAATAGGCGGCAAGGGGCTTTGGGGCACGATGCAGGCATTGGTCTCCACTAGTACCGACTTTCGAACAATACTGGATCTGGCATTAGTAAGCCAGCAGGAAACACCCGGATTGGGCGCGCGCATTGAGGAGGACTGGTTTTTGGCACAATTCCGCAACCGCCTCTTTGTAATAAACCCTGAATCTGACACAGATGTAACAGGCAGCTACGAATTCATCGCCGAGACTCAGGTTCCTGAGAACGACGGTCAACTCAAGCGGGTAACCGGAGCTACGATCACATCTGACGCAGTTCTCAAAATGCTGCGGGATGAGATGAACCACATCTACAACTATCTGCGGAATAAAAGCTTATGACAAAGAAAGAAATATTTCTGACCGCTGCCTTCAAGGAGAACTCGATTTGGCGGCAAATCTTGGGGATCTGCTCTGCATTGGCAGTTACAAATCTGATGATGAACAGCCTGATTATGGGGTTAGGCGTGATCTTCTCCCTCGCTTTGGCAAACTTCAGTATCTCGATCATCCGCTTTTGGACTCCCAGAAGTGTGCGAATGATGGTGCAGACTTTGATTATCGCCGCTTATGTGATAATCGTGGACATCTTTCTGAAAGCCAATATGCCCGAGATTAGCAAGCAATTGGGACCTTATGTGGGGCTGATTATCACAAATTGTATTCTGATGGGTAGAGCGGAGGCATTTGCATCGCAGAACAATCCTCTGGATTCCATGGTTGATGGCATCGGAGCAGGAGTGGGCTATACTCTCGTGCTTTTGGTGATCTCATTCTTCCGAGAGCTGTTTGGCTTTGGTTCTGTCTTCGGCATCAAGGTCTTCGGAGCTTGGTGGACAAACTGGAGCATTATGGTAATGGCGCCCAGTGCGTTCTTCCTTTTAGCGATCTTGATCTGGATCATAAACACTCATTATTACAAGGTAAAAGCATAATGGATATCAGCGCATTTGTTCTGTTTTGGGCAGCAATCTTCACCAGCAATATACTTCTTACAAACTTCTTGGGCATGTGTTCGTATCTGTCTGTATCGCGTGAATTGGAATCAGCCTTGGGGCTGGGTACGGCGGTGATCTTTGTGCTTACAGTTACTGCGGCTCTGAACTGGGTGGTATATCACTATCTGCTGGTTCCATTTGGCATCGTCTATTTGCAATTCATCGTGTTTATCATTGTTATAGCGGCGTTTGTGCAGTTTTTGGAGCTTTTGATAGAGCGCTATGCTCCTGCCTTGTACTACACCTTGGGTATCTTCCTGCCTTTGATCACGGTGAACTGCGCCATTTTTGGGGTCAGCTTGTTCATGATTATTCGGGATTACAACTTCCTTCAATCTGTGGCGTTTGGAGCAGGAAGCGGTATTGGTTGGCTGTTGGCAATCCTGATGCTGGCGGGTATCCGCAGAAAGCTGAAAGAGAAACTTGTTCCGATAGGTCTGCGTGGTGCCGGCATCAGCCTGATCATTACGGGAATTATGGCCCTCGGTTTTGTTGGGTTTTCTGGCATAGTGCAGATTCAATAGGGGAAGATGATGCTTCAAAGAATAGTTACAGATATCTTACTGATGAGTGGGATTGGCGTAGTGCTTGCCTTCATTATGGTGATTGCCCAAAGATGGCTCAGCAATTATGGGGAAGTGAATTTAAACATCAACTCCAAGCGTGATATGAAGGTGACAGGAGGCAACAGCCTGCTTGCAACCCTCAGTGACAGCCAGATATTCATTCCTTCCGCTTGTGGCGGCAGAGGTTCTTGCGGAGCATGTAAATGTAAGGTGATCGATGGCGGTGGCCCACTTTTACCTACAGAAAGACCGCTCTTGACCAAGGCTGAGCAAGCGGATAGCATCCGCCTCGCCTGCCAGGTGAAAGTAAAAAGCGATATCAACATCCAGATACCCGAAGATATATTTAACATCCGCCGCTTCAATACGGTGATCGAAGAAATCGTGGATTATACTTACGATATCAAAGGGATAGTATTTAAGCTCCAAAATGGAGAAACCATCGATTTTAAAGCTGGACAGTATGTCCAATTAGAAACAGTGCCCTATGCCAAGGTAAAGCAGAAAGTAGTTAGAGCTTACTCTATCTCTTCCAAACCGGAGCTGAACGATAGGATTCAATTGATCATTCGCTTGGTTCCGGAAGGGATTTGTACCACCTGGGTGCATAAGTTTCTAAAAGTGGGGGATAAAGTCAGTTTCACCGGACCCTATGGGGATTTTTATCTGCGGGATACAGATGCGGATATCCTGTTTGTTGCCGGTGGTTCAGGAAAAGCACCGATCAAATCTATGTTGGAACATCTACAGGAGGTTGGCACAAAGCGAAAGATGACTTACTTCTTTGGTGCCCGGACTACCAAAGATCTGTATTTGACAGATGAGTTCAGGGTATTCGAGAAGCACTTTGATGATTTTTCATATGTACCGGTACTATCCCACGCAAGTCCGGAGGAGAATTGGGATGGGAAGACCGGATTTGTAATGCCATACTTTAAAGATGCGATAAGAGACCCCAAGAACACCGAGGCTTACCTGTGTGGCAGCCCCGGAATGATCTCGGCGGTTACCAAATCTTTGATCGAATATGGCTTATCGGAAGAGAAAATCTATTACGATAGTTTTGGGTGATATCATGAAAAGAACTCCGCAAGAATCCAGAATCATAGCAAAAATGCAGCCCGGAGTGATCACATTGGGTGGTTTTCTGGGAACAGACAAAAGAGATTTTACGCAGATAATTGCCGATGATGAAAAAACCCTTGAGAAGTGCGGTAAAACTGCCGAAGAAATCGCGGAAAGGCTGGAGTACTTTCAACAGCAGAGTTTTGATGCTTTTGAGAGCAACACAATTGTGGACAATAAATACAAGGTGGAAACCGAGGTAGTGCGCGGTTACCTCCCGTGTCCTTTCAACCATCAGGGGATTTATCGTAAAAGCTATACTACGGTAACTAATCTGCAAAGCGGGAAATCTTTTACTTTTTCCGCGCTAAACATTCACTTGATAAGAGCCCATCATTTTTTTGAGGGGAAGAAATCGCATTTCCGTTTGGAACCCGATGAAGTGATCAAGGAGCTATTCTAGAAAAATAATCATTGACTGTAAGCAGGCTTCGTCAAACATGGTACTCTCACAATAGACATGTTTGAGTAATGAATAAAAGGAGTCCCAAATGGCGAAGAATAATCGTGGTAAAACTCTCAGAAGCTTGCCATTTCATGCGCGTGGTGAATGTCCGCATTGCCATCGTACAGGCGTGAAGCTTATGTATGAGATCAAAGCACAGGACAAGACCGTAAAAGTCTGCAAGACCTGTAAAAGCACACCAGCCGAAAAGCTCAGTGCCTAAGGCATGTAGCATAGTTTGGGAGAGCGTAGCTCTCCCTTTCTTTATAAGTAGGAAATTTTGAAGGCCATCAAAGAACTGGGGCAACACTTTCTAACGGATCCGGCAATCGCTTCCGCGATCGCGGAGCTGGGTGAGATATCTGCCGGAGACAGAGTATGGGAGGTAGGTCCGGGACCCGGTATTCTAAGTGCAGAGCTGATAAGAAGAGGAGCAAAGCTGGAGGCTTTCGAGCTGGACAAGCGGATGGCTGATATCCTTAAAAGCCGCTTTGGCGACGCGATTGACCTTACGCTAATCGATATTTTGCGCTTGAACTGGAAGGAGCAGATCTCGCATGGCTTGTTTCCGCTCAAGATCATCGCCAACATCCCTTATCAGATCACATCACCCTTACTCTATATGATTCAGGAACATAACGAGGATTTTAACTTGGTTGTTCTGATGGTTCAGAAGGAGGTAGCGCAAAGGCTTTCTGCCAGCCCTGGCAGCAAGGATTTCGGTCCCCTAACCATCAAACTAGGTCTTGCCTACTGCATTCATACAGAATTCATGGTGGGCAGGGAGTTCTTTGATCCTGTTCCCAAGGTAGATTCCGCCGTGATTGTAATGCGGAGAAGAACAGATACTCCTGTGATCAAAGACCGTGCTTTTTTTTCCAAATTGCTTACTTCCGCTTTTGCGCATCGACGCAAGACCTTAAGAAACAATCTTCTGGCTGTTTTCGGCAAGAACGGCACTGAAGAATTGGAAAATCGCTCCGGGATCAACTTTGGCAGACGCGCGGAGACACTGAGTGAAAAAGAATTCATTCATCTGGCTGATCTCGCTACTGATCTTTAGTTCAGCCTTAGCGGCACAATCCAACGGAATCGAGTTTTACCATTTTAACAGCGATAACATTCGCATTTTGGAATCCATCCTCCAATACAATGCTAGCCCCTTGGCGGGGACAAATGTAAGTGTTTTGGGGCAAAGTTCCTGGGAAGACCGGCTGAACTTCAACCAGGATATCCGCAGATCCCTATTGGGAAGCAGTTTTTCATATCTGGGCAGACACTTCCACCACACCATGATGATGGATTACGAATCCTATTACGACGTAAGTGACCTGGAGCCAACCGCGTATATCAATAAAAACGGAAGATTGGGCTATCAACTATATTGGTCTCCGGCAGACAGCCTCAGCTTCAGCTTGGCTACCCAAGGGCTTATCCGAAATGAGCAGGATCGCTATCTTCAGGATACTTTTCGTCATAGCGACGGTTTGCACATGAGTGCAAATTCGTCCTACCAGTTTGAACATAGAGCCGTTGGTGCCGGAATTCACGCCAGTGCCGAGCGCAAAGATATGGATTGGGAAGCATATCAGAATGTCTCGCTGGGAGCAAGTATCAACGCGCATACCAATAGTATCCTATGGGATAGTAGTTTTAACATTAGCAGACGCTTGGATGATATCTTTAACTTGATGCAAGACCAAAGCGATACCCGTAGTTTCTACCAAAAACAAGATGAACAGAAACGTACAGGTTTAAACATCTCAACAAATTTCCAGTTTTATCCTAATGACAAGCTCAGCATCATACTGAGGGAAGACTACAGCGAAAAGCGCACTATCTTGAAAGAGAACACTATCCGCAACAACGGGGAATTCTTCAACGACATGAATCTGGGAATAAGTTACGACATCATGCCAAACCTGAACTTCAATATCTCGGCAAACCATTTGTATTCCATCAAAGATTTTAACATTGCACAAAATATGCGGCATGTGGAAAACAGGATATTGAACATCAGCAGCGGATGGGAATATAGTCCATACGATTCACTTTTTGCCGGATTGGGTATCAGCTTGCAACGCACAAGTTTCCCTGAAAATGAAGACTGGGACAACGACCTCCGCAATAAAAGCGCCAGGTTGGGCTGGAAGCACTACTATCGAGACCACGTCCGGTTTGCCAATTGGTTTATATACTCATATCGAGAGGATGTCTATACCAGCGGCTTGCTATCCGCTAACAATCACAATCTGGAAAGCTTCAGCTACCAGCCCGCAGCCACCATCCTCTTCGGAGATCGAATCGCCTTTTCCCAAGAGTATCAGATCCGAACAGATTATACGGACTATATGTTCCATGAGAAGCGTACAGACTTGCTGTTTCGCCAACTCGCCTGCAGGTATAATCTGGTATTCGACAGTTATCCCTATGTGGCGCGTAGTGGAGATGATCTTTGGTTTGCAATGCCTTATCGCTCAAACAAGGGTAGTGCTCTCCTTACAGATTTGGGTTTCTCATACGAGGAAAACCAATCTGCCCAAAAAGAACTGGATTACTATGATATTAACTACAAAAACCGGAAGTACATCGGCAATTTGACCATCAAGCACGACGTTGGGGATTTCTATTACTTCGTTCAACCCCAATACAGCTGGGGAACCTGGCAAGAGTACTCGCTAAAAGCAGGCACCTTCTGGAATTTTGACAACGGTAGCTATCTGGAATTCAACCTGACCCCCATCTCAGAAGACCTCAAAGAGATAGATTGGCGTAGCTCCGTGAACCTCTCAATCATCTTTTGATTGACAAAAAAAGCCCCATAGGATCGTATGCTCACGCCAGGTACAGCCAATGTCTGAATGTGAACCATGTCAGGTCGGGAACGAAGCAGCATTAAGCAATCTCAGATATGTGTGTTGCTGCCTGGCATTTTTTTTGGGTTTAGGCTTCGATATTGCTTCATTCCACAATACATTGATACAGCTCTTGGAGCTGTTGAATAAAGGATTTTTATGAAGAACCTATTGCTTTGCGCTGCTCTGGTTTTCTGCAGCATTGTCCTGCACGCATACCCGGTCCGGATCGCCAGCTGGAATCTCGATCGTGACGTGAAAACTATCAATGATCTGAGAATCTGCATCGATTCTGTAAGTCGTAGCGATGGCTCGATCATAGCCTATGTAAGGGACGAAGCGGAACATAATCTGCTGTTAAGTGCTGGTTTAGATGCGATTCGCATCCCGGATCTCGCTCGAGATCAATATAACCTGCTATCTGGAGCTAATCGCGACGATGGCGACCCCATGCATCAATACTACAGCATCGCGGAATTTCAGGCTTTTATGCAGACAACAGCCGCTGCATATCCCGAGATATGCGAACTGCAGCAATTCGGTAGCTCCGTGCAAAACCGTCCACTGTATTTTATGAAAATCTCGGATAACGTTAGCCAAAACGAAGCTGAGCCTGAAGTTAAGTTAGTCGGAAGCATTCATGGCGATGAAACGGTTGGTTTTGTAATGCTTACCAGGCTTATCCAACTGCTTACTGAGCAATATGCAACGGATCCTCGCATCGCCAACATCGTGAATAACACCGAAATATGGATCGCACCCCTGATGAATCCAGACGGTTATGCCAACGGAGAGCGTTATAACGCTGCCGGAGTGGACCTGAACAGAAACTTCCCCATGCCAAACGGTGTAACCAACCCTGATGGCAACCCCACTGCCACCGAAAACCTTGCTATGATCGACTTCAGTAATCAACATAATTTCTGCATCGGGATCAATTTTCACGGTGGCGCATTAGTGATAAATTACCCTTGGGATTACTCTCATGTCCTTACACCAGATGACGCGATGATCCGAGAGCTATCGCTTACCTACTCCCGCAACAACTCCCCTATGTTCAATAGCACCGAGTTCCCTCAGGGCATCACCAATGGCGCAGCTTGGTATGTAATCACCGGGAGCATGCAGGATTGGAATTATGCATTTACCAGCAATATCGAGCTGACCGCAGAGATCAGTACTGTAAAATGGCCCCCGGCCTCCACCTTGGATGGTTATTGGAACGATAATCGGGAATCGATCCTGGCATTTCTCGAGTTTGCTCAAAAAGGAATCAAGGGAACTGTTGCCAACGCTCAAGGCCCCATTCCTGCCACCATCAAGATCCTGCAAACCGGTAAAAACATTGCAAACGACACCACGCTTGGTGATTATCACAGAGTTCTTATGCCCGGCACCTACACCGTCGTGGTATCAGCTGCCGGGCATATCCCAGAAAGCCGAGAGGTGGTGGTTCCCACAGTGGGGCACAGCGTTCAAAACTTCATATTGGAACCGGCTCAGATCATGAGTGTTTCCGGCATCGTGCGTGATTCCGATGGATACCCGGTGGGGAATGCCGCAATATCGCTAAATACAGACCCTGAGATAACAACCGTATCTGACGCAGATGGTACTTTTACAATTCCACAAGTGCTTGAGGGTGATTATCTGATAAGTGTAACCGCCACTACATATGCCGCCTACCAAAGCCAGCTCAATCTTCGTCAAAGTGATCCTGAATTCAAGATTGCCATCCTGCTAAATGAAAGCCTTTTCGCGGAGGATTTTGAAACAGACCTAGAAGCTTGGAACGTTGCCAGCCCCTGGGCTAGAATTCAACTGGATGGTAGCTGGGTACTTACAGACTCCCCCAACGGGAATTACAACAACAATGCAAACCGCTCCATCAGATTGCAGAACCCGGTGTCTCTGCAAAACATCGACTTCCCATCCTTGAGTTTCAGGGCCAAGTGGGATTTGGAAGCAGGTTACGACTATGTATATGTGGAAGGCTCTACCAATGGTTCTGAGTGGAACCAGATCGGAAGCTTCACCGGACAACAATCCACATGGATCAATCAGACCTTCGCCTTGAATGCTGTTACAGGGCAAGACTTTTATCTGCGTTTTAGAATTCGTAGTGATTGGTCTCAAACCGCGGATGGGGTATACATCGACGATATATATATATCGGGAAGGAACAACAATATTCCGCTTTGGGGCGATGCCAATGGAGACAAAAGCGTGGATATCAATGATATCAGCGCCATCCTGGATCATAGCGTTGGGATTTTGCTGGAACCGGAAAGTATTAGTGCTGCCGATGTGGATGGAGATTCTGTAGTTCATGCACTGGACGCCTATCAAGTATGGCTCTATCTTTCTCAGCCAGAGTATCTCTTCCCCGTCCAGAACCAACAGCCCTTTGTTCTTCCAGAAGCCAACATCACCGCCAGCCATCAGGGCGGGATTCTCAGTTTGATGTTACCGGAAGACTTGCGCAGCTTGGATCTTACCCTGCCCTTCCCCATCGAAGCTCCAGCGTCCGGAGATTTTATCCATTCCGATGATGCCAGTGCCGGAAGATTGAGCTTGATCTTTCCCTTTACCCACCAGCCAAACACCCTGATGCTCTCCCTTGAGGATCACCCCGATACTTTCTCTATCGCTGCAATGGTAAATGGATATCCGCGCACAATTACGGTGGTCTCAAGTTCCAATCAGGATAATGCCAGCCCAGAGCTTTCCTTCAAGTTATTGCAAAACCATCCCAATCCCTTTAATCCTGAAACTGGAATCAGCTTCAGCCTTCCGGAAGGTGGTGATACTAGCCTGAAGATATTCAATCTAAAAGGTCAGTTAGTCCGAATCCTTCACAACGGATTTATGGAACCCGGAAATCACTCCTTGGTCTGGAACGGTAAAGACGATTCCGGTTCCGATATTGGCTCCGGTGTTTATCTATATCGTCTGGAAAGTCCAGCCGGAACAAAGACAAGGAAAATGGTGCTCAGTAAATGAATAAGATAATTATGGTGTCTCTCATGATTCTTGCAGGTTTAGTAAGCCAATCTTGCAAAGCAAAAGTAGAAGAAAGCCCCCGCAGCGTAGTCCCCGAGTTTCGTAAAGATGGCGTGTTGGAGATCCATGGTTCCGACGGCAGTTTGAAAGCCACTTTTGAGATCGAGATCGCCCAGAAAGAGAGCGAGTTGATGCGCGGACTTAAGTATCGAGACAAGATGCAAGAGAACCAGGCAATGCTCTTCATCTTCGAATTTCTGGACTACCACTCTTTTTGGATGCAGGATACCTATCTAAGCTTGGACATGATCTTTATAGATCACAACAATCAAGTGGTGCATATTGCAAAAAACACTACACCCTACAGTGAAGAACAGATATACCCCGAGAAACCTAACAAATATGTACTGGAAGTACTTGCCGGCATTTCAGATAAATATCAAATCAAAGAAACGGATATTGTAACATGGAAAGAAAACTGAGTTTTATCCTGCTGCTCATGCTGCTGATTTTTGGTTGCAAAGGCAAACCAGAAACGCAGACGGATGCCTCCCAAGAAGATCAAGTGGTGTATGAAGAGACCACCGAGCCTCAAGAGCCAGAACCTGCAGATTCCACACCCCAGAAATCCCCATTGAGCAAATACGAATACACTTGGAGTGGTTCCGATGATATGCCTGATATCGTGATCATAGTAGATGATTTTGGCAATAGCGGCGGAAAGCTGCTGGAAGATTTTGCAGATCTCCCCCAAGAAATCGTGTTTGCCGTTCTGCCAGATCTGTCTCATAGCAAAACAGCCGCGGAAATTGCCGCCCGCAAGGGTCACGAAGTAATAATCCATGTCCCCATGGAAGCCGAAAATAGTAGCGTAAGTCCCGGCAAGAAATTCATCTCCAAAAACATGGAAGAAGATGCAATACAAGATGTCTTGGACGATTTTATTGCCCAGATGCCGATGGCGATAGCGGCAAACAACCACATGGGAAGTGCCGCTACGGCGTCGCTATCCACGATGAACCATGTAATCGGCCACCTAAAAGCGAAGGGTCTCTTCTATATCGATAGCGCGACCACGGCGCAGAGCGCAGTATTCTCTGCCACCAAACAAAATAACGCTTTCAGCGCTCGAAGGGATATCTTCTTGGATGTGCCGGACAACAGTGATGCTACTTTGGCAGACAAGATCCAAAGCCTGGGTAAGTATAAAGGTCGCCGTGAACCGGTGATCATCATCACCCATTGTCACAACCGGGAGAAGCTGGATGCGCTGCGCAAGTTCATCACCCAGGTAGAAAGCATGGGGATCAGGATTGTATCCCTGAGAGACGCCTTCCCCCAAGCACGCACTTGATGTAAGGTAATCGTAGCGATAAGTAAATATTGTGTGCAGGAAACCTGCAGGCTGTGGAGTAATTTCCTCAGAGCCTGGAATTGGTTCCGATTTTGCTTGACAGGAAGCAATACATAGGCAATGTGACCCAAAGAGGTAATTATGACAAAGTACTTAATAATGATGATCCTGATCGCAAGCGCGTTTACATCCGCTTGGAGCCTCTCCATATATGATATTCAATACACTACCTTCCCCGGTAGCGACAATACATATCCCTCTTTATATGCCGGTAAAAGCGTTAGCACCGAAGGCATTGTAACCGCGGTTGATTATAAATCCGGTGGGTTTTTCATTTCTGAAGCTCTAGCCGGGCCTTATTCCGGTATTCTGGTAGTGGAACGTCGCTCTGATATCCAGGTGGGAGACCGGATCCGTCTTACCGGAGTGGTTCAGGAAAGCTTTGGTATGACTACCTTGCAAGATATTTCCGCTCTCAGCATATTAGAACGCAAGCACCCTCTGCCCCGCCCGGTGAATCTTACCACTGCCCAGCTCAGCCATGCTGTGGAAGCGGAAGCTTACGAAGGTGTTTATGCCCGCATCCAGGGTGCTGGCAACACAGGAAGAAAAAGTAGCGCAAACCGCATTATGGTGAGCGATGGAACCAGCCCCTGCAGCGTGATTCTTGGCAGTTTTGCCGGCTTCAACTACAAGGCTGCAGCAAAATCCAATGCTCAGTATTCTTCTATCACGGGGATCGTGACCTTTAGCTTTGGTGAGTTTTCACTAAATCCCGTAAACAACTCAGATATCGAAGTGAATCAGCCTGTCTCGGTGCAAAACCGTAGCTGGGGAAAGATCAAATCCATCTACAAATAACGAGGTTAAATAATGAAAAAGTTCTTCAAAGCTCTGCTCTTTATCGGTGGAACAGCCGCTGCCGCCCACTTTGGCATGAAAACCTATCGCCGCATCAACGGCACGGTTAAGCTCTCCAAATCCCTTCCGGAATTTCTTTCCAATGTGTATGGCGAATATCCCAAAGTTGATGTTAACCAGACCATGAGCTATCTCTCATTAAAGATTCGCTTCAGCCAAGAAATCATCGACAAACACGATGATATCGAAAACACCATCCGCGAATACATCGATGATTTCTATCCCGAAGTAGCCAAATGCTCCGTAGATATCGATGTTCAAGCCAAAGGCGAAGAAGAGGTAGCCGAAACCAACGAAGAAGAACCGGATTCTGAAGCTTGATAAATGACAATCTCTGATACAACATCGGGTGGAGTTTTGATGCTCCACCTTTTTTGTAGGCATTTCTTGTCTTTGTCTGCAAATTACTTATCATTTATATATAAAACAAATCCTGGAGGTACCCCATGAAAGTAGTACACTTCGATAAAGTGGAACTGGAACCCGTCTATGCCGAAGGCGCTCAAGGCGCGCAAATTCGCTGGCTTATCAGCCAAAAGGATGGCGCACCGAACTTTGCCATGCGCATGTTTGAAGTAGAGCCCGGCGGCCACACTCCCTACCATCAACACGATTGGGAGCATGAACTTTATTGCCTATCCGGTAATGGCGCTTTGGTCACCGAAAATGGTGATATCCCCTTTACCGAAAATGATATAATGTACGTAGATCCCGGTATGATGCACGCCTTCAAAAATGTGGGAAAGGATACTCTGAAGTTTCTCTGCTTGATCCCCCACGAAGAGCCTGTTGTGAAAAAGACCATGAACCCCTTTGCTGATGAAGAAGCAAACAATTGCTAAGGAGTTTGGATGAACAAGGCTAATAAAGAATACCTCTACAGGCTGCTCAGCGTTCCCAGCCCTTCCGGCTTCGAAAGTAAAGCACAAAAAATCACCAGAGAATTTCTCCGCGGCACTTGTGACGACATTTCCACAGACATCAACGGCAACCTGATCTCATTCAAACGCGGTAGTGGAGATCTGAAGGTAATGATCGTGGGTCACGCCGACGAGATCGGATTCATGATAAACTACATCGACGAAAGCGGCTACATATATGTTAAGCCTCTGGGAGGATTTGATGTGAACCTGCTTCCCGGTTTGCGCTTGGATATCCACCACGGAGATCAGATTGTCCGGGGGGTAATAGGAAAAAATCCGCCCCACATGACACGGGGTGATTCCGATTCTCCCAAACTTAAAATGGAAGATATCTGGATAGATATCGGTGCCAAGGATAAAAAAGATGCCGAAAAGCGCGTTTCGATAGGCGACATCATCACTTTCAGCAGCCAGATCGAAGAGCTTGGTGATGATGTGTTGGTGAGCAAAGCCACCGACAATAAAGTAGGCGTATATATCGCCGCTGCCGTCATGAAAGCCCTCGCCAAGACCCAAATTGCCGCAAATTACTATGCTGTCTCTTCGGTAGGAGAAGAAACCACGATGAAGGGTGCCCGCACAAGTTCCTATAAGATCGAACCGGACATTGCCATTGCTGTGGATGTGACCTTCACTTCGGACGTTCCAGGGGCGGACAAACGCAAGTTTGGAGATGTCAAACTGGGTAAGGGACCCACGCTGGCACTTGGCGCTGCAGTACATCCCGGTCTAAACCAGATGATTCAAGACTTGGCAAAGAAACATAAGATTCCGCTTCAACTGGAGATCGCACCCGGATACACAGGTACCGATGCCGATGCCATCCACTCTCAGCGCAACGGAGTTGCCACTGCGGTTCTTAGCATTCCAAACCGCTATATGCACTCACCCAATGAGTTCATCAGCCTCACCGATCTCGATCATGCGGTAAAGCTACTCACAGAGCTGATCAAGATTCTGAACGATAAAACCGATCTGAGCAGATAAATTATCATCCAAAACCTACAAATGGCGGCTATAAAAGCCGCCCTTTTTGTTGTACAGATGCTGCATTACAGTTAATGTGATTACAAGAAAGAAATTAATTGCATAACTTCCGATGCTCATATGATATGCGATTTCCTGGGAAGAAAGCGATAAGCCCCTGTTGGAGCGTAAACGCCCCCCAAAGCCCTGCTTGCAGAATTGGGCTTTAAGTTACATTCATGTAAGCTTCAACTATGTTACTCAGGCTCTGCAAACTCAAGTATCAAACCACCCACATAATCATCGTATATATACAGGATCCTTCCTTCTCCCATATCGATATAGTCTATCTCAGCTTCCCAATCTGAATAATACGGGTTTCCATACCACTCGTGAACAAAATCGACTGTCTGTTGTAACCAATCAATATCATCTTCATAATACAGAGTTATCATCCAGGATTTCACATTCCCTTCGGCATTGCTATATAGCTTTATCTCTACCTCTCGATACTCAAACTCACCCTCGAAAGTGTTTACCTGATACGTTTGTGCTACTTCTCGAAACGCATCCTCCAGCAACAGTGCTTTAGCTTGCTCCAATGGCATGTCATATTGAATTCCCCACATCGATACCTGAGCAAAGCTCAGCCCAATTGCAAACATCCAAACCAGAATCAAAACTGTTCTCTTCATTTCCTTTCCTTCTACCCAAATATACGGGTATGTTTATTACGTTTATATACTAAACATTTCCAATGAATGTGCAAATATTCCTTTGATGGGCGGCAAATTCCCAGTATCATACACATATGGCTGATCGATCCCCATTCCCCAAAGCAATCTCCATGGCGTCTCCCAGCAGTGTGGACTGCATCAACAGCGCATGCCAATTGCCTCGGAAAATGGGTTAGCCTGACCAGAATTCTACGGGATAATAGCGTAATCATGAGTTGTTACAGTTATGAGGCACCTGCTGCTCATGCCTCACATTTCATTATATATTAAGCTTTTACACATCTGAATCCCTGTTAGATGCCATCATTTTTCTTTCAACTGGAAGGTACCAAACTCAGGATTCCATTAATGGTCTCCGGTTTCTCTCATCTATCCTATGTGCTCCCCCAAAAAAACCTGAACCTGTAAATGCCCTACAAAGTTGCATCAATAAAGATTAAACATCCTCTGTGTAGATATTTATCCACAGAACTAGCAGTTGCTTGTCTTCATTTCCTTGTTTTCTTCAAACTTTATTGTTGAAAGCTTGATTTATACAGCTTTCCTGTCCCGCCTGCAGAACTTTGAGCACGACAATCCTGACAGAAAATCCGTTTGAATTATCGTTCATAAACGCCGAATATTTGATTGATTTTCATAGTTTTAGTGCATCTCTTTGTTCAACTGAGGCAAGGTAGATTATTTATGAAAAAGAACTTGACTTGGATTAGCAAGATGAAAACAATGCAATTGGTCGCTTGGCCTTACATAGATTGTGAGTAACGAGGGATATCAGATGCCCTCAAACAACCAGAGAAACAATGAGTTGGAATTTACACCAACATTTGGGACTCTACAACCACGGCTGTAACACTATAAGACCATTGCATAAACCATCGATGCATGTATTGAGATGAATTTGTTCTGTTGCCGCCCGCCATTTTCTGTCTCGAAGTGACCTTTTTGGTCTATTTTCTCAATTATGCCTCATAAAACCCCTCTTTTGAAGCCCTTTTTGGGTCTGTTCCAAAAATCTGGGCAGA
>JAHDQK010000060.1 GCA_018433885.1 Candidatus Cloacimonadota bacterium
GACCACTGGAATGAGATTGGAAAGAATGCAATTGGTCGCTTGGCCTAACATAGAATGTGAGAAACGAGGACTATAAGATGTTCTCAAATAACCTGAGAAACAATGAGTTGGAATTTACACCAACATTTGGGACTTAACACAAACGCAGCCAAAGTACAGATGCACAATAACACCAGGATGCATAGTTTCTTCATTGATCCTTGCTTTTCCATTCCCTCGATTACGTCAACAGATTTATCCATGCCAGTGGGTATTGATCCCTGAACATCAGCAATTGAATAAATATTGACACAGAATGGGCATGCACAATATTTGACCATAAAGTGGTGGTTCTGCCATGAATGGTATAACCTTGGTGGCAACAACGTACCACTACCTGGTGTAATTGAGGAGATTTTTGTGATAACCAAGTGTCTTACCGTTCTTTTCGCCGTCATGTTCTGCGAGATATTATCTGCTGCCACGGTTAGTGGCTTTGTTAGCAGGATGGATAGCGGCGAGCCCATGCAATATGTAAACGTCCGGATCGCCGAGACTGGGGCGGGTATGCAAACCAACAAGAAGGGTTACTACGTGATCAACCTGCCTGGTCCGGGAAGCTATACGCTGGAACTAAGCCTCATTTCCTATGAGACGCAGAAGCTAAGATTCACCATTAACAAAGAGGATGAGGATCACAGCCTGGATGTCGCGCTGGTGGAAGCTGCGCTGGAAATGGCAGCAGTACAGGTTACTGGAAGTCGCGCGGATGATAGCACGGAGATTCGCCCAAGTTTGATCCGCAGGACTACGCAGGATGTGAAGAGTGTAGTGTCGCCGATCGAAGCGGATGTATTCCGCGCAGTACTCACTTTGCCTGGTGTAGCACCGATCTCGGATTTCTCTTCCGGATTATATGTCCGAGGTGGTTCCCCGGATCAGAATCTGATCCTGCTGGACGATATAGACGTATATAATCCCAACCACTTCGGTGGAGTTTTCAGCACTTTCAACAGTGACGCGGTGGAAAGCATTGACCTGATCAAGGGAGCATATCCCGCCAAATACGGGGGTAGGCTTTCCAGTGTATTGGATGTTACCAACCGTCAGGGTAACCGCAATTATCATCAGGGAGTGGCAAGATGGTCTTTGATATCCTCCTCCGCAACCTTGGAGGGTCCCTGGAGAATCGGTAACCAAAGCGGCAGTTATATGGGCTCGTTCCGGCGCACATATCTGGAGCTGATCAAAGAGTTTTACGAAGAACTGCCAGATTACTATTTCTATGATGGGCATATCAAGCTAAACTGGGATCCAGACCCGCGGAACAAGCTTTCTGCAAGTGCCTATTTCGGTAGAGATCGGTTGAACTTCGACGTAGGAAACGTGCTAAAACTGGATTGGGGGAATCGGACATTTACCACCCAATGGGTACACATCTTCAATCCTCAGTTGTTCTCCCAATTCATTGTTGCCGGTAGCGAATTCTCCAGCAACTTCGATCAGGTTTCTGAAGAAAGCGAGCTTCTGTTTCGCCGAGAAAACGGGATCAAAGACCTTACAAACAAGGCAATTTTCAGTTGGAAGCCCAACAACAAGCATCAAGCGGATTTTGGTTGGGATGTAAAACACAATCAGACATGGTTGAAGCTAAATACCAGCTACCAATACGATCCCTCTTCAATGCCGGATGTGGATGTAAGCTCGTTGATGGCAAGCGCATTTGTGCAGGATACTTGGGATCTGGACGAGCTTTGGAGCGTTCAACCTGGTCTGCGCTTGGGTTGGTATCGCAGCCTGAAGATAAACATGAAGCAGATTCCTGATGCGAATTATCTGAATCTGGATCCCCGCTTCTCGGTCCGACGACGCTTGGATTTGGATGAAAGCTTGTATGCCAGCTACGGCTTGTTTCATCAATATCTTACGTTGATGTCCGCCGATATCAGTACTCCGTTTGACGTATGGTTTCCTCTGGATGGCAGCCTTAAGCCGGGACGCAGTCACCATTTGATTCTGGGTTACAAAAATCAGTTCGGAGCTGGTTTTGCTTTTGATTGGGAACTCTATTACAAGAGCTACGACCGCATCCTAGAGTACAATGTGGCAACGGATTATAACTGGAATAACGACACCGGTCAGCTCGCCGATACCTTCCACGTGGGTAAGGGTTTCACCTACGGAACGGATATCCTGTTGCGCAACGATTGGAATGGAGTAGAGGGCTTTCTGGGCTTGACCTTCAGCAAAACCCAACGCCGGATGCAAGGGCTGAATTTGGATCCCTTCACTCATGAAGCTCAAAGCTATTATCCCAAATACGACAGATCCTATGCGCTTTCTTTAGTTCAGACTTTCAATGTGAGTGAATACAGCGGCAGGCAGTTTCTGGGTGCGGATTTCAAGCTGGGGATAAACCTTGCGCTCAATTCCGGACAACCCACCGAGAAGCCGGAGCGCATCTTTTTTGACGGATCGGATATGCAGATGATCTATTCGTACCGAGATAGAGACCGTCTGCCCAATTATTGCCGCCTGGATCTCAGCACCAAATACGAATGGGCGACTTCGTGGGGTGCCATAGAGCCGTATTTTGAGGTGATTAACGTGTTGAATCGCAAAAACATAGGTTATCGGAACTATTCCTTGGAGTTTGAGGAGGACGGTAGCGTGAAACTGGAAACCGAAGACAGCGGGCAGTTCCCGATCTTGCCCTTTATAGGAGTGAACGTAAGATGGTAATGATGAAGAGGAATTTACTGCGGTTGCTTTGCATGAGGGGACTATTGGCATTGTTCACGATTCTCGTGGCTTTAATGGTGAGTTCGTGCGATTCCTACACATCCGATCCCCGTTTCGAGGGCGATGTTTACAGTGTGGCGGCATTGCTGATGGCAGGTCAACCGATCAATCAAAACTGGCCTGTGTATATCACCAAAAGTGCCGCATTGGAAGACCTGAATTTACTGGATCTATTTGTGATGAATGCAGACGTGAAGATCATCGAAGTGCCGGGTGGCAGAGAATTCCCGCTACAGCCGGTGATCGATTATGACGAATATAATGTGAAATGGATAGATCCCCAAGCCAATATCATTAAACCAATGCAACGTTACCGCATTGAAGTGCGCATACCGGATAAAGAAGAATTGATCAGCGCTGAGACGGTGGTTCCACCTTTAGCGCGGCTCGAGCCGGATTATTTTGGTCACAACGTGCTGGGAGAGGGCTTTGGGATTAATCTCGCAGATATCCCTCAAATGGCATACAGTACATCCGATATCCGCTATCCTCTGGCTTTGGATATGGGAGAGAATGGCGGAGTGTACAATCTGATCGCGGAACTGTATTGCATGGAGGAATTCAGCACCGATCTGGAATATACCACTAAGATCCTGGGTATGAGTCATCCCACTGCAGATATGGAAAGCGCATACAACTCCTCCGGGGAGGGTTTACGCAGAATCCGTTTCATCGGCAGATTTTCCGCTGAAGGTCAAACCGAGACTCAGAGCAATTATATCCTGCTGCGTAACTACCGGCAGGGATTCATCTTCTATGGACGTTACAGCGTGAGTATGATAGTTTCGGACGATAACTATTATCGCTACAACTATATGCCCGAGGGATATCTCCATGGTGGAGTACAAAACGGCCTTGGCTATTTTGGTTCAGCCAGCGGGGGAGTGATGTATACCGAGGTGGTGAAGTAGGTTTACTTGATGTTATAGCGTTTGATCTTGCGGCAAAGCGTTGATTCGCTCATATTCAATAGTTTTGCCGCAGTTTTCTGTTTCCCGCCAGTCTTTCTCAGGGCTTCGATAATGCGCTCTTTATCCAGATCTTTGATGTTGTGTTCGATCAGCGATTCACTCAGATGTTTTCCGCGCCTGAAGGCATCGATATGATCCAGAATCTCGAAGGTCCAGACCGGTTCATAATATAGGATAAAGATGCGTTCGATGATGTTTTTCAGCTCTCTTACATTGCCAGGAAACTTATAATGGCTGAGTCTGTCGTAGAAGGAATCCCGGATCAAAGGTAAGCGCCGGGATGTCTCGCGGGCATAATTTCGGGCAAAGTTTTCCACCAACAGCGGGATGTCTTCAATACGTTCTCTGAGTGGTGGGATAATGATCTCCAGAGTATTCAACCGATGCAAGAGGTCCAAGCGTAGAACATCCGTCTTGATTAGCTCCAGAACGTCCCTCTTGGTGCTGGCAATGATCTGGCATTTGATGGGCAGAATGCTTTCCTTGCCTACTGGACTATAGGTTTTGGTATCGATAGCCCAAAGTAGTTTTGCTTGAAAATCCATAGGAATCTCAGAAATCTCGTCCAGAAAGATAGTACCTTCACCCACTTGTTCAAAATATCCTGAGCGCGCTTCTTTAAGTCCGGTGAGGGGGCCGGCAGCGGAGCCAAAAAACTCTGTCTCAAAAAGCGATGGGGAGATTGCAGCACAGTTCACAGATACAAAGGGATGGTTTCTTTTGCTGGATCCATAATGAATCATTCTGGCAAGAACTTCCTTTCCGGTTCCACTCTCTCCCAGAATAATGACAGTAGCCTCTGTGTGCAGGGAAGCCAAAAGCGCACTATCGATAACCCGCTTTGCCGCTTTGGATTCTCCTGTAAAGCGTTCTGACTGACGCCTAGTAACTTCGTCCAAAAGGGTGTCGTACTTCTTCTGGATCACTTTGGAATCGTTCAGAATTTGCTTCAGGTTGTTTTCGCCCAATTGACTCCGGAGTTGCTGGAGCTGTTTTATCTGTTGTTGATACAGCATCTCTGCCCGGCGCTGCATGGCTAAAGATCGTAACCAGTCCTTTTTTTTGCGGTAAAGACTCGCCTGACCGCGGGTAATCTTGATCAGCATTTCCAGATTATCCTGCTTGCGATAGTATATCTCTGCCTCTTTCAAGCGTTTCAAGGCTTCCGGATAACGTCCCAATTCTACCAAAGACCACGCTATGGTGGAACTCAGATACACTTTACTCTCGGCATCTTCCACTGTTTGAGTTAGCTTCTCCGCCAAGATCTGATAATGCAGGGCTTGTTCTCCCAAACCGAGATGGTTCAATGCCTTGGATAGATGAATATAGGCATCAAAAAGCTGTTTGGGGAGCTTGTTGTCGTTGGCATTGATGGCTTGGATGCTCTTCTGAAAGAATAGCACCGCTGCCTTATAATCCTTAAGAGAATATTTAAGTAAGGCATAGTTGTAGCTAAGGACGCCCTCGAAGACCGGTAATCTCAATTGAGCGATCAAACGGTTTCCCAGTGCATAAAACTCCTCTCCCATTTCCAGGTTTTGCAGACCAGCGCAGCATGCCAATATCCCCACGGATAACTCCAGAGAACTGATACTGAATCCGTGCCGGGTGCTGAGGTCGTAAGCCGCGCTATAGAAGCTGAGCGCAAGATCATATTTCCCGGTTTTATGATAGGAAAAGCCCAGCCAGCTCAAAACCGAAAGCCTGTAATAAGGGTGCTCCGCGATATCCAGAGATTCGGATATCTTCTTCATCTGCTCTTCCTGTTCGGCAGGATTTGAGGTCAAGAATGAGCTCTGGCGACAGCTCACCAACAGGCGCAGCGCCATACTGTCGCACTGGGAAGCCAAGATGTTTGCTTCCTCTGCATAGCTTTTCAGGGAGTGAATATTGCCTATGTAGTAATGAATCCGGATCAAAGTAAGCAAGTTGAGTATTTGTAGTTCGACTGGATGGTTTTCGCCTTTCAATTTGCGATAGAGCTCCATCCCTGTTTCCATGGCAGCGGAAAGCTTGTAGATACTAATCAGTGCTTTTGCTTTCACCAGCCGGATGTGGATGATTTCATCCTCAGCGAATCCACCGCTGTCCTCTGCGATTGCCAGATACACTACCGGATCGCGATACATCAGCAGAAATTGGTGCAATACAGCTTCGAGTCTTTCTTTCTCCATCGCTTACGAAACTCCTTTTGATTCTGCCATGTTCAGATAATATGTCTATCTGTCAACAAAATTTTACTTACGAAGCAATAGATAAATGAAGAATGGACAACCGATGGCGGCGGTGATTACCCCTACTGGCAATTCTATACCACTAAGGTTCTTGGCAAAAAAATCCGCAACCAGCAGGAAGCTCGCTCCAAAAATAGCCCCCATGGGGAAGATCTGTTTCTGGTTTTTATATCCCATCAATCGCATTATATGAGGTGTGATCAGTCCTACAAACCCGATGATTCCAGCGTAGGAAACCACGATCCCCACGATCAAGGAACTGGCGAAAAAGAGCTGTCTGCGCAGACGCTCCACTTCGATACCCACACTCGCAGCATATAGATCTGAACTGCTCAGGATATCCAAGGCTCTGCTCTTCAGATAAATCCAGCCTAAAAGGCCGATCACAAGGCTACTTAGGGCAAGGAACACTCGATACTCCGTGTAGCTGAAAATGCGTCCCAGATTCCCCATCAGAGTACCTAATATCAATACGGTATCTTGGCGGTTTAGATACATCATCAGCGATATCGCAGACGAGAAGAACATCCCTACGATAACCCCGGCGATAATCAACCTTTGGGGGTCGAAACTCCCCCGTTTCTGCGCCAACCTCCACACCAGAAGCATGGTGATGATCGCTCCGATAAAACCACCCAAGGGCATAAGGATTATCATCCCCAAAGATGCAAAGAGGATGCTTCCAAAGGCTGATCCGGAGGATACACCCAAGATGTAGGGCTCTGCCAGAGGGTTACCCAGCATCAGCTGATACACGCTACCTATTGCTGCCAGGCTCATTCCGCTGACCAGAGTAAGGATGAGGCGAGGAACCCGCACCTGCCAGATGATGTAGGGTCCGGGATTTTGCCAAAATAGATACAGTGCCATTAGACCCAGCCCCACCATCAGCATTAAAATCAGGAAAAGATGCCGCTTCATTTGCCGAATGTCCGCCATTGTTCGAAGATATCTGCCATCTTGGAAATCCCGGCGATGATCCTGGGTCCTGCCCTCTGGATCAGATCGGGATCAAGATCTTCTTCGGTGAATATTCTCTGCTGCGCGATTGCAGGGATTCTATCCCAGCCCTTTCGCGCGCTGATGCTGGCGCGGCTATCACGGGAGTAACAGATCATGATATCAGGGTTTGCCAAGATCACCTGCTCAGCTTTTACTCTGGAATAATCCCTTTCAAGGCGGTCAAACACGTTGTCACCTCCCGCCAGTTCGATCAATTCTCCCACGAAGGAATCGTCGCCCACGCTCATCAGCGGATCCCGATAGATTTCCAGATACACCTTGGGTCTGGTTTTCCCTGTGTTCGCAAGCTTAATCTCCTGAATCGCCCCCGCAAGAGAGTCCCTGAGGGCGATAGCTTGCTTTTCTTTGCCGATCAAGCCACCGATCACTACAATTTCCTGTAACAGATCTGCGATTGTTTTGGGATAAGATTTATGAACCTTGATGCCCAGTTTCTCAATGTCCATTGCTAAAGCTTCCTGCTCCAATCCGCTGGCAAACACAAGTTTGGGAGAAAGCCCCAGCACCAACTCTTTGTCTATTGCGCCAAAATCTCCCACGATAGTTTTGCCGGCAAGTTCCGGAGGATAGGTGCATTCCCTGGTGAGCCCGGAGATCTCGTCGGCTGCGCCCAAAGCGGCGATGATTTCCGCAGTTTCTGGGGAGAGAACTACTATCGATCCCTGTGCATCCCGGCTGTTGCTGCACGCTCCAATAAAGAGCATCAGACAGGAAATGACCATGCCAAAGAAATATCTCATATATTTAACATCCTATATTGCATATACTTCCATCGCTGTTTGCCAGGGTAAATCTGTCAAGTCCTATCTTGATTCGAGCTGGAGCCGAGATATCGACCAATGTATGTATTTGATCACTGAAATAACAAAATCTGATCCCAATGGCGGATATATTTCTACCCCTTTTCTCGAAGCAGTCGCGTAGCCGCAGATAAGAGGTGCCAACTGCATCAACTCGGCATCGCGATTCATCCGGTGAATGGGGGTGAGCTAAAGCCAGGTTGCATCACGTTTAAACCAGATATTTTGTTGCAGAATTGCTTAATATTTTATGGGGATTATCGGGGTCAAATTCCGGTTTGGTTTTTGTGCAAACAAACTATATTGTATGTATCGGCAGAGCGCGGAATGTGATGCGTTCTTCGGCTTCCGAACAGAATATTTTTGATACAGGAGATATATATGAAGGCAGTCAAGTTGCGCGAAGGCATCTATTGGGTGGGAGCAATCGATTGGGATCTCAGGAATTTTCATGGCTACCTCACACAGAGAGGCTCTACATACAATGCGTATCTGATCATCGATGAGAAGATCACTCTGATCGACAATGTGAAGTATTATCTCTACGACGAGATGATCGCCCGTATCAAGGATGTAATAGATCCCTCCAAGATAGACATCATTGTGCAGAACCATGTGGAAATGGACCATTCCAGCGGTTTGCCCATGCTGCAAAAGATCATCCCCAATGCAGATATCTACACAAACTCCAATGGCATCAAAGGGCTGAAGCTGCATTACAAGCAGGATTGGAATTTTAAAGAGATCAAGACTGGGGATTCCATAAGCTTGGGAAAACGCGAGCTAAGCTTTATCACTACTCCGATGGTGCATTGGCCGGATAACCAGGTTACCTATTGTCCTCAGGAGAAGATCCTTTTTTCGAACGATGCTTTTGGACAGCATATTGCCTCTTCAGAACGCTTTGCCTCCGAACTTCCGATGGGCATTGTAATGGAGGAAGCGAAGAAATATTATGCTAACATCGTGTTGCCTTATTCCAAACAAGTGCAGAAGGTTCTGGATCTCGCTGCCCCTCTGGCGATAGATATGATCTGCCCCAGCCATGGCGTGATCTGGACTCCGGACAACATCGGTGAGATCCTCGCGGGGTATAAAGCTTGGGCATACAACGTCTCGGACAATCATCGCGCTTTGGTAATCTACGACAGTATGTGGAAAAGCACTCAAATGATGGCGGAAGCGATACATGAAACCTTTGAGAAATTGGGGGTTCGTGCCAAGTTGCTTTCTCTTCAGCACAATCATATCTCGGATATTATGACCGATATCATCGATGCCAAATTCATCGCGGTAGGTTCGCCTACTTTGAACTCCTCGATTTTACCCACCGTGGCGGCATTTTTGTATTACCTGAAGGGACTTTCCCCCAAGGATCGCATCGGATTGGCATTTGGTTCTTATGGTTGGGGAGGCCAGAGCATCCCGATTTTACACCAGCTTCTGGGAGATCCCAAGGAATGCGGGTTCGATATGTTGGAACCGATCAAACATCAATACATCCCAAGCAAGGAAGATTTGGAAAACCTGAAAATATCTTTAGAAAAAAATATAAAAGCTAAGTTGGAGGAACAATGATTAGCAAGAAAATGACCGAAGCCATAAATGAACAAATCAACCGTGAACTGTATTCCGAATATCTGTATATCTCTATGCAGGCGTGGTTTGCGGATCAAAATCTGGATGGCATGGCAAACTGGATGGACGCCCAGGGAAAAGAAGAGCGTTTCCATGCCATGAAGTTCTTCAATTATCTGGTGGAGCGTGGCGCCAGAGTAAAACTCAAAGCGATTGCGGAACCCACATTTGAGTTCGACAATCCCCTAAAAGCCTTCAAAATGGCGCTGGAACATGAACAGTTCATCACAAGTAGCATCAATCAACTAATGGACCTCGCGATCAAGGATAACGACCACGCTACCCGCAGCTTCCTGCAATGGTATGTGGACGAACAAGTGGAAGAAGAAGCTTCTGTAGATCGGATCATGAATATGTTGAAGCTGGTTGGTGACAACGGACATGGCATCATGATGATCGATCGAGAATTAGCGCAGAGAGTATTCACTCCCGCCCCGACCGATGCCTGATTACTAGAATCATAATCGACAAGAAATTGTATGTGGGGATCCCGCCGTTTGTGGGGGATCCCCTTTACCGCAAATAAGATTCAAGGGAGCTGTTATGCAGAGCTTGAAACTCGAAAGTCTTTACAGCACTATTTTTGAATCCACAGTAGCAGCCATCGGAATTACAGATTTGGATGGCAACTATCAAAATGTGAACCCCGCGTGGTGCCACTATCTAGGATATACGCTTCAGGAAGCTTTGACGCTATCCATCGATGATGTCACTCCTCCGGAAGACAGGGTATCCAGCGCAGCCAATTATCAAAGCTTGATCCAGGGAGTATTGCCAAGCCTTCGGCTCAGCCGCCGCTATTTGCGTAAAAACGGCAGTGTATTCTGGGCGGATCTGCATGTGTCGCCCATTATTTCTGCGGAAAAAGAAATCGTGGGGATTGTCGGTGTTTTTGTGGATATCGACCGCCAGATAATTGCGGAACAGAATCTTCAGGAACTGAACGCTCAACTTAGTTTGGCAAACATTGAATTGCAGCTTGCCATGCAAGATCTCAATCGCCTTGCCCGCAAGGACAGCCTTACTCACCTCTACAATCGGCGGGTGCTGATGGAACTGATGGATAAAGAAATCAGCAGGGCATCCCGTAGCAAACAAGGGCTTGCCGTAGCCATCGCGGATCTGGATAACTTCAAGAATATCAACGATACCTATGGGCACGAAACCGGCGATGTAGCGCTGATCGAACTGGCAAAGGTACTGCGCTCGCAAATCCGTACAACGGATTATGTGGGCAGATGGGGTGGAGAGGAGTTTCTGTTCATATTTCCGGAAACTACCTGCGATGGAGCTCTGATTGTGATCGAACGTGTTCGTAAGACCGTGCAAAAATTACAGGTAATGAACGGAGACAACGAGATCCGTATCACCGTAAGTATAGGGCTTTCGTATCACAAAGAGGATTACGACAGCAGTGTTATGATCGATGAAGCGGATCAAGCGATGTATCGGGCAAAAAAAATGGGTAAGAATCGCTGCGAGATATATCAAGGAAATTGTTGAGCTATTGTACCCAAACCAAGATAAGCCTCGCAAGGCAAAATAGAAATCACTAACTGTGTGCATCAGTATCTGTTGAATCCTCGTTTGTTCACCAATGTCGAGATTCTTTTTTGCAGGATAGCGTGTAGGGCTTAGTATATCAAAAGAATCTGTATGAAAAAAGAGTGTTTTGAGGAGTTTCTTACAACTCATGAAAAGCGGATATTCCGCTATCTGATGGGTATCACAGGTAACGAACACGATGCCATGGACCTCGTGCAGGCGGTGTTTATCGCTATCTACGAGAAGTTCGAAAGCATCGAAGAAGGTAGTGTCTCAAAGGTTGGTGTAAAATAGGTAACGCCAGATGAAGAAAAAGGTTGAGCCGGATCCCGCACTTTGTTTTGATGGTTTAAACCCAAAAACTACCAGACAAGGAGAAGATCATGACTCAACCAAAGAGAA
>JAHDQK010000032.1 GCA_018433885.1 Candidatus Cloacimonadota bacterium
AACTACCTCGAAAGCTCCGCCTTCATGGGTAAGAACATGACCATAGTAGCGGCATCCAAGAGCTTAGACCGGGTAGCGATCTTCAATGGACTGCGCTGGACAGTGGACTGGTCAGGGGGGCAATAGTAACTGATACTATTTCATAAGCATTGCCTTGCGATTCAAGATATTAGCTCCTGATTCAAGTTTGAAGAGGTAGATACCGGAACCTACATCACGGTTATTGGAGTCTTTGCCATCCCAAATCACTCTATGAGTTCCGCGCGTCATCTCAGTCTTGATCAAGTCTTTCACTTTTTGGCCTTTGAGGTTATAGACAGATATCCGAACCTGCCTGGTCTCTGGGATACTGAATAGAATAGTGGTAGAAGGATTGAAGGGATTGGGGTAGTTGCGCATACTGAAGGCCGGAACCGTTATCTGGTCTTCAATATCTGTTTGCCCCTGCCATTCGTAAGCCCCCAGATCCACTTGGTTACCATAGATGCGCGGATTACCCGCTAAGTCATAAGAGGGAAACTCATACCAATCCGGAAGATCAAAGATGCTGAAATTTGTGGTTCCGGCATCAATACAGGGTGAATCCTGTCCTAGGTTATATGGATTATCGACTGACCAGGCATAGAAGCCGGGATCTGAGCAAATATTTGTGCCATACCACTCTATTATGTTATCGGGACTCATATTGTAAATAGTATCTTCAAGATTGTCTGAAGGGCCTAGCAGGCAATTCTGGAATCTTATCCGGGCGGATGTACCCTCGTCATTTAAGATCACGTTGTGATCGCTGTTGTTGCTGATGATACTGTTGATGAAGGTTACATTGGCGTTATCATCCAAAGTAATCCCTGCTCCGAAAATGGGCAATGCCTGATTATCGCTGATGGTTGAGTTGATTATGTAGTTTTCGGGTGAGCCAGTATAGTTAGCACTGATACCAATAGTAGGGCAGTAATTCCAATCGATAGTATTTGCCACACATCCGGTTACTTGTAGATTATTGAGGATGTTATCGCCTCCGGATGTCCTTGAACTTTCATGATGAAGCACTAAGGCACGTCCCCCCTTTTCGCCGGTAGGAGGGGGATAGAAATTGTGGATTCGCACATTCTCCGCATACAGATTGCCTCCAATTACTGAGAAGGCCAGTGTACCCATGCAGTTTCCCACGTTAATATTGCGCATAGTCAGTTCGCCCGGATAGGCAAACTCGCCCAGCACATACTGGTTTGAGTAGTGCACGGGTTGGCAATCGCGAAAGCTGAGGTTTTCCAGATGCAGGCTGAACTTATCCAACACACCATCTATTTTGATACGAGAAACGCAATGTATCAACACGTAGTTGTAATATGCTTGGGTAGTGTCTCAAAGGTTGGTGTAAAATAGGTAACGCCAGATGAAGAAAAAGGTTGAGCCGGATCCCACTCTTTGTTTTTATGGTTTTAATCCAATAACTAAAGAACAAGGAGAAGATCATGACTCAACCGAAGAGAAAGAAAGATGAAAGAGCGGAATTGGTCAAGTTATTTCGCACAGTTTCACCGGGAGACTTTGTAAAAGTGCTGGAAAACGGCATCCAGAGTATCATTGAAGCAGAGCTTAGCTCAATCCTTGGAGCGGAGCCTTATCAGCGCGTAGAAGGCAGGACTAACTACCGCAATGGCTACCGTGAGCGTAAAGAGCCTCTCAGTACTGGATTGGGGCCTATAAGCGTAAGCATTCCGAAGCTCCGTAGCGGCAGTTTTTACCCTTCGATTCTGGAGCAATACCAACGAGTGGACAGAGCCTTGATCAGCATC
>JAHDQK010000029.1 GCA_018433885.1 Candidatus Cloacimonadota bacterium
GACCACTGGAATGAGATTGGAAAGAATGCAATTGGTCGCTTGGCCTAACATAGAATGTGAGAAACGAGGACTATAAGATGTTCTCAAATAACCTGAGAAACAATGAGTTGGAATTTACACCAACATTTGGGACTTAACACCCTATAGGACTCCGTCTTTCGAGTATAGATGAGATTATTGAATGTTTGTTCTGATATTCGAAATGGAGTTATCTCAGGGAAGTTTAGATTGAGAGCACCAATACGATTGTGAATATCGGTGTTCTGGGAAAGAACCTTGATAAGATCGATTGCCTGTCTGAGGATTGTGTGCCAGATGTGGTCATGATCGTATACGCTAGTTTTAGTGTAGAACCGTTCCTTGTGGACAATATTTCTCGCCAGGTGACCGGGAAAGTCTAGTGAACCCTTCAAGGCAGTATGGTTGAGCGTTTGCCTTCGGTATTGCTTAACAAGACCAGTCCGAACCAGATACTCAACCTCTGTGATGAAGATATCAAAATAGAGTTCAAGAATTGAGTTAGACCTTATGGTAAGCAACCCGGTACTGGGAGCAGATACTCGAAACATGCCAACCTCGGTGAGCATCCCGATTAGGCGATCTCTCCAAGTATTGACATCATCGTTGTTTTTGTCGAGCTTCGGCAGCACTTCAATCTGAATGCGGCCTACCTGAAGAACGCCAACATATTCGCAGAATTCTACTCCATTATGGATCAAGTTGAAATACCGGGTCTTACTGGAGGTGTGGAAACGCTCCAAAGACTCCAATAGTGCCGGAGTAAAGGCAACTCCGTTATATTCGCAGCCGGTTTTAAGCCGGCTGTATTCGAACACGCTGATCTTGTTAGGCTTCATCGCTCTCGTTCATCAGTACCCGCAGAGCTTTCTGGAAAGCGTTCTCATCCATCTCTTCACGGCGAACCAGGAAATAGCGGATGTGGTTATTGAACTCATCATTATCGGGAGAAGGCTTGGCAAAAATCGACTGGGTAACCGTGCTGGACTTTACGAAACCCCTACCCAGTACAAGCTCGATCCTGCCGAAATTGCCATAGAAATACTCCTGCAGGAGTGGGATTATCTCATCGAAAAACACGTCCTGGAGAGTGCTGTCACCATTTGCCACCCGCAGGAAATAGCTGTGCCCGATGGCGTGGTCCTTGTCCAACAAACCCTCGATCCTTTGGTTGATGGTTGCCAACAAGTCAGCCAAGTCGATACCCTGTACTGACGTTCCAGCCAGCAGACTGTAATCCGGGGTCATCTCACAAAAGCTGAATCTGCGCCGGAGAGCTGTATCCAGGGCTTCAACGCTACGGTCTGCGGTGTTCATGGTACCAATGATGTAAAGGTTTGAAGGCACAGAGAATTTCTCTTGGCTGTAGGGCAAGGTCACTTCCAGGGCTTCCTTCATCCCGGCACGTTTATCCGGCTCAATCAGGGTGATGAGTTCTCCGAATATCTGGGATACATTACCACGATTGATCTCATCTATGATAAGGACTGTTGATGGTGGTGTTAGATCGTCCTTGCTCTCTTCGATACCTCCTGTATTACTCGTTCCTCCGTTTATTTCCCAATCATCTGAATGTTTAGTTTGCAGGCTTTCAGATATCTGGACGATCTTGCTCCATATAGCCCGGTATGCGGAACTGTGCCACTTGCCGGTAATCTCATCGATGTCCTTGCTCGATGAAGTATCAGGATCTCTGCCCGTTAAAAATAGCTTACGTAATGCCGGTACGTCAATTTCATAGGTTCGACCATCGGGGCTGCTGACCATCAGGTTATTATCGGGTGTTATCTTGATGACTTCACGGGGACGATCCAGCTTAGTGTGTAATAGATATCTCTCATTTATAGCCAATTCACCACTTATCTCTTCGATTAACATTGCATAGAGCTTATCAAAATTTACCTGACCTGTCATATCTCCAGGATCAACACTTGGAGTGCTATCAGTAAAGCCATATTTATCATGCAATAGTCTGAGAACACCCAAGAAATAGCCTTTATCGTATGGAGGAACATTCTCCCCAATTGCATGGGAATAGATGTTATCTCTAGTGATAGTTACACTTGGTCGGAACTCAGGTGCTGTATGCACTGTCAAATTGCCATTGCTATTCAGGGATATGCCAAATTCAGTTCCATTGGGCGTCTTGACCTTCATCACAGGCTCAGTCATTGATTCCAGGTCAGTGCACAGTCGGGAGTAAGCCTGGTCAAAACTGTCATCGAGGGAGGGCTCTGGATCAGCTACACGCAGCTTCAGTATTTCATCGATCAGAATTTCTTCATAAGAGATAAGATTGGGCCTCTTTCGTTTTCTATAAACCAGCAGCAGTTCATTTTTTGATATCTGACTCGGGGTACGCTTTGATCCCGCCCGAACCAATATACTCGACCTGTTCGTAGTTCTGTAAACATCAAAAGGATTTCCTCTTACAGTGTACAGAATAACTCTGGAGCGCTTAGTCTCGCTATCATCAGGCAGGGTTTCAAGATAAGTATCATACAGCTTACTGAATTCCTGATCACTTATTGTGGCAATACCGCTGTCTCTGGGTATTGAGACCTTGGGACGCATGACAACAACCCTGAAATCTTCCTGATAGGATTGTAAGCAGAGTGTTTTGAAAATTCCGGGCAAAACTTCGTAACATAGGGAGCCATCATTCCGGTTAACCGGTTTGATCCCCTCGATGAAGTCTTCATAGCTCATGCTCTGGTGGAAAGTAGTGAAGACGATCCTTCCCTCTTCTACCAATTGCCGGTATCTTGCAGTCAGCTCGTCTCTGGTTCGGTATTTTCTCTCCAGCTCATATTCTGATATGCTGTCTGCGATGGCCACAGCCTTGTTGATCGTGTTATAAGTCTTTCCGGTACCGGGAGGACCAAAAAGGATGAGGTTGAGCGGGTGATCAGTATGATGATCGTGATGTGGTTCAGGTGGATTATCAATAACTTTGCCATTCATCAAAGCCAGGGCGAAATCCTGATAGTAGGAATAATCAGGATGGTCAGTAGGATAGTTTGTGATGTCAGTTAGTGTCTTTGCAATAAGAGTATGAGGTGGCTTCAATTCCCATTCGCCCTTCTTAAGCCATTGTACTTCTCTGTACTTTTTATATTCAGTCTTATCTGGATCATATTGGAAATCTGAACTTACTTCGCCATATCCAAGTAGCACGGTTTGCCCTTTCTTGACGATTATGATATCACCTATGTTGATCTCGTGTTTGAACTGCCAGTTGGCCAAGGCATCATTGGTTTTCTTAATCTCGATTTGTCCGCTTATTTTTCTTAACTCGGCTTCGACCTCTTCTTTGGTCGTAAACTGGCTCAGATCTCCCAATTCGTCCCAGCCAATAGCTATTATGCCCTGATTATAGAACTCATCCCACTTGTCGCCATTGTTGCCTGGAGTATATATCCAGTAGCGTTTTGACTTTTTGCCAGTTGTTGATTCTTGGGCTAGTTTTTCAAGTGCTTTGTATTGTCTTTCGGTAGCACTGAAGTTCGTGCCTTGATTACCGGCTTTCAGGCCTTCAAGATCTTTTATCCCCGATATCTGGGGCTTGAGGATAGGTCTATCAGCAAGGTTATGCGTGATAGTGATTTCGACCATAAGCTCCGGTTGCTCATCGGATTGATCCTTCCTGAACCCCTGTTCCCAATAATCGCTTGTAGTTGACTCAACATCAGAGGTTATGTCTGCCAGCGCGTAACATCCGGCTTCAGGTCCACTGACCCACAGTATGACCTTATCCCCCCGCTTGATCCTGTCTCTGTGAGCGACCACTCTCCATTTGATTGGCCGTCCTGTTTTCAACGCTCCTGTAATGTCGTAGAAACGGGGATTGCACTGAAACACCCAATAGTTCTCTGGAGATTGTTTCTTTGATTGCCACAACGATTTGATTCTTTCATCATGGAGCAGATATTTAGGATCAATATCAGGATATTTTTCCTTTAGATGCTGCTTGATCATATAAATTTGATCGTCAGTATTCAATCCCTGCTTACTTCCATATTCGGGCTGATACAACTTTTCGGCAATTAGCTCCTTGTCTCTGAAAGACACAATTCGCTCATAATAGTCAGGTTCACATAAATTGAGGAGGAAGTTATAAATCCCCAGGCGAGGTTGATCCCCCCTGCTTAGCGTCATATGCTCGTAGTCTTTTTTAATCTGCTGGGCTTGATCGTGACCAAAAGCGTCAATCAAGTCCTTTTCTTGACCATATACACCATAGAGACAAGCTGCAGTAATGGCCCTAGTAACTGATTCTTTGCTAGGCGTGATATTGCTACCCAGTATCCATTTGAACAATAGGACTATGAACCTTAGATTGGCTGGTTTTGCCGTATTATAAGCGGTTCCAGGGTCGGCGATACCACCCTTATCAAGAAAAATATCGTCTCTTGGCTGATAATCCAGCAAGTCATTTATACTAATCATGACTGCTCTTTTCTTGCCTTGTCCGGTCATAGCCATAGAACTATGCACATATAGCCAACTCGCATGCGCAAAAACTATCTTAGCCTCTCGGCTAGCGCCTTGAAACTGTTTACTTAGTTTTTCGCCGAAATTTTGATCAGAGCCTGCGATATAATTTACAATAAACCTATCTATACACTCATCAAGAGCTTGAGAGGTTAACACAGTCTCTCCATTGTTGGAAAGGAAATCTCTTCTTTCGACAAGAAATGTCTGTACGAACTGGTCAAACAACTTATATTCCATGTAGTCTCCTGTAAAATAAAAAAAGTTTGTAATCTATGTTATGTCCTATCTCTGAGATGCCTTTCTACTCTTATAAAAGGTCTGAAAACTCATCGGTGCTGTCTTCTTCATCTATCAAAAATTCAGTTTCCTTGGTCTTTCCATCGCCAAGTGCTTCGAATATATCAGTCTGATCTGAAGGAATGACTATCAGGCTCAGCAGACCGGCATCATTCAGTTGGTCGAAGATATCTCTATTGGGAAATGCTTCTTTCGCAGATGAGAAATATACCCAATGCACAGCTCTGGTAACGGCTACAAATAGTGATTTTAAGAGCCGATCTGGATTCAGAAGAGCGTAGAAACGGTGCTGGAGGAAAGGTATCAGCACTACATCAAAGGTAAGCCCCTTAATCCCGAAGATAGTGAAGGCTTTGGGAGACAGATTATTGAAATCATGAGCTTCGGAAAACTTGGTTTCGGTGGGCGTTTCAATCTCAATCCCTTCCTTCAATGCAGCCTTTACGAAACCAAAAAGAGTCCTGTTGGTGGGAAACACAATACCAACTGAATCACCATTGTTTACTCTCATCTTGATCTGCTTCATGAGTTCATTGCTTTCAATAGAGCTATAGGGGGCTATCTGAAGCACCGGCACCTGATCTCGTCTTTCGATTAGTTCAACTTGCTTGCGGAATTCATCCTTCAGTTTGTCATCTTTAATGAAAGCTTCAGCAGTATTGGCAACTCCAGGAGTACACCTTACCAGGCGAGTTAAAGTGCTGTAGCTGTTTCTAGCGTTTAGTAGTGCCAGAAGGTTCTCCTGGCTGTCTTCTATCTCGTATATCTGCTGTTTGAAGTCACAAGCAACGGTGGTGTGCTTCGATAACTTAGTAAATATCCGATAGCAGATCTCATCCAAATCCTGCCCTTCATCCACCATTAGGGCATCATACATTGGGAACGATCTTGTAGTAACTATCTTTTCATATGTTTGCTTTCTAATCTCGCCAAAATCCGGACTGGTGGAATCCTCTACACGGGGAATCTTCTTGCCAATATTGCTTTGATAATAGTGATAGCACCAACTGTCGAGTGTGGAGGCCATTGTCGGATCAAGTCCTAAAGTCAATAAACCCGATTGGATAAACGAGAGCAACGTGTTGTTATATACAAAGATGTGGATTTTATCGGAGGGGAGGTGCTTTACCTTGTGTAGATAGTATGCCCGGTGCAAGAGGATGATCGTTTTTCCTGAGCCAGGCCCGCCAAACAGGACCCTATTAACATCGGTACCAAGACCTAGAATTCTTTGCTGCTCGGGCGTCAGCTGATCAAATGGGATAAACCAATTCATACACTCATGTCCTCGTTATTAGTTCCCCAGCAGTATCCGGTAGTTCTGAAGACAAATCGTCTGTTTTCGAACTTCCCTTCTTGCGATGAGCTTTGATCTCTTTCAGAAGTTCGGTTTCTTTTCTTTCCTCTGCCAGGTTTTGGTACCATGAGAGTTGAAAATCGCTCAGATCGTCAAAGATCGATTCCTTGAATAGCCCAATTGCTAAATCCGAGTATTTATCTGCCTTTTCTTTATCCCCAATTTCCTTGTAAACATCGTGCATTAGGACATAGTAGGCTGGGTCTTCCTCTTCTTCTATTGCTTGTTGGAGGTAGGGGATCGCCTGTTCATGCTTCTTCCTTTGATTGAGAGACAAAGCAAGATTGAATAGGGGGCCTTTCCAATAACCATGTTTAGCTGCTTCGAGATAGAATTTCTCTTGATTTTTATAGTCTTTAATTTTGCCATACCAGATACCTAATTGGTTTAGCACATACACATCAGGTCTGGTGTTGCTTTTAAGCACTCTTTTATAGAATTCAATCGCTTTTTCATACTTGCCTTGTTCTGCATAGAGTTGTGCCAGTTCCTTAATCTTTGCAATGACTTGGGAGTTCTGCCGGTTAATCCTGATCCATTCCTCCAACTCCATAATCTGCCGCTGAAGCTCATTGACATTCACGATGTGGGTGATTGGATTCTCTATACTGAGAGCGAATTCTGCATCTGGCTGACTTTCCAAAGAGAGCTTTAGTTCCAGGACTTGATCTGCGCTCATGTTATAAGAGAGATTAATGACTTCACCTTTATTGATGATGGGCAGCAGTTTCCAGGTGCTGGCAAATAGCTGTTTAGCTTCTTTTCCTGTCCCAGCCCCTATTTCTATCCTGAGATCTTCACTGTTTGTAATCACGGATTTGGGCACTTTCAAGGCTTTGTTTTCTGCCCAGATATCTTCACCTGGAAAGGGAAGCTTCTGTCCAGCTTGAATGAGCGGAATCAAGCCTTTTTTGGTGTTAATGGAGATTTGCTGATGACATACCGGTTCGAACCAATTGGTGTCCGTAATGGCACGATATAGGGCGTTAAAAGCTGCTCCCCGGGAGACACAGGTCTGGATACGCTCTTCAGTATCCACCAAGTGTACTTTGGCTTTGGGGAAGCATTCTCTAATTCTGTCTTCTACTTGAGGAATCATACAACTGCCTCCAACCAGTAAGACGAAATCAATATCATCTTTTTCCAAAGATGCATGGTTTAGCGTATCGTCAATTGGAGAAAAGATACTGGTGAAACTTCGGTAATCAGTTTCGGTTATAAAGGTCAAGTCCTCATCCAGGAAGGGTTGCAGCACATTATTGAACTCCTCTAGGCTTAGGCTGGGTTTGGTCATAGATAGCCACTGTCCCTGCACTTCAATCTTGAGTGTTTGTGGCAAGGATACAGTGATATCGTTGGAGGGGGCACTATACTCACTCATGGCTCTCTGCCTGCGGAGCGTATTTGCCATCATAATCTTCAGATTTTCTGCCACACCGATCAGATTTGGTTCCAGGATATTCTTCTTATCTGCATAGCCAAGTTCACTATCGGCAATACCATTTTCACTGCACAGCTTTGGTATTAGAACTTCATACACTATAGCGACATCAATATCAGCACCACCCAATTTATGATAGCGGGAAACAGCCTTGGAGGATCGTCTGAAGCTCTTTTTAACCTTGTCTGCAGCGATGTTCATTATCGCCACATCACAAGTTCCTCCCCCAAAATCGAAGACCAGGATATTGGTCTCTGAATCAAACTGAGGCAGTTCATCAGCAGAGCTAATACTGTGGAGATAATCTATCAAGGCAGCTATTGGCTCATCCAGGAGATTCCCTCCAGATATTGTCACACTTCCCAATTCAGCAGCAAGTAGTGTGTCCCTGCGTTGAGCTATTTGAAAGGAAGCCGGAACAGTCACAACCACGTAGTCTATAGGACTATCATCTGTACTTTTAGCATGCTGGATCATAGTATTGATAATGTGACCAGCGATCTCTGAGGCAGAGCGAAAGCCATCCGGAGCGTTAGCATATGTCTTGCCAATACCCATATCGAGTTTGGTTTCGGAGAATAGATTCTTACCTTGGATTAGTTTGTATTCTTGGGGGTTCCGCTTCATCCGATTGGCACCTTCGCCAACCCAAACCTTGCCAGCCTGAATAGCGACTACCGAAGGGAAAAGGATATCGGTATAGCTTCCCAGGGGAGTATCCTGCTCGATCTGGATCACCTTTGTGTCCGGAGGCGATCCAGGTTGCCACTTGATTTCGGTCATGACTGAGTTCGTAGTGCCCAGGTCAATGCCCAAAACACGTAGGGGTTTTTTGGCACTTTGTCGGTAAATCACTTATTATCATTGAACTCTCCTGCCTTCTGCAATGATGAATGTATGTCGAGCATTAAAAAAACTTACTCTCAGATATCCATGAGTTTGTGTTGCACCAAATATTCATTATCTCTTTTGTGTTGCACATATTACCGTTTGGTGCGACACAAATGGCGTTATTATGATTAGGTGAGTCACAACCCTACCTAACAATCTCAAACAGATCTTTGAATAGATATCTTGCAGCTCGTCTACCTTTGGACTTTCTAATCTCGATTAATAATCCGTGACTTCTCAGTTTACTAAGAATTCTTATCGCACTGGCCTTTTGAATTCCTGAGTTCTTGATAAAACTTGCGGTTGTGAGAATTGGAGCTGCAAACAGAGCATCGGTTGCATTAATGGCAAATTGGGAATTTGTGATCTCTGGAATCTGCATTTTCGCTTTCTCATATAAAGCTTGGATATTCCTTGTTTTTGTAATATTGATTCCAGCTTGTTCAATAACTGCTTGCAAAAAGAAGGAAATCCAGCCATTCCAGTCTTTCTTTTCTGACACTGCACGTAGTTTCTGGTAATAGATATCTCTATTGCTTTCAAGATAAGAGCTTAGATAGAACATCGGACTCGACAGTGTTTTCTTTGCATAAAGAAATAATGGTATCAACAGCCTTCCAATTCTCCCATTCCCATCTAAAAATGGATGAATGATCTCGAATTGCGCTTTTACTATTGCAAGCTGTACAAGCACATCAATTTCATCATAGTGAATATACTTCTCCCAATTGTCAAGAGATTGCATAACCAGATCAGGGCTTGGGGGAACAAATGTCGCTTGTTCGATACTTGTTCCATAGGCACCTATGTAGTTCTGAACTCTCCGGAATTCTCCCGGGTTTTTATTTCGGCCCCTAACGCTATCTAAAAGGATGGCATGTATTTCTTTGATGAAATTAAGAGATATCGGATGAGTATTAAGTTTCTGTGTTGCATAAACAATGGATTTTCTGTAGTTTATCACCTCCATTATATCTGCATATTTACGATCTTCAAGTATTTCGGTGGGATCGGCATCATATTCAAGCACGTCTTCAAGAGTTGCTTGTGATTCCTCAATTTTTGATGATAACACTGCCTCTTGGGTTGTTAGAGGAGATAGTAAGAGATTTGGATTTACGATGCTCTGCAGCATTCCATCATACCGGCCAATGGCATCGTGTGCCTTTCCGATCGCAGGTACATGCTGCGCCCAGTTGATATGTTCAAGCGGTAGTTTATCAGGTATGTAGGGTTTCATAACTGCCTCCTTTTTATAGTTTTTCCTTTATCAATCCGACCAAGTTCAAGTAAAACGGGATCACAAATCCATCTATTGATAGGTTTAGCTCTGTGTTTGTTTCCACTATGTGTCCGAATAACTCATTATACAATCCCAAGGCTTGTTGATAGTCCTCTTGGTGACCTTCTCTCGGTTTATAGTCAAGTCTGTAGGAGTTATGTGCAAAGAGGTGACGGCATTTCCGTAGTAGTTCAAAATGCTTCTCATCTTTGAGTGGACTATCCTTCCAATCTATGAATGTGTCAAGAATGCACTTTAGTTCAATGAAGAAACTCTGGTTAATCCAATGCCCGATATCCTGATACTGTTTATACTTCTCGTCTGTGTTGAACTGACCTATCTCAAAGATAATATGACACGAATAGCCCAAGCCTTGGTATAATGGTGCTGTGGGGACCCCGAAGCAAGTTCTAGCTTGGCAGGATGACAGGCTATCAATTATAGCTGGGTCTATGTAAGGCGTCAGAGATCTTGCCCTCAGATACGTCTGAAAGTGAGCATACATCGCCTCAAGTAACTCCTGTTTATCTTCGGGAGTAAGATACTTCATTTCATGTCTTGTTTTCATTGACAATGCCATTTATGTATGTTTTGAAACTTTTGAGTCCCAAATGTTGGTGTAAATTCCAACTCATTGTTTCTCTGGTTGTTTGAGGGCATCTGATATCCCTCGTTACTCACAATCTATGTAAGGCCAAGCGACCAATTGCATTGTTTTCTTCTTGTTGATCTGAGTCAAGTTCTTTCAAAACAAAGAGTGGGATCCGGCTCAACCTTTTTCTTCATCTGGCTGACTCCAATTTACACCTCTTTCCGCAATGTAATTGGCATATAAGCCCAATTCGTCTGATTAATACGCAACAATCATTCCACATTACCTGCTAGTTGTGCCACCTAATTACTTGCTATCAATGTATTTCCTTAATACCGGTCGCGCTTTATCCCTTACACATGCCTTCAGGAGCTCACACACCTTGGCATTTCCTGGCCTGCCTACGCTATCCTCTTTACTCTCAGCTCTCTGCAAACATATTCGCAACATAGTGATGCAGTTCCTACAGCATGTAACAATTTCGTGATAACAAGGATCAAAGGGGAAGAGGGGTGCAATTTACAATGAAGGACGAAGATAGAAGGTACCTTCGGGGTTCAATACAATACATTTCTTAACATGTTTTCCATAGCAAGTGCTTTGGAACCGAACCGCGGCTGCGTGTAAATGTGCGATTATCGATCTACGGTTAAGGATAGAACGCAGATATAACTGATAAAACTGATGTGCCTGATGTCCCTGGTTTGGCTACTTCCTGAAACACAATAGACTCCTTAGTCGCAGAACTGATGAACCAGTACAGCATTTTCTTAGAGTTAGGCAGGATCTGCCATGTTACTAAACCCTTTTTATTATTTCGATGCGGCATGTGGTTCTAACCATTGCAATGCTCTGAACTAAATCGCGAATCTCGCAAGCAGCACAAAACGCGTGTAAAGGAACATCTTGCAACATCACTTACGCATTAATTGCTTAATCTTACGGGCTTGTAACCCTCCCCCTTCATCCCCATTGCCCGAAGGAGTCGCTCTGCCGTGGCGATGCAGTGGGGACTGCTGGAAGTCGGCTCCGCCACCTTTTAGGTCAATAGGGAAGCAAGTGCCTGAGCTATCGAATTCAAGCTTTCCACACCTGATGTCTGCCAAATTGCAGTTTTTGTTTGACATCTGTGCAAGGCTGAGAAAATAACACCACATTGGCGGATAAGCTCTTACATCGTTTTGAGCTTTGCCAAAAGCTAAGATCAAAGGACTTGCGATGGAAAAAGACTTCTCTCAGCTTGATGAAATCCTCGAGATGTATCGAGGCAAGCCCGGCATCCTGATCCCCCTCTTGCAGGATGTGCAAAACCTGCTCGGCTATCTGCCTAAAGATGCCATGCGCTACATCGCCCAAAAAATGAACATCCCTGCGGCAGACATCTTTGGCGTGGCAACCTTTTACTCCATGTTCAAGCTAAAGCCTCAAGGCAAGCACATCATCCGTATTTGCAAAGGCACCGCCTGCCATGTATCCGATGCCGATGGCATCAAAGAAGCGCTTATTGACGCTTTGCAGCTCCCGGAAGGGGAAGATACCACGCAGGATATGCATTTCACCCTGATGGAAGTCGCATGCTTGGGTTGCTGCTCGCTGGCTCCGGTAATCATGATCGACGATACCACCTACGGTAAATTGGTCCCGGAATCGATTCCCCCCATTCTTGAGCGTTACGCATTTGAGGAGAAACAATGAGTATCGTAGTAAAAGTAGGCTTGGCAAGTTGCGGAGTAGCTGCCGGCGCGGCGGAAGTGTATGTCACACTGCTCAAGTATCAACAAGGTGGCGCGGATATCGAGCTGAAAAAGACCGCCTGTATCGGGATGTGTTTTGAAGAGCCCATCGTAGAGCTTAGCGGGGGATCTCTGGGCAAGATCAGCCTGGGTAAAGTGGATTCTGCCAACATCTCAAACTGGGTGGATGCCTATCGCAAAGGCGAGATGCCGGAAACAAACGTTATCCTGGCGGACGAACACCCTGCCTGCAGAAATACATTGATAAACGAACAGACCCGCATTGTATTGCGCAATTGCGGAGTAATCGACCCCACCTCCATCGCCGATTATGAGGCTTCCGGAGGCTATACTGCCCTGCGCAAAGCCCTCTCTATGAAACCCGAAGATATCGTAGAGGAAGTAAAATCCTCCGGTTTACGAGGTAGAGGTGGCGCAGGATTTTCCACCGGACTGAAATGGAGCTTTGCCGCCCGTGCCCAAGGAAAGAAGAAATATGTAGTCTGCAACGCGGACGAGGGAGACCCCGGAGCGTTTATGGATCGCAGTACCCTGGAAGGGGATCCTCACAACGTGATCGAAGGCATGATAATCGGCGCCTATGCCATGGGCGCGGATGAAGGCTACATCTATTGCCGTGCGGAGTACCCCATGGCAATCCACCACCTAAAGGTAGCTATCGATGCCGCGGAAAAAAAAGGCTTTCTGGGAAACAACATCCTGGGCAGCGAGTTCAGCTTCACCCTCCACATCAAAGAAGGCGCGGGAGCATTTGTCTGTGGCGAAGAGACCGCGCTGATGCAATCCATCGAAGGTAAGCGCGGTATGCCCACCATCCGCCCCCCCTACCCCGCCGATAGCGGATTGTGGGGATGTCCCACGAACATCAACAATGTGGAGACCTGGGCAAATATCACCTGGATTATCAATAATGGAGCCGATGCTTTCCGCAAGATCGGCACGGATAAATCTCCCGGAACCAAGGTCTTTGCCCTCGCGGGGAAGATCGCGGGAAGTGGACTCATCGAAGTTCCCATGGGTATAGAAGTTAGAGACATCATCTACAAAGTGGGTGGTGGCATGAAAACCGATAAACCATTCAAGGCAGTACAGATGGGAGGCCCCTCCGGAGGTTGCATCCCGGCATCGCTTTTGGATACTATCGTGGATTACGACTCCATCAACGCCACCGGCGCTATCATGGGCTCCGGGGGAATGGTGGTGATGGACGAAGGTACCTGTATGGTGGATGTAGCGCGGTTCTTCTTGAATTTCACCCAGAATGAATCCTGCGGGAAATGTACCTTTTGCCGCATCGGAACCCGCCGTATGCTGGAAATCCTGACCCGCATCACCGAAGGCAAAGGCGAAATGGAAGATATCCAACGCCTGGATGATCTGGCATCCAACATCATCAAAGGTTCGCTTTGCGGATTGGGTCAAACCGCGCCCAACCCAGTGCTTACAACTCTGCGCTATTTTCGGGACGAGTATATCGCCCACATCACAGATAAACGCTGTCCGGCTGGAGCATGCACCTCGCTTCTGCGTTATGAGGTGATCCCGGAAAAATGTATCGGCTGCACCGCCTGCGCCCGTAAGTGTCCAGTTTCCTGCATATCCGGAGCTGTTAAACAGGTTCACCAAATCGATCAGGAACAATGCATCAAGTGCGGCGCTTGCTACAGCGCATGCAAATTCAACGCGATCAGGAAAGGATAAACCAATGCAAGTAACATTGAACGGAAAAAGCATCAAAGCCCCGGAAGGAATCACCATCCTGGAACTCGCCAAACGTGAAGGTATTCACATCCCCACCCTGTGTCACGATGAAGAATTGAAGCCATATGGCTCTTGCTGGGTATGCGCGGTGAAAGTGGAGGGCAGACGCGGTTTTGTAACCTCTTGCGGCACCATGCTAAGCCCAAATATGCAAATCACTACCGATAGCGAAGAGATCCATGCCGCCCGCAAGATGGCGCTGGAACTGCTTATCAGCAACCACTATGCGGATTGCGAAGCCCCTTGCAAAGTTGCCTGTCCGGATCATGTGGACATCCAGACCTATGTTTCCCTGATCGCAAATGGCAGATATCACGAAGCGGTAAAGGTGATCAAAGATACCCTTCCCATGCCCCTATCCATCGGGAGAGTCTGCCCTGCCTTCTGCGAAGCGGAATGCCGGCGGCAGATCGTGGAAGAACCCATTGCCATCCGCCAACTCAAGCGATATGCCGCGGATGAAGACCTGAAGGACTATTGGCAATATACCCCGGAAGCCTTGCCCAAAAACGGTAAGAAAGTAGCGATCGTGGGCGGTGGACCCAGTGGACTTACCTGCGGCTACTATCTTAGTTTTGCCGGTTTTGAGGTGGATCTGTATGAAGCTGAAGACGCCTGCGGCGGATGGCTTCGCTATGGAATCCCGGAATATCGCTTGCCCAAAGAAATCTTGGACGAAGAAATCAATCTGATGTGCAGCGGGGGGATGAAAATTCACTATGGCAAAGCCTTGGGTAAGGATCTCGACCTGCAAGGTCTGAGCCAAGAATACGACGCGGTATATCTGGCATTGGGAGCCCAAAACGCAGTGCCCATGCCAGTTCCCGGCAGTGACCTTCAAGGCTGCTACCTCGGAGTGGATTTTTTGAAAGCCCATGCCAAAGGCAATACGCCTTCATTGGGCAAAAAAGTGGCAATCGTGGGTGGGGGAAATACTGCCATCGATTGCGCCCGCACCGCTATCCGCCTTGGTTGCGAGGTAAGCATCATCTATCGCCGCACCAAGGAAGAAATGCCCGCAGAGGAGTTCGAAATTAGCGCCGCCGGGCACGAAGGAGTGCACTTTCATTTCCTCAGTAATCCTGTGGAATACCTCGGCTCTGATGGAATATTGCAACAAGTGAAGATCGAAAAGATGCGCCTGGGTGAACCGGATAAAAGCGGCAGACGCCGTCCCGAGCCCACCGGAGAGTATTTCTACGAAACCTTCGACAGTATTATCGCAGCCATCAGCCAAGTACCGGATATCAGCGCTTTTGCCCTGCCGGAAAATGTGATTGATGGTCAGCAATTCCCGCTGTCCCGCTGGCAAACTGCCGTGGTGGACGAACATACCATGTACACTGGTCTGCGCAATATCTTCGCCGGGGGGGATTTTCAGCGCGGAGCTGCCACCGCAATCGAAGCCATCGCGGACGGTCGCAAAGCCTCGGAAGCCATCAGCGAGTATCTGCTGAAGGGAATACTGCCCAAACCCCGCTTTATCTTCGATGCAAAAAAGGCTAAGCGAGTGCAGGATGTCTCCGCCAAGGAATATGAAATCTTCAGTAAATACCCCCGCGAAAGGATGCCAGAAATAGAGATTTCAACAGCAAAAAGTAGTTTCCAGGAAGTGGAACTTGGCTTTGCTGAAGCTCAAGCGAGAGCCGAAGCAGCACGCTGTGTGGAATGCGGGTGTCAGGTAAATACCAATTGTAGCCTGCGTAACTACTGTAGTGAATACGAGATAGATCCTACCCGATTCACAGGGAGCATCAACCGCCATCCCATCGATTACAGCCATCCCTACATCGTGCGCGATGCCAATAAGTGCATCAATTGCGGCAGATGTATCCGCACCTGCGCGGAAATTCAGGGAGCCAACGTTCTCGGCTTCATCTATCGCGGATTCGCGGCAGTGATGGCTCCGGAATTTTCGGAATCGCTCACCCAAACTACCTGCGTATCATGTGGCAAATGCATCGACGTGTGCCCCGTGGGCGCTTTGGTGGAACGTAACTTGCATTACAAGCTGAATCCGGCTCTGAAGGATAAATACTTGCAGAACTGTGGATTATGCGGAATGGGTTGCGAGACTCAGGTGGAAGTGCAAGCAGGCGAAGTTGTTCTGATCTCCACCCCGGATGAACCTGGTTTCAATGGCAAAAACCTTTGTTTCAAAGGCCGCTTCGGTTGGCAGATAGATAAAGAAAAATTGGTTAACCCTCTGCTCCTGAAGGATGGCGTTTACGAGGAGATTAGCTGGCAAGCCGCTCTGGAAGTGCTTCAAACAAGAGTCAAGATAGCCGATAGCAAAAACATCCAAATCAGCCCCTTCATCAGCTTGGAAGAGATGCTTGTGGCGCAGCGGGTTGCCCGTAGCCTGGAGTGTCCCCTTAGCGCGGCACCCACTTACTTCAGTTTCTCAGATGCTTATCTGGACCTCACGCCAAAATCCGACGCGCTATACCAAATTCGGGATGCCAGCGAGTTTGTAATGGTGGGTAGTCTGAACCGGACACTTGCCAGCTTGATCCGTCTGGAACAACTCCGGGGCAAAAAACTCACCCTGGTTGCGTTCCCAGAGGATGAGCCCTTCACTCGGTTTGGAGATTTGCATCTGCCGGATCTGCAAGGAGTTCAAGCAACCCCCGGAAAGCTGTTTATCTACAATCAAAACCGGATTCCGGAAGCACTGGCTGCCGAAATCTGGAATCTGGCAGACCCTGCAAACATCCTGCATACCACAGATTATACGAACCACAGCGGATTTCTAGCGATGAATCCCCAATCTCAGAATGATGAACGCTTCAGGTTTGCCCTAGGCTTTGGAGTCTGTCCATCCTCTGATGCGGAGTTCAAAGTTGCGATCAGCCCCTATCAGCCTGAAGGCAAGGATGCGCACCTGATCTTGCCCGGACCTAACTTCCTGGAGATCGAAGGGCACGTGCTGGGCGATAATGCGAAAATCTCCCGCTTTGTGAATCCCTCAAAATCTACTGTCTTTGCGGAACTAACCCGGCTCTTCTACAGCCTGGGTTGGATCTCTCCGGCAACGGCAGATATCCCCTATTGGAACAACCTCGCCCAGGAACTGATAACTTCTCTGAAAAACCATAAGAGACAAAGCTTTACAAGCGTTGATCCCTCAACTTTGAGAACACTGATACAGGCAAGCGATGCGCCCATGGAATCCCATATGGCCCGCTTGTTCAAGCTCAGGAAATACGCTGTAAAGTTCTGATAATCCAAGCTTAATGATCATCCCCGCCTGATCCGGTGGGGATTTTTTGTACCCCAGCCATTTTACGCTGTCAGGTGGATAGTATCATGAGTATCTTGGGGGGTGAGTCTGAATATTTATTGGTACAAGAAAGGAGGCAGAAGATGTATCCGCCCCCTCATGGAATGTGCTTTAGATTATTTGGTATCCACCATTTCCAAGGCATTGGTCCAACAAAGTTGGACGCAGAGGCTACAACCCATGCACTTATCTTCGTCCATCGTGGGATATCCATCCGCATCAAGATCGATTGCCAGATACGGGCAACGCGTGCAGTTTCCGCACTTCACACAGATGTCCTTATCTTTCAAAGAGCTATGTTTGAACTTAGGTTTGATCTGCATGAAGTCTGTAACCGGTTTAGGTTGAGCAATGCCGATTAACTGGCTCACGTTCTTGATGTTGCGCTCTTGCAGAAGATGGCTCAGCCCGCTTTCAAGCTCATCTATTATGCCATATCCATAGCGTTCGGGAAGAGTGCAGAACTGCACGTTCCCCGCGCCCAATGCTAGGAAGTTTGCCGCATCGTGGTGGTTCATCGCACCCCCGTTTCCACTGATGAAGACACCCATTCCCCCAGCACGAGCCAGGCTAAGATAGCTGATTGGCAAGACCCCTTCCCCGCTCATGCCTACGATGATGCCTTCGTCCCATTTCCCTTCATTTGCTCTAAAGCCCAGGGTGGGGAATGTATTTGCGAGGGTAACGCCGGCTTTCTTATTGGGGTAGCGATCAAACACTTCTTTTACTGCGCTGATGATGGGATAAATTGCAGTAACTGCTCCGGTTAACTTGAACAACTTGGGTATATCCGGATTCGAGATTTGCATCACCCAGTCGATGATTTTGGCTGTGAGTGCGGCATCTTGCGCCACGATATCTCCGTGGGTGCCGTCGCCGCCTTGGGGGCAGGAAAGGGAATACTCAATACCCATCGCCCCAGCAGCTTCCAGTTTTTTGGTATTGGATTGCCAGCCTGCTTTATCGCTGATATCGTCACCCGTGACGGGGCCTCCGGTGGAAGCCATGGTAAGGCGATCAGGATATTCTTTTACTAGCCTTGAAACCTCTTCACAGACACGATCGATGGGATGTTCGGACACATTGTCGCAATTGGCGAAGGTCTTGCCCTTATCGCCCCAGACAAACATATACTCGCTTGGGATATGGATATCCAGGTTGTCGAAGGATGTCTTCATGATCCCACCAGCCCAGCCAGCTTCATAGGCGAGCTTCATTTGTTCATATCCATCGCTGGGCGGGGCTGCGGATAGAATGAAGGGAGAGCGCATCTTTCTACCAAAGAAATCTGTCTCCAAAGATACCGGCATCCGGTTCCATCCTGCTACACGGAAGGTGCTTTTGGTAGCTTTTTCCGGTTCGGTGAATCCTGCGTCATCCCTGAAGGTAGAGTGAATGCGGTACGCGGTGTTTTTGCCTGAAGCCACCGCTTCCACCACCGTGCTGGGACCATTCACCATATCGCCTGTGCTGAAGATACTCTCGCCCTCGATCTTGAAGGCGGGACGGTTTCCCACCGCGATGATCACGAGATCAAAAGGCCGATACATCTCTCCGGAACCATCTTCGTCCCGGATCTGGGACGGATGGAAGCTAATGCCTTGAGGCAGGGTCACTTTACGAAGCTTGATTCCCACCGTGCGCTCCTCTTCGTTCACGATCTCGGAGATGCGGGTTCGATGGCTGAAGAGTACTCCATTATCCACCAATATTTCTTTCTCCCTATCTGTGAGGGGCATCTCGGCAAATGTTTCCAGAGTGATCATTTCCACATGAGCAGCTCCTGCCCGGGCTATCGTAAGTGCTTGATCGGCAGCGATCGCACCACCCACCAAAGCCACTCTTTTATCTTTGAAGAGGAAGCATCCGGGTTGCTTGAGGATATCCATTCCGTAGATCGCTTTATCGTCTCCGGGGATGTTCAAGCGAATGGGATCGTTCAATCCACCCGCCACCACCACTGCCTGATAGCCTTCCTGCAAAAGTGTTTTAGGCTCGTCTACCTGCTTTTTGTGGTGCCGAATCTTAAAACAATCGCTCACCCACATCAGGTCTGCCATCAGCATCCCGCGGTCCAACCTGGCATCGGGGATCAACGCAGCCTGACCGCCGAGTTCGCCGGAATCAAATATCTCGGGTTCATAACCCAGTTGTCTCAGGCTCACCGCTGCTCCTATCCCTGCAGGGCCACCCCCCACGATGGCGATCTTGATACCATTCCCGGCTGGCAGGATAAACTCCGGATCCGCCTTCATATCGCGGGCTTTCTTGATGATCGTAGCCTGCACGGCAGGGATCTGGATCGGGGTGTCGAACTTCTCCCGGGAACAGGCTGCTACGCAATGATGATCCGGGCACACATCGCCACAGATCCCCCCCAGGGGATTGGAAGCAAGGATGATCCCCGCTGCACGTTTAAAATCTCCTTTGCTTCCTCCGGAAGCAGCCATCATGAAGTCTGCCGGAGAGCAATCGCAGGGGCAGGCAGTCTTGCATGGTTTGGTGGCGCAATACTCGCAGCGCCGGATTTCACTAAAGAGTTGAGCATCGGTCAAATACATATCTATCTCCTTATAACAAAGCCGATTCATCTATGGTGCGAGCTTGGAGGTTCCATGGGTATCTGTCAAGAGAGATTTTGCCCCGGGTACGGCAACCTTGGTCGCCCCTGCTTCTCCGGTTCATCGACAAGGTTAGATTCTGCGAATTTTCTTGACAGATAAATCCCACTGAAACCAATATCTCTGCCTGAAAAAAATGCTACAGGAGAAATTTCTTCATGGCCTCAAAACTTACTGCTGAGCAAAGTTCTTATTTTGATGATGTTCTTAATCGCAGACCAGGTCTAGGTTTGGACGAAATAGCCTCCCGTCACGCAGAATTCGAGCAACTGGTGATGGAAGGTAAGATCGATGAAGACGACCCCATTTACATCAAGATGAGATCCGTGGGGGCTTATCTGTTAAGCGCAAAAGGTGATTATAAATCTGCTCTGGTGAAACTGAATGAGATCGTGGAGCTATCCCGCAGATTGGGCAATCTCATCTGGGAAATCCGTACTCTGAATAATATCGCTTATGTGAAAAACCTGATGGGAGATGCCTTTGAGGCGATAGAGATCTGGGAAAAGCTGCTGTTGGAAGATCTTACCCTCGCAGATCGGGCTCTTTATGCCACAAATCTGGGAGCGTCATACTCCAAAGCCATGAAACCCAAAGATGCCATGAGGGTATATCACGAAGCGCTTGAACTGGTGCAAGATAACGATGACCCCATCCTCAAGGCGGATTTATTTAACAATCTGGCAAATCTGTATCGAAAATCCAGCATCTTCGATAAGGCAATTGATCTTTACCTGCTGGCTTTAGATCTCTACAAAGAAAGAGGCTCCAACGAACGTCTTGCTCTGGTTTATAACAACTTCTGCGCCACTTATCTGGATATGCGAGAACCGGATAAGGCAGACGAATACGGGGTTTTGGCACTGGAATATTACGACAAATATATGCCGGAACGCACCCGCTCGATAGTGCTGAACAACATCGCTGCCATCGCCGATATTCGCCGCGACTATCAAAAAGCCGAGGACTACTATCTCCTCTCCTTGGCACAAGCCGAGAAAAGTGAAGACAAAGAAATGATGACCAATGTGCTCAGCAATCTTTCCTTGATCTCCTGGGAAAATAGCAGATTTGACCAAGCCAAAGACTACGCCTTGAGAGCCCAAACGATTGCGCATGAAATCAACGACCTTTACGCCGAGAAAACATCCTATACCCGGCTAAAGGACGCTTGGCAGAGCATGGGAGATTTTGCCCAAGCATTCCTAGCCCAGAGCGTGGAGATGGAGCTGGAAGAACAAATCTATAAGAGCAACACTCCCTTGGACATCGCCCAGGCTGAGGCCGAATTTCTCCAGAAACGCTTGAAAGCGCAGATCGATAAATATCGGGAACAAAACCATGCCTTGGAAGAAAGTAACCGCATTATCACAAAAAAGACCATGGAAATGGAAACCCAAAACAACTTGCTGATGGCTACAAACTCTTTGTTAAACCGCATCATATCGATTATCGCCCACGATGTCCGCGGTCCGGTGGCAACCATCGCTAAAACTTCAGAGTACCTGCTGGATGGAACCCTCCGCTCAGACAACCCGGAACTGATGCACAGCCTTTACGATAGCGCTCAAAACACAAGTCATCTGATCGACGAACTTTTGGAACTTGCCCGCAAATACAAAGCCGGAGTGGATGAAGTCCCGGAGGTCTTTGATCTGATGGAATCCATGTATAAAGGCAAGAGATTGGCGGATGTATCTGCCAAAAACAAGGACATCCATATAGAGATCAAATCAAATCGGGAGAGTATCCCGATCCGCATCGCGCGCAACCGCTTGAATCTGATCATCCGCAATCTGATGTCGAACGCCATCAAATACTCCCCCCGCGGAGCCACCATCAACTTAGATATCGAAGTGAATGATGACCTATTGTGGCTCCATGTAAGAGATCAAGGAACTGGCATGGACGCCGCTCAGATCGAGAGGATACGTACCGGAAGATCCTTCAGCAAACTGGGGACACAAAGCGAAAAAGGCTTTGGCATGGGGCTTGTATTTGTGCTGGAGGCCATCATTCATACTGGAGGTGTGCTGGAAATCGAAAGCGAGCCAGGCAAAGGCTCGTGCTTCTCTGTGTGTTACCATTTGTCGGATCTAAAACTATGATCCCCAAAGAACAATGGCGGCTGCAGATAGCAACCGCCACTATAGGAATACCTAGGAGGATCTAGAACGCAAGCATCAATAGCGAGCGGACCTCCTCTTTTTTCAGCTTGAACACTCCGCCGATTTCCGGCTGCAACATGATCATATCCAAAAGCACCGGCAACTCATTTTGCTTGATCCCAAGATCCCTCAGGCTGGTTGCCATTTCCCAGCTTTGCAGTTTATCCCGAAATCTGCGCACAGCCTTGGCGATATTATCTTCGTTCCATACTTTCTTCGCCCATCTTACAAAGCGGGAGGGCTCTTTTTCGCTGATGTATTCGATCCAAGCGGGGAAGATCACCCCCAAACCCTCTCCATGCGAGATTTCTGGATGCAAGGCGCTGAAAGCATGTTCGATTCCGTGGCATGCCCAATCGCCTTCCTTCAAACCGGCACCACTGATCCCGTTCAACGCCAGAGTTGCGCTCCATGCCAGATTTGCTCTTGCTACCAAGTCCTTGGGGTTCTGCTTCAGGCGATCCGTCATTTCCATGATCGTGTTCATCAAAGCTTCGTTGATCGCCAGGGTGCTTATCGCTTTATCGTCTGCAAAATAGAACTCCAGGATATGCGCGATCGCGTCCACAGCTCCATTTGCGGTTTGTTTGAAGGGCAAGCTGCTCTGCAGGGAGGGATCTATCACGCTGAGCCGGGGAAACACCAGCGGAGAAAACATCCCCCACTTCTGCTTAGTCTCAGAATTCGTGATCACGGCGTTGCCGTTCATCTCGCTCCCGGTGGCAGACAAAGTTAGCACAGTATAGATCGGGAGGGCAGCATGCACTTTTTCTTCCTCGGTGAATGCATGCCAGGGGTCATTCAAATACACTCCCGCAGCTACTGCCTTGGCTGTATCTATTACAGATCCTCCCCCCGCCGCCAGAACCGCGTCCACGGCAAGGGATTTTGCCAAAGTGACAATTTCCCGCACTTTATCCAGAGTGGGGTTTGCCTGCACACCCCAGCTCTCATAGAGCGTAATCCCCGCATTACTTAGGCTTTTGGTGATCTGTCCATAAGCACCGTTTTCTTTTAAGGAACCCCCTCCCGCAATCAGCAGGCATTTGGAGATTCCATCCAGCTTCATATCATGTCCCAGTTCGTGGATTTGCCCCTCTCCAAATAGGATCCGGGTGGGATTGTGAAAACTGAAGACTTCCATTTATCTGCTCCTTGTTCTACATCTTGATGCTGAACCCGATAGTGGCATAGTGAATCGCGGCAAAGGTATATACCTCATCGATGTCGCTACCACCCTCCAACAGGCGATATCCCGCCCGCATATTCAGCCGGTGATTGATCAGAAAATCCACACCCAAATACACATCCTCCGCTCTGCCATAAGGAGACGCCAAACCTTCCGCTTCCAACACCAGCTCCACTTCGTCCATTACAGGATAACCCAGGTTCACGTTCAGAAGCGGCACAAAGCCGGTGTTCGTCTTCGTGGATTTTTTATCCACTGTTTCCAGAAAGATCTCCGCATCGCGGATCTTGCCCGCCACACCTACAGATTTCAGGATAAACAGTGGTTTGGGAAATATATAACGATAACCCAACCGATAGGAATCGAAACGATACTCCGCATTAACCTTTTCTCCGGCAAAGAAATCCACACCTTCGTAGCTGATGTTTTCTTTTAAGGTGCCTTTTGGCTTTAGGGTCAATGGTGCTGCCAAGAGGCTGAACTGATGCCGGGGATGAGGCTTGTAATGAAGTAGTAACCTGCTACTTAACCCAGGTTTGGTTTCTAACTCATCCGTGAAGGACAATATTGGGATCGAAGTATCCTCGTTGGGACTCCGCACGTCGTTGTATCCGCTGAACGCTGCGCCCAGTTCTGTTTCTATCCGGAAATTACCTTGCCCCCAGAGGGCGATGCCCACAAGAGAGATAATTGTAATCAGTACTATGCGTTTCATATCTGCCTCAGCTTGTCCTTTTTCATATATAATAAGCTGAAACACCGCTGTGGCAATAGCGAATGCGCTCCTCAAACGCAGTTTTGGTCAGTAATCCGACCTGGATCGCAGAGGATCTCCCCAGTGCATTTTCGCCCCACCCCCTAACATCACCCCCATTGCCCGTTCAAGTCGCCATTGGGTGTTGATGCAGTCCACACTGCATGAAGACGCTTTCGAGACCGGCTGGGGCGATGGGGGTGGAATGATGAAGATTCCCCGTGTAAGCACATATCGAATGGATTGGGGTTGTTGGTTTTCTATTGTGGGCAAAGCCATAGCCTTGTGTCGCTCCTGGCGAGGTTTTATAGGGTCACATCATACTAACGTTTCCATTTTTCGGAGGTTCGGAAACCTCCGTTACGGGAGTGGATCTGATCTCGTATCGTAGCATTCCGATGCTACGCTCCATATTATTCGCAAGTTCGGAACCCCCGTCCTGAAGCGGTTTATTGTGGAGCAGTTTAAGCTATGGGAAAAAGAACATTTGACAATAAATGGCTGGATTTATAAGCTTGCCCCATGAGGTTCCGATGAAGATCGTCACAGCCCTTAAAATACTGATTTTGATGGCTTTTGCCCTTTCTTGTGGTTGGGGCAACGGGGTTCTGTATTCCCAAGAATTGCTCCCCTCCAGCGTAATTCAACAGCTGGCGGAAATGCTCGCTACGGAGGATTTTACGCTGGATCATACGGCGTTTTACCGGGATTGGGATCCGGATTGCGCCGCCAAATCCGAGTGGCACCTGCGGGTTTTGCAAGGTGGCTTTGATGCGTTGGAACCCATCAGCAAGCTGCGCTCTACCCTAAGGGATTCCAGCGAAGCGGAAATCCTGCGTCATCTGGGCAACATCGCCAAACCAGATCCTTTCTACAGCCTTAGCCTTCCGGAATTCCGCGCTACAAATACTAAGGAGTTATTTGCTTACGCAGAGCATGGTTTCCGGGCGATTAACTCCCTTTACCAAAAGAGTTTCGCCGCACTCAGCTCCGCGCAACAGGATAGCCTAGCCGCTTTTTTGATGATGCTGATGCCGGAGGCGGAAGACAGCCAGTATTACCGGGAATACTTCCAGCGCCACAATCTGCCTTGGCAAGAGGACTACGACCTCGTCTCCTATGTAAAGCTGATCCTCAAGCTGGATCTCGGAGCCTTGGTGGCTGCCCAGGAAGCAATGCTTACCCTAAGAGATAATCTCGCAGCTCACAGTATCCACAATCCCGCGCCCATCATTCACCAGAGCCAGTTTGGCACCATGATAATAGGCAGTTTTGCCAACGATGTTTACAGCCCGAAGACCATTCCCAATCTGGCAGAAAATCCCGTCTGTCTGATCATCGACCCCCAGGGTGACGATATCTACGACATTCCGCTATTCAGTTCCCGACACAACCCATTGATGCTACTGATTGACTCTCAAGGAAACGATCTTTATCGTTCCACAGAACCCTCATTCTTTGCCCGCCAGGGTATATTTTGCAGTTTGGATGTGGCAGGGGACGACATCTATCAACTGGCGGATTTCTCTTTCAGTGCCGTGATGGGTGCGCTTCATCATAGCGATGAGAGCGGAAACGACAACTATCAGGGCGGCATATTCTCTCAAGCAGCGGCGATTCTGGGCATCGCCGTCTTGATAGACCGGCAAGGCAACGACAACTACCGGGCACACAGTCTGGCGCAGGCATTTGGCGGAACTTACGGAGCAGGGCTATTGGCAGATTTCCACGGTGCCGATACCTACTATCTGGGTGGAAGATACTTCCACGCCCCCCTGATGCCAAACGACTATCGCACCATGGGCCAGGGCATGGGTTTTGGCTTAAGACCCTCTCTGGCAGGCGGTTTGGGGGTTCTCTACGATGGCTCTGGCAACGACAAATATTTGGGCGGAGTCTATGCCCAAGGAGTGGGCTATTGGTATGCCACGGGCATCCTGATGGATGAATCCGGAAACGATGTGTATAACGCGGTTTACTATCCCCAGGGTTCCGGAATCCATCTTGCCAGCGGGATCCTGTTGGATGCGGAAGGTAACGACGCATATTACAGCCGCAATGGACCAGGTCAGGGAGCCGGACACGATTATGGCTTTGGCATCTTGATCGACCAGGCGGGGGACGACGCCTATTCCATCCACGGTGGAGGCGGGCTGGGGCTTTCCAATTCGCTTGGCATCTTTGTGGATGTTAAAGGGAACGACCGTTATGAACGCAGGGAAGTTCAGAACTATGGCTCGGCAAATTTCAGCCGCAATTCTGGCGGTATCGGGTTGTTTCTGGATGCCGGGGGCGAAGACCTCTACTCCGACACCAGCAAAGGGGACAACCAAGATTGGAGCCACGGCACTTATGGCTTTGGTAGAGATACAGACCTGTTTCCCACGCCAATTTCGGAAGCTAAAGAGGACGTCACCCAATTGCCGGCTCCCGAAACCGATGCGCCGATAGAGGAGATCTTTTCCGCAGCTTCGGAGTGGGAAGTGGGAAACACCATCAACCGTGTGCGCGAAGCCCGCAGGATCCTGTTGGAACGCGCTGATGAAGCCAGAGAATATATTCTGGAACACAAACTTGCCAACGAAAGCGGGCTTGAATATCGTGCCCTGCAGGCTTTTTGCCGGGAAGATTCCCTCTTTCGGGATCTGCTCCTTCCCCGCACCGCCGATCAAGATTCCACCAAGGCAAAGACGGCAATCTCGCTGCTGGCAGGTATGCGCGATAGCCGGATTTTGCCTTATCTGGAAACACATCTTGCCGAAGGCAGATACTTCGTAACTTGTATCTCGGCATTGGGTAACATGGATAGCCCGCAGAGCCTGCAACTACTTATCCCCCATATCCATAACCCCAACGAACGCCTCCGCTTCCTGGTGGCTCGTTCACTTAGTTTGCACCAAAGCGCAGAGGCAAAGAAAACCCTGGAACAATATCGCGAGGATCCTTCTTTTTTGATCCAAGCTCTAATCCGAAACCTGCCAAAGGAAACCCCATGATCTTGGAAAAGAAACTCTTCGAAGACTATCTGAACAAACTGAACCTACCGGAAATCCCACATCTGATGGGCAGATTTGAGCACTTTCACAACCTGCTTCTGGAACATAACAAAAACGTGAACCTTGTCTCCCGCAAAATGCCGCCCCAAAGCTATTGGGTTCAGCATTTTCTTGACAGCTTGCTAGCTGTGGAATGTTTGGATTTTGTGGGTAAAAGCGTTTTGGATTTTGGTTCCGGGGGCGGTTTGCCCGGGATACCCATCCAGATCGTCTCTACCGGATGCGAGATGATTCTGTTGGATAGCATCAACAAGAAGACTCGTGTTCTCTCCGAGATGGTAGATGCGCTTGCTCTGCCCAATACTGGTGTGGAATGTGCCCGCTTGGAAGATTACGCGTTTCTTACACGACGTCCCAGCTTCGATTTTATCCTCTGCCGGGCTGTGGCGTTGGAAAAGCGTTATTACTCCCCGCTGAGGCGCTTGTTGAAGCCTTCCGGACACCTCGTGATGTATAAATCACGCAATCTGGAGGATCTGGAAGGGATCAAGTTTCAGGAGCTGCTATCCAGAGAGGACGAACATCTGGGCTTGCGTCGCTTGATAATGGTGGCACAACGTGACCTCATGAAACGTTAAAAATGATAAGGATAACTGATATATAGATATGGCAAGAATTATTACGATCGTGAACCAAAAAGGTGGAGTGGGCAAAACCACCACCACCGTGAACCTGGCTGCGGCGCTGGCGGTTCTGGAAAAGCGCACCCTGCTGATCGATTTTGACCCTCAGGGAAACGCTTCCAGCGGTGTCGGCATCGACAAAGACAAAGTGGAACTGCAGATATATGATGCCCTCATCGGCAAAGTCCCGCTCTCGGATTGTATCCTCCCTACTTCCACTCAAAACCTGTTTTGCGTTCCGGGAAACATCAATCTCACCGGCGCGGAGATCGAACTTGTGCACGAATTTGCCCGCGAACATAAACTGAAGGAAGCCCTCGCCCCCATCCAGGGAGATTGGGACTTCATCCTCATCGATTGCCCGCCTTCTTTGGGATTGCTTACTGTAAACGCCATGACCGCTTCCACCGATCTGATCGTGCCCATCCAGTGCGAATACTATGCCTTGGAAGGAGTTAGCCAGCTTCTTACCACAATCCGCTTGATCCAGAAAAACCTGAATCCCGCCCTGAACATCCTCGGCATCCTGCTCACGATGTTCGATAAACGGGTGAATCTCAGCATGCAGGTGGCAAAAGAAGTTCACCGCTATTTCAAAGAAAAGGTGTTTCGCAGCGTGATCCCCCGCAATATCAAGCTCACAGAAGCGCCCAGCTTTGGCAAACCGATCTTTTTGTACGACATCCGCTCCCCGGGCGCCATGAGCTATCTGAATCTCGCCAACGAAGTAATCGAGCGTAGCAAATAACAGAGGTAATGATGAACGAACGTCTTGGACGCGGCCTCTCGGCTCTGATCCCAAACGATGAAAAAGACTCCCGTATTAGCGCGGGAATCGGCACTTTGCCCATCGAACGCATTCACCCCAACCGTTATCAACCTCGCAAGAAGTTTGATCCCGAAAAACTAAGAGAGCTAAGCCAGTCGATTCTGGAAAACGGCATCATCCAACCCCTGATCGTAACCAAAAGTGAAGGCAGCGATTACGAACTTATCGCTGGTGAACGCAGACTGGAAGCGGCAAAGCTGGCGGGCTTGGATTCTGTGCCAGTGGTCATCCGCTCTGTATCCAAAAAAGAACAGCTCCAGATGGCGATCATCGAAAATATTCAGCGTGAAGATCTGGATCCCATCGAAGAAGCCCTCGCCTATCAAGCTTTGGCAGAAGATTTTTCGCTCACCCATGCCGAAATCGCTCTTGTAATGGCAAAAGATCGCACCACGATCTCCAACAGTCTGCGCTTGCTGAAACTACCCCCGGAGGTGATCAGCATGGTGGCTTCCGCTGAACTCAGTGCGGGGCATGCCAGGACGGTGCTCGCGGTGGAACCGGAATATCAACTGCGCTTCGCGGAATTCATCATCAAATACAAACTCACGGTGCGGCAAGCGGAGGAGAAGGCAAAAGTATTTGCCCAGAGTCTTACCCAACCGCATCATGCCAATATCAAAACAGCAAATACCCGGGCTTTGGAACAGGATCTTTCCGGAATATTCCAAACCCCGGTGAAAGTCTCAGAACACAAAGGGAAGGGCAAAATCACGCTCGAATTTAAAAGCCAGCACGAGCTGGAACGGATAAGATTACTAATAGAAAAACTGAGGTAAATATGCAACAAATCATCGTTACCGGCGGAGCCGGATTCATCGGCGCAAACTATATCCACCACCTCTTCGCGGATCCCTCTTTCACCGGCAAAGTGCTGAATATCGACGCGCTCACCTACGCCGGTAACCTCGAATCTCTCAAAGATATAGAGACCAGATTTGGCGGCTCCCGCTACTTTTTTGAACACGCGGATATCTGCGACGCTCCCCGGATAAACCAGATTTTTAATTCTTTCAAACCCGATACCATCGTCAATTTTGCCGCGGAATCCCACGTTGACCGCTCTATAGATGGTCCCCTCCAGTTTGTGCAAACGAACGTAATGGGCACTGCCACTCTGCTGGCTGCCGCTCTGGAACTGTATCGATCGCTTCCTGATCCCGATAAAGCCCGGTTCAGATTTCATCATGTATCTACCGACGAAGTGTATGGCTCTCTGGGCGAAACAGGAATGTTCACCGAAGAAACTCCATACGATCCCTCTTCCCCCTATTCTGCCTCCAAAGCCGCCAGCGATCATCTTCTGCGCGCCTGGCAACGCACATTTGGCTTGCCGGTAAGCATCTCAAATTGTTCGAATAACTACGGTGCATATCAGTTCCCGGAAAAACTAATCCCCCTGATGATCCTCAATTGCCTTGCCCACAAACCTTTACCCGTATATGGAAAAGGCTTGAATGTGCGCGATTGGCTTTTTGTAACCGACCATTGCGAAGCTATCAACACCATCATTCGCAAAGGTAAAACCGGGGAAACCTACAACATCGGCGGCCACAACGAGATCAAAAACATCGATATCGTAGGCATCATCTGCGAGCTGCTGGATGAACTGGAACCAAGCCCCAAGGGCATTAAATATAATGAACTCATCACATACGTACAAGATCGCCCCGGCCACGACCTGCGTTATGCCATCGACGCCGGAAAGATCGAACGTGAACTTGGCTGGAAGCCCCGCGAAACATTTCAGACCGGCATCCGCAAAACCATCATCTGGTATCTGGAAAACCGGCAATGGTGGAAAAACATCCAGGATATAAGCTACCAGCAGCAACGCCTGGGGGTTCTGTAAGGTTTAGCAATACCTCTTTCGTACCTGTTTGAAGCTCATCCCGGCTTCCTGAACCAGTTTATCTGATCTTAAGCTCCGGTTTAAGCTTCAAGCAATTTAGGTCGATTCTCCAAAGCGCTCGCATCTCAGTACTTAGTCATCCATCTGTTCAACCCAGCTAAGGCCATGGAGTTCAAGCCCCTAACCCTATCTACTTCAATTGCTAATGGTTACAGGGGGGCTGGGACTTCATCGCCGGGATGAAACCAGTACAAGCGATTGAAGTCCATTTGGCCTGTTTAACTACTAGCTGCATTGGAGATTACAGATGAACAATGAACTCCAATGGCATCAATCGGGTTCAAGAACAAAAGTACGAAGCACGAATTTAACTCTTGGCAGCATCAGAAACATCTTGACCAAAAAGCCGAGTCATTACCTTTGGTAACTTAACTAAGGTAAGGATGTGCTAAATGAAAGTCGCAAAGATAAATAAGGACATGATTCTGCAAGCTGCTCTGAAGCTGATCGAAGAGAAGAAAAGCTCTAATGCGATCACGATTCGGGATGTGGCAAAAGAACTGGGCTGCAGCCACCCAAACATCTATAATTACTATCCCTCCATGCTGGATTTAAGGTGGGATTGTTTGTTGTGGGTACTTTCCGCAATGATGGAGCATACTGGAAAACACATGACTCAGGAAGGGGATAACGATGCCCGTTTCAAGCAGTTTTTTCAGGTGCTCAGCAGTTACTTCCTAAAACATCCCAGTTACTATCGCCTGATCTGGTTTGATCCCATGGGCGAGCGCATTCCGGAGCACGTTCTACCCTATTTGCAGGAACCTTCTCAGCGGCTGCGGGATTTCGCGCTGGAGCTATATCCGGAACTGGGCAATCCCCAGACTGCGGCAGAGACCATGTTGATGATCCATCGCTATTTTCATGGCGAGATGTCCGTCATCATCAGTGGGAGAATGATCCCTGAGGATTATGAAATTACAATTAAACGGGTTGCGCACAACTGCCTTTGGATGATGCGCGCCTGCATCAACGATATATGAGAGGTAAAATGAAACGCTTTATAATCACATTGCTGTGTCTCACACTGGGTGTTACACTGTGTGCAACAAAGCCTACAAAGGAGAAAACTATGAAGATACTGGTACTATACAGTTCGCAGACCGGCACTACCCAAGAAATCGCCAAGTTTATGGCACAAGAGCTGGTAAAAGCTGGACACCAGGCGGATCTGATGCAAGTAGATAAAGCTAAGAACCTGAACGCTTACGATGCGATGATCATCGGAGCGCCGGTATATATCGGCAAATGGAAAGCAGACGCACAGACTTTTGTGAAGGATCACGCGAATATCCTAAAAGAAATTCCTCATGCTTACTTCATGGTCGGAACCAGCTTCAACGGCAAAGCCAGCCCAGCTGAAATGAGAGCGATCCTCGCCAAGGTTCGCGAGATCAGCCCCCCGGTAAGCGAAGGAAAGTTCATGGGCAGGCTGGACTACTCTCGCTTGAACTTCTTTCAGCGTACTATCTCCAGACTCGTAAAAGCTCCAGAGGGAGACTTTCGGGATTGGGATGCCATTCGTAAATGGACACTGGACACGCTTGGGTTGTTTCAGCGAAGTTAGGTTGTTGATTTCCTTATATTTCTGGGATTTCTGCATAACTAATAGTGGCGGATATGATATCTGCCATTTTTCTATCCCTCAGATAACGTCATAAGTTCTCAGTATTAGGGAAATAACCGAATCTCCAGAGTTGCCCAATTACAAACTCTGCGAAAATCAGGAACTGGCTGATAATTGATCTGTTCATATATCGTAGTTCGTGGTTGAAATCATCATGGCTGGGTTTATACTTGGATCCGTAGCGGGATAATCCTATGCTACAAATCCTATATCAGCTTTTGCAGATTTGCCAAGCGCGACCTAATATCCGCCATGAATTCCTGATCCGAAGCATCTGGATTGCGAGTATCATACCATATCTGGCAGGGAGCTTGTCCACAATCAGCACAGGTAGAAAAGCCCTTTTGTAATACGCAGGCGTAGATCGGACAGGTGTTCAAGCCATAAAATTCCACCCAAGATACTTGCCCCTCAAGCTCGTTGCACCCATCGCATTCAGTAGAATAACACGGCAATCAGTTGCGCAGATTACACCACATTTACTTATCATAACATCTCTCCACTATTTGAATGTCGCCATTGGTACCGCATCTGCATTTTCAGTCAAGCTCATTATCTGATGCCGAGTAAAGGGCAAACACGGTAAATAACTGACCCCATGCCCCAGACCTTGATTCACCACAAAAGAAAAAGCGGGAGATTTCACCCCCGCCTTGTGTCAAATAAATATCATGTTAGCCCTTATGCACCAAAATCACGCGCCAATCTTTTCCGTGAATCGTGAAAGAACTCCAGTATGCCTTTTTTGCAACCACTTTAGCCAAGACATTACATATCTATTATAGGGAGCATAATCCTCCTCGGGATCTCCCCACATACGCCACAACCAACTTAGATTGGAGTACAATTTAGTACTTTCCCGCATAGTTCTTCCTTCTCTGTTTTGTTTTCCATATTCATTCCCGCTCAGGGCAGTAAATGTGTCAACCCAAAAACCAAAAAAGAGCAGCCTAAAAGACTGCTCTATATAACTAACTATATCATGATATCGGTGCTTAGCTATTTCACATGGAAGTTATCCAAGAACTGTTGCAGAATAGCAGCCCGGCTGGGGTGCCGAAGTTTCTTCAACGCTTTATCCTCGATCTGACGGATGCGTTCGCGAGTAACCTGGAAGATATTGCCCACTTCCTCCAAAGTGCGGTGGTAACCATCATCGATGCCAAAGCGCAGGCGGATCACGCGTTCTTCTCTGGTGGTGAGGGTTTTAAGTACTTCATCCACTTGTTTTTTGAGCAGGCTGCGTTCTGCCAAGCGTTCCGGAGAGATGATGGTTCTATCTTCGATAAAATCGCCCAGGATGCTATCTTCACTATCGTGGCCGATGGGTTTATCCAGCGAGACTGGTTCTTTGCTGATGGAGAGGATGTTTTTCACCTTTTCCACCGGCATATCCAGTACTTCGGAGATCTCTTCCGGATAGGGATCACGCCCCAGTTTCTGCATCAGGCGTCTGCTGGTACGGTTGATCTTGTTTATGGATTCGATCATATGCACTGGAATGCGGATGGTGCGAGCTTGGTCGGCGATGGCGCGGGTGATCGCTTGGCGTATCCACCACGTGGCATAGGTGCTGAATTTGTAGCCCTTGCGATAGTCATATTTCTCCACCGCGCGCATCAGCCCGGTGTTTCCTTCCTGGATCAGATCCAGAAATTCCAGTCCGCGGTTGTTGTAGCGTTTTGCGATGCTGATCACGAGGCGCACGTTTGCTTCGATCATCTCGTTTTGAGCTTTTTCCTTGCTGCGTTCAGCGCGGTCGATTTCACGTAGGAGGAAGACCAGTTCATTGCCGGTCATTTTGGTTTCCAGTTCAACGCGGCGTATCTTGCGCCTGGCGTTTTTGATCTTACGCAAGGTTTCCACGAAGATGTTCGGATCCATGTTGGTTTCGCTTTTTACCTCATCAAAATCCTCATCGCTCTTTTTAGCCCGGCGTCCGTAGGTACAGATCTCGTCTATCGTATAGCGTTTGATTCTGGTAAGTTCATTGATGGAGTTGTAGCTTTCTTCGATGCGCTCGACCAAGCTGCGGATTCTGTAAACCATGCGTTTGATCAGTTTATCGTTATAGGAAAGGGTCATAAAGGTATCCACCACCTGATTGCGGAGGCGGTCGATCTCTTCTTGGCGGCTGGCGGTGCCGGTCTCATCAAAATCGCAATTATCCAGAATGCTGCCGATTTTGTCCAAGGTCGTTTCGTTTTCTTTGAGAATCTCTTTAAAGCGATCGATGATCTTCACATCCTGGTTTTTATCGATCCAGGTGCCGATATCCACTTTGAAGATTTGATCCAGCCGAACTCTGCGCTCACGATAGCGATGTAGGAAGTTATACATTTCCCTGAGGGTAGAGCCTGCCTGAAACACATTCTTATTGATCATCTTCTGGAATGTCTCGATCTTCATCGCCACGCGCACTTCGCCCTCGCGATCCAGGAGCGGGACTCTGCCCATTTCGCGCAGATACATCCTCACGGGATCATCGTAGAACCGCTTGGTTTTGAATTTCTTGGGTGCTGCCGGCTTACGAATCGCCGCCCCGCCTTTGGTGATGCGTTTCTCCGTCTCATCGATGATCTCGATCCCATCTTGGGAGAGATCAAAGATGATGTCATCTACCTTATCCAGAAAGAAAGGGCTGTTAGGCAGGATATCGTTGATTTGTTTGAAGGTGATATACCCGGATTCTTTACCCAGATCAACCAGTTTTTTCAAACATTCGTTGTAAGTAATCATCAATGCTCCTTGGCAAAATGCTCTTAAAAGAGTACCTTGTTTACGACCCGCTTCGTCATCCTTCGATACTCGCGGGAAAGTGTTTCCTTCTGCTTGAGGAGTTCCAGATTATCAGGATCCCGAGCGATAGCCTTGTCCAAGGCCTCCAGATCCCGTTTAAGCTTGCGCAATTTCAGGTCTTTGATTATGCTCGAAAGGCTCGCCTGCTGAAAATCCTCAAACAGAAGCTCAGCCATACTGTTCTTGATTTCTATGTTCTCTATGTTATCCAAGAACGCAGCCTCGTCCCATCTGGGTAGTTCCTGAACTTTCTGTTGCAAGAACATGAAGAGATTGCGGTAGGACTTATTAGTAAAATAATCCGCAGAAAGCTCGCTGGCAAGAAGAGAATAGCTCTCTTCATCTTTTAACGCTAGGCACAGCGCCATCCGCTCCTGAGGAATCTCTTTTACCGGAGTATCCGATGCTATAATTACCGGTGCTTGAGGGCGCGAAACAGAGCGTTTTAACGAAGATAAAAGCGCGTTCTCGCTGATCTTGAAAGCTTCCGCGATATCCTGGATATACAGTTCCTGCTGGATTTGATCGTCCATATTGCGCAGAGCTTCCAGAAGCAGGTCGATGCGCTCCTTGGGGCTTTCCGGGATGGCTTCGCTCTCTGCCAAGAATCTTACGATCCCCACAGCGCCGTCAACCATCTCCTGTAGCCGTTCTGCACCGTGTTTTAACAAGAAACTATCCGGATCCTCCTCCGGAGGTAACACAACAACCTTGGGTTGCATTCCCCGGGAAAGACATAGCAAGGCGCCCCGCACAGCCGCTTTCAGCCCCGCAGAATCTCCGTCATAAAGCATCACGGTATTGCGGGAAAAGCGATTTAGCAACAGCACCTGATCCTCCGTAAGCGCAGTTCCCAAACTCGCTACGGAGTTTGCAAATCCATATTCGTAAAGCCGCAGAAAATCAAAGTATCCCTCGCACACCACCGAGTAATCCATCTTGCTGATGTTGTACTTGGTTTTATGAAGTCCGTAAAGCTCCTTGCCTTTGGTATATAGCTCCGTGCCTGGGGAATTCACATATTTCCCGCCGATGTCGGAGCTTTCCAGGATTCTGCCGCCAAAAGCGATCACGTCCCCGGTGTTGTTGTGAATCGGAAACATCAGGCGTTCGCGGAACCTGTCGTTTAATGCCCCGGAGTTTTCCAGAAACAAGCCACTCAGTTTTAACAGATCCACCCCATAGCCTTCCTTAAGCAGATGGTTGAGCAGTCCTCGGTTGGAAGGCAGAGCATAGCCCAATTCCAGATCCCGGGCGGTGTTTGCCGAGAAGCTTCGTTGCTGAAGATATTCCAGAACACTATCACCATGCTCGAAGAGGCATTTGCTGAAGAACTCTCCCGCGCTTTTGTAAACTTGCAGAAGCTGTTGGCGTTTGGTGGAAACCACTTTGCTCCGCTCACGTTCTGGGATCGGAATGCCTACGCGTTGCGCGAGCTTCTTTACCGCCTCGATGAAGCTAAGTTTCTCATAATCCTGCACGAAAGTGAAGACATTCCCCGCCTTTCCGCAAGCGAAGCATTTGAATATCTGCTTCGGCTGGCTTACATACATCGAAGGGCGGGTATCGTTGTGGAAAGGGCAAACCCCACGCCAGTTTGAACCTACGTGCTTCAGCGGGACGTAACTCTGGATCACGTCAACGATGTCGTTCGCACCGCGTATTTGGTCGATCAGGCTGTTTTCCACATTCTTCCTTGAAGGAAAGGGGGGTTACTCCCTCCCCTTATTTTGTTTCAGATCATTACCACAGCTAATGCGGCGTTATAGTTTCACCACCGTCACTCCGCTCCCTCCTTCAAACATGGGCGGAGTTTCGATGCTCTTCACGTTCTTCTTGCGGGATAGATAGTCCCGCACTTTGGCGCGCAATGCGCCGGTGCCTTTACCGTGCACAATGCGCAGGGTCTCGAAGCCACTCAGCGCGGCGTTATCTAGAAACTCGTCAATCAACGGCATTGCTTCGTCGAAAGTAAGCCCCAAAAGCTTAAGCTCTCTCTGCACCTTGGGCACAGCTCTGCTGGTGACAAAGGGAACCACGGCGGGGCCTTCTTCCTTACCCGGACGATACAGGTTGCTCAGCTTGGTCTTGAAACTGATGCCGTTCATATCTACCGTGGCTTGTTTGCCGTTTATTTCCAGGATCACCGCTTCCGCTTCAAAATCCGCCAACCAGACCCTCATGCCCGGTTTGGGCTGTTCAAGCTGCTGTTTGCCTTCGCTGAAGGTCTTTCTCAGTTCCTGCGATAGCTGGTCGGATTGCGCTGCTATATCTTGCAATTTCCTTTCCGAAAGCTTGCGGCGTTCTTCTTTATCCAGGTTCTTAAGCTCAGAAAGCTCACGATGGTACATTTTTTGCAGATCTATCAGCTCCCCTTGCATCTCCCTCAGATGTTTCTGGCGCCGGGCTTTCAGCTCTGCCTGCCATTCTTTTTCCCGGTTTTCTATCTCCGAGATCCGGCTTTCCAGGTTGCGGGTCTTTAGTTCATATTGATAGGTTGCCTGCCCCAGCTCTTTTTTCTGCTCCTGCAGGCGTTTGATCAGATTGCTGAATTCCAGGTTCTGACTGCCGGCAAGCTTTCTGGCGCGGTCTATCAGCGCCCCATCGATGCCCAGCGAAGCGGCTACCTCGATCGCGAAACTATCGCCGGGAATGCCGATCTGAAAGTGATAGGTTGGTGTAAGCGCGTTCATGTCAAACTGCATCGAGGCATTTACGCATCGAGGGTGGGATTCCGCAAAGACCTTCAGCGCGGTGTAGTGAGTGGTTACAATCCCCTTTACCCCGGATTCAGTGAGACGTTCCAAGATCGCTTGCGCTAAAGCGGAGCCTTGTTGAGGATCCGTTGCCGCGCCGATTTCGTCGATCAAGATCAGGCTATCTGACCCCGCTTCCGAGACCATCCTGCCGATCTTATCCAGATGCGAACTAAAGGTCGAGAGCGCATTCTCGATGGATTGATCGTCCCCGATATCCGCCAAAACCTTGCCAAAACAACCGATCCGGCTGTCTTCGTCCACCGGCACGGGATATCCGGACATCGCCATCAGAGTGATCAATCCCGCCGCCTTCATCAGAACCGTCTTGCCGCCGGTGTTTGGACCGCTGAGGATCAGGATGTTGTAATCCTGCCCCAAGTTCAGATTGAAGGGAATAACCTTATGAAATCCGCTCTCGCCTTCCTCGTGGATTTTCTTGAGTATCAACAGCGGATGCCGCGCGCTTACCAGCTGCAATACAGGCTCTTCTTGCATAATCGGTACTTTAGCACGGATGCTGTTGCACAAACTGCCTGCCGCAAACAGATAGTCCAGCCTTGCCAAGTTTTCCTGATTTCGTAGTAGTTCCCGGCTGCGTTCGCGGATGCTCCGGGAAAACTCGCTAAGGATGCGATGTATTTCGCGCTTCTCTTCTTCCTTCAAAAGCTGCATTTCGTTGTTCATCGGCACTATCTGCGCGGGCTCGATGAACACCGTGGAACGGCTTCCGGAGCGGCTCTGTACTATCCCCGGCACAAAGGAAGCGGCAGATTCTTTTATGGGAATCACAAACCGATCATCCCGCTGGGTGATAAACTTCTCTTGCAGAAAGTTCTCCATCCTTGGTTCGGAGATCATGCTCTGCATGGTGCGCTGGATTCTGCCCCGCAGACTGCCGATGTTGCGGCGGATAGACGTCAGTTGTGGAGACGCACTATCCAGGATGTCCCCCTCGGGATCGAAGATGCGAATGAACCCTTGGCGGATAAAGGGCAAAGGCGTAAACCGCTTAACTATCCTTTCCGCAAGAGGATAATCCTCGAAAGCCTTCTGGGTTTCTCCGATGCGGGTGCCCAGCTCTGCGTTTACGGAGATCTCCTTCAGCTCTTCAAAATCGAAAATGCCCGTGCTGCCCTCGGCAAAGTATCCGGAGAGATCAGAAAGATCTTCAAAACTATAGTGGATGCCCTGTTCCAGAGCCTGCTGAAACTCCCAGATCAAATCCTGGGAATTCCGCATCGCGGAGATGTCTCTCAGAACACATACTTTGGCAGCTTCACCTTTGCCCAGATCACTATGGCAGCGGCGCGCCAGATCCGCAAGGAGGAGCGAATATTCTTTATCTGTCATTCGTCTTCAGTATCTTGCTGTTGTAGAAACTCCGGCATCTTGATGTATTTCATGCGGTTTTTCAGATTAAGCTTGGCAAAGAGATCTTCTTTAAGTTGCTCCACCCCAACATAGACGCGGTGTTTTTCTCCATCTTTGAGAGGCTCAGAGAGCTTGGGCATATAGTCCATAAACACTGTGAAGATGATTACCAGGATCATGCCGTTCAAAAATCCAAGAAACGCGCCTAATCCACGATTTAGCCAAGATAGATTGCAGGCTTTGATGAATCGGTCCAAGATCCAGATTACAAAGCGCAGGATTACCACGATCAGAACCAATATCAGAACGATGGAGATGATGGTGGAGAGCGTCTTGCCATGCCCATATTTCAGCATCAACTGATTTGCCAGGAGGGGATAGTAGTGACCCACCAAGAAAAACGCCAAAATCGCTCCGGCAAATTGAACTATCGCCCCTGCCAATCCTCGGCGGAAGCCAATAAAGGTAAAAACCAACAGTACTGCCAATATTATCCAATCGATCACGCCCATATTAATCTCCCATTTGCCATAAAAAGCATACAGGGATTTGTTCTAAGATCCCTGTATGCCATGTTTTAAACTGTAAAATAAAGCGCGGGCTTTATTTCATGTAACGTTGCATCCGACGCTGAATTTTCAGCATCTTGCGACGCGCGGCGTTGGCTTCGCGTTTCTTCTTCACGCTTGGCTTTTCGTAGGCCTGATGCTTCTTTATTTCCGAAAGAATTGCGGCTTTTTCGCATTTCTTTTTAAAGCGCTTCAAGAGATAATCGAAGGACTCGTTGTCTTTAGCTACGACTGTCGGCAATCAAATCACCACCTTTTGTTTATAATTTAAGAAATGCCAATTTCTTAGCTACATGATTTATGTCAAGCAGGAAATTGGCTTCCCGTCGGAGATCTAAATTTTTTCTATGCGAGATGGCATCTGTGTCTTCGGTGCTACATCATTTTTAAAGTGTTTTCATTGAGGATCGGTACGAGTCACAGCGAAACGCCATTTATCCCGATTGATGCCATTGGAGCTCATTTGGCCATCTCTAATCTCCAATGCAGCTAGTAGTTAAACAGGCCAAATGGATTTCAATCGCATGTACTGGTTTTATCCCGGCGATGAAGTCCAAGCCCCCCTGTAACCATTAGCAATTGAAGTAGATAGGCTTAGAGGCTTGAACTCCATGGCTTTAGCTGGGTTTATAAAAGCCCAATTCGGGCAATATCGTGACCCCAAGAACATCATTGCTACATCGCCCGCTTCACAGTGAATATATCAAAGCAAGATCAGCTCCATTTCAAGCACGGGAAGACTGAGTGTATGCTGGGAGCCATCTGCGCCTATGCACCGCATCAGCTTCTATTCAAATGACGCTACACTGAAGCCTGTTCATTGTTTCAACTTCACCAGCTTAAGTATCTGCTTGCTCCCGGATTCACGAACAAAGTAGATCCCTGCTCCCAAGCTTCTGCCCAGATCATCTCTTCCATCCCAATCATAAGCTTGACCGGCATCAGCGATGCTGCGCACTTTCTGGCCGCGTAGGTTGTAGATATTCAGTGCCTGGTGTGCCTGATCGTTCTTTCTGGAGATAGTGATGCTCTCCTTGAAGGGATTGGGATAGGCAGCCAGAGCGGGGGGAGGATTAACAGGATCATCTGTTGACGTGCTCAGGTTGAGTTTCAGGAAGTAATACTGTCTTACAGTATTCTGATTAGCGTCTTGAGAGGTCAAATTCATCACAAGGCGATCCCCATCTTTGTAGATTCTTGTATAGGTGAGTAGCGATGTTTCCGGCAAAGGTTGCCATTCATCCTCTGTAAAACTAACCCACTGTGCGGCATCAAGATCTGCCAAACGAAACACAAATCTATCCTCCACATAATCAATGAGCAAAAGCTTGTCTTGAAAGTTTGCACTGTAGATCAAGTTATCAAATACATTTGGAGCTACCGGAAATCCGTTGTAAATTGAGAGCCCGGTATTAGGATCGTGGTGATAGAGACGAAATGTTTGATAATCACCATAAATGGAGGCCGTATATCTCCAGCTTGTGTGAAGGTTGTTTGGCAGCTCAAACAAGAAACGGAAAGTGGTCGACACGGGGTCCAGATAATCAGTTAGGGTCCAGAGATCAAAATCCAAGGTCTCATCGCCAAAAGAAATCACTCCTCCACAATCTAAAACATTGGGTTGCAACCAGGATGCATAATATGTGCTTTCGTCAAAAGCATAGCGATTATAGATACCTGCGTAGTCACCATAATGCACAGTGGGATTCAGTTGCGCATCGAGCACACAAATGGGGTATGGTTCGGTTGTATCCAAAATGCTTCTCTCCGAAATCAATAAATTTTCGCCAAAGCATGAGAGTATTGGGTATACAAAAGCAGACGCATCATAGACCATGCTGATTTCCCCTGTTTCCAGAGTCCATTTCCATACATTTGCATGAGGATAACTCAGCGATGCCACGAAGTAAAGATCTCCGGCAAAAGAGGTCAGATTTTCTGGTGATACCGGGAGGTGAAAGGCCTGAGCTATGCCACCGCTAACAAACAAACAGATCATGTTAGAACTATTTTCGAATATTACATAAAAAGCACGTTCAAGAAATATTGTCTGGTAATGGTCATAGAAGCCACCACTGGCTCCGGGAGCATTTGCAAAATCATATAAAACTTGCTCATCTTCCTGTCTGCCATCTGCATACAGTCGTTTAAACTTGAACTGCTGAGTACCGGCAGTAGGGTAGTTCCAAGAGTACATACAGAAAGTGCTGTCGGTATCAAACATGGACAGTCTCAAATAAAAGTCTGTCTCAATACAGGCGGTCTCTATAAACTCGGCTACCAAAGTGGCGCATATAAGCATGGGCATGAAAAGAAAAAGAAACATAACCAAGTACTTCATTGTATTTCTCCTTTACCTTCGCCAAAGATAATAACTAAATTTTCCATGTCAAGCTAAAAAGTTGTGGCTGTGCTCGCGGTCTGTCGTAAATCAAGAACGCCAGTAATATTGGTAATGAAGCACAATCACCCACAAAAACATTGATGCATAATTACCCGGTTAACTATCACGTAGTTAACCCCCCTTGCTTCCAGCCATGCAGAAGCTTAGTCCAAGCTGATTTGAAGCAGTTTCCATTGCCACACCACGGCTTGGCGATTGCTTCAAGCAATGGGGGTGGGATTACTACCAGCCAGAAGGGTGTTCAGAAAATCAGATTATTGCTCACTCAGGCTTTTTGCGTTTGGCATCACCAATACTCGTAATAGTAAAATTCGTCCTCGTCGAAATTGCCGTATGTATAAGACACGATGTATTGGCCGGTGGTGGCGGGATACACATAGATAGCGCGATCATTCGGATAGTACCAGATATAATCGCAATCGAAATCATCCACTATATCCGGCTCTCCGTGGAGATCCACCAATTCTTGCAACAGATTGGATATTTCTGGGGATTCTGGTGCAATGTCATACACAAAGCTCCAGCTATCGAGAGCCGCCTTGTCAACCGTGAGATTTATGTTCAAAATGGGTAGATTTGCGGATTCACTGGATTCATATTTTATATAGGTACCCTCGCGGGATGTCTCTACAAAACCTTTGGATTCAATTAATAACAATGCCTCATTGGCAATGGCGTCAAATTCCAGATCAAACAAGCCCTTTTGGGCGTAGCTGAAAACTGCCGTAAACAGAATCGCGATCAGCAACATCGTTCTTTTCATCGGATTTCCTCTCTTTGATCCCCCATTCAGAGATCAAGATATTAAGTTTTATGAAGAGAATAGTAATCTACTATCGGGTGCTTGGCAAGAAACATCGCAGTAGTTATAGTTGTCTGCCATGGTTAGAAAGAAGTGCGATCCTTTAGAACCACTCGCATGATATCGGTTCCAAGGTATTGGATGTGGCTGGTAGCCGCACAGGATAGGCTGATGTATCCCCGATTTGAGAGTGTGGAAAGCCGGATAGTGCTTTACCTGATCAGCTTGAGTATCTCATGACGCTCGGTTGCGCAGGGATGTTGCCTTAATGGTTTAGCAGAATCCTAGGTTATGGAGCTTGGGGATCTGCGCAGAAAGCATTCTGGGCAAACAAATTAGCCGGCACCCTGGGGTACCGGCTGATTTATATGGTATATAATGGTCTTTATTTGTTCAGATCTTCGGCTTTGATGGCGTCTTTTTTGTTTGTGATGGCGGATTCTTCCACAAATTGGATAATTGCCATGGGCGCATTATCGCCTCTGCGGAATCCGGCTTTAATCACTCTGGTATAGCCACCGTTACGATTTGCGAACGCGGGGGCTATATCGTCGAAGAGCTTTTTGACCAAGTCGCGGTCGCCGAGCACGCTGTAGGCAAGTCTGCGGGAGTGAACGGTATTGTTCTTTCCGTAGGTTACCACGCGTTCTACAAAGCGTCTCATTTCCTTGGCTTTGGCCAGAGTGGTATTGATCTGACCATGTTCGACCATGGATTTGACGAGATTTCTCATCATCAGGCGTCTTGCATCGGTTTCACGTCCGAATTTTCTACCTTCAACTCTGTGTCGCATTTTTCACCTTCTTTTTAGGGCTTGGCACTGGTTTTCTGGGAGTGGCGGTCGCGACCTTTTCAGGCTTGGCAGTGGCGAAATCATCATCCTCAGTTTCCGCTGCCGGGGTGGCAGTATCTTCGGAGGGGAGAATTCCGCGGCTACGTGCTTCTCTGATTTTGCGGTAGATGCCGTCCACATCCATACCCAGTTCCAGATCATATTTTTTAAGTTTATGTACGATCTCTTCCAGCGATTTTTTGCCGAAATTGCGGAATTTGAGCATTTCTGCTTCGGTTTTGGAAACGAGTTCGCCGATAGTGCTGATTTCAGCCATTTCCAGGCAGTTGGCAGCGCGGACGGTGAGTTCGATTTCCTTCACGCTCATGCGCAGGATACGCTCTTTTTCTTCGAGATCGGGATCGAGCTCGATATCGCGAATGTATTCCGGCTCGGTCTCAAACAAGCTTATTTTGGCAGCCATATCCTTCAGGATCTTGGCAGCCAGGAAGAGGGCGATCATCGGCTCTATGGCTCCGTTTGAGTGAATCTCGAGGATCAGTTTGTCGTAGTTCATCCGCTCTTTTACGCGCTGATGACTCACGGAGAAATTCACTTTCAAGATCGGGGAATAGATGCTATCGATGGGGATGAACCCAATGGGTTTCCCTTCCGGATTTTGCCGGTCTGCGGAGACATAGCCGCGACCGATGCCGACGATCATTTCTATCTTCAGATCGATATCTTCGGTAACTTCGAGTAGATACAGGTCTTTATTGATAATCTTGACATGAGCATTTTCCTGGATCATGTCGGCAGTGATGATGCCTTTGCCTTTGTGTTCCAGGATAATGGTGGTTTCTTCGACGGTCGTGGATTCAATCACAATCTGTTTGATCCTAAGAATCAGATCCAGATAATCTGAATTAGTTCCAGGAATCGGGGTAAATTCGTGATGCAAACCTTCAATCCGCACGAAGCGAACTGCGGCACCTTGGATCGAGGATAAGAGGATCCTGCGCAGGGTGTTACCCATGGTGGTTCCAAATCCGGGCTCCAGCGGGCCTATTTCAAATCTGCCAAAATTGCGGGAATAAGTTTCCTTATCGTGATCCACACTTTCCGGCATCTGCAAGGGTTCAAGATACATCATATCAAACTCCTGTGGGCGATTACTTGGAGTAGAATTCGACGATAAGACGCAGATCTACTGAGACCGGGATCTCGCTTGCGACAGGAATCTGATCGAAGCTGCCGCGCATATTTTCTTTATCTACGGTTAACCAGCTATAGGGTGAAGTAGTCTCAGAGCGTTCCATGGCTTCCACCAGCATTTTCATGCCGCGGCTTTTGGGACGCACTTCGATGATGTCCCCTGCCTTCACGAGGAAGGAAGGAATATCCACTTTCTTGCCATTTACCATGAAATGGCCGTGCGTTACAAACTGACGGGACTGCATGCGAGTGGAGGCGAAACCGAGGCGATAAACTACGTTATCCAAACGGCGTTCGAGCAGCTGCATGAGGTTGTCGCCGGTAACTCCACTGGCTTTGGCAGCTTTGGTGAAGTAATTCTTGAACTGCTTTTCCATCAGGCAATAGGTGAGGCGCAGTTTTTGCTTCTCGCGCAGGTGGATGCCGTAATCAGACATCTTGCGGCGCATCATGCGGCCATGTTGCCCTGAGGGGTATTTGCGTTTTGCAAGGATGCGGTCGTATTTATTGGTGCCGAAGATGTTTTCACCAAATCTGCGGCATACTTTTGCTTTGGGTCCGGTATATCTGGCCATGATAACTCCTTATATCCTTCTGGTTTTGGGGGGACGGCAACCGTTGTGGGGAATCGGGGTTTCGTCCTTGATCATGGTTACTTTTATTCCGGCAGCATTGATCGCGCGGATGGAGGATTCTCTACCACCACCGGGACCTTTTACGATCACACCAACTTTCTGGATTCCCATTTCCACGCCGGCTTTTGCTACTTCTGCGGCAGCCATCTGAGCGGCGAAGGGAGTGCTTTTGCGGGAACCTTTGTAACCGATCTTGCCCCCTGAGCTCCAGGCAAGAACATTGCCGGAACGATCAGTAAGCGAAATGATCGTGTTGTTGAAGCTGGAGTGCACAAAAACCAAGCCTTCGTCGAAGGAAAGGCGGACGCGTTTTTTCTTAACTCTGGTTTTCTTAGCCATGAATCGTGCTCCTATTTCTTCTTCTTAATGGCGCTTGAGCGGGGACCCTTGCGGGTACGGGCATTGGTATGGGTTCTCTGACCACGTACGGGCAGGCCACGTTTGTGACGCAGTCCGCGATAGCAACCAATTTCCATGAGCCTTTTGATGTTCATGGCAATCTGGGTTCTCAAGGTACCTTCCACGACATATTCGTTTTGAATGATGTCGCGCAGGATCTTTTCCTCGTCTAATGTGAGATCAGCGACTTTCTTCATGAAATCGATATTGGCTTTCTGACATATCTCGATGGCCCGGCTTCTGCCGATTCCGTAGATATAGGTAAGACCAATGAAGAGCCGCTTTGTTTTGGGAATCTCAATACCTGCAATATGTGCCAAGTTGGTCCTCCTTTCTTAACCCTGTCTTTGCTTATGTTTAGGGTTAGAGCTGCAGATAACTCGAATAACGCCATGGCGTTTGATTATTCTACAATCTTTGCAGATTATCTTAACTGATGCTTTGACTTTCATTGTTATCTCCTTGCATCCCCCCAAAGGGGAAAAGCAATTCTCTTATTTATAGCGGTAAGTGATTCTGCCACGGGTGAGATCGTAAGGAGAAAGCTCTACCTTTACTTTGTCCCCGGGCAGGATTCTTATATAGTTCATCCGCATCTTGCCGGAAGAATGTGCCAATATCTCGTGGCCATTTTCCAGCTCAACGCGAAAAGTAGTATTGGGAAGCGCTTCAGTAACCACGCCTTCCACTTCGATTACACCGGATTTACTCATGAATCTTTCTTCCCCTTATGCTTTTGTAAGTATCTCGGCTTCGGCTTCCGTAATCAGGATGGTGTGTTCAAAGTGGGCAGATAAACTTCCATCTGCCACAAAGAACTCCCAACCCTTCTCGATAACGCGGTTGGTGCCGATGTTTACCATGGGTTCGATCGCTAGGGTCATGCCGGCTTTGAGCCTGGGGCCATAGCCCGCTCTACCGGTATTGGGGATCTGCGGTTCTTCGTGTAATTCGCGGCCCACACCGTGTCCGGTGAGGTCATCCGCGGCGTAGTAGCCACAACTGTGAATCCATTCGCCAATCGCGCTGGAGATGTCTCCAACCCGGGCATCGATTCTGGCTGCGCTGATTCCGATTTCCAATGCCTTTTGAGTAGCTTGCATCAAACGGGCCGCTTCACTGTGAATCGTTCCCACGCCGTAGGTCCGCGCCGCATCGCCATAATAGGCGTCTTTGATAACGCCGACATCAATGCCGATGATGTCACCTTCTGCCAATATCACTTCGCGCGAGGGTATGCCATGCACGATTCCGCTGTTCACGGAAGTGCATAACGTGCCCGGGAAGGGTTTCAACCCGGGAATCTGGTATCCCTTGAAGGCAGGTCTGCCACCCCGCTCCCGGATAAAACTCTCGGCAAAAGCATCCAGTTCCCACGTGGAGATACCAGGCTTTATCATGCCTTCAAGTGCATCCAGCAACTCGCCGATAATCCGGCTGGCGGCTCTGATCTTTGCGATTTCGGAGGGTGACTTCAGGTAGATCATACTTAACTACTGCGTCCGCGGAGCTTACCTTTCTTCATGAATCCGTCGTAGTGACGCATCACGAGGTGAGATTCGATCTGTTGCAGAGTATCCAGCGCTACGCCTACGACGATGATCAGACCGGTTCCGCCAAAATAGAATGGCAGATCAAAACGGTGGCTCATGATCTCCGGCAAAAGCGCGACAAACGCAAAGAATACAGCTCCGGGAAGAGTGATTCTGGTGAGCACGGTGTTGATGTATTCAGCGGTCTTCTTTCCGGGTTTTTTGCCAGGAATGTGTCCGCCATACTTCACCATATTCTCCGCCATCTCAGTAGGATTGAGCACGATGGCAGTATAGAAATAGGCAAAGAAGATGATGAGCGTTACGTACAAAACTGTGTACAACGCTGCTCCAGGAGATAACCAGCGTTGAAGTGTCACCCAAAAACCGCCGCTGCTTCCAAAGAAAGCCGCGATGGTGGCAGGGAACATCAAAACGCTCTGTGCAAAGATGATGGGGATCACGCCGGCAGTGTTGACTCGCAGGGGGATGTATGTGCTTTGTCCGCCATAAACTCTGCGTCCTACAATGCGCTTGGCATATTGTACCGGAATCTTGCGGGTGGCTTCTGTTACAAAAATCACCGCGGCAGTTACTCCCACCATGAGGAGAATCGCAAAGACGGCTTTCCAGGCATAGGTGGGTTCAGCCCCGATTTTTTGGAACATTCTGATGAAACCTTCCGGATAACGGGCAATGATGCCGGCAAAAATGATCAGCGAAATACCATTACCAATGCCATGCTCGGTGATCTGCTCACCGAGCCACATTACGATCATGGTGCCGGTTACGAGGGTGATGATACCAGTGAAATGAAACAGAAAGCCCTGCACAGGAACCACACCGCCACTGAGGTTGGTAAGCCACATCGTGATGGTGATGGCATTGAAGGCACCCAAGCCCACAGTACCGTATCTGGTGATCTGATTCAGTTTCTTCTGACCTTCAGCGCCTTCTTTGCGCAGTTTTTCAAAATAGGGAATGATGCTGCCCAAAAGCTGGATCACGATCGATGCCGTGATATAGGGCATGATTCCCAAAGCAAAAACCGATGCACGTTCGAAGTTCCCACCTACGAAGAGATCAAGCAGACCAAACAGAGTGTTTCCACCCTCTCTGGCTGTCTCAAAGAACGCTTGCAACGCACTGGCATCCACACCGGGAATGGGCACAAAACTGCCCATCCGGTACAGAACCAGGAAGAGCGCTGTAAACAGGATCTTCTTCTTCAGGTCCGGAATCCGGAACATGTTTGTGATAGTCTTAAGCAAATTAAACTACCTCCGCCTTGCCGCCGTTCTTTTCGATGAGCGCTTTAGCGTTTTTGGAGAAAGCGTTCGCTTTGATATGAACGGCTTTGGTGAATTCTTCAGTAGTTCCGGCAAGCACTTTCACCGGAGCTTTGGCTTTTTGACCTTTAGACGGGATCAAGCCCATGGCTTCGAGCTTGGCGATGTCAAATTCATTCTCTTCCAGACCCACTAAACGGGAGAGGTTCAGGCTGCGATAGCCTACCCGGAAGATGTTCTTGAATCCGCGTTTGGGCAAACGGCGGTTGATGGGCATCTGACCACCTTCGAATGAAGCAGGAACACTGCCACCGGCGCGGGCTTTCTTACCTTTGTGTCCGCGTCCGGCTTGATGGCCATGACCCGAACCCTGACCCTTACCAAGGCGTTTCTTGTTCTTTCTGCCGGCTGGTCTGCCAAGATTGGTGAGTGTTAACATTCTTATTCTCCCTGCACTTCTTCTACTTTTACCAGGTACGATACTTTGTTGATCATACCGCGGATTGCGGGACTATCGTCGTGAATCCTGCTGCTATTCATTTTGTTTAAACCGAGGGATTTCACGACCCGCTTGTGGGCTTCAATACGATTTATGGTGCTGCGGATCAAGGTAACTTTGATCTTCTTCATTTCTCCTCCCGGCCGGTGAGCTGGGCAACGGTCTTGTTGCGCAAGCGCGCGACGTCTGCGATGGTACGCATGGCTTTCAGGCCACTGATAGTCGCTTTCACCACGTTGGTGGGGGTGTTGCTTCCCAGAGATTTGCAGAGGATGTTTTCGATGCCGGCGGCTTCAAAGATCGCACGGGTGGTGTTTCCGGCGATAACTCCGGTACCCGGAGAAGCCGGCTTGATCATCACTTTGCTTGCGCCAAAACGCGCTACTATCTCGTGCGGAACTGTGCCTTTTACGATCGGCACGCGGAACATGCTCTTCACAGCCTTTTCTTTGGCTTTGCGAATCGCATCCACAATTTCGTTTGCTTTGCCACTGCCAACGCCGACGTTGCCGGCTTTGTCTCCCACCACTACGATCGCGGAGAAGGAGAAATTGCGGCCGCCTTTCACTACTTTGGCTACGCGTTTGGTATCGATGATCTTCTCTACCAGGGTTTCTTCTTCAAGATTCTGATTGTGTTGGTAATTCAAGCTATCCTCCCGTTTAGAACTCGAGCCCGGCTTTGCGGGCACCATCAGCCAGAGCTTTTACTCTGCCATGATACTTGTATCCGGCACGATCGAAGGCGATGGCTTTGATTCCGGCAGCCACAGCTTTTTCGCCAAGCTTGATGCCAACTTCATGACTGATCTCAGTCTTGGTCTTGGCTTCGCCCGCGGAAAAATCCTTGGCTTTGGAAGACATCGAGCACAAGGTGGTTCCCTTGCTGTCATCGATTATCTGCGCGTAGATGTGTTTGTTCGAACGAAATACTGCCAGGCGCGGACGCTCGCTACTGCCGGAAAGGCGTTTGCGGATCGCTGCGCGACGGCGGGTGCGCAATGAACTCTTTATCTTAGTAATAGATTTTATCATTTTAAGACCTCTTATTTGCTTCCGGCTTTTCCGGCTTTGATGGTAACGTGTTCGTCATGATAGCGAACGCCTTTACCTTTGTAGTTTTCCGGAGGACGACAGCCACGCACTTCAGCGGCAAACTGACCAACCATCTGTTTGCTGATACCCTCGATTGTGATAATGCTGGTAAAATCGCTTCTACCGCCCTTGGAGCGGGGAACCGGGGTTGCAACCACGGTGAGTCCGGCGGGAACGCGCATCAGGATATCATGAGAATAACCCAAAGAAAGCCTGAGCCAGGGACCCACCACTTCGGAGCTGTATCCGGTTCCGATAATGTGTAGGGTCTTCTTGAAGCCTTCGCTTACGCCGGTAACCATATTTTGGATCAGGGCGCGGGACAGGCCATGAACGGCACGCTGGTTCTTTGAATCATCCGAACGTTTTACTGAAAGTACGTTATCTTCCAGTTCGAGGCTGATTCCAGGCATCAGGTCGTAGCTGAGTTCTCCCAGCTTACCTTTTACGGTGACCTTATTGTCTTCTATTTTTACAGATACATCGGAGCTTAGCTTGATAGGTGCTTTTCCTATGCGGGACATAATTTCCTCCTACCAAACACGGCAGACATATTCGCCGCCAACGTGATTGATTCTGGCATCGCGATCAACCATCACTCCCGAGGAGGTGGAGATCACCGCGCAACCGGTGTTGTTATACACGCTGGGCATTTTGTCTGCTTTGACGTAAACACGTCTTCCGGGTTTAGAAACTCTTACCAATCCTTGCATTACGGGTCGTCCATCATTGGTGTAACGCAGGATCACCAAAATACGTTTGTAATTGAACTTGTGCTCCGGATCTTTGTCTAATATTTGAAAGCTATTTACAAAGTTTTCCTCAGCAAGGATCTTCACCAGCGCTTCAATAATTTTGCTGTGGTTTACGATCACTTGTGGGTGTCCGGCACGATATGCATTGCGGATCTTGGTCAATGCATCAGCTATCGGATCAGATACGCTCATTTATATCTCCTTAATTTTACCAGCTACTTCTGGTGATTCCGGGGATCTGTCCCTCGGAAGCGTATTTGCGGAAGCAAAGGCGGCACATGCCGAAATGGCGCATATAGGCGCGCGGGCGTCCGCATATCTTGCAACGGTTATACTTTCTCACGTTGAACTTGGGAGTTCTTTGTTGCTTGATGATCAATGAGGTCTTTGCCACAATATCTCCTTATTCGGCTCTTTGGAACGGCATGCCGAGTTCGCGCAGGAGCTGACGGCACTCTTCGTCGTTATGAGCGGTAGTTACGATGGTCACGTTCATTCCGCGAACGGCATCCACTTTGTCAAACTCGATTTCCGGGAAGATAGTCTGTTCTTTGATGCCGAAGGAATAGTTCCCTCTGCCGTCAAAGGAATCGGATTTGATTCCACGAAAGTCGCGAATCCTGGGAATGGCGATCGAGATCAGGCGATCGAAGAATTCATACATCACTTCGTCGCGCAAGGTGACCTTGCAACCGATCGGCATGCCCTGACGCAGCTTGAAATTAGATATGGATTTACGGGCTTTGGTGACCAACACCTTGCGCCCGGTAATTTGTTCCAGATCTTTCACAGCGTTATCCAGGTTTGCTTTGTTCTGAGTGGCGCTTCCCACACCCATGCTAACCACGATCTTAACCATTTTGGGAACCTGATGAGGGTTCTTGTAACCAAAATGTTTGGTAAGGGCGGGAATTACCTGGCTCTTATATTTCTCTTTGAGTCGGTTCATTATATTCGCTCCTTGTTTACAGCTCGTCGCCGGATTTCTTGCACACGCGGATCCGACGTCCTTCACGCACCTGGATCACGGGCTTGGAAACCGTACCCAGTTTCTCGTTGAAGAGCATCACATTGGAGGCATTGATCGGAGCTTCCTTGGTGATGATCCCGCCTTGGGGATTGCGTTGACTGGGTTTGGCGTGTTTTTTGATCAGGTTTACTTTTTCGATGATCACGCGTCCGGTTTTGGGATAGGCGCGCAGGATGTGTCCTTTCTTGCCTTTGTCCTCACCGGAGATGACCACTACGAAGTCACCTTTTTTCAGATTCAGTTTCTTTTCCACGCTTCCTCCTACAATACTTCCGGAGCAAGAGATACGATCTTCATGTATCCGGCTTCACGCAGTTCACGCGCCACCGGACCAAAGATGCGGGTTCCCTTGGGCTCGTGTTTTTCATCAATTACGACAGCCGCGTTATCCGAGAAACGGATGTATGATCCGTCCGGACGGCGCACTTCTTTGGCGGTACGCACGATCACGGCTTTTTCGACGGCGCTTTTCTTCACCTTGCCGCCGGGAGTGGCGGATTTGATGGCAACCACGATTACATCGCCCACGGAGGCATACTTGCGTTTGGAGCCGCCCAGGACTTTGATGCACATGGCTTTTTTAGCGCCGGAGTTATCGGCGATATTCAATACAGTTTGAACTTGAATCATTCCCAAACCCCTTTATTTACTTCTCTCTACAATCTTATGCAGAGTCCAGCGTTTGCGGGCACTTAGCGGACGCGATTCGCGGATTTGCACGATATCGCCTTCGCGGGCTTCGTTATTTTCGTCGTGCGCCATAAACTTTTTATGACGGCGGACGGTCTTTTTATATAGCGGATGGATGTATTGGCGCTGAACGCGAACGACGATACTTTTGTCGTTTTTATCCGAAACCACCACACCCTGTTTGATCATTTTACGTACGTTTTCCACTTTCACCTCAAGCCTTTAGCTCTTTTTCTTTGATGATGGTGTTGATCCGGGCGATTTCGCGTCTGGCGATCCGGATGCGGTCGGTGCGATCGAGCAGGTTTTTGGCTTTCTGGAAGCGCAAGTTAAAGAGCTCGATGCGGAGTTCCTCAAGTCTGGCCTGCAGCTCGTGGGTGCTGAGGTCACGGATTTCTTCGATCTTCATAATTCCACTCCTTCACGGGCTACCATGCGGGTCTTGATGGGAAGCTTGTGCGAAGCAAGGCGCATCGCTTCCTTGGCAGTGGCAAGATCCACGCCTTCGATCTCAAACAGCACGCGGCCGGGGCGAACTACGGCTACCCAATATTCAGGGGCGCCTTTACCTTTTCCCATACGGGTTTCGGCGGGTTTGCTGGTAATCGGTTTATCCGGGAATATGCGGATCCAGACTTTACCAACACGCTTCATGTGACGGGTGATCGCGATACGGGCAGCTTCGATCTGGCGGCTGGAGATGAACGCATCGTCAAGAGCGATCAGGCCATAATCACCAAAATCGACGTTACAACCGGTCCAGGATAGACCATTGCGTCTGCCCTTCATCATCTTGCGATGTCTTACTTTTTTAGGTGCTAACACTTATCTCTCCTTTACAGTATGTCGCCTTTGTAGATCCACACCTTGATGCCGATCACGCCGTAAGTGGTACTAGCTTCCACATGGGCATAGTCGATGTCGGCACGGATGGTATGAAGCGGGGTGCGGCCCTGTTTGTAGCGTTCGGTACGAGCAATTTCAGCACCGCCTAAGCGACCGGAAACCTGCACTTTCACGCCGAGGGCGTTATCTCTCATCACATTGCGCATTGCCATTTTCATAGCACGGCGGAAGGATACACGCTCTTCGAGCTGACGAGCGATCTCTTTTCCTACCAAGCGGGCATCCAACCACATCTTGTCGATGGGCTCGATATTGATGGCTACTGCGATCGGATTTGGACGATTCTTGTTGATCAGGATATTCATTTCGCCGCGAAGCTTGTCGATATCCTCACCTTTTTTACCGATCACGAGACCGGGGCGGGCGGTGTTGATATCTATCTGGATGGAGCTGGTCTTGCGGTAGATCTTGATTTTGGAGACCATCTTATCGGCCAGACGCTTTTGGATATATCTGCGAATCTTGATGTCTTCCTGGAGAGAATCCACATAAGACGAGCCTTGAGCAAACCAGATAGAATCGGTTTCTTTATTCACACCGATGCGATACAGAATGGGGTGTATTTTTTGTCCCAAGGTATTCCTCCTATTCCAGTGTCTGGATTTCCAGGGAGATATGACAGGTCTGTTTCCTGATCATAAAGGCTCTTCCCTGAGCTCTGGGCATAAAACGTTTCATTTGAGGACCCTCGTCTGCCATAGCCTGGCTTACGAATACCTGGTTGAGATCAACCTTGGGATCCTTTACCTGGGCGTTGGCAATCGCGGATTCCAACACTTTATAAATGATACCTGCCGCTCTGCGACGTGAGAAGCGCAAGATATTCATGGCTTCGGTCACACGCTTGTAGCGGATGGTATCCAAGACGAGACGGGCTTTGCGGGCAGAACCACGAGCGAAACGCAATTTGGCTGTTGCTTCCATTTTCTATCTCCTATCTGCCTTTTTTCTTCTTTTCTTTATGGCCACGGTAGGTGCGGGTGGGGGAAAACTCTCCCAGCTTGTGTCCCACCATGTTCTCAGTTACATACACCGGCACAAACTTGTGCCCGTTGTGAACCGAAAAAGTATGACCGATAAAGTCTGGAGTGATCACCGAGCGGCGGCTCCAGGTCTTGATCACGCTTTTCTTGTTTTCGTCATTGAGGACTACTACTTTCTTCATCAGGTGATCGTCAACGAATGGGCCTTTTTTGATTGAACGTGACATTATCTATATCCTCACACTATCTCTTTTTGACCGCTTTCACGATATACTTATCGGAATATTTGCGGGTTTTGCGGGTTTTTCCGCCCTTGGCAGGCTTGCCCCAGGGGGATACAGGATGTCCACCACCGGAAGTTTTACCTTCACCGCCACCCATTGGGTGATCCACGGGGTTCATCGCGACACCACGCACGGTGGGGCGAATTCCCATCCAGCGTTTACGTCCGGCTTTTCCGATCTTGATCAGAGAGTGATCCGGATTGCTGACCTGACCGATGGTAGCAAGGCATTCTTTACGAATCAGGTGCACATCGTTTGAGGGCATCTTCACATGAACATAATCGCCGTCTTTGGCAACGACCTGAGCAAAAGCGCCGGCACTGCGGGCAATCTGTCCACCGCGACCCTTCTTCAGCTCGATGTTGTGAACCACGCTACCCAAAGGAATTCTTTCCAGGGGCAGAGCGTTTCCAATGGTCACTTCCGCTTCCGGTCCGCTCATCACTTTCGTGCCCACTTCCAATCCGTCCGGGGCGATGATATAGCGTTTTTCACCGTCAACATAGTGCAACAGGGCGATGCGGGCTGTGCGGTTGGGATCGTACTCGATGGTAGCCACTTTGGCTGGGATCCCGATTTTATCACGTTTGAAATCGATGATACGATAGTGCTTACGGTGTCCACCGCCGCGATGACGGCAGGTGATGCGACCGCGGTTGTTGCGTCCACCGCTCTTCGGCTTGGGTTTCAGAAGAGATTTTTCCGGAGTGGAAGTAGTAATCTCGTCGAAATTATAACCCGTGCGGAAGCGGAGGGTAGGGGTAGTTGGCTTATAATGTTTGATTCCCATCTTTATACCTCAAAATCGGCGATTTTATCGCCTTCGCGCAGGGTTACGATCGCTTTTTTCCAATCCGGGCGTTTGCCGTTGTATTTGCCTAAACGTTTTGGCTTGCCCATCATGCGGATGGTGTTCACAGCCAGTACTTTCACTGCAAATATGTGTTCGATGGCTTTGGCGATCTCGATTTTATTGGCATTGATCGATACCTTGAAGGTATAGGTATTGCCGGTAGCAATCTGATTGCTGCTCTTCTCCGTGATGATCGGAGCGATTACTATATTACGCGGATGTATCATGAGCCGAATACCTCCTCTACTTTTTTGAGAGCGGCATCACTGATGATGATGTAACTGCTCTTGAGCACTTCGTAGGCATGCAGTTGCTCAGCGCGGTCGGTCATCACATCCGGAATGTTGTTGAAGCTATTCACGGTCGGGAGATGGTGTCCGTCCGTTACTACCAGCTTGCGGCCTCTTTCCGGCGCCACTTTCGCCAGAATCGCAAGCGCTTGCTTGGTGCTGGCTTTGTCGAAGGTAAGACCTTCGATGATATATACGCGGCCATCGCGAGCACGATCCGTAAGCGCAACCTTCAACGCCATGCGTTTCTTGGTGCGGGGGATCGGACGATACCAATCTTTCGGGTAGATCGCAAACGCTTTACCACCGTGTACGCGAACAGGTGAACGGCGGGTTCCCACGCGAGCATTACCGGTGCCCTTCTGTTTGAAGAGCTTGCGGGTGCTACCTTGGGTCATGGAGCGATTCTTCTTTTGAACCGTACCCTGGCGTTGATTGCCAAGATACATGGTAACCACTTCGTGCAAAAGCACTTTGGGAGAGTTCACATCCACGTCGAACACGGAAAGCGGAAGTTCCACTTCGCCGATCATCTCGCCTTGGATATTGTATTTTTTTGCTTTAACCATTTTTCCCCCTATTGTTCCTTGTGAAGGATCACCAAGGAATTACGATGACCGGGCACTGCGCCCTTCACCATCACAAGGTTCCGTTCGGTATCTACTTTTACCACGTCCAAATGGCGGGTGGTAACCTTGGCATTGCCATGATGTCCTGCCATCTTCACGCCCTTGAACACGCGGGAGGGCTGGGCACATTGACCAATGGAACCGGGGCCGCGGAAGGATTCGTGTGAACCGTGGGTGGAGATGAATCCGCCAAATCCATGACGCTTCATCACACCAGTATAGCCGCGTCCCTTGGATTTTGCGGTTACACTTACGGTCTCGCCGGCGCCAAACAAACTGGCATCCAGCGCGTCACCGGCATTGTAATCATCAAGCTGCTGGCCAAAAGCCGGGCGGAATTCTCTTACAAAACGGAAGTAGGGGCTGCCGTGTTTTTTAAAATGTCCCATCATGGGCTTGGAGACCTTCTTCTCAGGGATCTCTTCATAACCCACCTGGATTGCTTCATAACCATTTTCTGCGATAGTACGCTTGCAGACTATTTTGCACGGACCGGCCTGGATCACGGTAACCGGAATCACTTTGCCGTTCTCGTCAAAAATCTGTGTCATACCAATTTTCTTTCCGATAAGTCCGATCATGCTTAGCTCCTGGTATTTGCTTTGATCTCTACGTGAACTCCGGCTGGCAGACTAAGCTTCTTGAGAGCATTGGTGGTCTGCTGGGTCGGATTCATGATATCGACCAAACGTTTATGAACCAACATCTGGAACTGATCTTGAGATTTCTTGTGGGTATGGGGCGAACGTAAAACCGTGTATATTGTACGATCTGTGGGAAGCGGGATGGGACCCACTACCTTCGCGCCTGTGTTACGTGTGCTTTTCACGATCTCCGCGACAGATTGATCCAATAAACGATGGTCATAAGCTTTCAACTTAATCCGAATACGATTTTCCTGTTTACTCACTGGAACCTCCACTATTTGGGCAGATTTCACCTGAAATGCACACGCTCTGCTGGATGCAGCTCCGCCTCACTATCAAGTGGATATGCCGTAGGCTTGTTATTAAAGTTTCTCGACCGCTGCATATGCAACAGCCACCACGATACTCCTTAAGAGTATCCTGATTAAAGGATATCATTATTCCTCCTAAAGAACTATAAGCCCCTGCAAAATATGGGACTTGTGCTTCGCGCTCAAGGCGCTTTTACTATGTTCGTACACAAGAATTTATCTCCCTAAATCTGTCAATCCCTTTTTTTCTAATTCTTTCAGTATGCATCGATTATGATATGCGTTACCATACAAAAAAATCCCTTTTTCTCGCCTGATACTCCCGGGTATTTGGAAGCACAATAAAAAGCGTCGAGAGACGCTTCCGCCAGAGGAAAATCCGCGGCAAATCGGCAAAACCGCCAATGCCGCGGAGAAAATACCAAGCTCCAACCCATTTCCGGAAGCAATTCACATCCCACTTTGTTGCAGTGTGGACTGCATCGAAGAAGCTACGGGACTGCTTGGATGAATGGGGATGAAAAGGCAGTAGTTTTCCGGTAAATTATGCCACTATCGGAAGATCAGAATGCCTCTTTGCCGCTGTTTCCAGCCCCACGCCCGTCCTGCACCTTGCCGGATCCGGTTTCGAACTTCTTGTAGGTGATCTCGCTATCGTTCAAAATGATATCCCCGCTGCCGGTATCCAGATCGGCATTGGTTATCTGGCTTCTGCTAAGGCTTACATCGCCACTTCCAGTATCCGCGACTAAATCTGTAATCAAACACGAAACGATATCTACGTCACCGCTGCCGGTATCTACATCCAAAAGTGCGAGATCACTCTCTGAAATCTCCAGATCTCCGCTACCCGAATCGATCTCAATCCTGTTTTTTCCTCGCATTTGGGAGATTTGCACATCACCGCTGCCAGTTTCTATTTCTAACGAGATGTTCCCCGGGATAGTGCCGGAGACACTCATGATAGCAGCCGGTTTGCCGGATTTTGTCTCGTAGCTAAGCTTGCCATCTCTGATCAGGATGGTGGCATCCGCCGGACTATACTCCTTGTATCTAACGATCAAATCCAGTTTATTGTCCGCAGTCCCCCTAAGGTTTACATCGGCAAAGCCCAGATCCAGCTCAAACTCAGGAGCGGCGAATAATTCTGTGATGCGGGCGGAATTTTCATAATTTAGGACAGTGTTGTCCACTACGACCTTGCCATTGATGTTTCCGTTTACTCTACAAGCACTTACTCCTAAGGCAAGGATCAGGGCGATCCCATACAATACTATAACTTTCATCGTATCTCCTCTTTGGCTATCCGCTTTGCGGCTGCCAATATCGATTTTTGGGCTCCCTAAACACTTTCTTGTGCAAACTGCGCTCATGCAACTATTCTGTCAAGAACGTTTTCGATAGTGTTCTTTAAAATTGGAGAAAATGGAAAGGAGGAGCCCGGTGGACTCCTCCTTCGCAGAATGCTACATGATTTATTCTACGACAAACTCAATGCGGCGGTTTTGTGCGCGACCTTCTTCGGTGTCGTTGGTGGCCCTGGGCATGGTTTCGCCTCTACCTTCAGCACGGATGCGAGTGGCATCGATGCCTTTTTCGATCAGCCAACTACGCACGGAATTTGCTCTGTTCAAGGAGAGAGTCATATTGCTGGCGTCGTTGCCCACGTTATCCGTATGGCCGGTAATCAATACTTTTACCTCCGGATTCGCTGCCAGGGCGGTATAAGCTTTTTCCAGAATCGGCAGCGATTCCGGCAGGATCGTTGCTTGAGCCGTATCAAAAAGAATCCCTTCCAAAGAGAAAGTCGCGCCTTCGGTGAGATCCAGCACGTCGTCGCGAGGATCCAGAGGATTTGTCCCGGCGGCGATTTCTTCAGCATCGTTTACAGAGCCTTTATCGGTGTCCGCGAGCAGCGGGTTGGTCTTATACTTTGTGATCTCATCGTAATCCGAAAGACTGTCACCATCGCTATCTTTTTTTAGAGGATTGGTGTTGTAGGAGGTAACTTCTGCCTGATCGCTGATGCCATCGCCATCGGTATCCACTTTGAGAGGATCTGTGCGATGTTGCATCAGTTCCGCATAATCCGAAAGACCATCACCATCGGTATCGGCTTTGCGGGGATCTGTTTTGTAAAGATTGATCTCGTCGTAATCCGAGATACCGTCACCATCAGAATCGATGGTTTTAAGGTCCACAGGGCGCTGTTGCACCACCGGCGTAGGAGTTACAACGGGAACCTGTGCCGGACGCTCTTTGCGCACTGTCTTGGACGGAGTGTAGTAAGAGATGCCGACCCCCAGGTTGTAGAACCCATCCTGCTTTTTGCCCGTGAATGTATTGGTGTCGCCATCCGGGCGAATTCTACCATCCATTCCGTCGGAATTGGCAAGATTGTAACCCAGGGTGAATTCCAGATTCATCCCCGGTTTTAACTGGGTCTGAAGCCCCAAGCCAAGAGGAATGTGGGGTATCACATCCGCATCGCTTTCGCTGAGATCGTAGGATCCGCCTACACCGCCATAAATGAATGGTGAGTACTTCTTCTCGTACCATGGGTTAAAGATAAAGCGATAATCGCCCATCATCGTGGCTGTGCTATAACCTTTCGGGGATCCTTTGGTGGCGTGTAGGGGGGTAAAGCCAAGCCCAATGCGGGTAAACAGGAAGGGAAAGATCTCCAATTGAATGTGTCCTCTGCCCATTGGGGCAAGGTTTTCTGCCTTACCAGCGTTATCCCCACGTGCGATTCCAACTTCGAACCCACTACTCCAGCCAGGGCTGTTTTGCATCTGTGCGTGCAAGGCTACACCCAGCGTAATCAACAAAAGTGCGACAAAGACCTTTGTTTTCATCTTCATACTCCTTGATGTATTTTGTGTTCATAAAAGACACACAGGTATGGTGCAAACATCTGGGATGATCTGATCTTGGATATCCAGATTAGCATACATAGAAAATACTTCACTCGCAAGTTTATGCAAGCCAAATCATCTTTTCAAGCAGACTTTGTCTTGTGATTATACCCTACAATAGCTATTATAACCTGTGGATTTTGCGGGACGCTTTTGTTCTTCAGGATAGAAACATGGCAAGCTTTAACTGGCTAAACAGCGCGTTTGGCTTTCAGCAATACCACTCCTCCTACAAGAGCCGGGACTACATCCTGAAAGAAAAACAGGCTAAGCGTCGTAGCCACCGCCTGTTCCGATGAAAAGCCCCAGACCTCCAGAAAGTGGATGGCAAAACCCTCTCTCAAACCCAAGCCGGAAATGGTGATGGGGATGGAGTTCGAGATATTGGTAAGCGCCATGGATAACCAGGTTCCGATCGCGGAAATTCTTCCTAAAACGTTCAGGATGAGATGATATTGCAGATACATGATGAGGGTGTTTGCTATCTGCAAAAGCATCATGCGCGGAGCTTGGACCCCAAACGCGGGCAGATACTGGCGCCACGCAGGGCGGGATGCCATGATCAAAGCAGCCCAGAGAGGCATAAACGCGGAGAAGACCACCATCAACAACCGGAGCGGAAGAGACATCTGCGGAAAACTGAAGTATGCCGCCATCGCCGCAAAAGTCCAGGTACTCCATGTCATGAACAAACGTTCGCTGGTGGTGGAGATCAAGGATGCCAAAATGCTGCTGTTCTTAAGATAAAACACTTTGGCAAAAGATGCGTGCCCACCCGGCAAAGCAAAACGCAAGGGCAATGCTATCAGATACGAAGCTGCCACCTCTTTGGCATGATACTTGTAAGCCGGGTTTAGATGCAGAGCGCAACGCCAGTTTTGGAACTGGATGAAATGCCTGAACCCGGAGAGCAGCATCAACCCTAAGATGACCCCCCATGGTAAGTGGGAAGCCCGGGCAAATGCCGCCCCGAGATCGATCTGTCGAAAGATCCAATAGAGTAAAGCCAGCGAAAACAGCAGGCGGATAAGGTACGCAAGCCTTTTGTACTCCTTTCGTTTAAGGGAATCTCTTAGCTTTTGAATTCGCGCAAACAAGCCTCAAATACCTCTTGCAATAGCTTGGGATCTGGTGCCTGGATATGCCCCTTTGCCATCATATCGCTTACTAAAGCGCGAGTCTGGGATATCTGCTGTAATGCCTCCCGATACACCTCATCCCGGCTCAGTTCGATTCTGGCATGTCCTTCCCGGATGGCTTGAGCCGCTACATCTGCCGCCACGTGGGCAAAGACTTCTGTCTCATCCATCGTGGGAACGATGCTTTGGGTGTGGATTCCCCTGCGCTCTGCAAACCCTGCCAGGGAATGCGCGGCGGCAATCGCCATGCCATCACTTATCTTGCGGGCACGTACCATCAGAGCGCCCTTCAAGATCCCAGGGAAGCCCACAGAATTATTTACCTGATTAGGGAAGTCCCCCCGGCCAGTAGCCACGATGCGTGCTCCAGCCTTGTGCGCTTCATAAGGATATATCTCCGGAATGGGATTGGCACAGCAAAAGACTATCGCATCCTGTGCCATCAGGCTGATCCATTCCGGCTTGATCGTTCCCGGTCCGGGAGTGGAAAGCGCGATCAGCACATCCGCTTTGTGCATGGCTTCTTCCATGGTGTTTAGTTTATTGGGATTTGTCTTTTGCGCCAAAGCCCACTGTTTATACTTGCCCGGTGCCTCGCGGATATCGAGCCTGTCTTCATGGAGAGCGCCTTTGCTATCGAAGATCACCATATTGTGGGGATCCACACCTTCTTGCAAAAGGAAACTGGCGATGGTGCTGTTTGACGCTCCCGCCCCGAACAATACGAATGAACTTGTGTGAATGTTTCTACCGGTGAGCTTTAAGGAATTGATTACTCCCGCCAGAGTAACACATGCCGTACCCTGTGCGTCATCGTGCCAGACGGGGATGTTGCAGCTTTCGCGCAGTTCGTCCAAAACCCTGTAACAATTTGGCTGAGAGATGTCTTCCAGATTTACTGCTCCCACGGAGGGCTCCAGCATTTTCACAAAATCTATCAGTTTCTGGGCGTCTGGATTGCCCTGGGCATCACGGTTATCTACACAAAGCGCGATGGCGTCGCAAGCACCCAGATACTTCATTAGCATGGCTTTGCCTTCCATTACCCCCAATCCGCCAGAGGGGCTGCAATCGCCATCTCCCAAAACCCTGGTACTATCGCTTACCACTGCCACCAGATTCCCGCGATTGGAGAGCAGGTAGGAAGCTTCATGATCGTCCCGGATAGTGGTGGAAACCTTGGACACTCCGGGCGTGTACCACACATTGAACCAGTTGAAACCATATATTCCCGCTTTGGGAAGGGTCTGCATCTTGCCCTTGTAAAAGGTGTGCATCGTCTCAGACAGCTTTTTTAGAAACGCGGTTTGCGCCGCCGCGACTTGATCTTCCGGAAGGTTTTCGCGGAAGAGATCGCCCAGATTCGAAAGATCCGGCAACAGCTTGTTCATGCTGGCTCCTCAAAATGTTTTTTGCGAGCATTTTGCAGGGCAGATATTTGTCAAGTTCCCCGAACGCAAAAACGCCCCCCACCTAGCTGCGGGAGGCGTATGATATCGGGTTCCGGGATCGTTATCCCAGTTGTTTGATCACGGCTTTCCCGGGGAAATAGGCAGATTCACCAAGCTCTTCCTCGATGCGTAAAAGCTGGTTGTATTTATCCACTCTTTCGCTACGAGAGATGCTTCCGGTCTTGATCTGACCAGTGTTCAGAGCAACCGCAAGATCCGCAATGAAGGTATCTCCGGTTTCTCCGCTACGATGCGAAACCACGGCTGTCCAGCCCGCTTTGTGGGCGGTATTGATGGCGTCGATGGTCTCGGTAACACTGCCGATCTGGTTGAGTTTGATCAACACGGAGTTGGCTGCTTTTTCGGCGATTCCTTTCCGGATCAGCTTGGGATTAGTTACTAAAAGATCATCTCCCACCAGCTGGATCTTGCTTCCCAAACGCTGATTGAGCACCTTCCAGCCTGCCCAGTCGTTTTCGGCGAGGCCGTCTTCGATGGAGCAGATGGGGTATTTTGCCACCAGCCCTTCGTAATAAGAGATAAGCTCGTCGCTGGAGAGCAATTTGCCATCGATGGCGTATTTGCCGTCCTTCTGCACAAATGATGAGGCGGCGGCATCGAGCGCGATGTAGATATCTTTACCGGGGGTATAGCCGGCTTTGGTGATGGCTTCCACGATCACAACCAGAGCCTCTTCGTTTGAAGCGAGGTTCGGCGCAAATCCGCCTTCATCGCCCACGGAAGTGGCAAGCCCGCGGTTTTTCAGGATCGATTTCAAAGCGTGAAACACTTCTGCATTCATGCGCAGCGCTTCCCGGAAACTTGTTGCTCCCAAAGGCATGACCATAAATTCTTGGATATCCACGTTGTTATCCGCGTGTTCCCCGCCATTGATGATATTACTCATCGGAACCGGCAGTGTAAGCGCGTTCACCCCGCCCAGATAGCGATAGAGAGGGATGTCCAGCTCCATCGCGGATGCCCTTGCGGCAGCCATCGATACGGCAAGAATGGCGTTTGCACCAAGCTTGGCTTTGTTTTCCGTGGCATCCAGCTCCAGCATCATCTTATCCAGATTTGCCTGCATGATGGATTCCATGCCAAGAAGTTCCGGGCCGATGATCTCATCTATGTTTTGAACGGCCTTCAACACGCCCTTGCCCAGGTAACGGCTCTTATCGCCATCTCTTAACTCGATCGCTTCGCGTTCACCGGTGGAAGCGCCGCTGGGAACGCCCGCCCGGGCGATCACGCCGCTTTCCAGATGAATATCCGCTTCCACGGTGGGATTCCCACGTGAATCCAGAATCTCACGTCCTTTGATGTATATGATTTCGGACATTATTTCCTCCTGTCCTGTTGTAAATTACGTTCCATACTTACTCTATGCCATGCTACAAGATAAGCACATTTTACACAATGTCAAGCTCCTGCAGCATGCTCAGCACGTTCCCGGTGGCGATCCATACACAGCGGGGACACCGCTCTGCCAGCACTCCGGCTTCCCGCGCTGCTTGCTTTTGCCGCGCATCAGTGGGGTCTATTTGCAGGATGTCCCGGCAGTCTATATGCCCCGCTTCTTCCTGAAAACGTTTGATCAGATCACGGTTTAGCCCGGCAAAGCTATCCTTTATCTGAGGATCATAGGCATGAAAGCCTGCCGCCAAACCCAGAACCATCATCGCTCCGGTAAGAGCGCCGCAGGTGGAGCCAATATTCATGCCGCCACCAAAGGCAGAGGCAATCCTGAGGGCATGATCCCGCTTTAAACCAAGAGCTGGAGCGAATGCGGCAAACACGGATTGCGCGCAATTGAAGCCTTCATCGAAGAGCTTCAAAGCATCATCCTGATACGCTTTGCTATCCATTCCGGTTACTTCGTTACGATTATCTTGCGATTTTGAACTCTATTGTCCCGATCCTCAATCCTCATAAAATACACCCCGCTACTTACTACCTTGCCTTTGGCATCTCTACCGTTCCAGGAAAAGTGATCCTCCCGGAGTTCAGAAGCCAAAACCTGTTGACCACGGAGGTTGAAAATCTTCAAAGTAGCATTATTCATGCCTTTTACATCCACTTGCAAGCCTGCTGTGCCTTTGAAGCTCACCGGGTTTGGGTAGATGTTTATTGCAGGTGCCTGTACAAGATCATAATTTGCGATCGGGAAGTTGAAGGTCGCCACCGGGCTGGGCAGAGAATCCAAATTGCCATCTGATGCCACAACCCAGAAATCCACATATCCGGATCCGGTCATATTTTCCACAGTAAATGTCGGATTGCTGCCAAACATGGTGGTACCCAAAAGTCGGGGGATACTCCCGGAGTTTTGACTGTAGATCCGGTACTCGCTATAATCCACTCCGTCGTAAGCCGGTGCCTGCCACCAGAAGTTGAAACCAAATTGCTGTTCATCCCCGGCGGGAAAACTCTTGAAGCTCATTTTATGAGGATTTGCGAGGTTACCCCGATGATAGTGCTTCCAGGTGTTTGGATACACACTCATCACTTCGTAGTATTTGGGACTATAACCTTGGGGATCGATCAGATAGATACTGTCGCTTTCCTCATCCACAAAGCGGCGGGTTACCCAGCCCTCGTAATTGGCAGGAGCGGTGTGGTAAACAGTTCCCAGATCATCGCCCTGATAGTAGGTTACGATGTTCATTACGGGAACGCCATCCTGCACATAGTGCTGCTCCCACTGATCCCCATGCGAAAGATTGTTGATCCGTTCATACATCGCGCCCCAAGGGAAGGTAACGGTATGCCAGCCCATTTCGTCCCGATACATCTGTTTATGGATACACTTAAATGATCCTTCTATATAGAAGTAATCCACTTTGTCTGCCTCGAACATCAGAAATGAGTGACTTTCAGGCCATACTTCCCTGCCTTCGATGATCTCTGCAGGGCCTTTGACGACCACGTCGTAGTGATGCCACGCATCGATGTGGATATCTCCCAAAGATAGCTCCGAAAGTCCGGTGGGATCAAGCGAATTGTAGCTCTCCAGGCCACCCACAGCCGCCCAGATTTCCGCGTCGGGATCCACTCCGGTAATCAGAGCGAAGAAGGGATTTTCCACAGTACTCTGAATGGTGAAGGGATTACTTTCCAGATTGTGACTTTCCACGATCTCCCGGCTCAGCATATCCACCAGCAGTAGCTTGAGTTCTTGCGGAAGTAAATCGTCATAATCCTCAGTATCCCAGCTATATGAACCGCTGATCGTGATCCCCGCTTGCGGCTGAAACCAAGGCTCGAAATCCACTGTCGGCAAAGCCGCGCTATCCTGATTGTCCATGATCCCGATATCGATCTCGTCCGCGGTATAGACTCCCCAATCGTTGTTTTCCGCTTTGATCACATTGCCGCTATTGGGATAACTGGCGCAGAACACGGAGTGCAGGGTATTACTCTCGTCGATGTTGTCCCGGATGATGTTTTGCCCATAAGCAAAGGGATGGTTTTCTGCCAGATCGCCCAAGCAGGGCATGGCATTGCTGGTGATATAGAATCCCGTAAAGTTCCCAGTGATGGTGTTTCCGGCGATATAGGGCATGGAAGTGGCTCCACCGATCATCATCCCGGCACCGCTGTTGGAATCTCCGGGAATGAAGTTGTTTATGATCATGTTATCGTGCACAATACCACTGGAATTTAGCAGATAGATCCCCGTGAGGTTGCCTTCGATGTGGTTGTAGCGAATAGTGGCATTGATTGCCCCGGCTCCCACAACGTCCCAGGCGGTGATTCCTTGTTTAAAATTGCTGTGAATGTAGTTATGTTCGATGATCGGGTTATTTTGTCCGCCCGGGGATTGGTTGGCAAGCTGGATCGCACCGTAGTACTGGGTCACAGTGCCATTGTAGCGAACTTCATTGTGGTGCACCCAGGCATTGCTGTTTTGGGGGATCAAGATGCCGTTTTGTTGGGTATGTTCGATGATATTGTGATGCACATTCATTGGCGCGGGATCGGGGTTTCCGATGCCAAAGAGATGCAAGCCGCGCTGGTTATGGCTGAACCTGCTGTAAGACACCTCGATGGGAGAATCCACCGCGTTGATGCCATACTCCGCATACTCCACCACGATGTGCATGAAGTTACTTACTTCAGTATCGTTTTCCAGGCGTATCCCCTTCCAGAGATTGGTGGGAGGATTTTGGTCATTTTCAAATCTTATGCTGTCGGTTTCAGTCCCGACTGCCTGGATACTGCCTTCGGCGTTGATTCGAAAGTTGCCCGTGGCCTGAACGATCACTCCGGGTTCGATGGTAAGTACCGATCCCGCCGGGATAGTTACATCTCCGGTTAACCGATAAGGGTTGTTTGCCGGGCTCCAGGTTCCGCTCTGGATTCCGGATACGTCGATGGCGAATAATCCGGAGACAAATAGTAATGCTAAAATTGTAGCGACAGTACTTTTCATGGGATTCTCCTTAGAATTGTAAAAAAAGGTGGAGAGGCTATCTGCCTGCTCCACCAGAATTTAGTGAGTGTTTGTTTACTCGCTGATCGCGGCAACAGGACAGGTGGCAATGCAAGCGCCACAGTCGATGCAAGTACCTTCATCACAATCAGCTTTGCCATCTACCATGCTGAGCGCAGTTACGGGACATACGTCCACGCAGGCTCCGCAACCGATGCAGGTTTCTTTATCAATCTTTACTGCCATGATAAGACTCCTTACTTTTTTGTTTGCCAGTATCTGCGGCAAGGGATATCCGTCAAGCCTTTTTTAGCCCGCGGGAGCATTACGAAAAAAGCCCCTCAGTGGGGGCTGATATGGTTTCGCAAGCGCATACAGCGCCGTCAATTCTAAGCTTTTGGCTGGTTAGCCACCTTGTTGGCAGCGGCTTTCACTTCTTCTTCATCCGCAAGGTAGTAGCGATTGTGAACCTTGAGATCCTTATCGAACTCATAAACCAGCGGAATACCGGTAGGGATGTTCAAGCTTACGATATCGCTATCCGAGATGTGATCCAGGTTTTTCACGATTGCCCGAAGACTGTTGCCATGGGCGGCGACCACCATCTTCCTGCCGGCTGCCAGACGCGGAATGATCACTTCGTTCCAAAATGGCATCGTGCGGGCAACGGTATCTTTCAGAGATTCGCAGAGCGGAATCTGCCGCTCATCCAGGTTCGCATAGCGAGGATCCAGCCCGGGATAACGCAAGTCATCTTTCTCCAAGGCAGGGGGTGGTGTGTCGTAGCTCCGGCGCCAGATCAATACCTGTTCCTCGCCATATTTCGCCGCAGTTTCCGCCTTGTTCAAGCCCTGTAAAGCTCCATAATGCCGTTCATTCAGCCGCCAGTCGTGATGCACGGGGGTGTACATGAGATCCATTTCGTCCAACACAAACCACAGGGTGCGGATCGCGCGTTTAAGCACGGAGGTATAGGCTTCATCGAAGCTAAATCCTGCTTCCTTCAAGCGTTTACCCGCTTCTTTGGCTTCCAGCACGCCTTTTTCAGAAAGATCCACATCAGTCCACCCGGTGAAGAGATTCGCTTTGTTCCATTCGCTCTCTCCGTGCCTTATCAATACTATTTTATACATATCTCTATACTCCTTGTCTTGGTGTTTTTTACGGTGCTTATTTGCAGCCTTCCGCCGGCTTGGTCTTATAGGTCAATACTCCTTCCTGAACTTCCACAATCCGCGCCATGATGAAGAAGAAATCCGAAAGCCGGTTTACATATTTCATCAACACCGGGGGCACTTCCGCTTCTTGGGAAAGAGCGATCAGGCGGCGTTCCGCGCGGCGAGCCACAGTGCGGCAGATATCCAGCCGCGCGCTGGCAATTGAGGATCCGGGGATCACAAAACCCTTCAGATCCACCTTCGCTTCAAAACCGTGAGTAGCATCCGTGATGGCGTCCACTTCTTCTTCGCAGATGGGCATCGGATAGCTGCCATCGGGGGTTGCCAGCTCTCCCATCACCCGATACAGGCGGTTTTGGGTCTCGATCAGCATCTGTTTAAGAGCAGTATCCGCAATATGATGCTTGGCTTCGCCGATGAAGGCATCCAATTCATCAAGATTGCCATAGGCTTCCACCCGCGCATCGCTTTTGGATACCCGTTGCCCGGTGTATAGCGAGGTAGTTCCCTTGTCTCCGCCTTTGGTTGTGATGCTCACGGGGAACTTACCTCATGGCTATAACGGAGATTTCCACCAGACCATCTTTGGGCAAACGCGCCACCTGGATCGCTTCCCGGGCAGGGAATGGCGAGCTGAAATTGCGCGCATAGATCTCGTTGAGCTGGGCAAAATCATCCATATCTTTTAAAAAAACGGATACCTTCATCACGTGGGACATCCCCATACCTGCCGCGTCCAAGATCGCTTTGATGTGTTGAAACACCAGGTTTGCCTGAGCCTCAAAGCCCTCTGCCATCTTTCCTGTATTGGGATCAATGCCCAATTGACCGCTCACGAAGAGGGTGTCGTTTTTCAGGGCAGCCTGAGAGTAGGGGCCGATTGCCGCCGGTGCCGTGTGTGTCATAATGGATTTCATATTGTATCTCCTTGATTAATTATTCTTTGTGCAAAGCTTTTCGGGCCAGCAAAACCTCGCTGGTGATCTCATGCAAGCCCACGTAGTCTTGATGCTCTTTGGTAAGATTGCGCATCAGCAGCTTGCCCTCGCGCACATTGTCGTCGCGGATTACGATCAAGAGATCGCAGCCCGTCTTGTTGGCTAGGGCGATATCTTCTTCAATGGAGTGCTTATCTGTGCTGAGCACGGTTTTGATATCGTGAATATGGAGCTCTTGAGCCACCTGCATCATCATCATTTCCAGTTCATCGCTCTGGGAAGCGATATATACGCTGAAGCTTCGATCCAGAGGGATGAAGAGCTCGCGCCGCTCCATGGTCTCGAAGATGAGGTCGATATTCAGATAAAAGCCTACGGCAGGAATGTTTTTCCCCGTGATCATCTGCGAAAGGTTGTCGTAGCGTCCACCGCCGCCGATCACGAGGTCTTCCCCGTTGTGTTTCACCACAAAATCAAAAACCGTCTCGTTGTAATAGGCAAAGTTCTTGTTCAGCCGGGGGTTCACCTTGTATTGATGCGCCAGATTCGCCTGGATCTTCTTTACCCGCGCGAAGTTTGTGCGGCATTTCGGGCAGAGGTAATCCATCACCTGGGGTCCGCGCGATATCGCTTGAATACAGCCTTCATTCTTGCACGAAGGATCAGAGAAAGGATTTGTATAGAGCCGGGTAAAACAACCTTCGCAGATCTCGGACTCGTGATCCTTCAGATACTTCTTCATGTCTTCGATGAAAACCGGACGGCACAATTGGCAGCCGAAACTGTTCAAATGCAGATACACGTCCTTCAATCCCAGGCTCTGGCAGATCTTGATCCCCAGCGAGATCACTTCGTTTTCGCTGATCACGCTGTCGCTCCCCAGAAGTTCCACGCCAAGCTGGTGAAACTCGCTGGGCGTCTTGCCTAGTTCCTTACGAAACATAGGACCCAGATAGTAAAAGCGATGTATCTCCTTGTCTTGGATTATGTTGGCAGTGTGATGCAAAACGCTGATCGTGCCTTCCGGTCGCAATGTAAGCAGGCTGAGATCGTTGTTGGGTTGCGAAAGATTGATGATGCCCTCGGTGACTTGCACCACATCTTCTTTCTGCATCAGAGCGGTTATTCCTTGATGGATCACGCCGTAATCCTGCAAGACGGATAACCGGATCTCTTGATAATCGTGCAAAGATAGCACATGCGCCACCTTCTGCTCCAATACCTTCCACTTCCACACCTTATCCGGCATGAACTGATGGATGCCGATGCTACTTTTCACCAATTATACTCCCTGCATTATTTGTGCTTCATTTATTAATATAATGTGAAAACAAGCGGATGCCATCAAATTGATGCCGGGCTTGGATACATCGCATCACAATTTCCGAAATCCAAATTCCGCCGTGACGGAAATGCTTGATCTCAGCCCTGCTAGCCCCACTGCTGCTATACCATAAGTTGGAAGTAGCTCATAAATCAAAGTGCAATCACCTGTATATCTATCTCGGGTAGTATTATCAGCTCCTTAGGGTGGATACTTATAAGGGTGACCCGCCAGTGGATAGTTTAAGTACAAAGTATCAAGTAAAATTGCAAATAGTATCACTTTCGCTGCAAATAACCGGCTTGGCTGAACCACAACAGAAGGGATCGTACAATACAGGATGTGAATAAGTTTCGATATTTGCATCTGGAAAAAAACACAGCAGCCGTTCGAGATGATAAACCTACTTGGCTGCTGTGGAGGATCTATTTGTCCCTTCGGGAACAGGACAAGGATCTGGATTTCCCATTATCATCCTGCCGTGCGTGCAGAGCAGGCTTGTGATTGAAAGATGCTACAGATGCGGAAGCCAATGTTGTTGTTGCTGTTCGTGGCATTGTTGTTGTTCCGATTCGAAACGGTGCAGTTGTTGGCATTGTTGTTCCAGCTACCGCCGCGTTTCACACGGTTGGAACCGCTTGCTGATCCTTGCCCCATATATTCTTTTGCAACCGCAGGCTATTGGCAAAGCCGATAAAGCCAAGCCGGCTACGGGTGCTTTGATAAAGTATCTCTGAATCGATTTCTCCTTTGACGTAAGCCGATTCCTGCAGGTAGATCCCTCGCAGGCAACGCTTCAGATTTTCCCGGCGAATCCTGAGCAAGCGGGGAAAGACACGATAGCCCAAAAACGGCATGCCCTGCCTGACCCTATTTAGTTGTGCAGCCCCCTCTTTGATATTCAGCCGCAAATGGGCGGCAAGAAATTCGTGGATCAAAGGCAGGTCGTCTATCAAGCGCTGCGAATCATCGGCAAACAAGATGAAATCGTCCATGTAGCGTACATAGCCCTTATATCTCAACACCTGTTTGATAAAGTGGTCAAGCTGATTGAGATAGATATTGGCAAAAAATTGCGAGGTGAGGTTACCCACCGGCAGGCCGGTCCCCTGGCTGCAACCCATGCTCAGATTCTGGTTATCGAGAATTGTCTCGCAGAGCTTGATCACATGGGGGTCTTTGATCTTCCTTTTAATCAGTCCAAGCAAAATCTCATGGTCGATGCTGGCAAAATACTTGGCGATGTCGAGTTTAAAAAACCACTGGTTGGTACGCGCGTAACTCTGTGCGGCTTTTACCGCCAGATGCAGGCCCTTTTCCTTACGGGTGGCATAGGAATCACAAATAAAGGTCTTTTCGAAATGCGCCTCGATCACGTTGACCAGCGCGTGATGCACCACCCTGTCTCTAAAAGCGGCCACGCTGATCAGCCGTTCCTTGGGCACCTTGATCATGAAATACCTGTATGCTTGGGGCTTGTATGTCTTTTTCCGAAGGTCAGACTGCAGTTCCAGCAGCTGCCGTTCGCAGTTGAACATCCACTCCGCAGTTTCCGGTTTGGATTTCTTATGCTTGCAGGCTTTCCGGTACGCGCAATACAGATTTTGCCAGCTGGTCAGCTCTTCCCACAAATATCCGATCCGCTTAGGCACTTTTCAGCCAGCCCCCCACCATCTTTCCGCATTCCAGGAGTTCCCGGCTGATGTATTCATACTGGTTATCCGCCAGCAGCTTCAGCCTATGGCTCAGTTGGATCAGCGAACGCAGCACATCCAGCTTCAGATTTATCTTCTGCAGCAGCTCCCGCTTGGAGGAACTATAGATCGTTTCCACAATCAGTTCCAATATTTCCAGGCAGAGGTTGTCCAGCTTTTGCGCCAGCGAAAAGCGCAAATGTTTGGGAAAGCGTTCGGTTCGGGTCAGCAGCCATTGCGTTACATCCATCCACTTTACGTAGAGGGGATAGTTATTCTTCTGATCCAAGGCTTGCTTCCTGCAGTAGCTTGATGATAGCCTCTCCGTACTTTTCCCCTTTGCCTTTCATGCCTCTGATAGCGGCAAAATCGCCAATCGCGCGGGGTTGCTTTTTTACTATGTCGAAGAGCTGGGAATTGTACATCAGGATATATGCCGGGACCCCTTCAGAGGAAGCGATGTCATTTCGCCATTCGCGAAGCTTTTCATATTGGGCGCGTTCCACCTCGTTCAGGCTCTCGAGGTCAGGTCTGCCCTGCTTTTCCCGCCTCTCCTGATACTCGATGAAGAAGGAGTAATAGATATTACCGTCGCTGTTGATAAACTCTTTTTCGATGCGGACTATATTGTGCTCACGACAAAAGCGGTTAAATTCCTGGTCATCAAATTCCCCGCTATCACGATTAAACCGCACTAAGATCAATCTATACATATAGCATCCAAAATTTTTGGCGGGCAGGGGGATAAATCCCCCTGCACCTCCTACTTACGGTCGCTTCAAAGCTTAATCCCTTCCCCTTCAAACTTGCAAAAGGCAAAAAGGGAAAAAAACAAAAGTTAAGGGGAAACCCTACAGATGCGGAAGCCAATGATGTTGCTGCTGTACGTGGCATAGGAGTTGTACCGATACGAAACGGTGCAGTAGTAGGCAAAGTTGTTCCAGCCACCGCCGCGAAACACACGGTTGGAACCGCTATACACATCCCAGCACCATTCCCAGAGGTTGCCGCTCATGTCAAAGGTTCCCAGTTCGTTGGCAGCAAGCTGCCCCACGGGATGGGCGTAATATCCGCTGTTGCCATAATACCAGCCCACCAGATTGAGGTCGTTGCTGCCGCTGTAGGTGTAGCCATGGGTATTTAATCCGCCCCGAGCAGCGTATTCCCATTCAGCCTCAGAGGGCAACCGGTAGCCGATGGCAGTCCAGTCGCAGCTTACGTTTACATGGTTTGCTGAGTTGGTATTCCACCCGGAAGGCCAGTTATCCGGATTGGTACCGTAGTCCAGATAGCTGTAACAGGGTGGCAGACCTTCCTGCATACTGCGGCGGTTGCAGTATTCGATGGCTCCGAACCAGCTAACATCGTCTTTGGGGTTATTGTCCCCTCCTCCGGAGCCCATCACGGCGTTCCATTCGGCATTGGTGAGCTCGTATTTGTCGATGTAGAAGTCCCCAACCGTAATTCCGGCAACCGTGCCGCCCTGCACAAAGACGAAGTTCTCCGGTATCGGCCTGGTAGGATCATCGGCATAGAACTGGGCCATAAACTGGCTGGCATCGAAATCTCTGCTTTCCGCTCCGGCATCCCAGATTATGTGTTTGCCAAATCCGGGGGCGATGTTCTGGCCTATGTCTCCTGTCAAAAAAGCCGGGCTGGGAATGATGTTGAAGGTGTTTCCTCCGTCTTCCGAGAGTTTCAGCCCGATCTCGCAGTTGTCGCCATTGGCATCAAAGAGGTCGTAGTAAATATCCACGATCTTGCTGCCATCCGTCCTTTGCACAATGGAAGTGTTGAAGACTACCGGCGCGGTGAATTCCGCCTCCTGGGCTTTGATGGAGAAATTGTCCCAATGCACATATTTATCCATATTGGGGTTGCTGTATTGGGTGAGGATCTTGGCGCGCACGGTGCTGGCTGTTGAAGGTATATTGAAGGAAAAGAGCGACCAGGCCTGGGTGTTCAAGAGCAGGGGGATCCAGTTGTTCCACTGGCTGCCGTTATCGTATTCCAGGCAGATCTGGAGCTGGTCGGTGGCGGGATTCAGGTTTTTGCTGTAGTACCAGAAATTGATGCTGTGTTGGGTGCCGGGGCTGAGGGCAACATTGCCGAAGCTGACGCTGGCGGGGTTGGGATCCATCAGCCAGCTTGCCCAATACCAGGTTCCGTTTTGGGCTGTGGCGCCGCCCTGAGGCTGATTGGTGCGACCCCAGAAATAGGGTGTGAAGCTGGCGGGATTGGCAGTATAGGCCCAGGTGTCGGAGGCGGTGTTTTCGAAGCTTTGCAGGGCAAGGCTTTGGGAGAAGAGCGGTAAACAAGCCAGGAAAAGCAGGAGGGTCAGGTAGCTTTGGATGCTGATCCGAACCGGGTGCAGTGTTGTTGTCGCATCGGAGTGCGACACTACATTCTTTCTCATTTGACACCTCCATTAGGGTTCGACATGGCTTGCCTGATTTCGGCAAAGCTCAGTGGCCGGTCCGGATCTGCTTTCGCCGCTGCCAGAATATCCGACATCCTGCCATCGATATCCTTGTAGGCCACCACGCGGTAATACATCTGAGCCCGGCGCCGGGCCACCCCGCCATGGGTGAAGGCGGTGCCAGAGGTCACGTCCCAGAGGTAGTAATAGAGGTGGTCTCCATCCTCATAGGCGGTTTCGTTGTAGAGTACGATATAGCCATCGGGTACGATGGGGCTGCCGTAGATGGTTTGGGTGACGGGCTGCCAGGTGATGACGGCATCCACGGCGTTGGAGATATCAACCGTTACGCCTTGTGGACTTGCCGGAGGCACATAGGTGATGGTGAAAGTGCCGGCGGAACTTTTGAGGCTGGAATTGCCAAAGCTGTCTGTGCCGCCGATCCGGATCCGGTAGTTGCTGCCCAAAGTATCCGGCATCGGCCAGGCCCAAGAACCGGTGTCGGCAATGCCCAAGGCGATGGGCACGTTATCGGCGCCGCCGCGATTGTACCAGAGGTTGACGCTGTTAGGGACCAGGTTTGTTTCCGTGATGTCCCAAAGGATGTTGTTGGTGTCCCCGATATACCATTCCTCGCCGCCGTTGGGGCTTTGGATAGTGATAATGGGATCCACTGTGTCGAGGGTGAATAGGGCCGAGTTCGTGGTCGAACTCAGCGCGAAAGCCGCCGTGCAGAGGAGCAGCAGCGTGGCTGTGAGCAGGTGTTTGGCCATCATTCCTCCATATTTTCTATTGAATTGATAGTGCTCAAGACTGCTGTTTTTTGTCAAGTTCATCTTTTTGGGGGATTCTTCTTGGTAGTTTGGGTCTGTTTACTGGAATCAATGGACCGCTTTCAGTACATTGTGCTTTTGTGGCGGTGTAGAAACTCAGGAATGGCGCAGTGAAACAAATGAACCAGGGGTTTCTGTTTAGCTCAATGGTCTGAAAATACCCTGAAATCGAATCATACTTGCAATAAGCCTGATCCCGAAACTTCCAAATACGTCCAAAAAGCACAGTGACACAGTCTAAAGCCAGTCCTATTCATCTCACGATTCTATAAACAGTTACGACCACTTTGACAGGTGAAACCCATTTGCAAGTTTGGGTGATACTTTATATTAAGAGTGACACACCAGATTCGTAAGATACCGATGAGTAATGAGATAGCATTTTTTCTCTAATTTATGGGCGTTAATCAAGCGATAATCCCCCCTTAATCAAGCGTTAATAATTAACGCTTGATTAAGGTGGGATAAAGACATGATTAAGAGCCGGGAATGGGCGAGGAAGCGCAAAAAATGAGCTTCCAGAGGAAGCTCATGTACTGTTTATCGTTGATTATTCTATAGTTAGAATGATGTTTTGTCCACGAAGTTAAAGTCCTCTACCAGAATCGTGGGTACCACGGCATAAGGCGAGGCAAGGGCTTCCTTGCCCAGAGCTAGGATGCGTCGGGTTACGTCCTGGGGAATTTCATTGAAGCGGAGGTTATTCACCGCGTGTTTAACTTCCCCGTTTTCGAAATACAGCACGCCATCACGGGTCATACCGGTAAGTTCACCAGCCTTCATATCCACAAAGCGGATGTACCAGAAGCGGTTGATTATCAAACCGCGGGGTACCATCTTCATCATTTCCGCTTCGCTGGTGCCTTCGCCGGGGATGTATATGTTGTAGGCATTCTGTGCGTCACAAGCGGTCTTTTGCGCCCAATAGCGGTCTGCAGGCATGTTTTTCAAGATGCCGCGCTCCACCCATGTGGTTTCTTTGTTGGGCAGGGAAGCTTTAAAAGCCGGAGCAATGAGATCCGGATGTTGCAAGGTGGAATAGAGGCTGAACTTCTTGCCAAAGCACTCTTTATCCAGCATCCCGGTGAAGGGGGTAAAACCCTCATCACTTTCGCGGCGATTCATCATCCAGATCATGAACCACATCAGTTCCTCCAAGGCGTTTGGGCGCAGAATCACGGCAATCTTTTGGGGTTCAAAGCTTTGCATGTGAGAGAGCACTTCTGCCTGAGCGGCAAGCCGATCGAACTCTTTCGCTACATCAAAGGAAGCGAAGTCTTTGGCTTCGTAGCTAACCTTGGTCTCTACTTCGCCGCGTTTAAGGGTCATGGAATGGCCAAATGTGCTGTGAGCATCTTCGCCGACAAAACCATTTTTGGTGAATTCAAACTTGTGTGTGTGGTGTTTTTCACACATCCCGGAAACCGTCGCACCCAAGGTTTTGGCGCGATCGATGCAGTTTTGCACTATTCCCACCATCTGTTTTGGGCTAAGGCTATTGGTGCTTTCGGAAGAGTTATCTACCTTGGGTAAAACTGCAGCACCGGTGGAGGGAACAAATTCGGGGTCTTCAGGAGCCAAGCGCGCGTTTTCTTCCGCGGTTTGAATCAAGCGCAGAAGACTCTCTTCATTTGCGAGGTTCACCATGCTGTTGCCCGACTTTGTGCCGAAGGATACCTTCAGGGAAATACGCACTTGGGGGCCGGCAATGTGTTGGGTAATGGCATTTTGCGCGAAGCGGGTTTGATGGCTATCGGTTTCGGATATGCTGAAGGTATAGTCATCTGCCGAGCAATGCTCGCGGATGAATTTTTGAATGCGTTCTTTTGTCATTGGGAACCTCCCACCCGGATATTGCGGAACCTTGCCGGAGCGGAACCGTGGGTCATTCTTGCGGATTGAGAAGGCTGTCCTTTGCCGCAATTTACCACACCGAAAGGACGCCAGAACCGTTCGTCACAGATGGCATCGCAGCTATTCCAGAACTCCGGATTGCAGGATTTGTAGAGAATCTTTTTGAGGGGACGATGTAGCTTGCCGTTCTTGATCTCCCAGAAGAAATCCCCGCCAAACTGGAAGTTCACACGATGCTGATCGATCGAGAAGCTGCCCCTGCCTTGGATATACACTCCATCTTCCGTATCCGAGATCAATTCTCCGGGAGTAAGGGGTTTTGTGCCAGGCAGAAGGTAGAGATTGGGGATGCGGTTGATGGGTTGATCAAAGTAATATGTAGCACGGTTGCACCCGCGGGAATATCCCAGACCAATCTCCATCGCGGTATCCCGGGTGCTGCCATATTCATTCAGAATACCATCTTTGATGATGTGCCATTTTTGCCCTGGTACGCCGTCGTCGTCGAACCCCAAGGAGGCAAGCCCTTCAGAAAGGGTGTTATCACCTACGAAATTTACAATCTCGCTACCATAGCGATAGTTCTTCAGCTTTTCGGGGGTGGCAAAGGAAATGCCTGCGTAGTCCGCTTCCCAGCCCAGAACGCGGTCCAGCTCGGTGGGGTGTCCCACAGATTCATGCATGGTAAGCCCCAGATGGTTCGGATCCAAGATTAGGGTGCGCCGCTGTTCCGCGCCCAAACTATCGGCTTTTACCTTGATCAGCGCTTCCTGAGCGATTTGTTTGGCGACCTGGATCAGATCAAGGCTTTCGATCCACTCCCAGCCCACGGCTTTTCCGCCTTCATCAAAAGTGCGGGATTGGCTGTCTCCATCTGCCACGGCGGTTGCGGTGATCATGGGATCGATGAACTGCGAGGTGATCTCCAGTCTGGTTCCCAGAGTGCTGGCGAAGAGCTTTTCATCCTTGTGTTGGATCAGATAGAAGGTCGCTTGGCGGATGCCTTCATAGGCAAGCATTGTGCGGTTTACTTCCATCATCATCTCCACTTTTTGGGAAAGGGGGATGTCGAAGGAATCTATCTGAACCGGGGTCTTGTAGCTGGCGATATAGCTACGTTCTGGCGCCAGGCGCAGCTTGTTGTCTTTGTTCACTGTGGCAGATAGTTCGGCGATTTCAAATGCTTTTTGCACGGTCGCCAACACTGCCTCTTCGCTATAAACATTGTTATGCGCAAAGCCCCAGGCTCCGTTTTTGAACACGCGGATACCGTATCCATCAATGACGCTGGTATTGGCGCTTTTGAGGCTGAGATTGCGCAACAGGATCACTTGGTCGGTGGTCCGTTGAATGCGGATATCGGCGTATTCTGCGCCAAGGCTTGCAGCCGCATTCATGGCAAGATCTAGATATTTCATATCCATCCTCCAGAATGGTTAGATTCTTTAATTTGCAAAGGACTTCACATCAGATGACAAGTGTGGAGTATCTGTCAAGTGCTATCTGGCGTTTCCGGGATTTCTTGCGTGAGTTCAGGCTCTTCCTCAAGCGGTAGATCCGGTAGATTTTTCAATCTTTGGCGGCGTTTGCGGGCGATAATCAACATCACAAAAGGCAGCAGCGCGAAGATCAGGGAGTTAAAAGCGATCACTAAATAAAGATAACCTTGCCGCTTGCTGTGTTTGCCAAATCTGGTATGAAAATCCCAGAGGGTGATCCGGTACGAATTTATAAATGCGTCTGAGAAACGGATGCGATTACCCGCTCTGTAGCTGAGCGCCACCCGCTCCCAAAAACCTTGCCAGGCATCGGGATAGCGATCCTGCATATAGCGTGCCGCCATTGCGCTGCTGAGGTAAAAACGCTGCCAATCTGCCTGCTCCTCAGGGTATTTGTGGCCCAGGCGGAACAGATCGCTTTTTGGGTTGATCAGGCTCTCGCGCAGATAGATCAGATACTTTTCGTAGCCCACCTGATCGCTGGAGTAAGTAGCCATTCCCTCGTGAAACCAGAGCGGTGCGCCGATAAAGAGTTCATCGATGTACCAATGGATATATTCATGCACCAGGATTTTGAGATAGTCTTCCAAAACCTGATCTTTGCTACGGGTATAGATGGCTTTTTCTGAGCCGCTGTAGAAGGCATCGCTAAACTCCACTATGCGGGCTTTTCCCTGGCTAAGCTCTTGATATTCGGATTCCGAATAGATGATGTAGATCTTCACTTTGGCATCCGGATACACTCCGAAACGCATCTGCAGATCGCCGATCTTCTGGGTAAGATGGTCACTTAAAGCCCGATCCGCATTGTTGGGCGGACGATTGCTATAGAGTTCGTGAAACGGTGCGCTTTCCACCGGGTGATAGGCAAAAAGGGGGGCAAGCATCAGCCCCAAAAGAAGCGCAAAACATAGCCGGCGATAATGCCTAAACCAGACGGGAATAGCCCCCTCCGGTCTGCTATGTTTTGCGTTCATGCGATATTATTCCAAAGGCTCCCGGGCAAGCATCTCGTAGTAGTCTCCCGCATCCTTTTTCGCCACATTACCACTAGGAATCGCGGTGATGCAAAAGCGATGCATGAAACCATAGAGACGCATCTCGATGACATCATTGGCTTTTATAATCTCAGATGCCTTTGCCTTCTTTCCATTCACTGTGATGAGACCCTTGTCGCAGGCATTTTTGGCGATGCTACGGGTCTTGGTAAGGCAGAGTTTGTTTAGTAATAGGTCAATTCTCATCGCTTTCCACTCCATCCAAAAATTCTCTGATACGGATTGCGATATCGCGAATCTTGAAGGGTTTCATTACGAAATCGCGAATTCCCTTGTCGCGGGCATCGTCCACGGAGATCAGAGTAGTGAAGCCGGTGCAGATGATCACGGGCAAAGAGGGTTTGATTTCCAGCATCCTCTGTGCCAGATCCACCCCATTCATATATGGCATGGTGGTATCCGTAACCACGAGATCTATCCTCTCCGAGTTCTTGATAAAATGATCGATGGCTTTGCGGGGGTCGGTGAAGCCTTCCACCTTGTAACCCAAGCGCATCAAGCCCTGCCGGAACACATTCACCAAAGCCGGTTCATCGTCCACAAACATGATGGTCTCTTCGCCGGTAGTTTCCGGAACTTCATCGTTGGCAGCTTTATCTATGTGCCATTCATCCGGAGTGTAGGCGGGCAGATAGATATTGAAGCTGGTACCTTCACCCAAAGTGCTTTCCACGCGGATCGCTCCTTGGTGGGATTGCACAATGCTATGCACGATGGAAAGACCCAGTCCGGTGCCTTCATTGGCGCTCTTGGTGGTGTAATAGGGATCGAAGATATGATCGATGATGGCGGGGTCGATGCCAGTGCCATTGTCGGCAACGCTGATTTTGAGATACTGGCACTGTTCCAGCTCCGGAAAAGCCTGCATATCCCGCGAGCAGAAGTTCAGGACTTCCACTCCGATGCTAAGTACGGCGCCATTCTTTTGTAAAGCATGCATGGCGTTTGTGCCAAGATTGATGATGATCTGATGAATCTGACCGGGTACGGCGATCACGGTGTTGCGTTCCGAAGTGTAATGCTCGATAATCTTGATGGATCTGGGCAGATAGCTACGCAGGAATCTCACGGATTCTTTTACATGTTCTACCAGTTCAATTACTTCTGTTTTGGATTCTTCCTGACGTGAAAAGGAGATCAGATGCGAGATCATCTCTTTGGCACGGGTGGCGCTTTTCAGCACTTCTACCAAGTTCAGGGCGGCGTCGCTCTCCGGAGGAAGATCGTCTCCTGCCAGTTCCGAATAGCCGATAATGGCAGATAGGATATTGTTAAAATCGTGCGCGATGCCTCCGGTGAGGCATCCGATGGCTTCCAGACGTTGAGTACGCTTCTGTTGGTCTTCCCGCAGGATTTCGTAGGTGACGTCCTTGCAGCTGGCTATCACGCTGGAAAGCTTGCCATCGCCATCCACTACGGGTTTGACCACCATATCCAAGGTTATCTTTTGAGCATCCTTGCGCACCATCTCCACCTTGCCCCGCCAGGGTTGAGAGCTGCGTACTCTCAGCCAGGATTGTTGCATCTCCTTGCGGCTACCTACATCAAAAGGAAGGAACTCAAATGGTTTGTCCAATAGCTCTATCCGCCTATAGGAAGTTATGCGCTCGAAGATTGTGTTTACATATCGGATCGAGCCTTGCGGACTAAAGATGATGATGCCTTCTCCTGCCTGTTCTATCGCCTGAAACAGCACGTTGATGTTCTCATCCGCTTGCTTTTTGTGCAGCGCGTAGGCGATTTGTTCGGAGATGGATTCCAGTAGCAACTTGTCTTCTTCGTCGTAAAGATCACCACGTTTGTAGGATTGCACCACAATCGCTCCGATTACCTTTCCGGAAAGCATCAGAGGGGTGCCCAGGAAGTTCTGGCATAATACTCCCATGAATCCACGATCGCGGGTGCGTTCCTGAATATCATCTTTACGCAGAAGCAAGGTGCGCTCTTCGGAGATGATCTGCGCGGTAAGGGAAGTGTTGTCGTCCGCCTCGATAGCGCTGGCATCCTCGTTCATTTCGTCCACCAAATAGGGGAATGTAATGAGGTTGCTGCGTTTGTCGTACATCGCGATGAAGAAGTTGGTTACATCGAGCACCTTGGCAAGAGAGACATGGATGGTGTGAAACAGATCATCGAGGCTGCATTCAATATTTACCGCGTGGGATATCCGATGCAACACAGAAGTCACTACTTCCGTGCGCCGGACAGGGCTGAGATCTGTAACCAGCGCGGCAAAAAGAGTCTCCTTTTCGCTCACGATGGGCACCAGGGTAAGCCGATGTGCATGGAGTTTGTGACGAGCATCGAAGAAGTTATATTCCACCGTTTGGTTCTGCGTAGGAGCCTGGCTAAAGAACTCGTCAAGCTTTTCGGCGTCTTGCTCGTTGTTCGCAAGATCGATATTTTTGGAAAATGCGGTATAATAATCCCGCATCATCTTGCCCACAATATCCGTGGCGGCGACTCCGCTAAGTGCCTCCATCGCTTCGTTTACCAAGAGGATTTTGCCGCGTTCGTCCAATAGCATCATCCCCTCTGAAGCACGCTCAAACACGCACCTGAAGATCGCTTCCCGTTCTTCGAGCTCCTTGCGGATCTTTTCCAGACTTGTGGTATCCTGCATCGCCACGATCACGCGCTTCATGTCTTGTTCGCTATCGCCAGGAATATTCCACGAAATGCGGAAATGCAGAGGGCGTCCCATAAGATCGTAGTTTATACCTTGACCCTCGAAGCTTTTACGGCCTTCGGCTATGGCTACCATAGATGCCAGGATGCTGTTCGCGGCGTCGTCCTTGAAGATCAGATGCGTGTTATCGATCAGTTCCTGTTTGTTATTTGCGCCGAAGAGCCTGAGCGTGGTTTTGTTCACATCCACTATCTTCAGTAGCGAAGCGCATTCTGTGAATTTGTCCGGGTATGTACGAAAATAGGCGTGCAGATCTTGCACGCCTTCATTTTTCAGAGCCATCATTGAGCTGTAAATCAGTGAAAAATCCTCCACCCACAGCGACACTGGCGACTGATCGTACAGCATCTGGTAGAAGCTCTTTGTCATTTCATTCATGTCTTATAAAATCCTAAGTCCTGAAGTATGGGGGGGTTATCTATTAATGATTAGATTCTGGGTCTCCAGCGCGATCATCAGTTCTTCGTTTGTGGGTATCTTCAGCACGGTCACTTTAGAATCCGGAGTGCTAAGCACCTGAATATCGTCTGTGAAACGGGCGTTTTCTTCCAGATTCATCTTGATCCCCAAGGCTTCCATCTGCGAGCAAACCTGTTCCCGCAGGATCGGCATGCGTTCTCCCACACCGCCGGTGAAGATGATCACATCCACCCCGTTCAGCGCCGCATAGTAGCTACCTATGTATTTCTTGATGCGATAGCAATATACATCGTGCGCTTGGATGGCTTTTGGGTTTTTATGAACCAAGATTTCCTCTTCGATTTCGCGCATGTCGTTCGAGATGTGAGAGAGGCCCAACATTCCGCTTTTCTTATTCAGGATGTTGTTTACTTCATCCACACTCAGCCCAAGGCTTTGTTGCATATGAATGGGGATGGCGGGGTCGATGTCTCCGCAACGGGTGCCCATCATCAGACCCTCCAGAGGAGTAAGTCCCATAGATGTATCGATGGATTTTCCGTTTAGAATCGCGGTGATGGAAGCACCATTGCCCAGATGGCAGGAGATGATCTTCATATCTTCCAAGTCCCTGCCCAAGAACTCCGCAGCCTTGATGCTTACATATTTGTGGCTGGTACCGTGGAATCCGTAGCGGCGGATCTTGTGCTGGTGATAAAAATCCAGCGGGAGGGGATAGAGATATGCTTCCGGGGGCATGCTCTGATGGTAGGCGGTATCAAAAACCCCGCATTGCGGGCAATTTGGCATGGCGGCGTTCACCGCTTCGATGCCCTTGAGGTTCGCCGGATTGTGTAGCGGTGCTAAGGAAGTGCAATCCTTCATTACTTCAACCACATGGTCGGTTACAACCACTGCGTCCGAGTAATACTCTCCGGCATGCACGAGCCTGTGCCCCACGGCATCTATCTCGCCCAGATCCTGCAAAACTCCGTAGCTGGGATCCACCAAGGCATCCAGAATCAACTGTAAACCTTGTTCGTGATTAGCGATTACCATTTCCCGCTTTTTCTTGGTGAAGCTGGGGCTTTTGTAGGTGAAGAGGGCGATGTCCTCCCCGATCTTTTCAGCGATTCCCTCTGCCATTAAGTCCCGGGTTTCCATGTTTATCAACTGATACTTAATTGATGAGCTTCCGCAATTTAAGACTAAAATCTTCATATAAATCCTCAAGTGTAGTGCTTCGGTGCACACAATATCAAACGCAGATATGTGTCAAATAAAAATGGTGTAAAGATCAATTTGCTTAATCTTTGAGTTTGCGATAAAAGCTCAAAGGCAAGCAGTTTAATGCTTAGGGCAGTTTTTCCCAAATTCCTTGATACATCTTCCAGCCATCCGTGTCCTTGTATAGAGTTATCGGAATATGCCCCATAGCGGGATCTTCCCGCACAAGGCTCTGCCAGGCAGGGCTGAAAACATATTCTGGGATTTTCCGAGAGCCTTGATTTTGGTATCCCAAGAACACGACCTTCCGGTTTAGATCCTGCAGTTTCTGGGCGAGCCGCAGGCTGTTTTCCTGATCGTGATTACCCAGAATCACCAGCTCATTCTCTTCCGATATTTCGCTTTCGATGATCCGCAACAGATCCTCTGAGGCAGGCTGCCAGGCGCGGGGATAATCCTGCGCGACAATCACCAGAGAATCCTGTATGGAAGCTAAAGGCAACATCCGCAGGGAAGTCCTGCTATCCGAAATCCGATAGCCAAAGAACAGCTTGATGTCATCTTCTGCCAGATCAATCCGATAGCTTCCGCTACCCAGTTCTTCTATCCTAGTATTCAGGCTGTAGAAGGCACCATCCACGTATTTGGTTGCTCCAAAATGCGCGGTGGCATTTGTAATGGGAATCCCATCGCCGTCTGCCACGTGGATTACGATGTCGCCTTTTTTATCATCGGTTGTGCCAGTGTTTGACACAAGCCCTTCTTTCAGGTTGTAATAGTGCCAATCGTGGTCAAGATAGACGAGGATGTTATTTGGCAGACGGGTAAAATCCGCCGGAATCCCGTTCGCACGGAGGATGTAGATGGCAAGCATGCGATATTGCACATCGCTGAGATGTTTGCGGGAGGCGAGAACATCCAGACGGGGTAAGCCGGAAAGCGCTTTACGGGGATCTATCCGATAGTTCTTTTTCTGCCATTTCATAGCTTTACGGAGGATATCCCGAGTGTTTTTCCCTGTTTTTTCAAATGATCTGGGATACAAGCGTAGCTCACCTTTTTCGACCACGGGAACGGGAAGCTCTTCGTAGAAAACCGTGGGCGCAAACAGTTCCGCGGGCAGTTCGGGATCCTGTCTTTGCCAAAACTTGTAATGCGCTTCCAAGAGCCGAGCATCTGCCTGCCACAGGAATTTGGGATCGTATGCCATCAGAAACCTGACATAATCATCCTGAACCGGCTGATTGCGGTTCCAGAACAGCTCCAATTCACCCAGATTCCCCCGCGCCAGATTTGCCAGACTATCCGGAACAATAGAGTTCTTGGCGGCTGCTTCCCAAAGTTGTATCTGATCTTGCCACATATCCTTACGAGTTTGCACTTCTTGGCGATATGCTTCCGGTGCTTCCTGCCACAGCATCTCGTTTGCCGGATACTCCAGGATTTCGTTGAAACCATCCGGATCCGCTTCCGTGAGCCACAATTCCACTGCGTTGATCTTTGCCGCCGATGCCTTCACCAAAGCCAATGCCTGTTTGCCTGCCTTGTATGCCAGAAGATAGAAATCCCCGCTGCCGGCGCTGAAGCTCAATCTGCCGGAATCATCTGTTCTTAAGAAGATCAACGGACGCAATGCTCCCCAGTTATATACCATTACCGCCACTTGGGCTGAAGGAACGGCTTCACCGGCTTCATCCACACAGACAATATCTACTCTACGAGTTCGCTCTCCAGCATAGTTTGGAGTGGAGTTTATCACGCTATCATAGCGTCCGGAGATCAGCACTTCATCATCTTCCGATGCCAGGCTACCCTCGGCGAGGATCATCACGGTTTTATCGATCATCCCGCTGAACCAAGTCTGATTGGGATAATATGCCGCGTCCATATCCCCGGTATAGTGCCACATATCGTCCAGATACACTTCTGCCCAGGCATGGTTGTTATCCATATGAGCCCACCAGGGGGTGCTGGCAGGGCGAGCTGGCAAGCCCACCGTTCTGGCTGCAGCCACAAAGAGGATCTGCATTTCCTCACAGCGTCCGGTGAGGGATTTCCGCGTGATATCCACCGGGTTTTGATCCCTGCCGCTGGTTTGCATGAAGAGGAGCTTTTCCACGCACCAATTTGAGGTTTCGCGGAATCGTTTCAGGGGATCCGAGATCAGCGCCACTTCTGCCAAACCATCCTCCAGCATCGCCTTCCGATACGAGCTTAATCTTTCGTCAGAAACGCTTTGCCGCGCCACATAGCTAAGAAAGAACTCCGGTGAATACTGCAAACCTTCTCGCTCCAACACCTTGCAGATCTCCTGATAGTTTTCCAGCGTTATCTTGGGATCAGCCTCTGCCAGGCGGGCATCTTCCTCGTAGGATATCAGATATGCCATCAGGATATCATCATGGCTTGTCAACATCTTCCGATACGCTTTGGCTTTGCTTTTTTCCAGCTTGGCGAGGTTCTCCTCCGCCAATGGCAGTAGGCGGGTATATAGTTCCGGGTTTCCCTCTTTTTGCAGTTCCGTTGGCAACGCAGCTATCGGGGAAAGAGAGGCAAGCGTGATGAGCAACAGCGTCCAAATCACTTTTAGGCGGGCAAGAACCGGGGTTGTGGAATAATAACTACAAATCATCTCAAATCCTGATAATATAATTTGATACAGCCAAAGCCAGGGGCGGATTTTTGGCAAGAACTTCCTGCTGACAACCCAAAAATTAGGCAAACAAAAAACCGCCTCCGAAGAGGCGGCATTGATTTAATAGCCTGTATTAGCGATTCTGGAATCTTTTACGATTGAATTCTGCTTTCTTGGCTTTGCGGCAATCAGGGCAACGTTGCGGTTCGTTCTGAAGGCCCTTCTCTTTGTAAAATTCCTGTTCGCCATCGGTGAACACGAATTCCTTGTTGCAGTCTCTGCAGATAATGGTTTTGTCGGCCATTTTGATTCTCCTGTGTTTTATTGGGGATCGAACATTCTTGGCTTTCCCGAAAACACAAGGAATGGGCACATGGGAATGTTGAATCACTTCTTTTTAACTATGTTTAAATGTTCTATTTTCTGTCAATACATTTTTTTAGTCCTGATGAATAAACCTGCATTTAGTGAGAGAGATTATTTCTACCCTGCTGGCGAATTATCTGCTATCTTTCTATCAGTGAACATCTTGCGCAGGTGTGCCGCATTCTACTTATAACCCTACACATTCGCTATCTGAAATTAAGCGTTAGGTTGCCAACCGTCCATTTCGCTATTTGCCGAAGATCCTCAGCCTCAGCCTTTCTTGGATCCGTACCAGTAAAAGATCGGCAGCGACTCCGATGCCACCTATCACCACGATGTAGAGAAGCATCTCCTTATATAGGAGAAGATAGCGGAAATCCAAAAGCCGGTAACCGAGTCCGGAGCGCACTCCCAGCATTTCAGCTGCGATGATCGCAGTCCATCCTACCGACCATAGTACCCGGAACAGGTTGATGAATTCCGGCAGACAGAGTGGAATCAAGATGTATCTCAGGCTTTCGGACCTGCCCGCCCCATCCAGGCTGGCGGTATCCAGAATATCGCGATGAACCGCGCTGAAGATGCCAATGCCGATCACAATGGCATTAAATAGCATCGAGAACAGCAGAACAATCCCCACCGGCCATTCGCCAATGCCTGCCACGAGGATGATAATCGGAATCCAACAAAAGGGCGAGATATGCCTCAGGAAGTTCACCAGCGGCATCAAGATATTGTAGATAGCGGTTCTGGTAAAGCACAGCCAGGCTATGCCAATACCCCCGGCAAAGGATAGCAGGGTCCACGTAAACACCCTCGCGCAGCTTATCGCCAGATCCTCCAGAAGATAGTTCAGGGCAGTTCCCAATAGATATCCTCGTCCTTGATCATTGTTCCCTGATAACCTTTTTGCACCGCGATTTCGATCAAACGGCGCTCCATCGCCTTCCCCGCCGGATCCAGACCTGTAGTATAAAAAGTATTGGCAAGCGCTTCTTCAGTTTGTTCCAAAGATAGTTGATACATGGATTGTGTAGCCGAGACCAATTTCTCCTCACGGGTTGCGATATGTGGCAACGCACCGTGTATTCTTGCAATCAGTTTTCTGAGTTCCGATATCTTGGCGGGGCTCATATTCTTTTTATTTACTACCAGATCGCAGCACGGGTGTTCCGGATGACTCTCGCCAAACCAATGCAAGACCTGGTAATTTTCGCTAATCTTTTGAATAACTGGCACATATGCCACGATAGCATCGACATCCCTGGTATGAAGCGCGGAAACCAGATCATTGGGAGTGCGGAAATATACCGCATGATATTCAAGACCATACGTTTGTGCCAAATCATCCATCAAGAGCTCCACCGTGGACGCCTTTAGCACGCCGATCTTGGCATTATGAAGATCATGAATTTTCTGGATCTCCGGCTGAGCCACTATGCCATCCGATTCGTGTTCCAGAAAGGAAACAATCCTGATGGGATATCCCTTGGAGGCGGCATTCCAAGCATAGCTGAAGGGCATGATTGCCGCGTCGATCTTCCCCGCGATCAACGCTTCCTGCACTTCCCAGCCGGAACTGAAACGAGCGATATTTAGCGAGTCCCCGCTGGTTTGTGCATAAGAAAGGGGAAGGTGGTTGATCGAGGGCGCGATGATGCCAAACCTGAGCGTGTCTTTCTGCGCGGTCCCACACCCGGAAACCACTATCAGCAATCCACATAGGATTGCGATCATTATATGTATCTTCATTTTATCTCCTATAAGCAAATAGCCACACAGACTTCCGACAGTCAGGGTGGCTATTTACAGGCCTATTTCTTTACTGATGGTAGCAAGCTACTCAGAATCAATATTTTTGTCAAGCAGGATCGTTGTTTATCCAAGTGAGTGCCATGTGAAGTTTGGAGTGAGGGCTTATCGATATACAAGGCATTAAAGCGGTTTCGGATAGAATGTACCAAAGAACCGCAGCGACCATCAGTTTATAAAAGAATATCCCTCCCCGGCAGTCTGAACCCCATTGCCAGAAGCAATCGCTAAGCTTACTTGAAGCTATCCGGACTGCATCGGCACCGCAACGCCATTGCTTCGCGGAATGGGAGAGTATATGGAAAAGCGTTTGTTATATGGCAAATCGGGCATACAGCGCAATAGCCGAATGCCAATGTTTTGGGGATTATGCTTTTTGCTTGACGTTATTGGCTTTGTCTGAATTCCTTACCTAAGCTGAAATTCGGGAGGATATGATGTTTCAGACAAGGCTTACGGGATATGGTTTTCTTATATCTCTTATCCTACTCCTGGTGGGAAGCCCGGTGGTGGCTTTCGCCCGGGCGAGTTCCAACCTTGCCGGTGTGGTGCGCGGGGATTCCGGAGTTACGCTGGCGGAGGTGCGCATCGATCTGCTCTTAGAAGATCAAATCATCCTCTCCACATTTTCCAACCAGCGCGGAGAGTATCGATTGATGAACCTGGATCCTGGGCGCTATTTGTTGGAAATCAGCCATCCTTCTGCGCAATCGGAGCGCAGGAAGATCCACTTGCGCCTGGGCAGAAACCTAATCCAAAACCTGAGCCTTAGTTCCAGCAATGGATTGCCACTTTCTGAGATGCTGAAGTCTCCCAAACTCCAGCCAATGAACCGTTTTCAGAGCCTGCAACGCCAGCAGATCCCGGTAAGTGGAGCTTATGTAGCGCCGCATCCCTCGCATCAGAACCGGCATAGCGAAGCTAAACCATAGACAGGTTGATAGATATGAGATTTCGAGTAATACTTCTGATCCTGCTGGGGATGGCTGTTTACGGATGCAATCTCACCCGAAACATCCAAACTCACGAACTGGTTTCCGAACGCCTGCACAGGTGGAACAGTTCTGCCGAAGCCGCTTTATTGGCAGATCTCAAAGGTGATGGGCAAGAGATCTTGATCACCTCCCATCTGGAGAACTCCCACGGTTATATCCTGCTTTCCAGCTTGAATGGCAAGAGTATTTCGCAGATCAACATGAGCCCCTTTCGACTCCTGAATCTGAACAGCATCAAAGATCCCGAGGATTCGCGTCCCTGGCTGTTTTTCAGCGCAAACGACGGGAGCAAACTGATCCTGACCGGGGCTAAATACGATTGGCAGGTCCCCGTGAAGCGCGAAATGCGCTACTTTGAGGCTTTTGAGCGAGATGATTATCTGATCGGGGTGGATGCCTATGTCTGGGCGGCGAGCTATACTCCCAAATTTTTGGAAGACATCGACGACGATGGTAAGCCCGAACTGGTGTGTCTGGCAGTGGATGGGTTCAGCGCAAATCCCCGGGGGGTGGTGGCTTTCGACTGGGAAACCGGGAAGCGAAAATGGTATTTTAGAGCTCCGGTAAATTTTAACCAGATCCATTTTGCGGATTTCGACGGCAACGGTACCAGGGAATTTCTGCTCTCGAACTTCGCATTCAACAATTATACTGGCGAAATCAACGGATTGAACGATTTTTCCGGGCATTTGGTGGTCCTCTCCCCAAAAGGGGATTTGATCCACAAACATAAGGTGTTTGAAGGACTCGGGACCTTGATTGTGAATGTGTACGATGTGAACCAGGACGACCTGCCGGAAATCTTTGCCGTGGCGGCTACCAGAGGGACAACCACGCAATCCGACTATATCCTGCGGCTGAAATACGAAAACGGCAGATTGATCCGCGAGAAAGAACTGGTGGTGCCCAAAAGCATCAGCCAGGTACCCACGGTGGATTTTCTTCAGCGCATGGATAGCTCCTCCCAGTATCATCTGGTGATCTCGGATAGCGAGCGTGGCATCTTGGTGTATGATACCGACCTGAATGAAGTGGAAGTATATCCCCGGCCCCGAGTGAAACGCATATTGGATATCGGCAGCCTGCGCAGTAAAGGCAAAAAGGAAATAATCGCCCTCAACGATGAAAATGAGATACAAGTCTTCGACAACCGGATGAATGAACTTTCCAGCATCCGTCTGCCTCTGCAAAACCGCACGATCTTCTCCGCGAAAATCATCCAGAATAACCAAGGAGAACATCCGCTACTGGCTGTCATCATGGATAACACCCTGGTGGCATATAGTTTGCAGCCGATCTCCACCACCACTCTCCTGTATCGGCTGGTAAAAGCTCACGCGCTGAGGATCGCCGGAATCCTACTGCTGATGTTCATCATCGGAGTTCTCTCTGCCCTGCACAACAAGCGCGAGATAGTGAACCTCATGAACCAGCTTCAGGAGGGAGTTATCGTGGTAAAAGGCAAGGATCGCATAGTTTCTGCAAATAAAGCTGCCCTGGCACTGGCTATTGATCATGATCCCACCAGCAATCTGAATAGCTTGAAAGAGATCTTCCCGGAACTACACAAGATGATCCTGAACATGATCCGAACCCAAATCCAACAGGAAGACGCTGAGGTGGATGTATCCGGAAAAACCTTGCGCGTGCATATCCGGCAGACACACACATTCCTTCGCCGCTGGATGATCTTCATCTATCCACCCAAGGAAGCGACAGGCTCCGAAACCCTTGAGTGGGCAGAAATCGCCAGGAGACTATCGCATCATGTGCGCCGGCACATCACAAACGTGATTCTGGCGCTGGATCCTCTGAATCAGAAAGCGGATAACAACGCCAAAGAATATCTGGAGATCATCAAGAGCGAGATCGAGAAGGTGAGGGTCTTCACCCATGCCTTCCAACGCTTCACCGAAATGCACAATTATACCCTCAAGCTACAAGATTTGATCCCCTCTGTGGAACACGCTTTAGCAGAGATCAAGCTGCCAGACCAGGTGAAAGTGATCCGCAACTACGGCCTAAAATCCATCTATGCCAGAATCGAACCCATCAGATTCGAAGAGGCAATCGTGAATACCATCAACAACGCTACCGAAGCCATGCCGCAAGGGGGCACCCTGCATATTAGCATACGCGAATTCCCCCGGCATAAAAGCCCACGTGGGAATTTGGGAGTGTTGGTGGAAATTGAAGATACCGGCAAAGGGATTCCCAAAAAATATATGGAAGATATCTGGAAACCATTCTTCACTACAAACCAATCCGGTACCGGCATCGGAATCCCTGAAACCAGCAAGATCATAGATTCCATGGGCGGATTTATAGACATTCAAAGCGAGGAGGGCGTGGGGACCACAGTCTCGCTTTGGCTAAAAGGAGAACACGATGAGTGATATCCGCATCCTGATCGCGGACGACGACACCATCTTCTGCAGGCTAACCTCGGACCTTTTGCGGGGGGAAGGTTACCAGATCCACACCGCATCTTCCATCGAAGAGGCACAAAAGAAACTGAAAGACGAAACCTACGACCTGGTGATGCAGGATATGTGTTTCCCCGCTCTACAAGATGGATTTGGGATGCTGGAAGAGCTTCATGAACGATTTCCCCAGATGCCCATCCTCATGATCTCCGGTTCGGGACACATCCCGGACGCGGTAAACGCGATCAAATATGGCGCTACGGATTTCATCGAAAAACCAATCGCCAAAGAACACCTGCTGATCCGGCTGGCAAGGCTGAAAGAAGCCATTCTCATGCATCGGGATATGCGGGATTTGCAGCTCTCCTCGATCGGCATGGTGGGTGGTAGCCCAGCCATGCAAAAGGTGTTTGATGCCATCATCCAGGCGGCAAAATTCGATACCCCGGTGCTGATCAGCGGAGAAACGGGCGTGGGTAAAGAACTCGCCGCGGCTGCCATCCACAGACTCTCGGATTTGGGCAACAAAAACCTGGTTACCATAAACTGCGCCTCTATCCCCCGGGAACTATTCGAAGCAGAACTCTTTGGCTACGAAAAAGGAGCGTTTACCGGCGCAGTGAACTCTCGCAAGGGCTACTTTGAATTTGCCCAAGGCAGCAGTATCTTCCTGGATGAAATCGGAGAACTGCCCCTGGAAGTTCAAGCCAAGCTCCTGCGTGTAATCTCCGAACAAGAGATCCAGAAATTGGGCAGCAAAGCCCAAAAAGTGAATACCCGCATCATTAGCGCATCCAACCAGGATCTTCCTCGAATGATCGAAGAAGGCAGCTTTCGCAGCGACCTCTACTATCGTATCAGCACGATCAATATCGAGATCCCGCCCCTGCGCAAACGTCGCGAAGATATCATTACCCTGGCAGAGTTCTTTCTTACAGGATTCTGCAATCGGAACCAAATTCAACCCAAATCCATCTCTCCGGCAGCGGCGACATGGCTCTTGGAACAAGATTTTCCCGGCAATGTGCGCGAATTGAAGAACTGTGTGGAACGGGCAGTGGTGTTCTCGAAAAATGACGCCTTGAGCGTGGTAGATTTTACCACAAACGAAGATACCGCGATCCAAGGACCGGCTTCGTATCGGGACACAGTGCGCCAGTTTGAACGCAAATATCTGGAAAGCGTGCTCCTCGCGCATGGCGGAAATATCTCACAGGCAGCACTTTACCTGCAGATGGATAAAAGCAATCTGGCGAAGAAACTCAGCTCTCTGGGCATCGATAATAATCGTAAATAATACCACATTTCCCTTAATATGACCCTCTGCCACGCTTTCCGCGTGGTATTTTTTACCACCTCCCGAAATCACACCTAGCTGCGTATGTGTTTATTTATCATGCCATTAACTACTTTTGGCACATTGGCACATTTCATGCGTTTAATATAGTCGTGTCCGGCGGGCAAGGGTCTTTAGGCTGATTCTTTGAGCCGGGCACAAGGCATTGGGCTATCGGGTGGCTGATAGGATCTGTAGGCTGGGGGCATGGGTATTAGTAAGGTTCTTTGGGCGAAGGACCTGAATGATGAGTCTTAAGGCTGGCTACGGAGGGCAGCAGGATCTGTAGGCAAGGGCATTTTATGTAGATGAGGCTTTGGGAAGGCGAGTGTGGGATCTGTAGGCTGGGGGTAGCGGGGCTGATGGCTATTAGGCGAGACATTGGAGGGCATCGTGGGATCTTGGGCTAAGAGCGCCAAGGAAAAACGAATTGCAAGAGGGCATTGGCTATGAACCCACAAGGCTGAGAGGCAAACAAAAAGGTCGCAAATGGCTTGCACTGCGACCGTAGGGAAAATCAGGATCCTGCAAAGCTATGTGCGGGATCCCTTTTCTATTTCTTTAAGAAAAACTCCATGACGAACCCCCCTGCGGGATGCCACAAAGTATGGCTGCCCCGTTTGATCCAAAAGATGACGCATGATCATCACCGCGGGCAAAATTATATCCGCCCGGGAAGGATCCATCCCGGGAATCTTGATGATTCCATCTATATCCAGCGCCCGGTAAACCTGGCTCTGGCGCAACAACTCGCCCTTGGTGATCCGGTATCCCTCGATATCCGAAGAATCGATCCCCGCGTTCATCATCGCCACTTTGGCACATGTGTGGACGGAGCCTCCACTACCGATCAAGTTGCATTCTGAAGGAACTTTCCAGCGCAGGGTCTTCTCGATCTGCAAACGAAGCCCAGTGTAAGCACAATTTGAGATGGGCATCCCATGAACTTGATCGTGATACAAATCCACCGCGCCCATCGGGAAACTGAGCATGCTTTCGATCCTGTTTCCATAAACCTTCACAAGCTCGATGCTGGATCCTCCGATATCGAAACAAACCGCGCGCTTACCCTTGCTAATCAAGTGTTTCATCCCTCTGTAAGCGGCTTCGGCTTCCTCCTGGGGGCTAAGCACCCGGAGATCCAAACCATAATCTTGCTTCACGCGGGCACGAATCTCCTGCTGGTTGCTGGCTCTTCGCAATGCCTCCGTGCCGACCAGGATAAATTCCTGGGCATCGGCATTGCGGATTTTGGTATCCCCAATCAAGTTCAAGATAGCCAGGATTCCTTTCTCCGATATCTTGCCGGAATCATCCATCAAAGTGGCAAGGCGCAATGGCAGACGCTGCAAGTTCTCGTTTTTCATGTCTTTGGAATCTGCACTCATGATTTTGGCCATGTTCGAACCAAATTCAATCAGTACTCGTTTGTCGTTTTTCATAGTCTTACTCCCATCTAGCATAACAAAGAAGATAAGCAAAAATCATGAACCGCGCTCAAATAATATTCGATACGGTTCACCATATAGCCATTTCCATACTCTAACATTATTAATCGATTATTCCTAAATTGCTAATAATATCTTGCATGGCTGTAAGATAATCTAAATGTCTGCGCTGGATACACCTGTTCAGAAGGAGGTGTGAAACGAATATCCCGGGGCGTTGATGCCGGTGGGACAGGCAGTTATTGCAGTTCACGCGCTTGCTCCGCGCTCTTATTTGTGAGATGCCGAAATCTGAATCCGCCTTCGAAAAGCATTCTCCCCAGCTTGAAAGATCCTGCATGACTTTGGGTACAAGCAACGGAAAAGTCTTGACTTATCTTAGGGTTTTTCAAACTGGTGTTAGTTAGTAATAAATTATCGAGGTGTGAATTGCGAAAACTCATCATAGCCGGTAACTGGAAGATGTACAAAGGCTTGGAAGATGCCAAGTCTTTTGCCCGCGAGGTCGCCCCAATAGCTAAGGGCATGGACACAACAAACGTAGTGCCAATTTTGGCTCCTGCCTACCCCTTTTTGGCAGTATTACAAAGGGATCTGGAAGGAAGCCCGGTAAAAGTGAGCGCGCAGGATGTGAGTTCGCACCCGGATGGCGCATTTACCGGAGAGGTTTCCGCCGCCATGCTGGCAAGCCTCAAACTGCCATATTCCATCGTGGGACACTCCGAACGCCGCGCTTATCATGCCGAAACCAATGCCATCGTCCGTGAAAAGCTTTTGGCTCTGATGCAACACGATATCTGCCCCATCCTCTGTGTGGGCGAAACCCTTGTTCAGCGCGACGCTGGCAATACCAAAGACGTAGTGGTGGATCAACTATCCGGAGCTCTGCACAAGATAAATCTCTACAATCAGGGAGAGATCATCATCGCCTACGAACCAGTCTGGGCAATCGGAACAGGACGCAACGCCACCGGCGAACAAGCTCAGGAAGTTCACGCCATCATTCGCAAATGGCTGAAAGACAAATACTCCGAGACCCTTGCCAACGGTATATCAATCCTCTATGGTGGTAGCGTAAAGCCGGAAAACATAGACGAACTACTTGCTATGCCGGATATCGATGGCGGCTTGATCGGCGGTGCATCGTTGAAGCCGGATTCTTACCTCAGAATGCTGGAAAGCGCTGTAAAACGCGCAAATGGAGAACAATAAATGATCGACATCAAGTACATCCGCAGTAATCCCGATATAGTGCGCAAAGCGATCGTGGATAAAAACGAAAAAGCGGATCTGGATACCCTTTTAGCGGCTGATGAAAAACGCCGTAAGCTGCAATATGACTTCGACCAATTGAAAGCTCAGCAAAATGCCGTGTCTCAGGTTATCGCCCAAAAGAAACGCGCCAAAGAAGACGCTAACGCAGAACTTTCCGAGATGAGCAAAGTGGCAGAGGAAATCAAGATCATCCAAAGCGCTCTCAACGAGATCAACTATGAAGTGGAATCCCTGTTGCTCACGATCCCCAATATCCCGCATCCCTCCGTCCCCGTGGGCAGAGACGAAGCCCTTAACGAAGTAATCCGTCACGAAGGTGAAGCCCGCAAATTTGGCTTTGAACCCAAAGACCATCTTGATGTGGCAACCGCAAACGAGATGTTGGATCTTCCCCGCGGGGCAAAGATCTCCGGCAGTGGATTCCCCATCTACACCGGGATCGGGGCGAAACTGGAGCGCGCAATCATCACCTTTATGCTGGAGTATCACCTGCAAAAACACGGCTATCGTGAACTGATGGTGCCTCTGGTGGTAAATCGCAAGACCATGACCGGGACCGGGCAATTGCCCAAGTTGGAAGAAGATATGTATCATATCTCCGAGGACGACCTCTTCCTGATCCCTACTGCGGAAGTGCCGGTTACCAATATCTATAGCGATGAAGTGTTGTCGTTCAAAGATCTGCCGCAAAAGTTCGTGGCATACACCCCCTGTTTCCGTCGTGAAGCGGGTAGCTATGGCAAGGATACCCGCGGTTTGCAAAGGCTTCACCAATTCAATAAAGTGGAAATGGTACGTTTTGTAGAACCGGAACAATCCGAAGCAGCGCTGGAAGAAATGCTCGCCGACGCGGAGGACATCCTGAAAGCTTTCGGGCTTCATTATAGAGTGGTATCCCTCTGTACGGGAGATCTAAGCTTCGCCAGCCAAAAGACTTACGACCTGGAAGTTTGGGCGGCAGGCAGCGGCAAATATCTGGAAGTCTCCTCTGTGAGCAATTTTGGAGAGTTTCAGGCACGCCGGGCAAACATCCGTTACAAAGATCCCGAAGGCAAGATGCGGCATCTGCACACTCTGAACGGGAGCGGACTCGCCACTCCGCGGTTGATGATCGCGATCTTGGAAAGCTATCAACAAGCTGATGGCAGTCTGGAGATCCCCTCTGTGCTGAAGCCCTTTATGGAATTGAGAGTATAAACCATGGAGCTTGACCGAATAGGGCTATTGCTCTTTCATGAACTGATTTAACCACAATATCCGGGAGAACCTATGAAACGCTATATAGTCTGCTTCTTGCTGCTGCTGGCACTTGTGCCGCAAATGCTTGCCAAACACTCTGATAAATTCTTGATCGGCACCTACACCTATTATCTGGACCCCTTCGAGTTCTTTCAGAGACAGCGCGAGACCTTTGCCCGCTATATGCAGGAGATGGGGTATAACAGCCACGTGATGGAGACAAACCAGAACGACAGAGATCTGGCAGCCGCCCTGGAAACCATGGATCGTTATGGCATCGATGCCTGGATCATCGACAGAGCTTATGTTCCGGATCCCAAAGACAACATGCACTACTCTCCCACGATGATGTCCACCTCCAGCTATCAACGCTATGAAGCGGAATACAAGGACTCCTCGGAGCTAAACCCCGGAGACGCCACCGACAGCAGATTCTGGTACGCATCTCCAATGCAATATGGAACCGTGCGCACCGGAGAGGCGGTGAAAGCCCCGGAAGCTTCAAACGGATATGTGTGGCAAACCCGCCGCGGAACCCACAAAGCCGGCTATGCGATGGCAGACCTCACCTATCGCTGGAAAAACCTAAACGGCTATAGCGTACGCACCGGACACGAGTTCCAGTTCTATACCCACGGCAAACCAAATTTCGAGGGTGAAAACATTTGGATCACCTATCGCTTCCGGATCAGTGATGTAGCGCCGGATACGCGTCCTGAAGACGCTCTGATCACATTTCAACCTGCTGGATACCCTCACTCTCCCACAGGCTTTGCTGCCAGCGCAAGCCCGGTAAGAGCCGCATCCCAAAAGGGCAAGAGCGCCGAGGTAGCCTTTACTCTTGAGGATTATCGGAACTCGAAAAATCGCGATGGATACATGGAATACACCATCCAGGTACCATATCAGGAACTGATGGACGCCGGCTTGATTGAACGGATGAGCAGAACTGTGCTGGCACTCACAAACCTGAATCCCCGCCTATACTGGCATGGTAACTGCACGCTTGATCTGGACTTTGTAGAAATGCGGGATCAGATCAGCCACGAATTGAAGGCGATGAAGCCGGAATTTGTGAAAGGAATCCAGAACCGTGCGCGCGACCTGATAAACAAAGGCAAAGGCAATGTGAGCGGAATCTACACCTTTGATGAACCGCACCAAGCTCAATTCGAAGGTTACCGGGTCATCCAAGACATCCTTTCGGAAGTGGGCATAAAGACCACCAGCGCTTGCTATGATTACCGCAAAGACTACGTGATTATCGATCCGGAGAAATCCCTCAGTTATGATCACCTGGATTCTTTTCTGAAACAGGTTCAACCCAAGATCTTTTGCCCGGATATCTACCCGCTTCTTCCGCAGTTTGGCTTCAATCCCGGCTCACCAGACAAGAGATTTATCCAGAATGTCATCGACGAGAAGATGCTAACCGTATATAAGAAGGGCATCCAATACAAGCTGGAAGACCCCAGCCGCAAGTTTTACCCCGTGGTGCAAGCATTTGGCAGATGGCGCAAGGATGATCCGGACACCTGGACGCACTGGGTAATGCCCCCTTATGCTACCCAAAAAGCTCTGCTCTACTTGCCTCTTGCCTATGGTGTGGACGGAGTGTTTCACTATCGCCTGCACGCCTTCCAGACCGAAGATGGATATGGTGACTTCGTGGGGCTTGCCACCTATCCCGTAAACGACAGATACGTGGACCTCTTCGAATATCCCATAACGATGGACGCCATCATGCACACAAACTCCAAGGTGAAGACCTACGGGGAGATCATCGCAACCTTGCGCTGGCTGGATGCTCACAGCGTGAATGCCGGTATCACCAAAGGCTATCGGATACCCTCTGAGATGATGCTGAAGTCGCTTAGGGTAGAAGAACAAGACAACGCTCTGTACAGCGGATACATCCAGATGGGCTACTATCTCGGAGAACAGGATAACCCCTGGCTGATCGCGGTCAATCGCCGCGGAAACTACTTCCAGCCCGGAGAGATAACCGAAGAAGTGCATGTCCACCCCCGGTTCTACGACCAATACTACCCCCAGGCTGATCCTCAGACGCTTGAGATAGAGTTCTCCGCCGCTGCCTCCCGACGCTTCGGCAAATACATCGGGCTTTGGGATCCTTATAGTGGCGAAGTCATCGTGAGTGATGGCAAGAGCAAGACCATGCTGGAACTCCCCGCTGGAGAAGCCGGATTCTACAAAATGGTGCAAACCCTGCCTGCTCATTTGGACGAAAAGCTGAACCTGAAGAACGAAACGACCGTGTATGGTGATGTGGTTCTGGAAAAAGGCTCCAAGCTTATCATGAACAAGAAGTCACGCTTGATCTTGAGTGATGGCGCAAAACTGCTGGTATCCCCCGAAGCGGAGATCACTCTGGCGGGAACAATCGAGCTAAAGGGCAACGCTCAGATGCATGTTCTGGGCTATATGAAGAACAAAAATGCCAAGTTCATCACCAGCGAAGAATCCGTGTATCTGGATGAATCCCGACAGCCCAGATCATTCTTCAAACGTTTGTTTGGCATCAAGTAAGGAACGCGGATGGAAGCGAACAAGCTCGATTTATTTGAACTGATCAGAATCTTGGCAGCCCGAAAGTGGGTGGTGATCTGGATCACTTCGCTGATTGCCGCCGGCTTGGTTGCCTACAGCCTGCTAACCCCCCAAATCTTTGCCTCCAGAGCAAGTTTCTTCGCCGTGGGAGAGGATAGCGCGCAGCTGCCTTTGAACATCCCCGGCCTCTCCGGTCTGGCATCCAGCTTGATGGGTTCCAGCTCCACACCGCAGGCAGAAAACTTCGTAACCGTAATGCGCTCCCGCACCTTTTCCGAGGATGTAATCCGCCGCTTCAATCTGATAGAATACTTTGAATACGACCATGCCGACAGCCTGCGGAATCTGGACGACGCTCTCGAAACCCTCCGTGGCGAAGTGATCAGCATGGATTTTGATACCACCAGCGGTCTGGTCGTCATCCGTGCCCGCACCAAGGACAAACAGCTTTCGCTGGATATCGTGAACTACTATTTAGAACGGCTGGACCGTTATAACCGCTCCCAGAAACTTACCCAGGGCAAGCTGAACCGGGAATTTCTGGAAGGCAGAGTGCTGGAGATCCGCGCCAAGCTGGATTCTTTGATCGTGGAGAACCAGAAGTTCCAAGAACGGAGCAATGCCATCAGCCTGGAAACGCAAGCCAAAGCCATCGTGGAATCCTACAGCGATTTGATCGCGGAGAGCATGAAGGCAGAAATTGCGCTGGAACTGGTGAAGGCAAACTACGGTGCTCAGAGCCCCTTGGTAAAAGAAGCGGAGCTACGTTTGGACCACCTTAAGCGTCAAATCCGCGAGTTGGAAGCCAGCGGCAAGACCCCTCAATATCTGATCAATATTGGCAAACTCCCCAAGCTCACCGCAGACTATATGCGCTTGGAGATGGATCTGAAGATTTATCAAAGCGTATTTACCTTCATATACCCCCAATACGAGGCTGCCCGGCTCTCGGAACTGAAGGATATGCCCACCCTCGAGATATTGGATCACCCCCGGCTTGCCGGAAGAAGAGACTATCCCAAGCGCGCTCAGATCTGCATCATCGGCACTATTCTGGGCTTCATGTTTGCCGCGATGGTGGCTTTTACCCTGGAACTGATGAAACGCCACAAACATAGATTGGCAGAGATCAAAGCCAGCTTTCTGAAGCAAGGTGGAGACGGACAAAATGGATGAGTTTCAGAAACTGGTGGATATCGTAGCCGCCTTGCGGGATCCCCAAAACGGCTGTCCCTGGGATATCAAGCAAACTCCCGAAAGCCTGGTGCCAAACTTTATCGAAGAACTCTATGAGGTGGTGGAAGCCATCGAAGAAAAGGACGGCGCTGCCCTGAAAGAAGAACTGGGAGATCTTACCCTGCACATAGTGTTCCAAGCTCAGATCGCCCGCGAAAAGGGTGATTTTGCCATGCCAGACGTGCTGAACGCCATCACGGACAAGCTGGTGCGCCGCCATCCTCATGTCTTTGGTGAACTGGAAATCCATGATGCCGATGGCGTAAAAATGAATTGGGAACGCATCAAAAAGCGCGAGAAATCGGAGCGGGAAAGTGTTTTGGACGGAATTCCCCGTGCTTTGCCTGCGCTTATTCAGGCACAACGCATTCAAGAAAAAGCCGCTTCGGTGGGCTTTGATTGGCAGGAGCTGAAGCCCGTGCTTGCCAAGATCCAGGAAGAGCATGAAGAGCTTTTGGAGGCTTTGAGCGCGGAAGACGAAATGGCAATCCGCGAGGAACTGGGAGATCTGATCTTCAGCATTGTGAACCTTGCCCGCAAGCTCGGCATAGATTCAGAAGCTGCATTGAAGGACACCACACGCAAATTCTATCGCCGCTTCCGCCACGTGGAAGAGCAATACAAAGACGGAGATATCCATGAAGCAAGCCTTGCGGAACTTGACTCCCACTGGGAAGCAGCCAAATCGCGCCAATAGATACCATCTGTTGCGCCTCTACCTGGTGCTGGGCAGCCTGCTGATCTTCGTATTCTTCGGAATCTACACGCAGGTACTGGTACAAAAAGCAAAGCAGGAACAGGAGTTTGTCCCCCGCATCTTCGCCAAATATATCGCCTACACGGATGGCTATTTACGAGCCGCGGAAAAGTATGCGCAACTACTCACGGAAGTAAGCTCCAAATACCTGCAATTCACTGCGCAGAGGGATTTTCAACAGCAGCTTTGGGATTATATCTCCACGGAGTTTATGCAAGAGAACCCGATCCCGATCATAGTAACGGACGAAAACATGATCCCTCTGGTCTGGAAAAACGTGGATGTAAGCCCGGATAGCCTGTTCATGGATCTCTCCCGGGAATCCCAATATCGGCTAAGCGAATTGATGTCACGCATGGTGCAGACCCCTTTGGTGGACGAAAACAGGCTCACCGGTTATGCCTTCTATCGCCGCCCCATCTCTTTTGAGCAGTTTATCAAAAACATCGATTACGAGATCATCGTGACCGATCGCAATCGCGAGCCACTCTTCTGGCGAAATGTGGAAGTAGATGAAGGCGCGCGGTTTCATCAACTGCCCATCGAAGATCAGTTTGATCTGCTTTCGCGCCAATCCTCGATGACGGAGATCCCGCTTTCCAACGAAGCTGATTCTCTGGGCTTCATCTATTTTACAAATCCCCAATCCCTTTCCTACATCCGCTACATCATCATCCTGGAGCTTTTCCTTGCGCTGATGGTGGTCTTCTTTGGCAGCTATGGACTTTTGTTATTGAAACGTACCGAAAAGGACACCCTCTGGGTGAGCCTCGCCAAGGAAACCGCCCACCAGTTTGGAACTCCCATCACTTCACTGATGGGCTGGATCGATTATATGGCAGAAAGCCCTGCAGAGGGCATCACCCGCCCGGATATGCCCCAGATTCTGGATTTCATGCGGGCAGACCTGAACCATCTGCGCAACATCGCCTCGCGCTTTGGTAAAGTAGGCAGCATCACCAAGCTGGAACCTCAGAACCTGCACAACATCCTTTTCAGCGTAGTGGAGTATTTTAGACATCGGATGCCACATCTGGGCTCCCGCATCGATATCCACCTGATCAGCAAGATCGAAACCGTGGATGTGTTGATGGATATGGAATTGATCAAATGGACTCTTGAGAACCTGATCAAAAACTGTGTGGACGCGATGTCCGGCAAGGGTGGAAACATCATTCTTACCGCCACTCAGAAAGATAACTTCGTATATATCCACATTCGTGATGAAGGCAAAGGCATCCCCCGCTCCCAATGGAAAAAGGTCTTTGACCCGGGAGTTACCACCAAGACCCGCGGCTGGGGCTTGGGGTTAAGTTTGGCAAAGCGCATCATCGAAGAATATCATCAAGGCCGCATCAGGGTAGTGGAAAGCGCCATCAACGAAGGCACCACCATCGAGATCAAGCTGCATGCCGCAAAAACAGCGAGGTAATTTATGGAAATGGTACTTAGCCGCCAAGAAATGCAGGAAATGGATCGTCTCACCATCTCCGAATTTGGCATTCCCGCCGAGACTCTGATGGAAGTAGCCGGTGCCAAGTGCGCAGAGATCATCCGCAACGTAATCCCCCAAGATCTGGATAACGGAGTGGTAATACTCTGCGGCAGCGGCAATAACGGCGGAGATGGTTATGTGATAGCCCGCCACTTGTTCGAGGTTACGGAATCCATTTTGATCCTCAGCCTGGGCAAACCACCCATCGGTAAAGAAGCCCGGATGAACCGCGAACGCTGTGAAAAGCTGGATATCACCATCGTCGATGTGCCAGATGCCAAGACGTGGGAGATATTCAAAGAAACCACCCCATCGGAGTTCGCTTTGGTGATCGACGCCGTCTATGGCATCGGTTTCAAGGGAAAATTACCGGCTTTTGTGGAGGACGTTCTTAATACCTTCAGATACAGCTCTTTGAACATGGTCGCCATCGATATCCCTTCCGGAGCAGACGCGAACAATGGTACCGGCTATGTGTATCGCGCGGATATGACTCTTGCCATCGAAGAATATAAATATGGCCATCTCCTAAATCAAGGTCCTGCCCATTGTGGTATATTGCAACGCGTTCCGATAGGCATTCCAGTTATCTACAAAGAAACCGCCCCTGGTGTATTGCAAGACTTCTTCATCTCCCCCTTTCGCAGAGAAGATGCCCACAAGGGAAATTTTGGCAGAATATATGTAATCGGCGGCAGCACAGGCTACACCGGTAGTGCACGCTTGTGCGCAAAAGCAGCTCTCCGCTCCGGAGCCGGATTGGTACACATCATGTCCCGCAGGGAAGTAATCTGCCACTACGCCGCCTTTGCGGATGAAGTAATGAATTTTCAGATTCCGGAAGACCCCCAAGGCATGCCGGATGCCGAAGCTGTCTTGGATAAACTTGCCAATGCGGATTGCATCGTAATAGGACCCGGAATGGGGCTCGATGCCTATGCCCAAAACCTTCTGGAGATCGTAGTAACCAATGCGAAATGTCCATTGGTGATCGATGCGGACGCCATCACCCTGCTGGCGCGAAGCCCGGCGCTGTATCCCAAATTAAAGAGCGACAATGTGGTTCTTACTCCCCATCCGGGAGAGTTTTGCCGCTTGGCTGCCATCAATCCCGAGCAATTGACCCAAGACCCCGCCGGCGAAGTTCTGCGCTTGCAAGAAGCCTGGGGCTGCACCTTGTTGCTGAAGGGACACACCACGATGTGCTGCTCTACCGACGAGCTTAATTTTATCCGCACCGGAAACGATGCCCTTGCCACTGGTGGCAGCGGGGACATTCTGGCAGGGATCATCGCCTCCTTCATCGGTCAGAATCTGCATCCCTCCATTGCCGCCACCAGCGCCGCTTTCTTGATGGGTAGGACGGCGGAAAAACTTTCTGGAAAAAGAAAAAGCTACAGCATCCTACCTTCAGATATTATTGAACATTTGGGAGACCTCGATGAATAAACTGGCTGCCATGAATACTCCGATATTCTGGGCGGAAGGGCATCCCGGAGCCTTGAACCGAGATAACTGGAAACTCGAGATCAAGGGTCTGTGCGACAACCCCGTGACCCTGAACTGGAATCAACTGATGGAGCTTAGTTCAACCACAGTGAACGCCCGCCTCACCAGCGTGACCCGCTGGTCTGTGTATGGCGCATGGACCGGCATCGCCCTCAGCACCTTGATGAATCTGGTAAAAATGCAGGCATCCTGCAAATTCCTGCGCTTTTGGTCGGTTGGAGAAATCTACGACACCTCCATCCCAGTGGATATTGCGCTAAAAGAACGCTCCCTGGCAGCTTGGGCGTTTGACGATGAATTTCTCAGCGAAGACTATGGCGGGCCCATCCGTGCCCTGATACCATATCTTTGGGGTTATAAATCTGCCAAGAGCATAGTTCGCATCGAGCTTATGGGCTACTACGTTCCAGGATTTTGGGAACTGCGCGGCTATACAGATAGTGCCGAAATCGAAGCCGGTTTGTGCCGGGATATCAACGACGGCGGCGCTCTGAAGAATATCCCTGGCGGGGAAGTGGTGGATTTTATCTAAATGAAGCTCTGGATCACCTATCTCCGCGCCATCGGAGCGATGTTCTGCTGGGCAATCACTTTTGTGTGGTACAAAATCGCTTACGAAACCTATCTGCCTTATGAAGTTGTGTTTCTGCGTCTACTACTTGCTTCGATCCTGCTCTTTGCCATCATGGTAATCAGCCGACACTGGCAAAAGATGGATCGGAAAGACCTCTGGCGCATGATGATAGTAGCATTTTTTGAACCTTTCCTATATTTCAATGGCGAAGCCAATGGCATGCAGTTTGTTTCCAGCTCCCTGGGTAGCATCATCATCGCCACCATCCCCATCTTTGCCGCCATCGGCGCTTGGCTGCTACTCAAAGAACGGCTCAGCATCTACGTGATTCTGGGCGTAATAGTTTCCTGCTTGGGAGTAGGCATCATGAGCTTTGGCGGGGGTGATCTTCATGCCACATTAAAGGGGATTATGTTTCTGGCGCTGGCAATATTCGGAGCGGTGGGCTATGGACTCACTGTGCGCCCCCTAACCCTTAAATACAGCACCCTCACCATAGTAGCCTATCAATCCTTTTTTGGAGCCATTTACTTTCTACCCATGTTCATCTATTTTGAAGGCAACCATTTTTTGCACGTAACCCACAGCGCGCGTGGAATATATACCATCGTGGCAATGTCCCTCTTTGCCACCATCGGTGCCTTTGCATTATTCACGGATGTGATCCGCAGCTTGGGCGTTGCAAAATCCAACATCTTCACAAACCTGATCCCGGTCTTCACGGTGGTGCTGGCATTCATCATCCTGGGAGATCCGATCAGCCTGCGTACCATCGTGGGACTCTCCCTCACTCTGCTGGGCTTGGTGCTCTCTCAATATGCTGACCTCAAGAAACTCAAGCAACGGTATGTGCTGGGAAAGGCAGAGAAATAGCCCAAAAAATACCTTTTGTTTCGCGGCTCTTTGGACTTCATGATTTCGGTGGATGCGATAAACCAACCCAATCCAACCGAATTGGGGTTACCATTTTTTCACGTGTTTATAACATGGATCCCGGTTTTGTGTCGCCCCTACATAACTATAATCCAGAAAATCTATTCCAGCCCATTTCTCGAAGACATCGCCTTGGCGTCCTGCAGAAGTGCCGACTGCATGAAGACGGCTTCGCGACTGGTGGGATCAATGGGGATGCTTAGGATGGCAGAACCAGCCTCTTGCAGAGTGATGTTACACGTCAAACGGACAACCCAAAACCTAGCTTACCTCTAAAGCGATAGTAGTCCCCGCTAACACAAGCACGCTCATCCCAAATCCCCATGGAAATTGCTGGAACAATTTGTTCTTGACGTATATGCGGCTTTTGAAGATTGTAATACACTCAAAGACTTCTTTGTGAAACAAACCCATTAGGGGAGATACAATATGCGTAAATTAATGATGATAATACTGTTACTTAGTGCCATAATGCTCGCGAATGCACTTCAAATACAGGTGAATTTGCAACCGGAATTCCGGAGTTCCAACACCAGAGAATACTCGCTGAGCTTGGATCCCGGAAAACCCATGCTCCATTACTATCGGCTCAATGTCCTGCTCCCCTATGGCGAGGAGTTCGATTCTGCCAATATCACTTGGGGGTCTTCGCGGGATTTGGGCAAGAATCAGA
>JAHDQK010000009.1 GCA_018433885.1 Candidatus Cloacimonadota bacterium
ACCACTGGAATGAGATTGGAAAGAATGCAATTGGTCGCTTGGCCTAACATAGAATGTGAGAAACGAGGACTATAAGATGTTCTCAAATAACCTGAGAAACAATGAGTTGGAATTTACACCAACATTTGGGACTTAACACTTGCTGTCAAGAACTCTTTCAATATTTCTGTCATATCTTTATACATCCCAGTAGAGAGAGCATGAGGGAGTGCATTATTATTGCCGGAGCGATGATTCAAGGTTTCTATGAGCATAATTGAAGCGAAGCCCAATGGGCGCCACAATTGTAACGGTGGTTTCCGAACCTCCGAAAAACTCAAACGTCACATTGACGTGAACGAAAAAAAAGTCCCAACGGGGCGACACCGATCATAGCGAGGGTGCGTAGCGTAGCGGAGCCCCTCGCGGGCGACACAAGGCAATGAGATGGCACGTAGCACAATAAACCTGCAACAACCCATTCCATCCGATACGTCGATACTGATTATATAATTGTTTAAAACATTGATCCCGGATTTTGTGTCGGATGATTCCGAATCCCCGAAAAGTATAGAGCGTAGCATCGGAATGCTACGATACGAAGTACCCGAGTTCCGATCCACTCCCGTAACGGAGGATTCCGATCCTCCGAAAAATTCAAACGTCAGAATGACGTGAACGTAAAAAAAGCCCCAACGGGGCGACACCTTTTATAGCGAGGGTGCGTAGCGTAGCGAAGCCCCTCGTAGTCAGGTTTAAACAATCCAGAGCCCCTCGCGGGCGACACAAGGCATTTGGGGGCATCTATGCAAAAAAGGGCTCTCTTGCGAGAGCCCTATGGAAATTTGATACTATTTAACCAGGAGGATTTTTGTGGTGGCGGATTCCTCGGGAGAGTTCAGGCGGATGAAATAGATTCCAGCAGGGGCTTCATTGCCACTACTGTCTATGCCATTCCATGTGAAGTTTTTGGAGTTGTCCATAAATCTATGGCTGTGAACCAATTGACCTTTAACGTTATATATTCCGGCGATTACATTGTTCGCATCTTTGGCATCGATTGCCACAGTGATCTGATCCCGGAAGGGGTTGGGGTATGCATTATCGATCCTGAGGGCAGGTACCTGATCTTGGAATGGATCGTCGGTAGAGGTTGGGTTCCAGATTCTATTCACGAATTCCGGGCGATCCACGAAGGGATTGCGGTTGCCTTGAAAGCTGTGCAGATTGTTGTTGCGGGTTACTTCGGCAGCATCCGGAGGGTCAGCATAGTGCCAAGCGATCATCGTGGACAGCATATTCACGCCACCTTGAGATAGAGAATCACCGTAGCGGGTATGAAAATACAGGATTGCCCGGGCGGTGTTTCCCCGAAAGTGGGGATTCACTTGAAACACGTTATTCTGCCAGTTATCCCTTCCTCGATAACTCTGCCACGGAGTGTCGTTGTAATAAACGTCTGAAGCCGCGATGCTGGCGACATTTCCGAAGGGGAGGTTTCCGCGCGAGGAATTCACTTGCATGGTAGTGATGAAGAGGTGATGTAGATCTGCCTTTTTTATGCTGGATTCGCTGGAACTGAACCAGCTTTGGGCATAGGTGTGTTCGGTATTGGGGTTACTTTGTCCATTATATGAACTGTTGATATTGTAGGTTTCTCCTGTATATACACAGGTTACCTGGCCGCTATTATTGTCCAGATCCTGAAAGAGATAGTCCTTGGCACCATTGTAGCTGGAATAGCTATTGGTGTCTATCAGATTTCGCAGCGCGTAGAGTAGCTCTGTACCGCTGAGATCCTCTACATTGTCATAATACCCTGCCCACAAGCTGAAACTTAGGGCAAGGATGAAGAGGGTGAGAACGATTTTTGGTGTGTGTTTCATGATATATATCCTTGTTGGTTATGCATAATTTGGTTCGGTCACTTTTGGAAAAAACAGTTCTTGTTCCACCAACTGCACCAGAACATGCAGGATCAGAGTGTGGATTTCTTGAACTCTATCGCTGGTTTCAGCTGGAATGATAATCTTATTTTCCATGGTCTTGCCCAGTTTGCCGCCATCTCCGCCCAGCAGGGCAATAGTTGTGCAATTCATGCTTTGCGCTTGATGGATGGCATTGATAACGTTTGGGGAATTCCCGCTGGTGGAAATGCCGATAACCACGTCTCCCGGAATTGCGTAAGCTTGTACACCTCGGGCAAAGACCTGGTCGAAGCCAAAGTCGTTTGCCACGCAAGTGATGTGGGACGGATCGCTGATGGCGATTGCGGGGAGCGCTTCCCGATCCTGATGGAATCTTCCGGTAAGCTCTTCGGCAAAATGCATGGCGTCGCACATACTGCCGCCATTTCCAAAGATGATCACTTTTCCCCGGTTGCGGTAACACTCCGCTATGGTTTTGGCGATTTCGGCAATCTTCCTGATGTTCTGTGCATCTCTGGTAAAGAGATCCAGATATCTTTGTGCGTCAGTGAGGGCATTGAGTATGGTATCTTGCATTTTAAAGGTTTTCCTTCACTTTTACCTTGGTCTTTAGTTCCGCTTCCTCTATTTCTTCCAGTTCTTTAAGGGTTTTATTAATCAGGCGCACCCGTTCTTTATAGGGCAGGAAGGCACTTTTAAAGCCGTTTAGGATTACATATTTCACTGTGGGGTAATCCAATCCCAATTCGTTGATGGCAAGCATATATTCGTCTGTGACAGTGGTATCGCTGATCGTCCGGTTATCCGTATTGATGGTGATTCTCAGTCCATAATCGATATAGAAATCTATGGGATGGCTTTGGATGTTTGCCACTGCCTTGGTGTGGAAATTGCTTTTAATGCATATTTCCAGCGGAATACGGTGGTCATTTACATAATTTAGCAGGTCGCCATCTTCCACTAGGCGGGTACCGTGACCGATGCGATGGGTTCCGCAATAGTGGAGTGCTTGGTGGATGGATTCCGGGCCATATGCTTCCCCGGCGTGGATGGTGATATTCAGGTTGTTTTTCAGGGCAAGGTCAAAGGCATCTTTGTGATCTTTTGCGGGGTGGTTGTACTCGCCTCCTGCAAGGTCGAATCCTATCACACCTTTGTTTTTGAAGGCTATTGCCAGTTCCGCGAGTTTCAAGGAAGTGTTCGGATCCATGTTGCGGATACCGCAAATGATCACTCCGGTCTGAATGCCAAAATCTCGTTCTCCTTGTTTCAAGCCATCGATCACAGCCTGCGAGATTTCGGTGAGCTTCAAGCCTTTATGGGTGTGAAGGATCGGAGAATAGCGAACCTCCATGTAGCGCACATTTTCGTTCGCGGCATCTTCGGCAAGTTCATACGCCGCCCGCTTCAGCCCCTCTTTGCTCTGTAATACCAGATTCACGATGTCGAAGCCTCGCAGATAGTCGTTCAGGCTAACGGTGTGTTCGCCGCAGACGATCAGTTTATGCAGTTCCTTCTCGTCCATAGTGGGCAATTTTATATTCTGACTCTTTGCCAGGTCGATGATAGTAGGGATGCGAACGCTGCCGTCCAAATGCACATGCAGATCTGTCTTAGGCAGCTTCTGGATAAATTCTCGTGTCATCTTAATTTTCATGATTTCCTCTTTCTTAACCATGCAAGATATTGCAGATGGGCTTATGTGTCAAATCTTTTCTTGAGTTAAAGGTTATTCTGAGATGGTTACATCCTTTGATTCTTAGCTTGAGTGGGTAGCGGAGCGTTCAGATTCAGACATGTGGAGATGCGGCGTCCAGCCATTTTAAAAAATAATACTTTAGGATGAGGTGTCTGGGTTACGAGTGGCTTCGCTATGGGTTGTGTCGGCTTTAGGGGACTTTCTATCGCCGCTACTTCCAAAATTCCCGTTGTTCTTGGCGATCCTTTTATTGGATTCGTCTAAAAAAAGAAGGGGCTGTCCCGGCGTGGGGCAGCCCTTTATGCAATACAACTGTGGGTTATTTTAGGATTCGATTACTTCCACATTGGCGCGGGGGATGCGGATGCGGGTGCCATCGTCGAATTCCGCTTCCAGAATACGCACGAGGGTTTCGGATTCCACTTTGGTAAGCTCTTCAGGCAAGGCAGTAACTTTGGCGATTGTACCAAAATGCGGTTGACGAATAATGCGGATTAGGGTACCAATCTCCAAGATAGGCATGGAGGCTTCTTTGCTGACCAATTCATCTTCGGTGAAATCCAGAGGGATGATGATTTCCGGGCGAATAACTCCGGCGCGGATTTGGGTGTGGCCATGAACCGAAGCTTTGTGTCCGCTATACTGTTTGAGCAGATCAAAGGTCTTTTTTGCCATGGTAATTTTTCCAAAACCTTCGGTACACACGATGGTGAGGCCGATGTTTTCGTGTCCGGTGATGGCAACTCCGATATCGTAACCAAGCAGTTTTTTGATATCCTGATCGTCGATACCGCCGGTGATGATCGCTTTCACGCCGTGTTTCCGGGCAATTTCTATTACGTGGAAGGGTACGAAGCTGCCGGCTATGATGATTTTACCTTTGCAGGAATCGTTGATTTTGCCCGCGTCAATCTCGTCGTCCGGAGTTTCTGCCAACAACATCAGCTCGCCTGTAGTTTCGTCTCCGATACCGAAGATACCCTGGATATATGCGCTTTTGTTTTCTATTACAACGCCTTCATCCGGGATAACGTCGGTAATGATTCCATCCAAGAATGCGCGAACTTGGACGGGGATTCTGGGCTCACGCAGGAGCACTTGGCCGGTAACGGCTGAGATGCTTTCCACTTCACCATCCACAGGTGAGCGCACTTCGCTCTTAAATATTCCCAGCCCGAAGAGACCGGAGTTTTCGGCAAGAATGGATTGTTTGGTGATCTGATCACCGGGTTTTATTTTAATGTATTTCTCTAATTGAGCAGGGGTAACGCCAAGTTTGTTGGCAAGGTTGAAAGGTACCACTTTTCCCGGAAGGAGGGTTTCGGCTACCACGTCCTCGGCTTTCACCTTGGTACCTTTGGTTACCAGCACTTTGCCTTTCAGGGGAAGAATGCGCTCTTTGCGCACGATCATGCTATCGGTGACGGTTAATCCGGCAGAATATGCTTGTCCCATTGTTTCCTCCTATACCAAGATATCTTCGGGGTAGGCTTTCAGTTCACGCATCCATTTTTTCAAGTATTTGATGCGTTCGCTCTTTTCAGTGGGCAGCGTGAAGGGTTGACGTCCGCGAGTATCGAGTACTATGCCGACTTGGCCGCCGTGAAGCTCTACGGAGAGTTCCTTCGCTTTGCTGGAATCCAAGATAAGTCCCGGAGCTGCTTTGAGAATAGCTTTTGCCACTTTTCCTGCTTCGCAGGGGATCAAGCGTACTTCGCCAAAGGGGATGTTTTCTTCAAAAACGGTGCCATCAGGTAGCTCCAGTTTGGCATACAAAGCGGGTTTGCCATATTTGCCTCTGCCTACCGGCGCTACGCAGGAGCCAAGATATACCATACAGTCCTTACGGAATACCTCGGTGGCTGCCTTAGGGCTGATCTCGGAGAGCACTCCCAGGTGCGGCATCATGAAGATGCTATCCACCGCCAGACGGGTCACTCCCTCGGGCAGGAAGGCATCGATGAGCATCATCACGGTTTGGAACCTTCTGGGGGCGTGGGAGAGCACACCACCGGAACCTACAAGGAGGTCAAGGCTCATCAGGTTTACGATGGAAGCGCCGGAAGTGGATTGGCTGAAAGCTTCCGAGATATCGCGCTGACGCTGCATACCCTTCAGGCTGCTGGCAAATTCTTTGTGTTGTTCAAATGCAAGGCGCAGGGCTTCTTTGGCTATCGCTTGCTCCAGCACCAGTTCTTCCAGCAGGGAGGGGATGGTGGTGGGGCGGATCATTTTGTTTTTGATCATGTTGCGTAGTTCACTTTCGTTGATGTCGAAAGGAACCCAGCGCATGATATTGGCGAGACCGCTGGATGCCAAAACGTTGGAAATGCTATAGCTCATTCCCAAGTTTGCGCTCACGGTGCGGTTGAATACATAATCTTCGGTGAATACGCTGAAGACGTCTGTAGTAGCGCCTCCGATATCCACGCCCACCACTTCGATCTTTTCATCTTTGGCGATGGTTTGCATGATGTTTCCCACGGCCGCGGGAGTAGGCATGATCGGCACTCTATGGTGGTCTGGCCCTTGAGTCCATTCCATCAGTTTGTTGTATCCGGGGGCTTGTTGCATCACGTGTTCCATAAAGATGTCGTGTATTTTATCCCGGGCGGGTCCCAGATTTTCGGTTTCCAGTTTGGGGCGCAGGTTGTCGGTAACGATCAGGTCAACTTTGGATGCCAGGGTTTTCTTGATCTCATCAACTGCCTGGTTGTTTCCGGCATAGATCACGGGGAGTTTGTAGGATGAACCTAACCGGGGTTTGGGGTCTGCCCCGGAGACCAGTTCTGCCATCTCAACCACGTGCTTGATGGTGCCGCCGTCTTCTCCACCAGCCATGAGAATCATATCCGGACGCAGATGACGGATGCGTTCGATCTTCTCGTGGTTCATACGTTTATCGTTGCTGGCGATCAGGTCCATCACAATGGCTCCCGCACCCAGGGCAGCACGTTCGGCACTTTCGCCGGTCATCGAAGCCACCACACCGGTAACCATCATTTGTAAGCCACCACCGGCAGAAGAGGTAGAAACATAGGCATCTACTCCCACATCGCCTTTGCGGGGGATGATAAATTCACCATTTTCCATGAATTTGATATTGGGGTTGTTGTACTTCAGGCGTGCCAGTTCTTCCAATTCTTGAGTGGAGTTGATCACCCCTTTGGTTACATCGTTCAGGGGGGCTTCCACAGTTGTGGGAGCTTCACCACGGATGGTCTGGCGGTATTCACCGTCAACATATTCGATCAAGATCGCCTTGGTAGTGGTGCTGCCACAGTCTGTGGCAACGATACGGGTAAGGCGTTTTTCATCGTATTGCATATATCCTCCGCTTATTCAGCTTTTATGTTTGTTCTTAAAAATCTTGGAAACCAGGTTTTTAACCTGCTGTTTGCGGCGTTTGCCGCGGAGCTTGGCTTCGGCTCGCCGTTCCCGGTTCAGCTCTTCATCCAACTCGTCGATGCGCTTCACCAATTGCCGGATGTGTTTGTCTTCCCGAATCATCAGTGCGAATCGCTGGTATTTTCTGCTATCGAAAATAATCTCCGCAAAGGGCAGGGCAAAATACATCGCCTGACTCCCGATGCTATGCAGGGGATGCAAGGATTCTATCAAGAGGATCCCCGCCGGAGCAAGTTGTCTGCTGGCGATAAACCGAGCCACTTTGTCGATCATCTCGAAAGCTTCTTCGTCCGAAATTGAGGAGATGTATTCCTGATATTCGTGTTTTTTCATAATCTAAGCCCGGGTGGCGGTGTAACCTGCCACTTTGTCAGCTCCTGCTTCATAAAGTGCCCGGCTGACTTCGTTCAGGGTGCTTCCGGTGGTAAACACATCGTCCACCAGAATTACACATTTGCCTTTCACAGCGGATTTATCTTTCACGCGGAATGCTCCGCTCAGGTTGCTGAGACGGGCCTTACGTTCCAGCGTGGTCTGACTTCTCGTATAGCGTTTTCGCTGAACGCAATCCAGGTAGCTTTTACCCAAATCCCGGGCGAGTTTTTGGGCGATTATCGCGCTTTGGTTGTAGCCCCGCTCCCGCTTACGTACCGGGTGCAAGGGGACTGGCACCACCAGCGAGTATGCGTCAAATGCAGAGTAATCTTTGGCATAATCTGCCATTTTTGTGCCCAGATATGTGCCCAAAGTAGCCATACCGCGGTATTTTAGGGCATGAATCAGATCCGGCATCGGTGCCCGATAATCCATCGCGCTACGGCAAAAATCGAAACAGTAATCCATATCCCGGCAGTGTTTGCAAGATCCGTCATCCATCCGTGATCCGCATTTTGGGCATTCTCCATGGGCGCTTCTTACCCGGGAATCGCAATCCTGGCATAGATACCGGTCACCCTCGGCAAGCTTTTGATTGCACGATACACACGCTGGGGGAATCATCAGATCAAGCACGGCCAGCGACAAAACACTCAATTGCTTCAAAAATCCTGGTTCCATCCTGGCTGCAGACACTATCGGTGGCGGCTCTTTCGGGATGAGGCATCATGCCTAAAACGTTGCGGGATTCGTTTACAACTCCAGCGATGCTATCTAAAGCACCGTTAGGATTTGTAGCGTCATTTACCAAGCCTGTGGAGTCGCAATATCTAAACAGGATGCAATCCTGATCCTTCAGGCGTTCCAAACCTAGTTGGTCGATATAGTAATTGCCTTCTTTATGGGCAATAGGGATGTCCAGTATGGTACCGGGAGTAAGGGTGTTTGTGAAGGGGCTGTTTGCGCTTTCCACCTTTAGATATTGGTGTTTGCAGATGAACTTCAAACTGCGGTTCATCATCAAAGCCCCGGGTAGTAACCCCGTTTCGGTAAGGATCTGAAATCCATTACAGATACCCATCACCATGCCGCCTTTTTGGGCAAAACCTACAATCTCTTTGACGATGGGGGAGAAGCGTGCCAGAGCTCCACAGCGCAGGTAATCTCCGTAAGAAAAGCCCCCTGGGAGAATCACCAGATCGGGATTTTCCAGATCGTGATCCTTGTGCCAGATCATCTTGGTCTGATGTCCGCGGCGGGCAAAAACCTCGTAAGCGTCGTGATCGCAATTTGAACCGGGGAAGGTGATTACACTAACGCGCAAGGCTAAATCTCCTCGATCACAAAATGGTAGGTTTCGGTATTGGGATTTGCCAAAAGGGAGTTGCAAATATTGTCAATCTGCTTTTGAGCAGCGGCAAGATCCCGGGTATCGAGACTAATCTCTATGTATTTGCTGATCCGCGTTTCTACCACGTTGTCGTATCCTAAATGGCTAAGGGAGTTTGTAACAGCCTTGCCTTGGGGGTCAAGGACACTGGGCTTGAGTTGCACGAATATCTTGGCTTTAAGCATGGTACTTCCAATAATTATTTCTCAGAATACCAGCATTTGAAGTTGCTGTATTTAGTCAACTGATTTGTTTGTGAGATATTGTCTTTAGTGCCATCGGCAAGGGCGTGGGGAAAAGGGATAAAACTATGAATGTCGATAGGAGAAATCCCCTGTGGAATTACTTGTCCGTAAGACGTCATTTTGTGCTATAACGGATTGTGCCCTCATGTGTGTAGCGGAGGGGGATTGCGCGCTCATGAAACTTCTGCAGGGTTTCCGGATGAGGGAAGCCATATACATTTCGGGCAGTTACCGGGATTACCGCTTCCACAGGTTTCACCAGATCCAGAAACTCCGGAGAGGAACTCCCCCGGGAGCCGTGGTGAGCTACCTTCAGGATATCTGCCTTGAGTTCTTCTGGGAAGTTTTGCACCAGCCACGCCTCGGCTTCGTTCTCGATATCTGCTGTAAAAAGAAAGCTTGGACCAGGGCTGTCGTAGCGCAACACGATGGATAGGTTGTTAGGATCCGAATCATGGTAGGCGAGGCTGGGATGCAGGATCTTCAGGCTGGATTCGCCCAAGGTGATACTCATAGTATCCCGAACTTCCACAATCTTGGTGTTGTGCAGCTTCAGACCCTTGGCAAGCTCTTGCCAGAGATCACTCTTCAGATCTGAACCACTGATAATCAGGTGCTTTGGCGGGGCATAATCCAGTATGCTCTTCAAGCCCCCGGCGTGATCACTATGCAGGTGCGTTATCACCAAGTAATCCAAGTCGCGAATACGGTTTCTGCCGAGCCAGACCAAGAGTTTCTTTGCCAGCCAAGATTCAGATTCTTCCGCAATACTCATCATGGATTCGGCTCGAGAACCCGGCATACCTCCGGTGTCTATCATCACAGACCTGCCATCTTCGGTTAAGATGAGGCCGCAATCCGCCACTCCGGCATTGAAGAAGTATACTTCACTTTTGCGATTCTCTGGCAAGAAATGGAGTATCAGTGCCACCGCCATCAGGGGTAGGACTAACTTTCGGAAGAGACGGAGTTTGCCTTTGATGATAAGGATAATGCAGAAAACGACAATACCCAAAGCTATGCCCTGAGCGGGTGATATCCATTCGCTGTTAATAAACAGCGGCAACCTCGCACAGAGCTTTAGCCATGCTTGCCAGAGATCGGTTAGCCCTTGAAAACTGAGGATAAAGATGCGCAGAGGGAAGAACAGGATCAGGATCGAGAGACCTAAAAGTAGCGTGATTAGGGGCAAGCCCAGAAGGTTGCCTAATATTCCATTCAGGGACGCCTGACCAAAGTAGTAAAGTGTTAGTGGAGATATCCCCAAGCCCACTATGATGCTTACCAGCAAGAAGCCAGCCAGCGCCTTGAGTGATCGTTTGATGATCCCATCCCTGGTGGATTCCGGTAGCTTGGGCAAGGCAAACACGATCAGTGCCACGCTGACGAAAGATAACTGTAAACCCAGGGAAAAGAGTTCTCCGGGGTTTACTAAAGTAATGATAAACAGCGCCACAGAGAGGCTTTGCGCGGCTCCCAAGGGGCGCGAGAGCCAACGGGAGAAGATCAACAGGCAGATCATCAGGATAGCTCTCAGAATCGGGGGAGCCCAGTTGTTCAGCGCGGCAAAAAAGAACAGAAAAAGAACGAAGATAAACTCCGCAATGCGCAGAGGCACAAAGAAGCGCAGGATCACCATCAGAATCATGCTCAGCATGGCTACATGAAGACCACTTACCACGATCAGATGGGTAATCCCTGCCCGGCTCAACAGGTCCCGATTTTCTCTTTTAAAGCCTGCATCACTCAGGAGAAGCGCTTTTGCTGTAGCTGAATATGGTCCCAGAGCCGCATCCAGGCGTTTTTGGATCCAGCTTCTTGCTTGCCTCAGGGAGAAATCCGCATTTGCTTCATGAACGATTTCCGGAGGTAAAACCGGACGGATCAATCCGGCAAAACGATTGGGATAAATATCCAGAACAGGATCCGGCATGATCTTCTGCACGGTGGCGAGACTTTCGTATCCGGTACCTTCCATAAGAGCGGCATCGCTATACAGGAGAAGCTTCTCGCTCACCGGATGTCCAGCGATGGCATCCAAATGCACTTGATACACGTTTTCTGCCAGGAACGCATCCACCCGGAAGCGGACGGTCTGTTGCACTTCTTTTTTGGTGTTTAGGATGCTCATTAGAGGGCTATCCTGTCCTTGAACTCCGGCAAAACGTAATCCCCCGAAGCTGAAGAATAACAGGAGAACTAGCCCTATCCGCAATTTGGGCAAAACTATGGCAACCAGCAGGAAAAGAGCTGCCTGAACCAGCCAGAAGATCGCCCCTGCCCCTAGGAGCCGGGCACAATAAATCCCGGCCACCCAAAACAATGCTGGGAAGAGCATCGGTGCGGGTGGCCGATATTTTTGGGAAATGGGCTTACTTTCTGTTGTAGAATCCAAGGATAAGGCCCAACGCAACCGACCATACTGCCGCCAACCCGATGCGCAGAGAATCCGGCAGCATGAATGTGACGGTATGAGCGGGAATCCAGAACCAGAGCAGACTGTACATGCTCTTATCCATGTTCTTCCAATTCTTTATTTTCTCCACGAGGTTGTCCAGCACCCGGTGGATGATCACCAAAGTTAGGCCAAACTGCAGGTTCATCAAAAGTGATAGCGAGAAGGCATAGCCAAAGCTACCCGGCTCGAGATCCTTCCACATCCCGGCTTGAATCAATCCATCCAGGAATCCGCCAAAGCCTTTGAAAGCATATTTGATGCCAACTGCCAGAATAGCCCAAACAAGCATCTTCCAGAGGGTTATGGCAAATCCGAACGGATACTTGAAGCTTTTTTGGATCAACCATTTGGATACGATCTCACCGATGGTGCCAAGGATGGCAAATTGGATCATTGCGCTAAGGATGGGCCAAGAGTGCACCCAATCGATATAAGCTTGCATTATTTCTCCTTTAGTCTTCCGTAGTCTTGCATTCCATTACTTCGGCAAACTTTTTATGCTCCTTGAATCTGGTCAAGCCAAGTTTTCCAAAGAAGGAATCCACCATCGAATATATTACCGGAATAATGAACAGGGTGAGCAGGCTGGCAAAGAGCAAGCCAAAGGTGAAGCTAACTGCCAAGGGACGCCATGCTTGGGAGGAGGGGTCGCTGGAGAATACCAGCGGCAACATTCCCGCCACAGTGGTCGCGGTAGTAAGGATTATGGGGCGCAAGCGTACTGAGCCGCTATTGATAATGGCATGCCAGCGATCCACCCCTTTTTCTCTTTCCTGATTGATGAAATCGATTAAAATGATGGCGTTGTTTACCACTACTCCGGCGAGTGCCACCACCGATATCAGGGTGTTCAGCGAGAAAGGAAGGCCTGTAACCAGAAGTCCCAAGACCACGCCGATAAAGGCAAAGGGGATGGTAGTCATCACCACGATGGGTTGCACATAGCTACGGAATTGGGAAGCTAGAATGGTGTAGATGAGAAGTAGCGCAAGGATGAATAAACGCCCCAGAGAGGCATAGCTTTTGCGTTGTTCTTCCTGAACCCCACCAAACTCGTAACTATAGCCAGGAAAGCGGGAACTGAAGTTCTCCAAGAGTCCCGCCTCAGAGCCAAGTCTTCCGCCAGCCAGAATTGCCTGCACTTCGGCAGGGCTGCGCCGTTTGCTTTTGCCGTCCTCTTCATAAGTGGTAACACTCGCGGTCACGCTCAGCACTCTATCGCCATCCCGGTGTTCGATGCGGGAGATAGAGGAGGCTATCTCAAAATCCGCCAGTTCGCGGATCGCGATCAGATCCCCGGTTCGGCTACGTATCTTGAGGTCTTTCAAGTTCTCGATATCCTGAGTATATATATCCTGCAGCTTGAGGATCAGAGGATACTCCTCCACCCCGTCGCCTCGGTATTGGCTGATCTCCGAACCCGTTGAGGCTGTGCGGATTGTACCGGCTATCTGAGCGACACTGAGGCCGTGCATCGCCAATCTATCATGATAGGGCAGGATACGTACTTCTTTTTTGCCGGCATCATAACTATCATCGATATCGGTAACTCCTGGGATATCTCGCAGATAGCCCTTGATGATATCGCTGATGAAAGCAAGACGCTCCAAGCTGGGGCCTTTGATCCGGATATCTATATCGTTGCCCACGGGAGGTCCGCTTCTGCCTTGGGAAAAGCGGTATGAGTAAAGCCCCGGAAGTTCTTCACAAAAAGCCCGTAAACCATTTTGGATGTCTTCATGGCTATGTTTCATATCCTTCAGATCCACCAGATCGATGTTGATCTGAGCTCCGTTTGTTACAAAATTCCGTTGCGTCTCGCCGCCCATCGCTCCCACGTTTGAGACTACATATACTACGTCTTCCTTCTGGGGCATAGTGCGGATGTATTCTTCCACCTGTTCCACAATACGTTTGGTTTCTTCCAGAGTGGAGCCGATGGGGGTTTGAATCTGCAGGCGAATGGTTTGTGACAGCGTGGAGGGGAAGAACTCAAACTGGATAGCCCCGGATCCCAGAATCAGGACGGAAGTTAAGAGCAGAGCGAAGGTGCTCCAGAGCGTGATCTGGCGATGCTTGAGAGCCCACCTGGCACCTTTCTGATAAGCCCTGATCAACGGCTGAATAATGCGGGTGCTACGATCTTCTTTCACCGGTTCTTTGCGCGAGAACTGGAAAACGTTGTTGGGTAATACCACCATGCTCTGTAGCCAGCTACCAAATAGTGCCAAAGACACAACGATGGGGAACACCCCCAAGAATTGCCCCATCACACCTTCCAGAAGCAACAGGGGCATGAATGCCGCCAGAGTGGTGAGAGTGGACGAAAATACCGGCCAGATCACCTGATCTACGCCCATGATGATGGAATCGCGGTGACAATAGCCATCTTCCCGATAGCGGTGGATATTTTCCAGCACCACGATGGAATTATCCACAACCATGCCCACCACAATGATGAAGCCAAATATGGTAAGGTTGTTTAGTGTGATATCAAAATACGGAATCACCAAAAATGCGATGAGAATCGATAGAGGTATGCCAAATGATGCCAGCAGCGCATAGCGCCAGCCCAAGAATATCAGTAGCGCGCCAAACACCAGGAGGATGCCGATAAAGGCACTTTTCCCTAGGGCATTGATACCGTTTTTCACATCAAGAGAGCCGTCGTTGCGCAGGCTGAGTTCGATGCCAGGAACACTCTTTTCAAATTCCGCCAGATACTCTTTTACTTCATCGATGATGGAGATTATGTTTCCACTGCCTTTTTTATACAGGAAGATCGAGACAGACTCTTCCCCGTTCAGCTTTGCGATAGATACCGGTTTTTCCAAGGTATCCCGCACCGCGGCGATATCACCGATGCGAATGGCTCTGCCAGAGGTGTCGGAGCTGATGATCAATTCATTGAGATCGTCCAGATTGTTAAATTCACCCAACGTGCGCACCAGGAACTCCAACTTGCCAAATCTCGCAGTACCGCCGGGCATATTCAGGTTCCTGGCACCAAGAGCCGCAGAGAGGTCGTTGAGACTCAAGCCATAGGCATCCAGACGGCTTTGATCCACATCCACCCAGATCTGTCTTTCCCTTGCTCCGATAACCTCTACTTTGGAGATATCCGTGATCTCCAACAGTCCATCTTCCAAACGGTCGGAGATCTCGCGCAATGCTTTGGGACTTAATCCTTTGCCACTCACAGCTATTTGTGCGATTGGGTTCACTTCCCGCATACTCAAGCGAATGATCACCGGCGCAAATGCGTCCGAGGGTAGATCAGTTACCTTTGCCACTTCTCTGGTGACCCGGTCGAAGGCTTCATCCGGCGAAACTCCTGTGTTGAAAACCACCTGAATTGTAGCACGTCCTTCTTGGGCGGTAGCGCCAATATAATCCAAATCATCGAGATCGCTTAGCTCTACCTCGAGCTTGCGAACGATCAATTGCTCGATCTCAGCCGGGGATACTCCGGGATACATTACCACAACCAAGGTAGTGCCAAAATCCACCGCGGGAAACTCCTCTCGGGGTAGGTTTATCATGGCGAGCATACCAAAGATCAAAACCCCCAGGGTAAGCATATTTACCAATATCGAATACTTGAGGGCTGTTTTTGCAATCGAAAACATCGCTATTCCCTTATTTTTATAAGAGATCCATCTTCCAGATTTTCACTTCCGGAGATCACGATTATCTCACCGGGCTCCAATCCGCTTAGGATTTCCACATATTCGGATATACTGCGTCCCAGAACCACATCTCTTTGCATGGTAATGGTTTTGTCTCCGTCTTTTTGAACCACGTAAACAAAGTTGCGGTCAAACTCTTTTTGAATGTTGGTAATGGAAGTGTAGAGAATGTTGCGGAATGTATTGGTTCTTATCCGTGCCGAAACCACCATCCCGGGCATCAGTCCGCTACTGCCATGCATGGTGAGTTCCACGGGATAGTTCGCGCTCCCCGGCAGGGGACGGATGCCAAATCCACGCACCGTGGCAGTGTAGCTTTTGCCCATGTGTGTCACGGTCGCACTTTGTCCAGCTTTCAATTTCGAGATCTGGCTTTCTCCTACGCCGGTTTTCAAGATCAGCGTACTGGCATCTGTAATCGAAGCGATGGGCATACCCATATTTACATACTGACCAAGGGATACATTTAGTTGGGATATCCTGCCATGTTCTGGTGCCATCAAATATGAATTACTATAGGCATTGCGGGCGGATTCCATGCCCGCTTTGGCACCGTCAAAAGCTGCTTTGGCTGCCTTGAAGGCAGAGTTCGCAGTGGTAAACTCCGCATCCGAGATCAGATTTCGTTCCCGGGACATAGTGGCATAATTCATGTTTTTCTGAGCGTTATCCAGGGCAGATTCCGCTGCCAAGAATGCTGCTTCTGCCTGATCCAGCCGGATTTTCAGCACTTCGTTATCCAGCTTGCCGATGCGCTCGCCCTTGTTTACATAGTCTCCCAGTTTCTTGTATAATTCCAGGATTCTACCAGAGGCTTCGGAACTCATCGAGACATCCGTGATCCCCTCCAATTTGCCGAAGACATTCACGTGTTCATCAATGTCTCTTAGTGTAAGCTCTTCCACCATCACAGCCTGGCTGCCATCGTCGCGTTTCATTGGTCCACTGGGGTTGTCGTCCCGTTTTGAGCAAGCGCTAACTAGCGCCGCTATTACCAGTGCCAGAATCAAGTATTGTTTCAAAATATCCTCCGTTACTTCTCAAGCAGCGCTGTTAATATGCCAAGATCGTCTGTTCCCAGCATCGAAAGCAAATCCAAGCGCGCCTTGAAGAAATCGTAATAAGCATTTGTATAGCCCATTTTTGCGGTAGAAAGCATCAATTCCGCGTCCATAAGCTCGATTGTCGAGATCATGTTCAGACGATAACGCTCGTCCAACTGATCGTACATATCCTGCGTAAGCTCCAGCGAGAGTTTTGCCGCATTTACCTGTCTGGCGCTGCTCAGCATCTTCATCGCAGCTGCCTCTAATCCCAAAACTATTCCCTCCGAGGCTTGCCTTGCCTCCATCGATGCCTGTTGAGCATCAAAGAAAGCCTTGCGCATTGCGGCATAGTTCCCCGCCTGGGGCAATAGCGGCACGGATAGGTTCAACATTATCTGATTTGAAGCTTCAAACTGATAGCGGTCGATCCCGTTTTCCTCCCAGGAGCGGCTTCCCACCAGGTTCAGACTGGGTAGAAAACCGCCCTTGGCGATCTTATAGGCGCGCTCACTAAGCTCCAAACTTTTCCCGATTACTTTTAGTTGCAGATTATCCCGTTTGCCAAGTCTTCTCAGTGCACTCAAGAATTGCTCGGTATCTGCCTCGCTTAATTCCGCAAAGGGTAATATCTGGTTAGCATTTGTTTCGGGTGCGGTGGGAACCAGGAGTTCTTCGCTACCCAAGAAGTTGGCAAAGTCTCGCAGTGCCAGATCAAAGGCTGTTTTACTTTGCATAAAGGCGATTTCTTTGTTAGCGAGATTTGCTTGAAACCGGAGCTTATCCGCCCTGGCGATCAAGCCGTTTAAAAGTTTGATTTCTGCCAGATCCAAGTTGTTTCTAGCACGTTCCAGTTCCGCTCTGCCGATGTTTAGCAACTCCTGTAACTGTAACAGGCTATAAAACCGGCTTTCTACTCCGGAAAGAAGTTCAAAGCGTTTTGCTTCCTGGCTAAGATCGGCAATTTCTTGGGAAGTAGAAGCGATCTTGTAGGATTGATACAGCTTGCCTCCCAGGAATAAAGGCTGGGAAAGATTCAGGGAAAATGTACGCATGTCGTTATTCATGCGAACACTTTGCGCACCCATGCTGATCTCTCTGGCGGGGTCCATATATAGCAAAGAGCCGCTCAGGCTCAAGTTTGGCAAAAACGCCGAAAACGCATTTACCTTCTGCCAGTCTGCGGATTTCCGGGCAGCTTCTCCGACGCGGTAGCCAATGTTCTGCTCCATTGCCATGGATTTTGCCTCTTCCAGCGAGATCGCTTTTTGGGCGGGCAACGCGCCACTCAGCAGGATCATAGCGATGATCACCAAGTATTTATACATCTGTTATCTCCAGAATATCTTCGCCTGCGTGCCAAGTCCCACGCAATCCGCAGGCTAATTCTTCTTGTTTGAGGGATACTACAAAGATAAGTAAAATTGTGTTGCATCCCCAAGGGAATATTCAAATATGTCGCAGAGATATCTCCACAAATCCGGGGATATCAGGATTGCTGAGCTACGGTTATGCTTGAGAATCTACAAATTGCCAGAATGCTCAGAGTATAATCCCATTTGTGTGTTTAAAACACACTTGAAGTGCCCTGCAGGTTTTACCCTCTGGAAGTGGAAGCGGGTCTTCAGGGATTAGCGGCTGACTGTTGTTTGAGTAAATTCTTGATATCATCTACAGAGCGTAACCCATTGGCTACTACTTTTTCGTCGATTACTAATGCTGGGGTGATCATTACGCCATAGTCCATTATCCGATTCAGATCCGTCACTTTCTCTACTGTGGCTTCCAGCCCTGTTTCACTAATCGCTATTCTGGCGTTTTCTTCCAGCTTCTTGCATTTGGGGCAACCGGTTCCCAAAACTTTAACAATCATTTTTACTCCTTTATTATGTGTTGTAGTAGATCGGAGCTATCCGAAAAATGCTCCAAACATCATACCTGTGATCGTGGACATTATCACTACCAAGAATACAAACGCGGCAGTCTTCTTGAAACCCAGCACGGTATTAATCACCAACATGCTGGGCAGGGAAAGTGCGGGGCCGGAAAGTAGCAACGCCAATGCAGGTCCTTTGCCCATTCCGCTGCCCAAAAGCCCTTGCAGGATCGGCACCTCGGTGAGCGTAGCAAAATACATGAAAGCTCCAGAGATCGAGGCAAAGAAGTTTGCTAATAGTGAGTTTCCGCCCACTGCCACCTCGATCCAACGTGAAGGCATCCAGGCTTCAAAACCAGGTCGTCCAAGTAGCGCACCGGCGATCATTACGCCCAGAAACAGCAAGGGGATGATCAGCTTGGCAAAATCCCAGGTGGAACCCAGCCAGTCCTTCAGTTCACCCTTCTCAGTTGCGAGGAAGAAGCTTAGCAAAACTATGGCAGTTACAAAGGGGATCAAAGGTTGTAGCGGGAAGGCAAAGCCGGCGATCACAACGGCAACAGTAGTGATCAACACCTTCCACATATTGAACCCATAGAAAAGATGCAGGGTCAAACCCATCAAGAAAGCAAGAACAGCAGAGATGATCCACTTCATCGAATATGCCCAGACTACGAATCCGGATGCAGTTGCGCTATTTGGTTTTGCCCAGTTCAGGAAGATCAGGATCAGGATCATCAAGCCGAAATAGATCAGGGTCTGCCACATCGGACGCCCCTCTTCATCTCCACCGAATCCGGCTACCTGCTTTTGCCGTTCACCCTCTTCTTTTCTGAACCACACATGCATGATCAGACCTATAATGATGCTGAACAGAACTGCTCCGACCGCCCTGGCGATACCGATCTGTAAACCCAGGATACGGGCAGTCATGACGATGGCAAGAACATTGATTGCCGGTCCGGAATACAGGAACGCAATCGCAGGACCCAAACCTGCGCCCCGCTTATAGATTCCGCTGAAAAGGGGTAAAATGGTGCAGGAACATACTGCCAGTATCGCACCCGAAACAGATGCCACAGAATAAGCGACCACTTTCTTGGCAGCAGGCCCCAGATACTTCATCACGCTGGAGCTGCTTACGAAGACACTTACTGCCCCGGCAATGAACAGTGCGGGAATCAAGCAGAGCAATACGTGAAGTCGAGCATAATCCTGCAGCATGTAAAAGGATTCCAGCACCCCACCTTTGAATCGGGCGGATTCGAAGGGAATAAAATATGCCGCCAGAAAAACGGCTAACATGATGCCTAGGATTTTTAGTTCTCTCCAGTTTGTTCTCATTTAGTCCTCTTGTTCTTTAATCTGTAAAACACATTTATACATATCCAATACACAGGGACAGAGCAGACGATAGATCATCTGATTGTTGCTTTTGGTGGCAGCGATGATCCCGGCATGTTTCAAAATGGATAGATGACGTGAAATGGTGGACATATCGATGCCAACCATCTCGGTGAGTTCACTCACGTTTTTGGGTGCCTTATCCAGCTCGTCCACGATGAACAAACGAGTGGGATGCGCCATAGCCTTCAGCACTGATGCCATGTAAGTATATCTTTCGCTATCAATCATGTAAACCCCTTATTTTGAGTATTTGTCCTTTTTGCCAAATAGCCCTGTGGCTGTCAAGATATTTCCTCTGGTGATGACGATTTTTTTTATGTTTTCAGTGTGGGTTTATATGGATAATGCACTGGAGTAATAAGACACCTGTGCTTTCTATCTCTATGATAATAATATTTTCAAGGGTGGCTTGGACAGGCGATGTGTAGAATCCTCTCTTGAAATTGAAGTCCATATGACCATATAACATATAGACATACAATAAGATACAAAAGTTCAAAGGATACCATCTCAGTATCCGAGTTTGATCGTGGAAGCGTACCTCCCAGTTTTCTATTTCACTACGAAGAATCTGAGTGTCATTTCAGGGATATTATCTCTGCTTACCCTGGCAAAGTAGATACCGGATGCGTAATTGCCGAAAGGTTGTGTCCACTGATACAGTGATTCGTTGGAGTTGAAGGTTTTCACTTTTTGGCCACGAATATTGAAAATCTCGATTTTCATGGGAGGCATAAGGCTCTCATACCTGCTTTTCATGATCAGACTTCCGCCATTATGGCTCAAGATGTAGTTTTCTGGTTTGGTTAATAGTTTTTCAGGCTCGTCAGCAGTAAAGAACGTGAATGTATCTCCTTTGGCAAAGTTTGGAATATTGAAACCGGTATCCAGATGCTTGAAATGCAAGTTCTTAAGATCATAATCCGAAGCATTTTTCAATACTACCTGATATATACCCTTACTCACTTCCTCGTAGGACATTAACTTCACTTTGTCGATAGCCAACATCCGGTCGAAAATATTCTCCAGAGTATCTATCCACAATCCCCGATGCTGCCTGTAATAGTCCAGCATCAGAAGCATGTCGTCCACTTCGTCTTTGATCTCATAATCTCCGTTCTCATTTACATCAAAGAATGCTCCGATATATGAGTTACTATGCACACTAAAGTGGGTGTAGCTAATATGCAAACCTCTGTCCTCGATCAATTTATCCAGATTATCGGCAGACATCATATACTTAAAAGAGAGTGATTCCATGAAATTGGTGTAGTCCCAGAACTCCATCCTTGTACGCCCAAAAAACCAAATCGGGCGCGTAAATCCCTTGGCTTCATACACCAGATGTGGCAATCGCCAGGGTTCATCATAGGCGTTGAAAGGATTTGTGTAAGGAGTGTCTCCTGGCCAGATGTAATCTATCCCGGATGCGTTTATGACATCGACCATATAGCTATCGCTTCCGGGAATCAAGCCCAAGTAACTTATATCCTCTGGATTGCTGGGAACAGCGTGATCGATCCAGAGCCGAATGTCGTAATCCACAAGATCGGTTATCAGTGCCTGTTGATTACTGCCTGCGGGATCTGCGCCGGGGGAGTAGGTGTGGTAACCAATTGTATTACCGTTGTCTTTTATCTTATGCCACATCTCCCCCAGAGTTGCTTGTCTATTGCCGAACACAGTATTGGATACAGGGATATTGCGAGCAAAGAAACCCTTACGGTAATACTTGGGATTTTCCGGATTGCTACTTCCTTCGTAAACGGCTTGCAAGGCGCTCAAGTTCTCTCCGTCAGCATCGTTTGTAATGCATAAAGCAGCTCTTTTTTCACCTGGCCAACGGTTGATACTCAGCAAAAGTGGTTTTTCGGCAAAAAGCAGAAATGCCCAATCATGTGAACTGCCTGCTGGCTTGTACATGGTATCCATAAAAACCTCCCAAGTTCCGCCCTGAACATATCTGCGGAAGAAGTGGTTTTTATGATCATAGAGCATTATTTGGTTTGCGCTAAGCCCTTCGATCTCACCACACTCATCATATCCGGATGCCACAATCCATAGTTTTCCGTTGGGATGAGCGTATTCTACTGCTTTATCCCTGTATGGGATGATGTTTACGTTGTCTGCAAAGTCACCGGAGTTTATCGCTTCGATTCCCTTCAGATCTGCAATTATTGGCGCATCAACAGAATCCATAGAAAGAAATACATCGTACAGATATAGTTCCTCCTTGCAGGAAGCATTCACCGATACTAACCATGCCGGGGCTTCATATTGCTCTCGGGGACTAAAGCTTACATTCACATCCATCTGCGGGGAGCTGTAGATGATGCTTGTGATTCCGTCCACAGTACTTGCCGAAGTATCGAAGTTCAATGCTACCACACTACCGCCTTCGATCCTTGTGGTTGCATACAAGTTCAGATTGAAAGCAATATCACCAATCTGTACTTGGTTTTGCTCTCTTACGCTTAATGCCATAATCTGGCTTGAAAACACAGCAATCAACAATGAAATCATTATGCGGTATCTCATCGGAAATCAAGCTCCCCTTTTTCTTGGACATTGTCCATTGATGTAATTGTTGAGTTCCAAATGTTGGTGAAAACTCCAAACCATTGTTACTCAAGTTATTTGAGAACACTTTAATGTCCTCGTTTCTCAAATTCTGTTTTCGGCCAAGCGACCAATTACATTATTTCCAATCTCTCTCCAGCGGTCAAGCTCTTTTTGAAAAGGCTACCGTGCGTGACGGATTGAAACTCTGCGGAGGAGGTGTAGCGGACGGAACAGGGCTTCTATCCACCACGACTTGCCTCAAATGGTAAAGCCCTTATCTGGTTTTCTCTGATTCTTTTCTTTGGCTCTGAAGGATAGCGTTTGCCACTGATCGCAATCGTATAGATCTCTCTCCAGCATCGCATAGGCTTCTTTCTGGGAGATACTCCGGTCATCAAGATTGCGGCCGATACCGATAGTCAGTTTGCCTGCAGTGCAGCGGTATGGCTTCAGCCTAAGACCCTCGTGTCTGACTAACTGAGCTTTGATTCGGTTCATCAATGCTTCGGTCATGCTATCTCCTTGATCCATATGTGATCATTGATCCGGAGCCAGGAAAGCACTCCCCTGTATGCTGACAAATCAGGATGTATCAGGATACCAAGGAGATTTTGCTTGCCTTATTTGAACATCTATTTTCTATGGTTCAGACAAGGAAAGAAGTAATAAGGAAAGATTTGAATAGATGTATGAAGCTGTATGGGATGAGAAGAAGAACTCTATCATCCTTCTCGAAAATACGATAGACCATGAGAGTGTGTCACCAAGACCGGTGTTCTTTGAAGAACTCGACTTATTGGGATTTGCTGATAAATGGGAATATCCAAGAACAAATGCACCACTATTATGGGCTTTAGGTAGAGATTACTACTATAAAGGTGTTCTTGTCGCACGAGTAACAGGTGGCGATTTATATCAAAAACCTGATATCGATATTATTCATAATGGGCGGTTAGAGCCAGTTGACCTAGCTCACACAATTCGTAGTAATGCCGACATACTGAACAATCTTGTTGGGGAGGCATTAGAGTTCATTCGCCGAGTTCAGAAGGACTACAGCAAGCATCCGTCTCAGCTAACCGTAGCCTTCAGCGGTGGAAAAGACTCTCAGGTAGTTCTTGACCTTGTTTCTAGGGTTGTTAACCCAGATGATTACATTGTTATTTATACAGATACTGGTATGGAAATTCCATTTGTGGAAGATACAGTAGATTACACTATTAAATCATATCGATCTAGGTATCCGGCATTTAACTTTGTTACTGCTAATCCCTCATCAGATACCGATAAATTGTGGGAGCTGTTTGGCCCTCCGAGCCAAAAGATCAGATGGTGCTGCTCAGTATGCAAATCTGTTCCATTTGTCCAAACTCTTAGAAAGCATGTTGATAATAAAAGGTTGGCAAATACCATTGTATTCGAAGGTGTAAGAGCAGAGGAAAGTAGTCGTAGGAACAAGTATAAACGATTAGCTTCAGATGTGAAACATATAAACCTGATAAATGCAAGACCAATCTTTGAATGGAACACTACAGAGGTTTTTCTATATTTGTTCCTTAGAGAAATCGAAATCAATAAAGCATATAGGCAAGGTATGTGGAGGGTGGGCTGCTCAGTATGCCCATTTGCCTCAAAGCCAGCAAACTACTATCTGGGATTACTTTTCCCGGAGCAAACTGAGAAATTTGTTAAGCACATACACAAGCTAGCCATCGCACGTGGGATGACAGACTCAGAAAAAATTAAGACATATATCGCAGATAGGTCTTGGGCTGGACGATCCGGAGGGATAGGCGTTGATAATCTTGGTGTGTCTAACGACATAGTTATTTCAGCAGAATCATATAAGGCTGTCCTTAGATGTCCTAGAGAGAATCTGCTCGAGTGGATGAAAACTTTGGGCACCTTATCAATCACAAAGAGAACCGACAGAACAGAAGTTGAGATATTGGTACAAGGTGTCTATATCCAAGTTGTTATATCACAAGTTAATGACTCGACTATGATGTTGACCTCTAAGAACATTAATGAATACCCTGTGATTAGAGGATTGCTTACAAAAATTATCAACAAAGCTACATATTGCGTTCATTGCGGTCTTTGTGAAGTTGAATGCCCAATACAGGCAATAACGCTTGAGCCATCTTTGAAGATAAATGAAACGTGTATACATTGCCACAAGTGTAGCACGTCGATAGATAAAGGTTGTATTCTTGCTCAGTCTTTACATTTACCTTTAGGAGGAGAAAAAATGAAACGGAGTTCGACAGGTTTGGATCGTTATAAGAAGTTTGGCATGAGAGATATGTGGGTAAAATCGTTTTTATCTGATCCTGAAAATTGGTTTGAGACCAATACTCTAGGGTCTGATCAGATACCGTCTTTCAAAAGATGGCTTAAGGACGCAGACCTCTTAACTAATAGTAACTCGCCGACTGAATTAGTCGGGTTATTAAGTAATTGCGACGATAATGACGTAGTCTGGCAGATAATATGGGTGAATTTGTTCTATAACTCTCCTATCGTTAATTGGTATGTTTCGTTGCCTTTTGATCACTCCTACACAAAAAACGAACTGCTTGAGCTACTTCTAATTGAGTACCCAAGTATGGCCCGTTCAACATTGAATAATCCACTAAGTGCATTACTAAACACTTTTGACAACAGCCCTCTTGGAAGTCTGTTTCGAATAGGAGAACTCGAAAAGAAAGGCAGATCAGTTGAAAAGGTCACAAAACGTAAGCTTATGCAAGTCTATACTGCGACAATGATTTATGCGCTATATAAATACGCAGAGATGAATAACAAATATTACCTAACAGTAAGGGAATTAATCGATTCGAAATCAACTGGTAGTCCGATAAAGATATTCGGGCTTCAGTTATCGAATTTTAGCGAAGTACTTAGGGGTATTCAAGAATTTGACAGTGATCTTGTTAAAGTTGATCTAGTCGCAAATCTCGATAATGTTAATTTAAACAAGGACTATGGTTCAATCGGAGCTTTGAACAGATATTTCTCTAGGAGTAGGCAGTCATGAGATACTCAGATATTCTATCATTAAACGATCAATTCATTGATACATTCGACCTGATTCATGAATCAGAAAGTTATTGGAAAACCTTTGTGCCCACGGAACGCTTTATAGCCATATTGAAAGCTGTAATAGATTCGATTGATACAAAAAGCCCGAAAGATCGAAAATCATTTTGGATTATAGGCTCATATGGCTCAGGAAAATCTCATGCATCATCAGTAGTTAAGCACTTGTTATCTGATGACATAGAATCGATAGACGATTTCCTATCCAGTCGGTTTTCAAACAATGTACAACTTACATCGAGACTTCGAGATCTTCGAAAGAGAAAGAGGCTTTTCCCAGTAGTAATCAAAGGCAGTAGCGGAATATCTGATTCAAGGGATTTTGCATTCACAATACAGAAAGCAGTCGCAAAAGCCCTAGAGAATTCAGGTATTAATATGGTCAGAGAGACAGAATTCTCAAAAGCTATCAAGTACATAACAAACAACAAACTCCATATTGACTGGGATAAAGTCATTGAGAGTAATGAAGAGCTGAGAAGCGTCGTGAGCAATTCTAGTGATCTTATAAAGAAACTTGAGAATTATGATTCACAGGTATTGAAGCTATGGGAGAAAGTATCAGATTTTAAACTCACTTTCGAAGACAATATTGAATACTGGCTAGGCGAGACACAACAAATTCTTAAATCCGAACATGGATACTCAGGCTTGTTTATCATGTGGGATGAGTTTACAAGTTTACTTGAGATGTCTGATAGTGGAAGCTACTTGAGTATTCTGCAGAACATCGCAGAGTTATCGAAAGATTTGGAACACGAAGTTTATCTCTACGTTATTAGTCATAGAAGACCAGAACAAACTCCTTTATCGCCTTCGGATATTAAGCATCTGCAAGAAAGGATCAAAGATTTTGATTATTCTATGGAGCCAATCACAACATATCAGATTATGTCCACAGCAATTCAAAGAAATGATCTAGCCAGGTGGGAAGAGCTAAAGAACCGGCATAGTGATGATATTGGTAGTCTGGTAGATAGCATTCTTGATGGTAGTAGTGCGGAGATTAAACGAAGCCTGTCAGATTTGTATCCAATACATCCGTATTCGGCATATTTATCTACTTACTTTGCACGAACTATTGGGTCAAGAGAGAGGAGTATATTTAACTTTTTGCATGATGAAAACCGTGGTTTTGTCAAGTACATAAAGACAAATCCTCAGGATGAGCTTAATGACTTTCTAACAGTCGATCTGATATTTGACTATTTTCTGCCAGAACTTGAAAAAATGGACGATGTCAACTCGCTCTCTATTCTTGGTAATTACAATACATATAGTGATTTAGTAAAAAAGAAAGATAACAACTATATGAAGATATACAAAGGATTGTTGTTGTTGAACCTTTTCGTTAAAACACTTAAAGTAGCTGATGGCATAAGTTCATCTCTTCTAAAGCCAAATGAGGAGAATGTTTCGCTCATGTTTAAGGGATCAGAGGTAGCAAAGAGTGTCACTGAGTGTCTTGGGTTTATAGATCATGAGCACATAATTGTGAAAAATCCAAGTGGCTTGTACGAAATTGGTAGCTCACGAATACCATATAACGAAGTACAAGAAAAATATGATGAGCTGCTTAAACAAACCACTGATTTTACCGACTTAGCAGATAATAGCCAATTGTTTGATATATCAAGAATGCTACTCCAGAATGTGTTGAGAGAAACGGCTGATTCTCTCACGCTTGAATGCCTAATCGTGCCCGCAAGTATTAAAAAACACGAATTAATGCCGAAGATATATAAAGCACGAAAGAGAACTTACAAAATTCTCCACGTTGTGTTTATTGGTCTTCATCAAGCAGAGTTGATAGAGGCTCAAGAACTTGTAAAAACCCTTGATTGGCAGTCTGAACTGGACAGACCACCTTATGTGTTTACCATACTAGATACTGTGTTTAGCACTGAAGACTACAAGAAAGTGCTTCACTACAAAGCTTATGAGCTTGTAGCTCAAAGTCAAAACCTCAGTTATGACGAGCTATCAGGATATAAGAAACAACAGTCTTTGATTATCAATAACTGGATCAAGCAGCTATCTTTTGGTTACGTCACAGTAATCACTCAACTTCCTTCTAGCATTCTAGTTGAGCAACGTATTCCGTTGAACAAATATGATGAATTCATCAATAATAACTTGTCTCTTCAGTTTTTCTATCTGGGGCCTGAGGTACTAAGCAGTAAAAACAATAAAATAGCCACTTCAACTATGTGGAAGAGACAGACATCTCGAAAGGCAGCCCAAGCAATATTGCTGTCAGATAATAAAAAAGAATTTGAAAGCCGACTTAAGTCATCTTACGCCTATCTGTATTTATTCTACTATACCCAGAAGGGTGAAGATGCACTGAACAACGATTTTTCAGTGTCACAGGGATTCTCTGAGCACATAATATCGAAGACTAAGCTTACGTTTGACAAGATTATGAACGAGAATACTGGGAACGTCGTTAACATTGGTAAGAAGTTTAAATTCTTATCTGAGGCACCTTACGGATATTATCCGTGTACAGTATTTTACGGTATGCTAGCTTGGCTATTCAAACCATATTTGGGCAAGGTTTACTTGAAGGATAGCGCTAAAGTTGTAAATGCTCAGGACATGATTGAACTTATTGTAAATTTCTTTGAATACGCATCAGAGAATGAGCAAGTGGATAGTAAGAAACTGACAATCAGAATCGGATCTCCCCACGAGGACAAATTAATCAAACTGCTATGCGAAATTTTTAATCCAAAACAGAAAGATAGTTTAAAGCAGATAGTTTGGGACATTGCCCTAGATTATGTAAAAAACAAGTTTCGATACCCTCTGTGGATCGCAAAATATCACGATATAGCACAAGGTAACGAAGCAGTAATAAGTGCTTTGGACTCAATCATTGAGTTATTCAAGGCAGTCAAAGACGAAGAATACTCTAGTGAGTTTGTTCACACGACGTATAATAAAATATCCTCAACACAAACTGATCTCAGAATTATATTCAATGACACCAAAAATAACCCGGAGCTTTTCAAAAAGTGGCTTGAGTTGAAGGCAGTAGATAATGTTTCGGAACTAGATATTGATGCGATTGAAGAATACATCATCAAGAACTCCGGTGAAGAGCTAGTTTATACCTGCGAGGACGAGGTTACCACCCACAATAGAGTACTTACATTCCTTTTGCAGAAAGCCAGCAATGGCGCTACTAATGGTGGTGTTAACACATCAAATGGCAACGACAATACTACAGGTGACAATGGCCCTGATATGGGTGACACTGCAAATGGTGATTCTGAAGATAACAACGATACAGTTGATTCAGTTCAAGAGTATAATTTAGCGACTATGAGGATAGTAAATAGCCTTACAAATGCTGGATGGGACCCTCAGGCAATACTCATCATAGAGAGAATACTATCATCTGTTCCTCAGACCATAGAAGTGGCTATCAAGGCTTTACGTGAAGAAGGAATCGATGTATAAGGTATTCAACTCTATAGATGATCTAATGCTGGAGATTATCGAAGAATCAAAGATCAGCGATATGGCGAATCGTAGATACCCTGTCAGGTTTATATTTTCTGAAAACATGACCCAGTACAGAGAATTGGTCATTGATTTATGCAAGATAACGGACAACCATATCGATTTGAGTGCTTTGTGTAACGCTGACGTGTTTCCCACAAAACAAGATATATTCACGAAGATTGAGGATTTACTGTCTAATCCTAACTCGGTAATATATCCTATCTCAGAAGTACTAAGATTTTATCAAAATAATGAGTTTATATCCTTCTTCAACTATCTTATGGATAGCATTGAAAATCCACCAACTGTCAACAATAGGATTTACTTACCTTTATACGGAATCTGGACACCCTTTCAAAACTTCGTACTTCAGGAATTTTCCAGGAAGCATCAGTGGGCTCCAATTTGGAAGTTACACAATGACGATGTAACTATGTCAGATATATATCGTGTCACATTTCCCGTAACTAATGATCCTAAATTTATAACCAATGCACAAGCATGGCTTTCACTTTGGAAAAACGACTACGAAAGTAGATATTATTCTACTTCAGCGAATCTGAACTATTTAGCAAAGCAGTTCTTGCCAGATGAGGTCTTCATATCTTCTAACGAAGTCAGTAATTATCGTGATCTGATTCAATCACTTTTCAATGTAGTAATTCCATTCCAGTACAAAACAAAAGATTTTGAGTATTGGGTAGACTTGTATGGTACCTTCCTAAGGTCACCCCAGTCAATTGCTCAATTCGACTTTGATAGCTACATTAGCAAGAGGTTTGAATATAGCCTTTTAGACCTAAGCCAGAGATCATTTATACAGCATTTTTTGAAACTAACTGGTGCATCGGAAAAATGGTTGTTAAGCAATTGGTACCAATCGAAATGTAATGGAGATGACACGCATGACAACTTCCGTCTTTGTCTTGAGTCTCTTTCTGAATATTCGGATAATGAACTGATTCACAACATCTGGGTATACGCTTTTCAACAACCTGGTAGTAAACGGTGGCTACACGAGAGATACAATCTATTAACTTTTATTCACAAAGAATTGGGCAAACCAACCGATGAATTCGAAAGCCAAGTTAGTTCCGAACTTGATAAGCGAGTCGATTTTGTGGATAGTAATCCTGATGTTCTTACGGGACTTCTGATTTGTGAATCACTTTATGTGTTAAAAAAACTGCGACAAGACGCATCCTTTATCAAATCTCCTGTTTTTCGCCGTAGATTTACAATCCTGTTTGAGTATTTAAACTGGGATGGATTCGATTTCATTTCCAAGGGTTGCAACAAATGGCTTACAACATATTTTAAAGAATATTGTTTGGGTAAGCTTACTTGGAAGCGACAACCTGAGATCGACAATATCCTGAGCAAAGTAAATTGCGATGCACAAGGTCTATATGAATGGTACTACAAGCAACAACTTCCTGACCATTCTAACGAACATGACGATGTATACTGGGTTGATTGCCTTGGAGCAGAATGGACACCATTGTTACTGCATCTAATCAAAGAACTAGACGTAGACAATAAGTGGTTTGTTGAAAGTGTAGATATTAGACGAGTATTTCTGCCCACGATTACTGATGTTAATAGAATACCCGATTCTCTTCACATACTAGATCTCGATAAATACATTCATAGCAATCAGATATCTAATAATATGAGCCAGGTATTACTAGGACAAATATCAATACTTCAATCGATTGTTAGGCAGATATTGGCTAGTTCTAGTGATTCTATTGTAATCAGCTCTGATCATGGCTCATCGTATTTGTGTATTAAAGAATTCGTTGATAACAAGGGTCTAGGTATGTCTGATACTGAACATGGTGGCCGCTATAAATGGATTGAAGACGGCAGCGACTTCGCTTCTGATCAGATAAAAATTCTCCACGTAGTAGAATCTCCACATATGCACGATAGAAGGTGTTTGATAGCGTTGAAGCATGTTTCTCTTGGAAATAGGCCACCGTTCGAAGCCCATGGGGGGGCAACTCCAGAAGAAATTCTAATCCCATTTATCAAACTTAGAAGAGTCAAAAAACAGCGATTGGTAGTTAAACCGACTCGTTTCCTTGGAGTTACAGCGAATAATCCAGTAATTGAACTCACTATCCAGCCAAAACCTTTAGGGATCCCTTTCATATTAGTGCAAGGAAATAGGTTTAATATGACTTTTAATCAAGATCATTGGACATGTAGTTTCAAAGGATTAAACTCAGGCCACTATGGTGCAACTTTAATCGCTGATGGTCAGAACTGTGACATCGAGTTATTAATAAAATCAGGTATAATACAGGAGGAGTTGTTTTGAATCCACTTGACGTGAAAATATGCGAGTATTTCCCAGATGAATCTGTCCTTAAGATCAAGAGCAGGTACAACGCTTTTTCTAGTAGGAATCTACCGTCATTCATCAAAGATTGGCTAATCAAGAAGTATACTTCCTCAGATGGCTCATTAGATGTGGACGGCTTAATTAGCTTCATGGATAATCATATACCGAGTAAGGATGAAAGCATACTCGTTAAGCTAAAAACACAGAAGGAACCAATAAAAATATTATCCAGATTCAATATTCAGGTTGATCTAAAAAATGACTTGTTTAAATTCGAGATCCCAGACCACGGTATCTCGTTAAATATTGGTATCATACCCGATTATGTTTTCAAGAAACACGAAAAGTACCTATCAGACGGAGAGCATTGGGGCGTTATCACTTTAGTATATGTACCCCCTATGGGCAATGTCAGTGGGCATGTACAACTTATTGACTATAAACCATTCCAACCATATCAGGTAGACCTAGAATACTTCAAATCAGCAAGGAAAAATTTCACCGTGTACGAATGGATTGACTTACTTATAAGATCGATGGAGTATAATCCTGATAATAAAGATACACAAACAGGTTTTAGCTCAATCGACCGAAAACTACTTTTTCTATCTCGGTTATTGATTTTTGTTGAGCCTAACCTCAACTTGATAGAACTTGCCCCTAAGGGCACAGGAAAATCATATGTATTTGGCAATCTAAGTAAATATACGTGGATGTTTAGCGGAGGAGTGGTATCAAGGGCAAAACTCTTGTACGATATTGGCAGAAGAACTCCTGGTATAATTGAAAACTACGATTTCGTGACTTTTGATGAGATAGAGACGATAAAGTTCGCTAATGAAGATGAGTTATTAGGAGCGTTGAAAAACTACCTAGAAAGTGGTCGTTTTACGGTTGCTAATTATAGCGGATCATCTGAAGCGGGACTTATGATGTTGGGGAACATTTCTTTATCACCGGACTGGCGTCCATTATCAAATAGATACTTTGTATCATTGCCCAGTTTCTTTCAATCTTCTGCACTCATGGATAGAATTCATGGATTCATTGAGGGCTGGAAACTTATCAGGCTTAATCAGGGTCTTATAGTAAACGGATACACTCTTAATGTAGAGTATTTTAGCGAGATATTACACAAGCTGAGGAATTGTTCCCATTATAGTCAAATCGTCTCAGATCTAATTCAAATCCCACAAAATTCAGATACAAGAGACGTTAAGGCGATAATCAAGTTAGCGACAGCGTACCTTAAGCTGCTTTTCCCTCATGTTTCTAATGCCTCGGAGATTGATAAAGAGGAATTCGATTTATTCTGTCTTGCTCCAGCTATCGAGAAGAGAAAGATCATTCGGGAGCAAAGGTCATTTGTTGACACTGAAGTAACTACTGAAATGCCAGATATTTCTGTTAAGGCCTAGATGATTGTTAACTATAAGATGGCTGTCATTGTCCTGCACTTCCAATGAAATGGTGGGAACGGAGAATGTACTCCGGAGACACCTACCGGATTCATTTCTGAGTCGTATTCGATCTGCTCGTCTTTGTGGTTTTCTAACAAGGCCATATAATATTTGTTGATAATGTGATAAGCTGATTTGTCAAAGTGAGAGCAATTTGAAGTTTTCAGTGAGGGGTTACAAAAGTCCAGTGAACGACATTTTTCCTTGACATCGAAGATAAGGAGTATGCGAGTGTGTTCATGAACAAAATGGAAAAGAAAACTGAGAAATATCCCGGGTTTATGACGGTTGATGTGGAGGAATACTATCATATCATCGGAGTAAAAGGAACACCGCCTGTAACGGCTTGGGACAGTCTGCCGGCCCGGGTGGAGATTGGCTTGAACCGCTATTTTGAGCTTCTGGCGGCTAAAGAAATCAAGGCCACGCTGTTCTTTTTAGGCTATATTGCTCGTAATAATCCTGGCCTTGTACGCAGGGCAAGGGAATATGGCCATGAGATTGCATCGCATGGGATGTTTCACCGGGAAGTGAGCATGATGAGTTCAAGTGAGTTTCATAAGGATGCGCTGGAATCAAGACTGTTGCTTGAGGATATCAGCGGAGAGGCGGTAAAGGGATGGCGCAGCCCCGGTTTTCTCATACCCGGAAGCACTCACTGGTTCTTTGAAAAGTTGCTTGAAGCGGGATACAAGTATGATTCTTCCGTGCTGCCCCTAAAGAAAAGCAGTATGGGAATAATCGGAGGTTCCTTCGCACCGTGTTTTATCAACTGTGCGGGAGGAAAGATATATGAGTTTCCGATTACAGTGGTGAAGGTCTTGGGGATGAATGTAAGCATGTTTGGAGGTGGATACTTACGCTTTTTCCCCTTGAAGGTGATAGCCCGGATGAAAGATAAGGTGCTGGCACGATATCCTTTAACGATTTATATCCATCCGCGGGAAATTGACACTGAGCATCCGCATATCGAGATGAATCCATTAAGAAAGTTCAAGACCTACGTGAACCTTACCAGCGTTCCGGCAAAGCTGGATATGTTATTGGACTCTGCAAAGTTTATCAGAATGGGGGATTACCTTGACGCGCAAGAGTAAAACAGAACAGGGAAGGATCACTGCCGGATTCTTCGATGCCTATGCCGATGACTTTGACTCCATCTATGGTAGCGGAAAAAACCTGCTACACAGACTTATAAACCGGTTTCTGCGTAAGAGCATCCGAAGAAGGTTTGAGCTGACTCTGGAAGCATGTGCAGATATTAAAGGAAAGAAGGTTCTGGACGTTGGCTGCGGTCCAGGGCATTACGCGATCAGCCTTGCCCTGATGGGAGCGGAAGAAGTACTTGGGATCGATTTTGCCAAAGGGATGATTAAACTGGCTGAAGAAAAAGCGGCTCAGAAACGGGTTACTAAGGTATGCCGGTTTGAAGTGAGGGATTTTTTTTCGATATCTGACAAGAGCTATGATTATGTGATCCTAATGGGCTTTATGGATTATATTGAGGACGCTGAGGCATGTGTGCAACATGCCATGCAACTCTGTAAAGGGAAAGCTTTCTTCAGTTTCCCTTCTTCGGGAGGATTCCTTGCCTGGCAACGGCAAATGCGCTATCGTTTCAAATGCCCTCTGTACCTATATGGTTACAAGGATATCGTACGAATATTCTCATCATTTCCAGGCTTACAGTTCAGAATCCGTTCTTTAGGCAGAGACTTTTGGGTGGAAGCATGGAATGATGTTTCTATATGATCTATCCAGTGACCATACCCCATTCTATTGTAGATCAATCTGTAATGGTGAATTCGCTTTGACGTTATAGGCATTAATAAACTCGTAGGGAGCCATGTAATTCAGAGACCGATGCGGTCGTTCCTCATTGTAGTGACTTACCTAATTCAAAATAAGTTCCTTTGCTTCAACTAAATTGCAGAAGATATATCTATCAATATATTCCTTCTCCATCATCCCATTAAATCTTTCGCCATAGCCGATCTATGAGGGCTTTTCCGTGGCGAAATATTCTAGCTGATCAGAATCTAAGCCCCTCAAAACAAGTGCTTACTGTTTGGATTCACCCCCATTGCCCGAAAGTATCGGGATGCCGTCTTCATGCAGTGGGGATTGCATCGGGACGGCTTCGCGACTCGAGCGCAAAATGGGGGTGAGATCCCGGAGAGTGCCAGGTGAAATGCCACCTGGCAAGAACTCAATGTCAGTTGATTATCGGGTTCTGATCACGATCCGTTTGAGTATTGTTTGGGATCCATTTCGGGCTTGCAGGATATAGATGCCGGGAGCTAAGCCGAGGGTAGAAAGCTCGATCCGGATCTCCTCCGGTGTAGATTCGGTGCAGAAGTTTCCCAGCTTGGGTAATGCCCTGCCCCTGATATCGTACAAGCGAAGTTCCCATGCTCCTTTGGCGGGTGGGATTACGAAGATTGTGTCGGATGCCGGATTGGGGTACACATTCAGGATGGGAACTTGGGCAGCAAGCAGATCTTCCGCCGGGGAGACATTTGGCTCGGCTTCATTTAGTACATAGAGCATGTTGCCATTTAGGGTGTTGGCATAGGCTACGATGCCGTATTCCGCACATTCCCACTGATAATAGTAGTAACTAAAAGAACCGCTTACATAGTGATACCGCACACACAGCGCAGGAAAGCTACCCAGGATGGTGGAGATCATGCCTTCCGAGATTACTTTTCCGCTGATGTCGTAAGCGCCATAAGTCCAATTGTGGGTTCCCTGCCAGGTCTTTCCCAGGGTATGCGGCAAGCCATTGGGAATTCCGGGATTCCATACCATATTTGGCGCACCGGTGTAGCCTAAGGTTATGATATCGGGGGAGTTGTTCTGAAGGTATATCGTGCCTGCATCCAGGATCCCATTTACAAATTGGGTGTAACTACAGCGGAGGTTGGCATCCGGAAAATCCGGGTGTCCTGAACTGGAAAAATAACTATTGTGCACATATCCAGTTTGGGGCAGGGAGAATTTCCAGATTTTGCCGCTGCCCTCGCTGAGATCAGTGGTTCCGACATCCCAGGTGCCTTGTTTGTAGTTTCTCTGCGCGCCGGGCTTGAAGCCAAAATGATCTGCCTCGATGCGCAGAGCGCTCAAGGTATTGATAAGAATCACAAGTAAAAAGGAGTATAAAAACTGTTTCATGATTACCTCGGGCGCACATAATCCGCAGTGGGGGATGATGTCAAACAATTCTCTTTATTAGTAAGCGAGGAGCAGATATCTCCCCAGGGGAATCAGAATTTCTGCTTGACATCTGTATTGTGGAAATCGAATATGATTCACATGAGAAATATCGTCTTCCTGCTATTAACGATGCTTACGCTAAATGCCTGCAATATATTTGAATTGCGGGATGCCGAGCCTCCTTCCGAGGAAGCCCGATGGAACGATGTTACATCCTCTTGGCAGTTGCTTTTGGACAATCTGATTTATGCCTATGAGGATTCCCGCAATGCCATCAACTACGGCAGGATTTTCTTGAGTGAATATCGCTTTTACTTTGCCCAACAGGATATTACGGATTATAGCACGGATCAAACTTGGACCAATGTGCAAGAGCAGGATATGCTCTTGAATCTTCATGCCCGATACCGGGAGATTTCCCTAAATATGCAAGATATGGATGCGCAGGACGAGATCTCTTCTACAGAAGTCAAGCTCTACCGTGCCTATGAGATAACTGCCACTCCGGAGGATCCTGATCGAGATCAGGTGGTAGCAAAAGGGAGATTGGAGCTGCATCTCAAGCGGGTAAATGGCTATTGGTATATCTATAGTTGGAAGGACTACCGTTCTTCGGGAGAACGTACCTGGGGTTTATTAAAACATGAAAACGGTTAGATATATAGTCCTTCTTCTGCTGGTGGTGCTGGGTGCTTGCGAAAATCCCTTCCGGCCACCCCTAAGGGATTCATCTTCCGATGTAGTGCAAAACCGCAGTCCGGAGGAACTACTAAAAAATCTGGAAAAAGCATATCGCGAGAAGAACATCAATATTTTCCGCAAGCTTCTGCATCCGGATTATCGGTTTGAGTTGCTATCCAGCGAGTATCAACAGATAGGCATCGATATGGATGGCGATGGCAGGCGGGATTCCTGGTGGGGATACGACCATGAGGTGGAGATCACCAGAAACATGTTTGAACGCGGTAGCAGCGATGGCATCTTGCCAGTGGCAGACGCTATCGAGCTGCGGCTGCAGATTCCGCCCCAGGAGCTGTGGGAGCGGGATCCCGCGGATGGGATGGAGGATTATATCGTGATCCCGTGTTATTTTGACCTGATCCTTACCTATAAGCATACCAATAGCAGTTATGTAGCAAATGGAGTGGCACGCTTCTACCTGGTGGAGAATGCCGGGGATTGGCAGATAATGATCTGGAGGGATGAATCGCTTCTATGATCGGGCGGATCATGGCCATAGATTATGGATCCAAGCGCATTGGAATTGCGTTTTCAGACCCCTTGCGGATGTTTGCCAAAGCACACAGTGTGGTGGAAAACACTTCTCTTGAAGAGTGTTTGGAAAAAATCCGCGAGCTAGCCAAGAGCCAGCAAACTACTCTCATCGTGGTAGGCATGCCCTATGCCATCGACGGTAGCCACACGCCAAAAACCCGTGAGACACAAGCTTTTTACGAAAAACTGCAGGGATACATGGATATCGAGGTAATATTCTGGGACGAGCGCTACAGCTCTGCGGAAGCCGAGACCGAACTAAAGAAGATGGGAAAAAGCTGGCAGGAAGCCAGAAAAATGGTGGATGCGATGGCTGCGGCGATGATCCTGAAATCTTATCTGGAGAATACTGACAGCAAATGACAAAACTCCGCCTTATCAGCATAGTTGCCATCAGCCTGGTGCTGATCGCCGCCTCCTTTGTAGCTTTCGAGCTCTTCACCGTGCGTGATTCCACCGAACGCTTGGTAAAAGTGCAAGCTGGGGATAACGCCGGAGTGATCGGCGACAAGCTAAAGCGGGAGGGCATCGTGCGTAGTTCTTCTGCCTTTAGAATGCTGGCAAAACTGCGTGGGGCGGATCGTTCCCTGAAACCCGGTACCTATGTTTTTGGTGGGCACAGCAACCTTTGGAACACGGTTTCCAGATTGGCGGCGGGACACTCCGAAAATATCCGCATTACCTTCCCCGAGGGGCTTTCCATGCATCTCACCTTCCAACGGATTGCGGATAGCGGCTTGGCGGATTACCAAAGCTTGCAAGCAGCGGCAACGGATACAGCGCTGGTGCGGCGCTTGACCGGATATCCCCTTGCCAGCCTGGAAGGCTTTCTCTACCCGGAGACCTATCTCTTCCCGATATCGAGCAGTCCGGATAGCATTTTGGCATTGATGACGCAGGAGTTTTTTCGCAAAACAGCCAGAGCCGGGATAGATATCTGGCAAATTGACGATTTCTACCGGAAGCTGATCCTTGCCTCGATCGTGGAGAAAGAAGCCGGGAATTCGGCAGAACGCCCCATCATCGCCGGAGTCTTCGATCGTCGTATGCGCTTGGGAATGCCCTTGCAGAGCTGCCCTACGGTGGATTATATCTTGGAAAAAAAAGGTATTCGCAGGGCGGTATTGACCAACGCGGATACCCGGATCCCTTCGCCTTACAATACATATCAAAATCCGGGTTTACCACCTACTCCCATCTCCAACCCTCAGGTGGAATCCATACTCGCCGCACTGAAGCCAGCCGCACACAATTATCTCTATTTCTTTGCGGATAACCAAGGCAACAATGTGTTTAGCGCCAGTTATGAAGAACATCAGCGCTTGCAACGCAGGATGCGGCTGTGAAATATTTGTGCTTGACACTATCTTTGGCTCAAAGCCATTTGCATCCGAGCTATAGATCGCTTAATAAAAATATCCTACACAAAATAATACGCCACCGCGTATGGAGGTAACAATGAAAAGAGCCCTTATCACAATCCTGATCATTACCCTGGTCATCATCAGTTTTGGCTGTTCGGGAAACAAGAAAAAAGAAGTAAAAGCCGATGGTGAACTGGTTTATCGCCCATCCTGGTGGGGTCTGCAAAATGAACAAGGCTATGTAAACACATACGGACAGGGCACAAATCTCAGCGAAAACGCATCCATGAACGTTGCCCGCTCCAATGCTCTGGCTGAAGCTGCGCAATATGTGGAAATCACAGTACAAAGCATGCTGAAAAACTATCTGGAAGAAGCGGGAGTAAACGATCCCCAGGTTCTGGCGCTTACCTCAAACGTGGTGCGCGCGGTATCAAACGCGGAGTTCTCCGGGATCATCACCGGAAAGATGGAAACCCGCAAAGTAAAAGAAGCCGGGGGTGAACGTTATAAAACCTGGCTGCAGATGAAGATTCCCCAAGACCAGATCAATCGTCACCTCGCGGCACAGATCCGCAACGAAGAAGCTCTTTACAATCAGTTCAAAGCGTCTCAGGCGTTTCAGGAATTGGATCACTATCTGGAAAAAGAGTAAGCACCTATCTTTGAGCTCCAGGCTGGCAACAGGTAAAATAAATGTGTGTCAGCCTGGACCCTTATTGTAAGAGAGCTGCAGGCTACGATCAGCAAAAACAAACGGGGAAGCGCCTTTCCGAATCAAAATAACGGGGCGGAGAAAATCGGGAATCTCAGGAATCACCAATTGGGGGCTTGGGGCATTCTTTCTACTTGACGAGGATCAGGCACTTAAATAGCTTGTGCAGGATCAGTTATTTGCCTTTGTATCTTCACAGTAAGAATATGGGAGATTTATCCACTATGCCTAAATGGGCCAAATACTTGCACTTAGCTATGCTGTTGACGCTATGCACTACTGCCTTTGCCATGGTTCCGCCACACCCAATGTATGGTGAACCCCCGGAAACCTGGCAACCGACCCGGATCGAGATGCTCCGAAATTTCGCTCCCTGGCAGAGAAATGGAACAAATTCCACAGATTATGGCACCGATATCCGAACCGGCACAAAAAGCAACGGGACAATTCCCCAGAATATTCTGGCTGTGATGGTGGAGTTTTCGGATCTACAATTTCGCGTGGAGCCTGCGTATCCAGATTATCTGGCGCATGATGCGGCATTCTTTGAACGCTGGATGTTGCATTTGGCGGATTTCTTTGCGGATGCTTCCCACAACCGGTATGAGATGAACTATACCGTTTATCCTCAAGCCTTCCAATTGCCAAATCCACTAAGCTTTTACGGAGGAGATACCTCCACCAGGACAGACGCCAATCTACCCCAAATATTGCCGGATCTCATGGAATTGAGCGAAGGCTTGATCAACTACGGAGATTACGACGGGCTCATTATCTTCCATGCCGGACAAGGGCAGGAAGCGGATATTGACCGTATCCGCACGGATAGCATTTGGAGCACCTTTCTTACCCGGCGCATATTACAAGCTGCTTTTGATCCCGAAAACGACGATTATCCAGGATTCCAGACTCCGGACGGAGCGATCCTTACCAATGTGGTAATAGTTCCTGAGGATCAATATCACGATTACTTCCCGGGGGAAAACGAAGAAAACGCCAGTGTGTATCTCTTTAGCATCTATGGCGTGTTGGCTCATCAGTTTGGACACGTGTTGGGTTTGCCTACCTTGTTTGATAACGATAGTAGCAACGGTGCCAGCCAAGGCATCGGCAATTGGGGCTTGATGGGCACCGGAGTGTGGAATGCCAGCGGATATGTTCCTGCCCAGCTAAGCGCTTGGAGTCGCTACTATCTGGGATGGGAGGACGCAGTGGAGATCCTGCACGATAGCGTTAGCCTAAGCGTGGATCACTTTCTGAATCATCAGCAAGACGCGGTGCGGCTATATAAAATCCCGGTTTCCAGCCGAGAATACTTCCTCATCGAAAACCGGCAACAGAACCCTGATGGCAGTCTGGATCCATATCAGAACTTGCCCAGCTATACCTTTAAACTCTTACCTGAAGGGGAACAGGATTATTATGCTGATTATCCCCTTTTACCATATTTCAATTTCTCTAAAAACCGCTATTTGGGCAGTGAATGGGATTTCTTTCTGCCCGGATTTGGTATGGATCCCACCACCGATGGCAGTGGAATATTGATCTGGCATATCGATGAAAACGTGATCGAGGAAAAGTTCACCGAGAACTTCGATCTCAACCGCATCAATGGCGAAGCCCGGCACAAAGGGGTGGATCTGGAAGAAGCGGACGGATATCAGAACTTGGATACCGCCGTGGTTAGCGATTACAAATATGGGGGACCCGACGATAGTTTTCGTCAGGGTAACAACGACTACTTTGGCAATGGCATTTATAATGGACTCATGTGGCTGCCCACCGCGGAGAGCTATTATGGCGGAACTCCCTTGGAAATCTACGATATCAGCGCAAGTGGAAACGTCATGAGCTTCAGCGTGAGATTTGCCTGGCGTCTGGACGCTGGTTTCGAAGGTATAAATACTCTGCCCGCAGCGGCGATAGATATGTATCAGGATGGCACGGAAGAAATCTTCTATCCTATGCCTAATGGCAAGATCGCCCTGTTTTCCGAAGATACGATGGCGGAGGGCTATCCCCTTCAGTTCCAGGAAATTGTAGAACTCTATACTTGGGATGGCGAAAACCTGTATCTGCCGATGCAAGAGAATAACCTTATCCGTTTGGCGCGCATCAATGGCAATACCACCCAGTTTGTCCTGAACCTTATGAACCGGCGCTGGATCGATCATCCCGTGGACGCCGGCGACAGAATGTATCTGCCAATCCACAATCTCAATGATGGTAAAGACACGGTGCTATCCTACAACAAGGCTTCCGGAGAGCTATCTTCCGAGATCTGGAACATCGATGGCAAGCTGGCTACCAATCTCAGCTATGGAGACGATCATCTATATGCCATCACCAAGAGTGAGAACGGGCAATACTCTCTGGCAAAGCTATCGGGTATCGCAGTTGCAGATATCTGGCCTATCGATGTGCCGGCAGATTCTCTTGCTTTTGCTTTGTTCCACGCTCCTCTGGCAGAGGCAAACAACATAATCGTGCAATGCCCTTCCAGCGTATATGTCTTTGAACTAGGTGCAAATGGACCTACTTTGAGGGACGGGTTCCCCTTTGTATTTGCCGATAGCACCAATGCTCCGCTCACCATTCAGGATTGGGATTCCAATGGCACTTTGGATATCATCATCGGCACCTCAAACCGGGTGTATATCGTGGATCACAAAGGTGGCGATATGAGTGCGGTGAGCTTGAATATGGGTTTGGCTTCGGACGAAGTTTCTGCAGGCGCCGTAGCGATTGATATCGATGGCGATGGCAGGCTGGAACTAATGAGTTCCTTGAATATGAACCGTCTGGTAGTATGGGAAGAGAGCCTGCGCTTGAAAAGCGGATATCCGATATCCTTTGCCAATCGTGGCAGGCATTTGCCCTTTGTGGCAAAAGGTGCGGATGATCTCTATTATCTATGGATGGCTGGCGATAATGGCTCGATCTTCCGAAGTCCTCTGCCAAATTACGATGCCAACCGGGTGGATGCCCAATGGGTGCATGAATATGCAAATCTAAGGCGAACAGCCTCCCGGGGAGCTTCTTCCGCAAATAATCAGTTTCAGAGCTCCGGAATGTTCGTGAAAGATCAGCTATATTTCTATCCCAATCCGCTGAAGAAGATCTACGACCAAAAGGTGATCCTCTCCGTGATGCCTACCCGGGATCTGGAAATAGAACTTGCCATCTACGATATCTCCGGAAATTTGGTTTACAAACACAAAGCGATGGGATACGCGTATCTTAGAAACCTCGAACTGTTCAGGATTCCGGTGGAAAGGCTGGGCAGTGGAATCTATATCGCGATGGTATCCGGCGGAGGTGAGACTCACCGCCTACGCTTTGGCATCGAGAAGTAATTTACAGGAGCCAGATATATGAAAAGACATTTTATCCTGATCACTATGATCGCACTATCGCTTGCGCTGAGCGCAGAGATCCATAGCGAAGCCGGCAAATATGGCTTCAAGTTCCTCAATATCCCGCTTAACCCGGTAAGTAGCGCATTGGCAGGCAGAGGGGTCCACAGCGAGGCAAATATAGGTTCCTGGATATTGCAACCCTCCGCAGCCGCGATGTACTCGCATCAGGCGGTAGCAATCTCTCATAGTTCCTGGCTGGGAGATACGGCATACACTTCCGTAGTATATTCCAATGCCAGCCGCAATTCTCATATCGGATTGGCTCTGCGTAATCTCAGCTATGGGGAGATCGACAAAAGGGACGAAACAGGCTTGTATCTGGGTACTTACAGTCCCACCGACATCGGAGTATCGGGAAATTATGCCCGCCGCCTAAGTCCTAGCATATATGTGGGGGCAAACCTGAATGTGGCGTATCAGAAATTGGATACCGCATCCGCGTTGGCGCTCACCGCCGATCTCGGGATCACCACCCTCACTCTCTTGAAGGATAGCCGGGTGTCTTTCTCTGCCCGGAATCTGGGATTCAGCAACAAGATGGATGAGGAAAACGTGAAACTGCCACATAGTTTTGACTTGGATGTTTACAAGGGTTTCCAGTTTAACGAGCAGCACCTGGGGCTGGAATCCGGAGTGGTGTTTCCTCCGGATGCGGATCCTCAGGCGTATATAGCATCCGAGCTTACTCTGCTGGAGCGTCTGCACCTGCGCGCGGGATACAAATTTAACACGGATGTGTCCGGAATCACCGCGGGCTTGGGCTTTGCGATCTCCGGCTTCAATCTGGATTACGGTTTTACACCCCACGACGATGGTTTGGGTGACGCTCACAGCTTTGGGCTGAGTTATAGCTTCTAAAAAACGAAAAGGTAGCATATGTTCGTTTCTAAGATAGAGAACAAGCACAGTTGTATTTATCACCGGTCGGCACTTGCCGGCAGGATCCTTGGTGTGGCAATTCTTTTGGCAGTCCTGTGTCCCTTGGCGGCGATGCCCGCATATAGCCCTGGTCAGTTACTGTTCAAGACAGAGATCGACCTTACCCTGAAGAATAATAAAACTGGTTTGAGCACCTTCGATAATTACCTGCAAAGCTATGGTATAAAGAGCATGGAGCAGATCTCCGGGATGCCGGGGAACAAATACTTCAGAGTAAATCTTAGCCAAATGCCGGATATCAATCAGATGAAACGAATCAGCTTCCCCGGGATCAGCTATGTGGAGCCAAACTATCTGCGCAAGATGCATGCTACTCCCAACGATCCGCTGTTGGGCAGGCAGCTGCACCATCTGGTGAATCTGGCATCTGCATGGGATTACAGCACCGGCAACCATCAGGTGATAGTGGGAGTGGTAGATAGCGGTCTGTTGATTAATCACCCGGACATCGCGGATAATGTATATATCAACCACAATGAGATCCCAGATAATGGGATTGATGACGATGGCAACGGCTATGTGGACGATTGGTGTGGTTGGGATTTTGCGGACGCACCTGAGATGGCGGATGTGGCTTTGGGAGATTATCTGGAGCAGGATAACGATGTCCTGGACGAAAACTATCACGGTACTCATGTCTCCGGAATCATCGGAGCCCGTGGCAACAACGGTATCGGAGTATCGGGAGTATGCTGGAATGTGCGGATCATGCCACTAAGAGCTGGTTTTAGAACTCCGGATGGTGGTTATCTTCAGGACGACGATGCTGCGGCAGCGATCATCTACGCGGCGGATAACGGAGCTCACGTGATCAACATGAGCTGGGGGGATCCCAACTACTCAGCGATCATCGCCGATGCCTGTGATTATGCTTATAACAAAGGGGTTACCTTGGTTGCATCTTCCGGTAACGATCCGGGACCCATAATGAGTTACCCCGCCCGGCTTTCCAGCGTGATCTCCGTTTCCAGTGTCAACAGCGCGAAAGTTCTTTCCGGCTTTGCCAGCTATGGTCACGATCTGGATCTCATGGCGCCTGGCGAAGCTGTTCTCTCTACCTACAAGGATTCCGGAAATGAGATGTATATGGAGATGAGCGGAACTTCGATGAGCGCCCCTTATGTGACAGGAGCGGTAGCTCTGCTCCTATCCTTGGTGCCGGGACTCTCTCCAGCGGAGGTACGCAGCCGGCTACTATCCGCTACGGATGATCTGGAAACACCTGGATACGATATCCGAACCGGGCACGGACTTCTGAATGTGCAGAAACTTCTGGATAACATTAATCCGCCCTTCGTGAAGATCACATATCCCTTGGATCAGCTTGCCATACAAGGCACTACCGAGATACGGGGGAGTGTATATGGTGAGGATTTTGCCCGTTACTCTTTAATGTATCGCAGTGTCACGGATCCTGCCAATGGCGCCTGGCGGGATGCCAGGGAACATTCACTACAGCCGGTTTACTTCACCGAGGAAGTAGTCAATGGTCGCTTGGGTGAGTTTCACGTGCCTTCCAGCTTGGCAGAGGGTACGTATATGCTGAGATTGCAGTATGAAAAGCGACACAACAACCTGATGAAGTATAACTACTTTTTCAATGTGAAAGTGGATCGCAGTGCGCCGCAGCTTATAACCGGCAGTTTGGAAGGTTTTGCCCGTTATGATCGGGAAAACCTGCGCTATTATGCCCGCGCGATGTTCGACGAAGCGGTATATAGCCAATTGATGATCACAGACAGCGTGGGAGACGAGCACGTAGTTTATGGCTCAGTGGCGGATTCCCTGCAGATCTGGGCTCTTCCCCAGAGTTTACCTCCTGGGCAGATTGATATCCGCGTGAAGGCGACAAATCTGGCAGATATCTCCACAATCTCAGATACGATTCTCAATTTCCTGGATATCAGCTACGAGAGCATTCCCGCCCACGGTTTTCTGAAACAAGAGGTCGGCAAGGCAAGAGTTCCCTTGAACAGCTGGTACGATTTTGACGCCAACAGTAGCCCGGAGTACTTTGCCATGGATATGCCCATATCCGGCTACGGGGCGATCAATGTGTATGAACCCAGCCCTGCGGGACACATCTTGAAGCACAGTCTGAACCAAAACGGTTGGCCTTTGGATATCGGGAATACCAATGCACAAAGCGCGGAACTGCTACTTCTTCAGGGCGAAACTGCGAAACTCTGGGAATCCTACCCCAATAGCGGGTTCACCTACCCCAATCCGGATTCGCTGCTCTTCAGCGACATCGGTATCGTGGGGGGCGCGATAGCCAATGTGGATAATTCTCCCGGCAAAGAGCTGCTGCTAGTAAAAAACCTTCCAGCTCAGCGTGTGCTACAGATTTATGGTCGTACCACGAATGGAATGATGGCACCGCGCAACACTCTTGTGAACAACACCCAAACCTTTCAAAGGAACAACTTTGTACCCACCGTAATTGTGGACGATCTGGATGGGGACAACCGCCCGGATATTCTGACGGCGGATACCGATGGCGACATCATGGTGTTTGAGGTTCTGAACTACGCAGAATCTGTCATGACCTGGCATCACCGTCTCCCGGTGAGGAACACTTATCAGCTTGCCAGTGGCGATTTCGATGGTGATGGCAAGCGCGACTTTGTAGTTGGGGGATACAATACCAGCATCTCAAATCCGGATCTGAACTTCTGGATGTTTGAAGCTTTTACCTCTTCTGAGGACAACAACTACGCAAGCATGGGCAGCATCATGTTCAACAATGTGGAAGGTCAGAATTCGATTACTGTGGCGGACGTGGATGGCGATGGTAAAGATGAAATCATCCTAGCGCTTTCGCCTGCCTTGTATGTTCTCAAACACACTGCCGGTAAGTTCAAGCCCGTTTTTATGGGAGATAGCTCCACAAACTACCGGATGGCTAGCTATATGGGTGCGGATGGCAAACAAAGGATAATCGCAAACGCCATGAATGCCGCGGATTCGCTGGTGACCGTAGAGTGGTATGTGGACGAGCCATATAGTGGCCCCGCTTCCCCCGTAAACGTACTTGCCCAGGCGCAAGACGCTCACAATGTACTAGTAAATTGGTTGGGCATCGGTGCCGATGCTTACCGGGTATATCGTCGCAGAGCCGATGAAGATGTAGTTCTATTGGCAGAAGTGAATGCAGAATCTTACATCGATAGCAGCGTAACATCCGGAGAGACCTATTCCTACGCAGTAAGTTCTGTGTTTCATGCCTCAAACCCTTCCGAAAGTCATCCCTCCGCGTGGCACTCCACTACGCCTTTGGAAGTGCCGAAAATCACCGAGATCTTCATGGCAGGCAAACATGAAGTGCGGGTAATCTTCAATCAAGCGATGCCATCTTCTATCCTGAACCCCAATCTATACAGCCTCTCGCATGGTATCGGCAGGCCAATTTCGGTGAATGGCATTGCCCAGCTGCATGGCATCCAGCTCAGGTTCCGGGATGCTCTTAGCGCTACAGACAGTCTCTATATGCTTACGATGCAAGGGATAAAGGGGATTAGTGGCATCCCTGCGGAGATAGACAACAACACATTCCCTTATATAGTTGACGTGGATGCCCCCCGGGTGCTTTCCGCAGAGATACTTCCCAAAAACCGCAGCGTGGAAATCGCCTTCAGCGAAGCTCTGGAGCAGGATTCCGCGGGATTGGCGGCAAACTACAAGCTTGTAGTTCCGGATAACGACCCCGAAAATGGAGTGCTTTCGGTATCTGCCGATGATGATAGAGTAGTGGTTACTTTCCTCAAGCCCCTGAAATACAGCAACGAAGCCTATTTCTTGGAGATCAACAACGTAAGTGATCTCAGCGGAAACCGCATCTCTTTTCAGCATAATCAGGCCCGCTTTGCGTTGCGCGAGATCGGCAACCTGAAGAATATCATTGTGTTCCCCAATCCCATGCACCGTAGAGTGCATTCCGAGATTGTGTTCATGAACTTTCCTGCCGGCAAGAAGGGAGAGATTGCAATCTACGATGCCGGAGGGGCATTGGTTTACAAAGAGGCAATAGGCCCATTTGTCCCCGAGAGCAACAGGATTACCTGGCGCTGGAATGCCCAAAATAACAAAGGTCAACGGGTGTCCAGCGGTACATACTTCTACGTAATCGAGATGGACGATGAGAGAGCCAGGGGGAAATTCGCCGTGATCAACTAACTCCCATCCCTCTTCACACTTTCATTTAAACTCCCGGAGGCAATCAAGGGATATAAGGAGTAATATATGCAACAAGAATATCTTATAGAAGAATACGACGAGCTGGATCCTGATACTTGGGATGAGCTGGAAAACGAAGAAGATAGCGCGTTTATCGCAAGTGTAGTGCGGCAAGGCGAGAAACCTGAGGATTGCGAGGCATCTCTGGATGAACTTGAACGCCTGGCAGATACAGCGGGCATCACGATCTTGGGACGTTATTCGCAAAAACGAGCTCAACCCGAGCGTAGCACCTACTTTGGCAAGGGATTTCTGGAAGAGATAAGCACCAAAATGGTGCAAGCCGGTGCCAACTTGCTGATCATCAACGATGAGCTATCTCCGATGCAAGCCCGAAACATTGAGAAAACCCACCAGATAAAGGTGATAGACCGCACGGAAGTGATCCTGACCATATTTCATAGACACGCCAAAACCAAAGAGGCAAAGCTACAGGTGAGATTGGCGGAATTACAATATCAACTGCCCCGCCTAAAAAGGCTTTGGGGACATTTCGATAAAGAGCGGGGAAGCGTACGGTCGGCAGGAGGTTCTGCCACCCGGGGCATGGGAGAAAAACAGATCGAGATAGATAAACGCTTGATCCGTGAGAATATCCGCAAGATCACCAAAACTATCGACCAGATCACCAAACACAAAGAGACCCAACGTAAACAGCGGGATAAAAGCAAGAAGATCTGCCTGGTGGGCTATACCAACGCCGGGAAATCCACTCTCTTCAACTGCCTTACGGATGCGGGAGTATTGGTGGAAGATCGCCTTTTTGCCACCCTGGATTCCACCAGCAGGCAACTGAAGCTTTCCACCGGTTCACCGGCGGTGATCTCGGACACGGTGGGTTTTATCTCGAATCTGCCCCACCATCTGGTGGCATCGTTCCGCGCCACCCTGATGGAGGCGGTGGATGCGGATTTACTTCTCCACACCGTGGATATCGCCGATCCCCGCCACGATTATTACATCAGCCAGGTAAACGATGTCCTGAAATCCATCGGAGCGGAAAACATCCCTCAGCTCCTAGTGCTAAATAAGAGCGACCTCGTGGACACACGTCTGCAAAGCATGCTACAGCGGCACTATGAGGATTCCATCGCGATCAGCGCTGCCAATGGGGATGGGATAGACCAGCTCTTGAGCAAGATCGAATCCATGCTGATGGACAACCGCCGCTTCCGTTTAATTCTGCCATATGCACAAACAGCCCTGGTATCCCGCTTGCACGATATCGCCATCATAGAAGAGGAAGATTACTTGGAAGATGGAATTCATCTTAAAGTAGTAGTTCCGGCGATGGATGCGCATTTGGTCCAGGACTTTGTGGTGGATAATGCCACAGGGGAAAACAGTTGACATTTTCTCCAAGGTGGATATGCGAGTATTTATTAAGAAGAATTAGCCAAATATAGGAGAGAACATGGCAAAACAGATTTCAGCCTCAGAAGCGGCAGCAATGGTAAAACCTGGCACCCGGCTGGCGATTGGCGGCTTTTTGGCGGTGGGCGCTCCGGAGTGCATCATCGATGCCATCGTAGCAAACAACATCGGCGAGCTGCACATGATCGTGATTGCCTCCGATTGGGAGGATCGCGGAGTAGGCAAGCTAGTGGTGGCAAACCTCGTGAAAAGCGCACAGGTATCGCATTTGGGAACCAACAAAGCGATACAGGCGCAGATGAATTCCGGGCAGATGCAGATCGAGCTGGTGCCTCAGGGAACCCTGATGGAACGCGTGCGGGCAGCAGGAGCCGGGCTGGGGGGAGTTCTTACTCCCACTGGTCTAGGAACTGTAGTGGAAGAAGGCAAACAAGTGCTTTCGGTAAATGGCAAGGATTACATCCTGGAACCTGCGATCGAGGCGGATATTGCCATCGTTCGTGCCTGGAAGGCAGATAAAATAGGTAATCTTATCTTCCGCAAAACCGCGCGCAACAGCAATCCGATCATGGCGATGGCGGGAAAGATCACCATCGCGGAAGTAGATGAGATTGTGGAAATCGGCGAATTGGATCCGGAGCTGATCGCTTGCCCCGGCGTGTTTGTGAATTACATCGTGAAAACTGCGGAGGTGCACAATGGATAAGAGAGCTATGATCGGTAGCAGAATCGCCCGCGAATTCAAGGATGGCGATTATGTGAATCTCGGCATAGGTTTACCCACCATGGCGGTTAACTTCATTCCTGAAGGCGTTCACGTGATCTTCCAAAGCGAAAACGGAATGCTGGGGGTGGGTCCCAGCCCTGCCCCGGGAGAGGAAGACAAAGATATGATCAATGCCGGAGGCGGGTTCATTACCGCCCTCAAGGGTGCATCTTTTTTCGATAGCGCTTTAAGCTTTGCCATCATTCGCGGAGGCCACATCGATGCCACCGTGCTTGGCGCGCTTCAGGTGGATCAATATGGAAACTTGGCAAACTGGATGATTCCCGGCAAAATGGTACCCGGAATGGGCGGCGCAATGGACCTCGTGACCGGTGCCCGCAAGGTCATCGTTGCCATGGAGCATTGCGACAAACACGGCAATTCCAAGATCCTCAAAGAATGCACGCTTCCCCTTACTGCAAAAGGAAAAGTAAGCCTGATCATCACCGATATGGCTGTGATCGAAGTGAGCCCGGAAGGTTTGATCCTCAAGGAAGTAGCTTCCGGAGTAAGTGTGGATGAAGTGCTTAAATGCACCGAAGCCAGCTTGATTATCCCCGCGCAGATCGGCAGCTTTGGAGATTAACCCTCAGATAACGTGATTAAGCCCGGGAAGATACTATCCCGGGCTTCTTTCATCTTGGATTTGTAACAGTGCACTCAAAAGATCATGGCAGTGCTTGCACCTTGAAGAATCCTTTGCCTTCCGGCTCGGGGACATCGTAGAAAGTATCCTGAAGGGCGTCTTCCAGCACCATGAACTCCTGATAGGGATCTTCCGCATAGAGTATCCGATACTTTCCCGCAAGGGGAATTGGATCCCACGATATCCGCAAGGTATCTTCCACCATCCCAATTATCGGCTGCGGGCTATGGATAAACCAGTTCAGAATCTCATCCAAAAAATCTGCCCTGGTGTTGGGAGCGTCACCGTCAACAAGCTCCGCCAAAGCATAGGCAAACCCCACACTGCGTTGATTGTAACCACCCTTGGCGGCTACTCCCACGATGCCATAGTTATCTTCGGTGAAGGCGGTGATCCCGCTCTCGTTATCCGGCTGCAACAAGTCGATGAAATTTACATTTAGCTGATTGGACGCTGCAAATGAGATCTCGCTGAAGGGCAAATCCGCCTGCAAGTTCGAGACACTGTTAGTGCTGCCGTCTGTGCTCGCGGAGATACCCATCAAGCCCCAGATAACGTTATGCGCTCCAAGCCCTTCGTCTGCTTCTCCCAGATAGTATTCCAGATCATAGCCCAATACATCCGCGCCTTCAAGATACAGCTTGCCTCCCGCCAGCAGATAGTCCCGGATTGCTTCATACATGAATATCTCGCTTAGACGCCTGTTGTTATTGCCCACCGAGCCAAAGCTAAGGAACACCGCGTCGAATCCGCTGAAGGAAGCGGGAAACACTGTGCCGTGCACGGGGTTCTTCCCCAGGGTCTCAAGGTAATTGCGGATATAGCTTCCGCTGAGGTCTCTCCCTCCCGAAACAGGTTCCCAAACCAAGATACCACCGCCATTGATCAGGAAGCTAAGGTTGAAGCTTGTGGCAGAAAGGATCGGTAGCTCTGAACTTACGCTCAACTGAAGGTTTACATATCCCGAGCTGGCACTGGGATCTATCAGAATCTGAAACGCGTCTTGAAGCTCGATGAAATCGTCGGCAAGAGCGCTGCAGGAGTATTGGTTCTGGATTATGCTGATGGCGGGGTCGGTACTCGAGAGCACAAAATCCAGTTCTGCGCCAAACTCAGCGTGATTTTGCATAGTAAAGTTCAGGTAGATTATGTCGCCGGGTTCCAGAGCCAAATCCGAGAACTGATCTTTGGGCATTCCGGGGCTGAACAGGCTTAGCTTCAGATGCGGGGTTTGCACCGGGTTCTCGGTGGAAAGTGCCGCAAGAGCATTTGCCATGCCTCCGCCAAGTTTGTTTATGTATTGGGGATTTTGCGCATCTATGTTGCCGCCTGTAGCTACGATCTGATTGCGGATTTGAGCTGGACTGAAGCCGGGGTTTTGGGCAAGCACCAACGCCGCCAAAGCGCTGATGATGGGCGAGGCATAGGATGTCGTGCCGGAATAAGTATAATATCCGCTGGCTGGAGTGGTGGTGTAAAAATTCTGATTTGGTACTCCGATATCCACATACGCTCCGTAGTTGGATCCGCTCCATTTGCTACCGTTATTGTTCAACGAGGCTACCGCCAGCACTTCGGGATAGGCGGCAGGATAGATCGGCACTTCGTTGTTGCTGTTTCCCGCGGCAGCCACCACCAGAGCGCCCAATCCGGTAACATAGTCGATGATGTCCTTGGCAGCATGGGAAAACCCGGTTCCGCCCCAAGAGCAATTGATGATCTTGGCCCCGTTTTCCGCGGCATAAAGGATGGCGTCGTAACCTCTGGCAATGGATGAGGTAGCTCCCGGACGAGAGCAGGAAATGGGCATCACCACAGGGTTCCAGCTTAGTGAAGCCACTCCGGTGGCATTGTTGGTTACCGCCCCTGCCAAACCTGCCACCCGGGTACCATGACTGCCGGGGTCTATGGGGTCGTAGTGCTCGTCTCCGGCTAGGTTCAGCAAGAAGTCCCAGCCGATCAAATCGTCTATTTTGCCATTGCCATCGTCATCTATCCCGTTCAGGTCTCCGGGATCATAGACCCACGCGCTACCATTATGGTAGATCGTAAAACCGTTGTCGTTAGCATCTTCGCCGGTGTTATTCCAGATGTTTTCTGCCAGATCCGGGTGTTTCCACGCCACTCCGGTATCCACAATCGCGATCAACACCGGGTTATCCTCGCATTTCTGAATCTCCCAGGCTGCTTCAGCAAAGAGGGGGGCGAAGTTCAGCGCGTCTGTATAGTGAGTATCATCCGGGCTTTCCAAAACGGTATCGATGAAGATAGGTTCGGCATACCTTACCGCAGGATGTTCCAAAAGCGCATTAGCAATTGCATAAGGACTTTTGTGGTTGCCAAAAGTAAGTTCATATATCCCCTCTAGAACGCCCTTGGCATCTTTGAAAGCGTGGAATCTGGGAGCAACATCCTGCACTCCGAGTCTATCCAGAAGGGGTTTCACGTCTCCGAGTTGGGCATCCGGCTTTAGTCGAACCACGGCTTTGCCGCTTTCTATCTGGGTTTCTTTGGCAAATGCCAAGCTGCAAATCAGTAACCCGCATAGTAAAAGTCTTCGTATCATAGCTTTCTCCTTTGCGGTTTCCTGAAGATTCCGCAATCAGTAGCGGGGAATCACGTGCATGTGATAATGAAACACCGTCTGTCCCGCGCGAGCACCACAGTTCATGGTAAGATTATATGCTTTCGGCAGATACTTGGCATCCAGCAGGGCTTTGGTCTGCTTCGTGATATCCAGAAGCGCGCAGGATTCCTCTGCGCTTATTTCAAAATAATCCGGAGTATGCCTTTTGGAAACTATTAATGAGTGTCCCCTACTCACCGGGCGATGGTCGTGGATCACAAAGAAGTGTTCATTTTCCAACAATATATCTTGCTTGGGAATCGCACAAAATACACAGTTCATCAAGATCCTCTAAACGCCGATGCGTTTGCAAAATTCGGAAATTGGACAGCGCTGGCACATCGGCTTACGTGGCTTGCATAGGTTTTGACCAAAGGCAACCACATAGGAGTTTATATTCAGCCAGTGTTTGCTAGGGAGTTTTGCACGCAGCGCCATTTCGGATTCCAGCGGGGTTTTAGTGCGGATGTATCCCCAGCGGTTGCAAATGCGATGTACATGGATATCCACACAGATTGCCGGCAAGGAAAACGCTACAGCCCGCACCAGGTTCGCGGTCTTGCGCCCCACTCCCGGCAACTTGAGCAGGTCATCTATCTCCGAAGGCACTTCTCCGCCAAATTCATGGCGTAGAACGCCGGGGAGCTCCTTCAGGTGCTTGGTTTTGGCATTGTGAAACCCGGTCCGAAATATTATCCGATCAAGTTCTTCCGCGCTCAGAGTGTCCAAATCATCCGGTTTTTTTACCACTTCAAAGAGTTCGTTCACCACTTTCGCAGTTGTTTCATCTTTGGTTCTTGCGCTCAGGATCGTTGCCACCAACACGCGGAAGGGATCTTGCGTTTTTGCCTGGATCAAATCCACAATGGGGGTTTTCACACTGTGAAAATGCTCTCCCAGTCTTTTCATCACGATGTCGATATCTTTGTTCGTCACCGATCCTCCTTTGTCAGGATCATCCAGGTATGCCAGATAAACTGACTAAAAATTTTCCTTGCCATTTTCTGAATAGCGGAAAACCTGTCAACACCAAGGAGATTTTATTTGATGTGTGGAAGATTTGCCCAGGTGATAAAACACGATGATTTGGTGAAACTGAGTAAAGAGCTGAAGGCTAACATAAGTGCAGACCAGATAGAGATATCATACAACGTTGCCCCTACTCAGACCGTTATGGCGATAGTGAGTAAGGGATTTCTGCGTTACGATGGCTATTTCCGCTGGGGCTTGGTTCCCTCTTGGATGAAGGAGCTACCCAAAACCCCGCTCATCAATATCCGTAGCGAAAGTATCCACGAAAAACCTTCCTTCAAAGCATCCTTTATCCGGCGCCGCGCGATTATCCCGATAAATGGCTTCTACGAATGGCAAAATCCCGGAAAAATCCCATATTTCATATATCCCGCGGATGGCAGTTTGCTTTATCTGGCGGGTATTTTTGATGTCTGGGAAGGCGCCGATGGCAGCTATCTGCCCTCGATAGGGATCATCACCACCGAAGCGGACGACAATATGCAGAAGATTCACCACCGCATGCCGGTGGCGGTAACCCAAGATTTTATCGATCCCTGGATGGATCAATCCTTGCAAGATATCAAGGAATTGCGCAGGCTGCTATATTCTCTGCCCACACCACAGCTTGCCTATCACCGCGTAAGCCCGGAAGTAAATAAAGTGGCAAACAATTACGAATCTCTCATGGAAAAGTATCAGGCTCAGGAAGAGCTACAGTTTTAGAGGTACGATGGATAAGAATAAGATTCAAATTTTGGTAATTGACGATGATGTGGCAGTGCTGGATTGCGTTCGCCTCAGCCTGCAAAACATCGGACCCTATCAGGTAAGTGTCTGCGAAAACCCCGCGGAGGCGTTGGAACTGCTCCGCACCAATAGCTTTGCCACCGTAATCAGCGATGTGAACATGCCCGGCATCAGCGGTTTGGATATCCTGGAATCTGTCTCCCAAATCGATAGCAAGATCCCGGTAATCCTGATCACCGGAAACACCGAACCGGATACTATGCGTAGAGCCATACATCTGGGAGTCTATGAATTTCTTAAAAAACCATTTGAGATGAGCGACCTGGCAGTTACGGTAAAACAAGCAGTGGAAACAAACCGCCTGAAGATCCAGAATGAACAATATCGGAACCATCTTGAAACTCTTGTGCAACAGCGCACTATAGAGCTATTTGCCGCAAAATCCAAGCTCGAACGAAGTTACTTGAACACAATTCATGCCATGGTTAATGCCATGGAAGTGAACGACATCTACACTCGAGGGCACTCCGAACGGGTTACTGCAATTGCCATGAGACTTGGTAAACTGCTGCAGCTAAATATAGACGAACTAAGGCAGTTACGCATCGGCGCTTTGCTTCACGATCTAGGAAAAATTGGCATCATCAGCGGTGTTTTGAACAAAGAACAGAGCCTCACTGAAAGCGAATATGATTCCATCAAACAACATCCCATCATCGGAGCCAAAATAATCGACCCCATCGGGCTTCCGGACACAATCTCCAAGATCATCCTCCAACACCACGAATGGGCAAATGGCGAAGGTTATCCCTATGGCATAATGCTGGATGATATTCATCCCCTCTCCCGCATCGTGAGTGTGGCAGATAGCTTTGATGCCATGACCAGCCAGCGGCCATACCGCAGAAATGTGGAATATAGCAAGGCAGCAGAAGAAGTTGCAAACAACCTGGAACGCCAGTTTGACCCCACTGTGGGTAAGCTGTTTTTCGATAACCAGCGTCAGGTGCTAAGCGTATTGAAAGATAAAGATGCGCTGAAAGACCTGCTTCAAGAAGCGTTTTGATCTAGCCCCGGAGCTTCTCACAGTAATATAATATACTCCTCCCTCAATTCTTGCCGCATCCCCATTCCTCGAAGTAGCCGGCAAGGAGAGCAGATGCAGTTCCCACTGCATGAAGACGCCATCGCGATTGCTTCGGGCAATAGGCGTGAATATGGATGTAGTTGTGGTGGTGTTATGTTTTATTGGGATTTTGGGCGAACCGCAGTTCGTTGGGTTTGCGGGCGAACCGCAGTTCGTTGGGTTTGCGGGCGAACCGCAGTTCGTTGGGTTTGCGGGCGAACCGCAGTTCGTTGGGTTTGCGGGCGAACCGCAGTTCGCCCCTACTTTCTTTCGGGGTTGTGTTGGTCTTTGCTCCAGTTTTGGGGATTATTGGTAATGTATGCCATCGTGGCGTCGTAATCGCAGATGTTGCGGATAATATGGTCATAATACCCTCTCTGCCACACTTTGCCGGAATAGCCAAGAGACCGCATTCCTATGGTTACCGCCTGTTTATAGCCCTTCATCACATCACCCACTGTGGAGGCGATCTGCGGTACGTGCGCATTATCCTCGGTTTTTATTATCAAAATCGCATGAAAATGATTGGGCATCACTACATAAGAATCCAAGAAGACGTTTTTGCGCAAATCTTGGGTTCTCTGCCATTCTGCCTGGGCTATCTTGCCGTATTGATTCAAGATCATCTTTCCCTCGGTAACATAACCAAATAAGTGGCGTTTTTCGTGACAACAGATCGTGATAAAATAAGCCCCGTCCCATGAATAATCGTAGCCCTTCAATCGCATGGCTTTCCGGGAAGGGAATTTGGGCGGGTTATGTTCCGCTGGGATTTCGGGCGAACCGCAGTTCGCCCCTACGATTATTTTCATAAATCTGATCCTCCGGATTATGCTTTTTCACAGCGAAATGTGATCTTGAAATCTGTCAACCCAAAAATATATTGCATTTCCCCATTTTTTAGGTCATCCTGATGTTCGTTTGCCATCAATCGCGTTGTGCTACAACTCGCAGTTGTTTTGGGTGAACCGCAATTGGATGGGTTATCGGTGATGTTATGTTTTGCTGTGTTTTCGGGCGAACCGCAGTTCGCCCCTACGGTGTATTTCATTGTATAATATGCAATCCATGCTTGACAAAAAGGGTGGCTTCAGCATACTTGAGCAAAACACACGGTTTGTATCAACTTATCATCTTTACAATATGAAATCATCAGAGGAATCATGCAAGAAATCATCATCGATGGCAATAGCCTGAGTCTGGAAGCTGTAGCGCAAGTAGCGTATCAAAAAGCCCCGATCCGCTTGGCGGAGGGTAGCATAGAGAAAGTTAAGCTGTGCAGGGAATATGTGGATCGTGTAATCGCCAATGGTGATACAGTCTATGGGCTCACCACCGGGTTTGGAAAATTCAGCACCGTTAGCATCGCTAAGGATAACATTGCCGAATTGCAGGCAAACCTGATCCGCAGCCACGCCGTAAGCGTTGGCGAACCTTATAGCGAAGCCATCACCCGCGCGATCATGCTTTTGCGTATTGCGGTACTGGCAAAGGGTCATTCCGGTATCCGCTTGAAAACACTACAGACTTTGGTGCAGATGCTAAATGGTGGTGTGCATCCGATAATCCCGATGCGGGGTTCGGTGGGTGCCAGCGGAGATCTATCCCCGCTCTCGCATCTGGCATTGGTGCTGATCGGAGAAGGAGAAGCGATTTACAAGGGTGAACGCATGAGCGGCGAAGAAGCCATGCGGAGAGCGGCTATCGATCCCGTAGCCTTGGAAGCCAAGGAAGGCTTGGCGTTGAACAACGGCACTCAGGTGATGGCTGCGATTGGTGCGCTGAGCCTGGTAAAAGCAGAAACCTTGTGCAAACAGGCAGACATTCTGGCGGCAATGACGATAGACGGGCTTTTGGGAACCCCCAATGCGATGAATCCTTTGGTTCACAATGTACGCCCCCACAAAGGGCAAAAGATAAGCGCGAAAAACATCCGGAATCTACTAAAGAGCAGCACTTTGAGGGATTCTCACCGGAGCTGCGCGAATGTGCAGGATGCATACTCTTTGCGTTGCACGCCCCAGGTGCATGGAGCGGTGAGGGACGCTCTGGCGTATGCCCGTGGAGTTCTGGAGATAGAGATAAACTCTGCCACCGATAATCCCTTGATCTTTCCGGAAGAAGAACTGGTGATCTCCGGGGGGAATTTTCACGGAGAACCATTGGCAATCGCGCTGGATACAATGGCTATCGCGCTTAGTGAGCTGGCAAACATCAGTGAACGCCGGATGGAACAAATGCTAAATCCCGCTCTATCCCGGGGCTTACCGCCGTTTTTGGCATTTCGTCCGGGATTGGATTCCGGCTTCATGATAATCCAGCTAACGGCTGCCTCGCTGGTTTCCGAAAATAAAGTTCTGGCGCATCCCGCCTCGGTGGATAGCATTCCCACTTCTGCCAATCAGGAAGATCATGTTTCCATGGGTTCCGTTTCAGCCATCAAGCTATTGCAGGTTGTGGAAAATGTAAGCACAGTATTGGCTATCGAGCTGATCATAGCCGCCCAAGCAATCGACATCCGGGAAATGCCCAGCTCTCCTGCTCTGGATGCCGCCAAAGCCAAGCTACGAGAGCTTGTTCCGGGTCTGGCTGAAGATCGGGTGATGTATCAGGACATCCAAGCATCCATCGAACTGATCAAAAATGCCGAAATTTTACAAGCAGTGGAAGCTACCGGATTAAAAATCGATTGACATTTGAGGCGTTTCACCTGAAATAGCATCATGAGAAATCTGCGCATTGTTCTGACATTGGTCCTTGCTCTCGGGCTTGTAGCCTGTGGTTTGGATAACACAATGTATAATGCCAAAAACTACTTTAAAAGCGCACAGGGACGCGCCCTGAATGCGAATGGCCGCCCCACGCCTCAGGCTGTGGACGAATATACCAAAGCCATCCAGAAGTGTGGGATCATCCTATCCCGCAATAGCAAAGGGAAGCGCGCAGACGATGCTCTGTTCCTGATGGCAAGAGCACTATATTACAAGAAAAACTCTGCCTTTCAAGCCAAGGATGCTTTTGAGAACCTGATTGCGGGGTATCCGAATAGCAATCATCTACCAGATGCCTATATCTATCTGGCGCGGGTTCTGCGGGAGGTGAACCAACCAGAGCGGTCTGAGGCTGTGCTGGAGCTCTTTATTCGCGATTCCAAGTATCAGAAACACCACGCCCGAGCTCTGCTGGTTTTGGCAGATTTTGAGATTGCAGACAAGGATTATATCCGAGCGCAGTTCTGGCTGGAGCGCATTCTGCGCGACTACCGGAAAGCAGATGAGTTTCCCAATGCCTTCTTCCTTTTTGGTAAAAACTATTATATGCAAAAGGATTATGCCAAGTCTTTGGAAGAGTTTCAGACCTTTGTGGGTACCCGCGGGATTCCCAAAGAAAGCAAGCTGGAAGCCAGATACTACATCGCGCTGAATCAGTTTGAACTGGGCAATCAACCAGACGCCCTCCGGGAAATTCGCTACGTAATTCGCAACGAGATCCGCCCCGATATGCTTTCCCGCGCGAGGGTGCTATATGGCAGAACTCTTTTGGCAGGGGGCGAAGAAGAAGACGGCCTGGCAGAACTGGAAGCGGTTACCAAGACTTATCCTCGCACGGAACACGCCGCTGCCGCATATTATTACTGGGGTAGGTATCTCTATTATCAAAAAGGAGACCGGGATACCGCCATCACTCAATTGAACCGGGTAAGAACCGAACTGAGTGCTTCGGAATATGCCCCTCTAGGGCAACAGCTGGCAAGTGCTATATCGCAAACCAAAACCGCCGCTCCAGCAAACATCCGCCGCGATCTGCAGGCTTTTTTGGATTTCCATTATCAGCGGGCGGAGAGTTTTTTGGGAGCTATAGCGTTGCCGGATTCTGCCCTAACAAGTTTTAACCGGGTGATCGCGGAGGGAAGTGCTCTGCAAGCCGAAATGGACAGCCTGAGAATCAGGATTGACGCCTCCCGGAGTGAACTGGACTCTTTGAGCTCGCTTTTACCGGATTTTCCGGATAGTACGGGGAAATTCCCAGAAACTGAACCTGCTAAAGAAGAGGCAAGTTCTGCAGATTCCTTGGATTCTACCTTGCCGCCATCGGAGAGCCTGATCGCTCCAGCAGATTCCGTTTTTGCCCTTGCGGACAGGCTGGAAACCGAAATCCCAGTAAGTACAGCGTATATCGATAGCCTTTCAGAGGAGCAAGATGAGGTGCTTGGGATTGAACCCAAGCTTGATCTGCCAGATTCATTGAGTATCACCCCGGATGACGCATATACCTTGGCGGATACTCTTAATGTGCCGGCAAAGCCGGAGGAGCTTGCGCAAGACCTTTTGCCGAAGACCGATCTTTCCACAATCCAGGATAGCCTTGCCATAGCGGATGGCGAAAAGGCGGAAACCGATAGTCTTGCCATCATGGAGGATAGAGCCAGGATATTACAGCAGACCATTACGCATCTGGAAGCGGAACTGGATAAGCTAAGGGAACCTCAAGAGAGGTTTATTAGCGAGATTATTCCCTTCTGCAAGTATTCTATCTTCAGTATCTTGCACGCAATGCCGGAACGCGCCGACGAAGCCGGAGCGGTGTATGAAGAACTTCTGAGAGATTATCCGCGCAATATCTACACGGCGGCTGTAACTGCGATTCTGGCAGGACGCACCCCCAATCTGGTGGATTCGGAACAGGAAGAAGCAGAAACTGCGTTTGACCTTGCGCTGGATTTCTACCCGGATGCGCCAGACTCGCTGGTAACAGCCATGCAGAATTTTTTAAACAGCGAATTTGAGCACTTGCGCGAGAGGGCATCTTATCGTCTCGGCTGGTTCTATACCTTCGAAGCGCCGGATACCAGCCTTGCCAGAGAGTATCTGGATGCAGTGTTGCTGGATGCAGGAGATTCGGAATATGCACAGGTTGTACGCAGATTTTATGATGGCAGAGATTTCTTGCTAAGAGATACGGATTTTAGCTATATCACAGAATCGGCAGAGGAAGATAGCGTTTCTGGCGATATCCCGCTGGAAGAAGGCACCCCCGCAGTGGCAGATAGTCTCCAGGATGTTCCCGCCGGGCTTGAACTGCAGCCAGAGATATTGCCGGACAGCCTGGAACACCAACCCGAAACTCCGGTGGAGACTGATAGTCTTGACGTTCAGGGCATTGTCCCGGCAAAGAGCGATACAACTGATATTGCGGTAGAACAGGATACTTCGAGTAGCCCTACCGCGGAACCCGCTCAGAGCGAAGAAGCAGAACCAAATCTGCCGGAATCCCCGCCCCAAGATTCCCTCCCTCCCAGGGAAGAAAAACCTGATACTCAATGAGATCAGGCTTGATCCGAAACCAGCACATTGTGCTGAAGCTGGCAATATTTATAATTGGGATCAGTAGCTCCATCGAAGTATCTCAACGCCAAATAGCTGCCCAATCCCTGTTGATCCTGCTCTATATGGTGCCCGAGCCACGTCTTTATGGATCGTTTCTATTTGCTTTACGTAAGCTGATATCTTGGTTTGCCGCCTATTGGGTGTTTGCCCTCCTCTTCAAAGTGGAGTTTCCTGATGCCGTGATGTTTTGCGTTACGATCATGTATTTGGCTCTGATCACCGTTGTGGTATGGGCATCTGTGGATAAATCCCGGATCTGGGGCGAACTTGCCGCTTTGCGAAAACTGCGGTGCAGCCGGGGCGTGGTTAGTTATGTTCTAGCTACATATCTTTTTCTTAAGCAGTATCTTGCGATGCTTAAACAGAAGCAGATGCCAGACGGTATTGTGGCTGTGATCAGCAGTGCCATCGATAGCGGGAAACTACTTCATGCCAACGCACCCAAAGTGGCGGAACAGGTGGAAAAACTTATGAACCATGAAGGCAAATCTCCCGCGTCCAGCATGAGCGCAAATCTCTATGGATTGCTGTTCTTAAGCCTCTTGGGGCTTGTTTTCAGCATTTGAGGTTATGTAGTGCGCTATTTGATCAAGATTTCCTACGACGGCACCGGATTCATCGGTTGGCAAAAACAAAAGCGGGGACGCAGTGTTCAAAGTGTGATGGAAAACGCGCTGGCGGAATTTTGCGGCAAGCCAACATCCTTGGTGGCAGCGGGACGCACGGATACCGGAGTGCATGCTTTGGCACAATATGCCCATTTTGAATATGAGGGCAGGATGAATCTCAACCAGATTCTATTAGCATTTCGCAGATGGTTGCCGGATGATGTTAAAGTTCTGCAAATATGGCAGGTAAGTGATGCGCTTTCGGCTCGCTATCAAGCCTATGAACGTCAATATCTCTATATCTTGAGCAAGGATAGAGATCCCTTCAACCGCCAATATAGCGGCTATATTCCGCATCTTAAAGTGTCGCTGAAACCCATGCAGGATGCCGCAGAAAGGTTGCTGGGCAAACACAACTTCAGTAGCTTTGGCAGGCTCAATCCGGAAGTGCCAAACCACTTCTGTGAGATCTACGAGCTTAGTATCACCGAGACCGAAGACAGCTTCCGCTTCATGGTGCGGGCAGACCGGTTCTTGCATAACATGGTGCGGAGAATCGTAGGTACATTGGTGAACATTGCGCATTTCGACCTGCCGCCCAACACAATCGATAGACTTCTGGCGGATGAATGTCCGCGGCAAAATCTGGTTACTACCGCTCCCTCTGAGGGGCTCTATTTGATCGGGGTGAAGTATCCCGCAGAACTACTTGACGGTAGAGACACCTTGAAATTTGATGAAACAAGAAGAGGAAAACATGGACTATAGAATCCCCCGCGGAACCTACGATATCCTGCCAGAAAACAGCGGGAAATGGCAATATGTGAAGGATGTATTTCGCAGAGTAGCAGAGAGTTTTGGCTATTTTGAGATCACTACCCCTGTCTTCGAAATGGCAGAGCTCTTTGAACGCAGTTCCGGCGAAAACTCGGACGTCGTGCAGAAAGAGATGTATAGATTTATGGATCAAAAAGGTAGGAGCTTCGCCTTGCGCCCGGAAGGTACTGCCCCTGTGGTAAGAGCCTATGTAGAAAACCACATGGATAAGAGCGGAAGCCGTAACAAGCTCTACTATATGGGTCCTATGTTTCGTTACGACCGCCCGCAGGCGGGGCGTTACCGGCAGTTCTATCAATATGGCATCGAGTTCATCGGTAGCAATCATCCCTATTACGATGCCGAAGTGATCGCCATCGAAATGGCTTATCTAAAGGCTTTGGGCTTGCAAAACGTACGTCTGGAAATCAATAGCGTGGGTTGTGCAAGCTGTGCCAAGGAGTATGATCTTGCTCTGCAGGATTACTATCGGCAATTCTTACCCGAGCTGTGTCCGGATTGCCAAAAAAGATATGAGACCAAGCCACGCCGCCTTTTAGATTGTAAAGTGAAGACGTGTCAGGTCTTCCGCACGGATGCTCCGTCTCAACTGGATTATCTGGATGAGGATTGCCGGGAGCATTTTACGCAGGTTCGGGCTTATCTGGATGCTTCTGGAATCAAGTATCTAGTGAATCCTGCGATTGTGAGAGGTTTGGATTACTATACCAATACCGCTTTTGAGCTGATTGTAGATGCGCTGGGTGCGCAGAAATCCATTGCCGGAGGAGGGCGCTATAACGCTCTGATCTCTCAGATCGGAGGAAAAGATACCCCCGCCATTGGATTTGCCGGAGGCTTTGAACGGCTCTTGCTTGCTCTGGAAAAAGAATCTATCCCTCTGCCGGGAATCACCTTACCGAAAGTATATTGTATTGCTATCGGAGATGAAGCTCAGATGAGCATGCTACCAATCCTCAGTAAATTGCGCCAGAGCGGGATCTACGCCGACTACAACCCCGATAAAACTTCATTTAAGGCGCAAATGAAAGCAGCGGATAGCTCGCGGGCGGAATTCGCCATTATTCTGGGGGAGGACGAGCTAAAGCAAGGCGATTTTATCTTAAAAAACCTTATGACATCAGAGCAGGAACGGCTATCTGCCGAAGATTTGCTACAACGCCTGACACAATAGGACCCAATATCGGGGATCCTGCAGATCAGGACCCCCAAAGCTTTTAACGGGGTTATAATGCTTTTTACCAAGATCTCTCCTATCCTGGAACAATCAGCCTTCTTCCAAAATCTGTTGCCGCTTGAAGCGGGAACCCAGATTCACCACCTCAGCCAAAGCGCAAGAGCCCTCGTTGCCGCGCAGATATGGGCAAAATCCGGAAAGAACATAATCCTGGTCTCGCAGGACGATATCATCGCCGAAGATCTTTGGGACGATCTTGTGACACTCGTGGGCAGAGAGAACGCATTTTATCTACCGGATTATGAGATATTGCCTTACGAAGAGAGATCCCCCCACTACTCAATCCGGGCAACGCGGATGATCACCCTGCTAAATGCCGTAACATCAGAAGTACCAGCCATATACAGTCTATCAATCCGTGCATTTATGCGCTTGATCCCATCCCGCGATTTGCTGGAAAGGCATATCTTTACCCTCAAAAAGGGTGATACTCTGGATCCGGATATCTTGATAAAGCGCTTGCATGATATGGGTTATGAAATCCAATATCAGGTATCCACCGTGTATCAGGCAGCAAAACGCGGTGGGATCGTGGATATCTTTTCGCCTCCTGCCCAACACCCTGTGCGCCTGGAATTTTGGGGTGATGAGATCATCTCCATCCGTGCGTTTTCTGCCAATACCCAGCGTTCCATCGCAACAGATCAGAATGAAGTAACTATCATCCCCGCCCGGGAGATTGCGCTGGACGATATTGATTCCGGTTCCGTGATCATCGCTAAGATCCGGGACAAAGGCTTTTTTGAGGGGATCGAGAACTATTTCAGTCTCTTGATCAAAAACCTCAGTCCTTTTGTAGATTACTTTCCCGCCGAAAACCGAACCTTCATCTTCAGTAATTTCAGCTATATTAAAGAGGAGATGGATGCAATCTCCGAACAGACCTATGCACAGTATCGCAAGGAACTGAAGAACAACAGCAAAGGCAAGGTTCCCAAAGTGAACGCTCTGATTCTGGAGGAAGAAGGTTTTATAAAAACGGTGTCCTCCTCGGATGTATTGTATCTTTCCCAAAGTGAATTTATCATGCCTCAGGTGCGAAAAAAAATTCGCGCGCCGTTTACCCCTCAGCCCGTGTATGAAGCCGATATCGGTCTCTTGGCAGAATCCCTGATCAATAAACGACGGGATGCCTGGAACCATTATCTGCTATTCGACAATCAATCCCAGGAAAAGCGTATGCGTCAGACCATTGGCGAGGATGCGCTCTTCCACAGCCATATCGGAGTGTTGCACGAAGGCTTTGAGATCGAGGATTGCCGCCTGGGGCTCTATACCGATCACGAGATATTTAACCGCTATAAGAGGAAACGCTACGCTCCCCGCTTTGCTCCCGGGGAAAGCATCGTGGATTACGAAAACCTGAAACCTGGAGACTATGTAGTGCACGTGGATCACGGGATTGGTGTGTTTGAAGGGCTTAAGATTATCCGGTTGGATGGTCAGGAAGTAGAGTGTCTGATGTTGCGCTATGCCAACGACGATCGGGTTTACGTTCCCACATTTCAGCTTTCCTTGGTAAGCAAGTATGTGGCGGAAGAAGGGGCTGCCCCTACCCTGAATAAGCTGGGTAGCGCAAAATGGCAAAACACCAAGCATCGTGCTACCCAACAGATAGAACTTATCGCCGCAGATCTGGTTCGCTTGTATGCAGAGCGCAGTAGCCGCCCCGGCCTCGCTCACACTCCGGATACAGAGTGGCAAAAAGAACTGGAAGAATCCTTTATCTTCGAGGATACGCCAGACCAAACCAAAGCCATCCGCGAGATCAAAGACGATATGGAGCTGCCTTCTCCCATGGAGAGATTACTATGTGGAGATGTTGGCTTTGGTAAGACGGAAGTAGCCATCCGCGCTGCGTTTAAAGCTGTAAATAGTGGCTACCAGGTGGCGATCTTGGCTCCCACGACGCTATTGGTGGAACAACACTTCCGGGTGTTTCGGGAGCGGCTTGCGCAGTATCCGGTAAAGATCGCTATGCTTTCTCGCTTTCGCAGTAAGGCAATGCTCGTCCGGGATGTGCAGGATATCGTATCCGGAAAAGTGGACATCGCAATCGGCACTCATAGAATACTTTCCAAAGATGTTCATTTCCCTCGCCTCGGATTGTTGGTGATCGATGAAGAACACCGCTTTGGAGTGCGTCACAAGGACCGCTTACGCCGCCTGCAAAGCAATGTGGATACTCTCTATATGAGCGCTACTCCAATCCCCCGCACATTAAACATGGCATTGGCAAAATTAAAAGAAATCTCCCTTATGCAGACATCTCCCAAAGAGCGTCTGCCCATTCGTACCATTATTACTCCCCGGGATATTGAGGTGATCAAGGATGCCATTCAGCGGGAAGTAGATCGCGGTGGACAGGTCTTTTTTGTGCACAATCGGGTTCAGACGATCGAGACTGTGGCGCTGGAGCTTCGCCGGGAAATGCCGGATGTGAGCTTCATGGTGGGTCATGCCCAAATGCCGGAGCATCATCTGGAGGAAGTAATGAAAGCTTTTGTGGAACGCGAGTTTCAGGTGTTGATCTCCACCACCATCATCGAAAATGGCATCGATATCCCCAATGCTAATACTATTCTGATTGATCGCGCAGATACCTTTGGATTGGCTCAGCTTTATCAAATGCGTGGACGAGTGGGCAGAAGCAACCGCCGGGCATACGCATATCTCTTGATTCCCAAGGGTACCACTACCATCGCCCGGCAACGCTTGGAAGCACTTACCCAGTACGACTATCTTGGCGCGGGATTTCAGGTGGCTCTCAGGGATCTGGAATTGCGGGGCGCGGGCACGATATTGGGTACCAAGCAAAGCGGGATCATCCATGCCATCGGGTTCAATTATTACAACCGTCTCTTGGGCAAGGCTATCGAAGCGGTGGAATCCGGCAACACGGAAAGCCTTTATTTAGAAGATAGTCCTGCGACCAGGCAAAGTATCAAAACCGAAGTTGACCTCTATTTCCCGCCAGATTATATCGATAATGATGAAGAGCGTTTGCGCGTTTACCGCCGCCTGGGTGAAATCCATAGCCTGGAAGATATCGACGACTTCAGCACCGAATTGGAGGATCGATTCGGCAGTATTCCAGAGAATGCCCATTGGCTTTTGCTTTACTTCCGTGTGGACCTTCTGGCAAAGAGTATTAAGCTGAAGAATTGCACCGTCAAACGTGGAATCATGACAGTGGAATACGATTCCTCGAATACACCCCCAAAAGCAGAGATTCTGCGCTTTTGTTCCCAAATCAACGAACCTTACCGTTTCGAAGCATCAAAGAGCCTGAAGATAATCATCGAACTGGATAACGATCTGGATGCTTTGGCGCAGTTTGAACGGGCAATAGAAATTCTAAAATTGGCAATGCCAAAAGCGTGATAGATCGCTGTTCCATGGCCACCAGCGAAGCTTGAGGGATTTGGATAAGCTCTGGATAGCGGGTTACTTGGTAGATTCTATCAAACTGCCAAGCTGCTCATGTAAGGCGGCTAACTGCTTGCCCCGTTCATATTTGTGCAGGCGCGGAGATACCCCGGGAGCCAGAAACCTGGTATCGAGGAGGGTGGAAAGACAATCCTTGATCGCGGAAACGGACTCCATGGGACACATTGTGCTGATTCCACATTCGCTCAGCAGAGCTGCGGCTTCTCCCAGACGCGGCACCATGGCGAGGATAGGCCTTCCGCTACGCAGGTATTCAAAAACTTTGGAAGTGAGAGTTCCTCTGGGGCTGCTGCTGTTGATTACCAGAATCAGTGCGTCTGCTTCCTGCATCTTCGTAAGAGCTTGAACGTGACTAAGTTGGGGCATTACTTTCACCCGTTCTCCGATTCCACTCTGTGCGATTTCATCATATACTTCGCGGTTAAAATTACCATAAAGCAATATCCGGAGATTAGTAGGGATTAGCTCCTCCCGCTCCAATTCCAGAATTCCTTGATACAGGCTTTTCAAGCTGCGCCGAGCGTAGATATTGCCGAAGTAGCTGAGAGTGAAGAAATCCCGGGAAGGACTCGCGGGGGGGATGTCCAGGAAATCCCGTTCATCGTGTCCATTGTATAGCAAGAAGCTACGTTCGTGCAAGCTGGGATCGAAAGCTTTGGCAAGATCATCGCGGATGCCTTTGGTTGCGCATATCAAAAGGCTTGCACGCTTGATGATGCGTTCTTCCCAAGCCCGGGAATATGCTCTTTTGAGCAGGGAACCCATCAGATCGTAATCTGAGAGCAGGGTCCAATAATCTCGATAATCCACCACCAAAGGTTTGTCGAACTCGTCTGCCAGCTTATACGCTGCCAAAGCCGAGGAAAAGGGACCGCAGGATACATAGACGAGATCAAAATCTTCCGAAGATAGCAGTTTGCGGCCGGATTTTAAAAGCTGCGGCAACCACCCGATTTTATCATCAATCGGGGCCAACCTGCGGACAAACAGTTTCAACCGTTCCGGGCTTCGCTTATAAACCGCCTGCGAAGCGCTGGATTTCTTGCCCAAGATCCTACGTAAAAGTGCCATCGGATCCAGTGATGCTACGCGATGTATTTCCACGCCCTTGCATAAATCCAGCAGACCAGGATCGCTGTATGCATATACGATGTCTTGAACGGTGAGGACGCTTATCTTTGCCCCCATCCCGCTTAGATAGCTTACCGTCTTTACGTTTCGCAATGCTGCAGGTCCTCCCAGAGGGGGGAAGAAATAGCTGATGTAGAGTATCTTCATTTAAGCGAATCGAGCAAAGAGAACAGCGCTGGTTCCAAGCTTTCCCAATTAAATCGGGCTTGCGCAATGGCGGTGCAACGTTGGCTCATTGCCTGGTATTCATCCTCTGGCATCTTAAGCATCTGGGAAATCCCCGCGGCAATATCTCTTGCGCGATAGGGGCAAAGCAAACCCAGATCGTTGTGTTCGATGATGCTCTTCATAAGAGGTGTTTTGATGCTGATTACCGGCAACCCGGCTGCGATGTATTCCAGAACCTTGAGAGGTGTGGCAAGACTCATGCGTTTGAGCCGGGGGTTAAACAGCCATAGCCCGAAACGGGATCGCTTCAGTAGCAGACCGATTTTCTCTGCCGGGATCCATTCCTGATAGTATATTACGGCATTCAGGTTATAGCTGTTCACGCTATCGTTGAACTCACGTTCCACCTCCGGATCGTGAAACTTGCCCACGATCAGGATTCTCAGCCGAGGATACTCATTCTTGAGAATAGAAGCACACTTGAGGATTTTGAAGATACCCCGGTGGATGGTGAGGCCGCCGGCATAGACCAGATCAAACCTCATGTCGCAAAGCTGAGCCAAGGAGCCGGGAATGTCGCATTGGTAATCCCAGACATTAGCTACCGGATAGTTGGGAAGCACCAGATACCGTTTGCCGCGGGGATTTCTGGGAAACAGCTGGTTCAGGATTTCCTGATTCACTGCCCACACGGAATCCGCTCTGCGCGCTAAAAAACGGAGCAGTTTCAGATACAAAACCTTCACAAACGGCCGCAACAACAGGGAGGAACGCTCGGCATGAGCATCCGCAAAGAATTCGTGACTATCGAAGATAAGCTTGGCACCAAACCTTTTCCGCAGGATCATTCCCACTAAGAGGGTGAGCGGTTCCACACAGATTACCAGATCCGGTTTGTGGATCGCTGCCTGACGATAGATTAGCGGCAGAGCTTTTAAAGGAGATGTGGCATCAACCACTTCTTGGAAAGGATTCACATTATTGTTCACCATACCGTTTGTGGAAATTATATACACTTCGCCCTTTTGCGCCAGGCTTTGTCCCAGCTTATAGCGCAAACGAACATCGTTCGTAGGGTGCGAGTTTGATATGATGCAGACCTTCATTTAGTGAAATCCTTATATCTTCCAAGTCTTGAATGTGCTCAGTTTGTGTCAAGCTAAATGTGGCTGGGTTAGCTGCCAATACGCGACTTATCATCTGAGGGACTACTCTGTAGGGACTACTCTGTCTTCTGCGTCACTCATTTATGCTTTTGCTGTAGATGCTAGTGCCTATTGCGAACAGCAATCTGTTGGCATTATAACTATGGTGCTGGACGTGGAACTGGCTATAGATCAGATAGTTGCGCCTGGATAAGATTCACCTTCGTCTGAATCTCCAGATGCTTTTCTTTTTCTTTTTCCACTACTTCGGGTTTTGCGTTTTGGATGAAGTTTTGGTTTCCCAGTTTTCGGGAGATGCCATCCAGTTCTTTCTGAAGCTTCTCAAGCTGTTTGGAAAGCCTTGCTTTTTCCTGTTCCGGATCGATCAGGCCAGCTAATGGGATAAAGATCTCCAAGTTGCGCACTACCGCACTAACCGCGGGCTTAGGTTTGTCCACGTTGTTTCCGGAGGTGATGCTATCCACCTTTGCCAGGCGGGTGAAGTATCTCGCGTAATCTTCGAACATCGTGTTCTGAGTGTCGTCCGCGGTACGGGCAACTATTCCGATCGGTGTGGCGGGGGAGAGATTCAGTTGTTTACGCAGGTTTCGGATCGCCGTGATGCTCTCCTGCATCAGTTTCATTTCATCGTTGATTCCGGAATCTATCATCTCTGGATCCGATATTGGGAATTTCGCGATGATCAGAGCTTCATCCTGCATCGGGAAGCGGGTCTTGATCTCCTGCCAGATCTCTTCACTGATAAAGGGCATGATAGGGTGCAACAAGCGCATTCCCGCCTGCATCACATCCAAAAGAACGTACTTTGCGGTTAGCTTGCTGGCAAGAGGTGCGTCGTCTTTCAGGCGATCTTTGCTGAGTTCGATGTACCAGCTACAAAACTCATCCCACAGAAACTGGAATATGCACTGTGCGGCATCGTTTAAGCGCAGGTTTTCGTAATGCTCGCGAGCTTCGCGGCTTACTTCGTGAAGGCGAGAGATTATCCAGCGGTCTGCCAGTTCCAGCTCCATATCTTCTTTTGAAGGCAGGCCTTCGATGGCTTCTATGTTCATCATGATGAAGCGGTAAGCATTCCAGATTTTGTTGGCGAAATTTCTGCCGCCTTCCAGGATGGCATCGCTGTAAGCCACGTCTGCGCCTTTGGGAGTGTTGAAGATCATGGAGAAGCGCAAAGCGTCCGCTCCAACTTTTTCTATAATGTCGATAGGATCCGGCGAGTTTCCCAGAGATTTACTCATTTTGCGCCCGATTTCGTCCCTTACTGTACCGTGTAACAGCACGGTATCAAAGGGGATTACTTTCTTGAAGTGCAGAGTGCTCATGATCATCCGCGCTACCCATAGATAGATGATTTCCGGAGCGGTAATCAGCACATTGGTGGGCAGAAAGCGCTTAAGATCGTCAGTTTCATCCGGCCAACCCATGGTAGAGAACGGCCAGAGCCAACTGGAGAACCAGGTATCCAATACATCTTCATCTTGGCGCAGATTTGTCCCAGCGCATTTGCTACATTGCGTTGGAGTGTCTTTTACTACCATCATTTCGCCACAATCGTCACAGTAGTAGGCGGGAATGCGGTGTCCCCACCAGATCTGACGCGAAATACACCAATCCCGGATATTGTTCATCCAGTGCATATAGACCTTGGTCCAACGTTCTGGCTGGAATCGAACTTCGCCGGTCTCCACCACCTCTATTGCTCTACGTGCGAGCGGCTCCATCCTCACAAACCACTGGTCTGAAAGGTAGGGTTCGATCACAGTATCGCAACGATAACAATGGCCCACAGCGTGCTCATGCTTATCGATTTTATCCAGAAGCCCTTGTTCGGAAAGCATTTGCAAAACTTTCTCGCGGCAGGCATAACGCTCCATTCCGCAAAAATCATTGCCTGCTGCTTCATTCATGATGCCATGTTCATCCATCACCAAGAGTTGTTCCAGATCATGTCTTCTGCCGATCTCAAAATCGTTGGGATCATGCGCGGGTGTGACCTTCACACAGCCGGTGCCAAACTCTTTATCCACATAATCATCAGCGATTACAGGGATGCGGCGTCCGGTGAGAGGCAGGATCAGTTCTTTGCCGATCAGAGCTTTGTAACGCGTGTCGCCAGGGTTCACTGCTACTGCCACATCCCCCAGCATAGTCTCCGGGCGGGTTGTTGCCACAGTTACATATCCTTCCCCATCGGCATAGGGATAGCGGATGTGCCAGAGCTTGCCTTCTTCATCGCTGTGTTCCACTTCATCGTTCGCCAAGGCGGTAACGCAACGGGGGCACCAGTTTATAATGTATTTTCCCTTGTAGATAAGACCGTCTTCATAGAGGCTCACAAAGACTTCTTTCACAGCGCGGGATAGCATTTCGTCCATCGTAAAGCGCTGGCGGCTCCAATCGCAGGAAGCGCCAAGTAGCTTGAGTTGGTCGATGATGATCCCACCCTTCTCTTGTTTCCATTGCCAGATTTTTTCCACAAGAGCGTCTCTACCGATCTGATGACGGCTTTTACCCTCTTTGGCAAGCTGTTTTTCCACGACGTTTTGGGTGGCGATTCCGGCATGATCCACTCCCGGAAGCCAGAGGGTGGGCTTTCCATTCATCCTGTGATAGCGGACTACGACATCCTGAAGGGTATTGTTTAACACATGACCCATGTGCAAGATTCCGGTAACATTTGGCGGGGGGATGAGGATCGTGAAGGCTTTCCCTTCACCCCGGGGGGCGAAGTATCCTTTCTTTTCCCAATCCTGATACCATTTCTTCTCGATGTCTTGCGGAGAGTAGGTTTTGCTGATTTCCATTTGTCTTTCCTTCTTGCTGTCGTATTCCGCTTAAGACGATATATCTCAAGCAGATACCACTTCATAGACGGCAGGTAGCCTGTCAATGGCTTTTTTTTGCCATTCCCGGTTCAGGATCAAGTTAGAGGTAGCAGATTAACTAAAACCATAGAGTCCAATATGGTCAGCTTTGCCAATTTTGGTGAAGATGATCCGTAGAGTATCCAGGTTGATGTGTTCCATTTTTCGGAATCTCAGGCACCCTACACCATGGTTTACTTTGCCCAGTTCGGCGAGATTCTCTTTAAATATCTTCAGGCTTTCTATGGATGCTACATAGATGCTTAAATACTGTTTGCGGGGGGATACTCCGATAGCACCTTTGCCATCTACCATGAGACTGAGGATGTTTGGATAGTGGATTTCCGCTGAGGCATTTGGAACGCACTCATCAAACAACTCTACGATTATTTGCAGGCGGTCTTTATCTATATTGGGAAGGTTTTCGTAATAATCTCTGGCGTCGTCGGTGAATCTCATGATAATCTCCTATGCTTAGTTATAGCTTAGGATATACTAATCCATAATTACCAATAAACTAAAAGAGGGTGACACGGCAGCCACCCTCATTGTCATAGTTGCTTTTATTCTACGATTTCGGGGTCAACGACCTTGCCGAAAAAGAGGATTTCCCCAGTTGGTTTGTGTAAGATCGCACAGAAGAAGGGTTGATCCGCCGTGAAAACAGGAATGTCTGTAGTTGGGGGCTCAAATGATGTCTTGGCAAAGCCAATCTGAGTGGCAGCGGCGGCTTCTGTACCTTTTTCCACCACTTCCAGAAATGCCTTGTGCACGATGTCCGAGATATATAGATCATTCTTGCCTTCCATCTTCAGGATGCCGGAAAAATCTGCGCTACCACCGATGAAAGCTTCTTTGATCCCCATATTCCGGAAGTCTTCCACCATGTTGTCCAGGGTATGTTTGAGGCGAAATCTGGGGATCGAAACTTCTACCTTGCGGGGTGTGGAAAGGCTATCCATCCACTTGTTCCACATGTCCAAGTTCAGTTCTTTGCTGGCTTCGTCGATATCCTTGGGCAATACAAAGAGCATCGCCACTTCAGGTTCGGCATAAGGCATTTCCAATAGCTGATAGCCGGGCATTTCGCCATAGCTGAAGGTCCCGGTTTGCTTCATCATCGCCATTACTTTGTGTTTATCGCGGGATGAGGTGGTGTAGAATCTATCCATGGAAGTGTTGGCTTCCTGGAATTGAGTGAGCCAGTTGGATTTGAAATAGATAGCGTTTACCAACACCATACCGTCGTTGCTCTGGGCAATCTGTCTTTCACTCACGATGTCTTTTATGCGGCTGTTGGTGTGTTTCTCCACCCATTGATTGATGAAATCGGCACTTTCTTTGGCTTGGTTGAAATCCAAGCTGAAAAGCTCGCTACCAAAGGATTTTTCCAAGATGTCGCTGTAATCGGGGATCAAGCGTTCTTTATTCGCCTCTGCGTTAAAGAGGGCGTTTGCTATGTTAAATTCCGCTCGCTTGTTGTCTTGGATGCTGTTGAGTTGCATCAAGGATTTGTAGAATATCTCGTGCATATTGTCGTGATCCAGGGGAAACGCCATCACTTTTGCGATCTCATCGGCGGTGGCACCCCGGGCTCCGGTATAAGCCATGCCCATTGCTGTGTTTATGCTAAACGGCGACATCAAGAGGTTTTCGCCTTTTTTTTCAACCTGATCCCAAAGGCGGAAGGTGAAAGTGTTGTTTTGGGATATGGGGCTTTCGGTGGATGGTACCACTTCCGCTACCGGTCTTGGGCTGGGGGCTTTCTCATTAAGCGCTTCCTTTTTGTTTCGGCTACACGCTGCCGAACCTAGCAGAAGCACAGCGCTGGCGGCAATACACAAGATTCTGTAATTCATGTTCACTCCTCATTTATCTGCTTTTGATATCTTATACTCGGTTCTTTGCGGTTAACTCCAATATTTCCTATCCAGGGTGCGATATTGGATCGCTTCAGAGATATGGTCACTATGGATTTGTTCCACATTATCCAGGTCTGCGATCGTGCGCGCCACTTTCAGGATGCGGTCAAACACACGGGCAGAATAGCCCAGTTTGTCGATCGCATTCTGCATCAAAGCATGGCTGGCATCGTCCAAGGGACAGAACTTGCGCAACATCTTGCTGTTCATCTGGCTATTGTTGAATATACCCATGCCATCAAAGCGTCTGTGTTGAATCTCTCGGGCTTTGTTCACCCTTTGGCGGATGGCGGCGGAGGTATCTCCGGAAGGCATGGCACTCAGGTCCTTATATGTCACAGTGGGAACTTCCACGTGGATATCGATGCGGTCTAAAAGCGGGCCGGAGATGCGATTGCGGTAACGGCTGATGGCGGTGGCATCACAGCCACATTCGTGATTTGGGATGCTTGCGCCATAGTATCCGCAGGGACATGGATTCATGCTGGCAATCATCATGAATTCCGCAGGGAATGTTAGGCTGGTGCTGGCGCGGGAGATGGTTACTATGCCATCTTCCAAAGGCTGTCTCAAAACCTCCAGCACAGCGCGTTTGAACTCAGGTAATTCATCCAAAAAGAGCACTCCTCGGTGGCTGAGACTTACCTCTCCGGGTTTGGGATATGCCCCGCCCCCGATCAGGGCTACATCGCTGATCGTATGATGTGGAGCGCGAAAGGATCTCGTGGTAAGGATTCCGTTCTTGAAATCCTTGGAGAACCCGGCTACAGAGTGGATTTTGGTGGCTTCCAGCGCTTCATCCAAGGTAAGCTCCGGCAGGATA
>JAHDQK010000089.1 GCA_018433885.1 Candidatus Cloacimonadota bacterium
TCATATACTATAGACTTTGTCAGGTGATCCGCTTATGCCTGAGTTCAGTAAGGCATTACAATACATCTCCATACCGAGCAGATCTGATCGAACCTTGGCAAATGAAAATCAGGCTGGTGTAAAAAATGGGGGAATGCCACAGGGATTTTTCTCTTGACATTTGGGATACAGCCCGCAATATGCCGCAAGCTTCATAGTAACGCCAATCCCAGGAGGAATGATGAACCGGATTGATCTCTGGCAAAGGATCTCAGCCCTGCAGCCCTTGCGCTATCTCTTTTTGTTTGTGTTCGTTAGCTTCATCCTTGGGGCATATTGCCAACTTGTCCAGATTGGCTATGGCACCACCCTGCATCAAGGCTTACCCATCGAGCCACTGGCACATTATTCATATACGCAGCAACTTATTCATGCAGATCAGATTACGGTTTCCGGAGAGATCACCGAGATCCATTTTCAGTATCAGATCCAAAGTTCTGTGTTTCTGCTCTACAACAACCTCTGGACTATTTACATGGGGCATAGTGATCTGGATGAACTGCAAAGCTGGATTCCTGTTGCAGAGCTACAATTGGTATATAGCGGAGGCTTCAGTCCAGAGAATTTTACTGCTGGATTGCCCGGCACCGGATGGCTGAAAATAGAACTGCAAACACCATTCCCTTATAACGGAACAGACAATCTGCTGATCGCCGTGGACGAGAATATGCCGGGATTTTCCAGTAGCAGCGATGATTTCTTTTGCAATCCGATGCCTGAAACTAGGGCAATAAACTTTCAAAGCATGACTATTAATCCTGATCCGGAGAATCCCCCGGCTACTATGAACCTCAAAAGCTATCTGAGTAATATACGCTTACGTTTTGAAACCGGATCTGCCCCGGAAGCTCCGCAATATCTATATGGCGTGTATGGGGAGGACGGGGTACAGCTTTTCTGGCAAGCTCCCATTGCCGGTGTTCCCGAGATGTACGTTGTGCAACGGAATTCCGAGACTATCGGCGAATCCGCCATTTGCTCCTATACAGATTACAGCGTCACAACCGGAAACAGCTATGTATATTCTGTCCGAGCGCGTTATCCGGGAAGCCAGCTCTCGCCGCCGTCAAACTCGATTCTGATCGAAATTCCCGCCCTGGATCCCAATCTATTTCTCTATGAGAGTTTTGAAGAGGCAGCTTCATTCAGCCAGATAGTCCCGGGTTATATAAATCTGGATTTGGATAATTCCTTCACCTGGGGCTGGGAAGATTTTCAATTTCCGGGCAATACCGAACCGCTGGCATGGATGGTGTTTGCTCCCTCGCAGACACTTCCGCCGCTAACCTCGATCTCCGCTCATAGTGGCGGGAAATTTCTGATCAGCATGGGTGCGCAGACCCCGCCAAACAACGATTGGCTGATCCTGCCCAATCTGAGACCGGGGACAAACGGCAAACTTTCTTTCTGGGCAAGAAGCTATACTGCCGCCTATGGATTGGAACGCCTCAAAGTGCTGATCTCCACTACAGATGCCGACCCTGCGTCTTTCACTACGCTCAATAACGGTGCTTTTCTGGAGATTCCCGCGGAATGGACATACTACGAGTTTGACCTCAGTCACTATGCCGGACAGGACCTTTATCTTGCCTTGAATTCGGTATCGGTGGACGCCTTCGCGCTGTGTGTGGATGCGATATCGGTAGTGGGAGAAGGTGGTCAAGTGGATATCAGCGAACCGGTTCCGCCGTTGCCCCTGCCATATCCCAACCCCGCGCGCAAGAGCTTTGGGATCCAGAGCGAAACGGCAATGGATGTAACTATCTACAACATCAAGGGACAGAAACTGGGCGAGACAAAGGGAATCCGCAAATATAGTTCGGAACCCCTTCAACTAATGCCCGGGCTATACTTGGTGAAGGTTTCCGGCAGGGAGGGCAGCAGAGTGTATCGCCAGGTTATTTTACCGTGATTGATTTGTGGATTGATGGGTTTAATCAGGGCGATCCCTTCAACCCGAAATCGCATTTTAAAAAAGAGTTTTTTTAATTTGTCTTGACAGGAAATAACCGTTTGCTTGAACGTATGTATAGCACAAAAGAGGAGTCTGCCATGAAACTCGAGAACATTATTGCCAAAGTAAAGGAAGTAATTCACGGCTCGGCTGGGGTAAATCTCTCCATCGGAAACCCCAGCCAGATCGGAGATCTATCCGTGATCCCAGTAGCGCGTGTCGTCTTTGGATTTGGAGGAGGAGGAGGCTCTTCTGCCGGCAAGAAACAAAAACAAAAGCAAGATCAAACCGATGCTAATGAACCCGACAAGGAAGCGGAGGACAATTTTGGTGGCGGCGGAGGCGGCAGTGTCAAGACCGAACCGGTGGGGATTTACCTCATTAAAGGCGATAAAGCCAGATTTTATCCCGTGGTATCCATCCGCGAGATCATCGCAATCTTCAGCATTCTCAGCTTATTGCTGCTCAAGATCCATAAGCTGCGGCGAAAACGCTAAGCAAGCCGTGAGAAAGCCTCTCTACATGAAACAATTTACTATCTTTACAAAGGACTAACCATGCTAAGCATATTCAGCCCTTCGAATTACGCGCCCTTCAACATAGCTCTGGAAGAATACATTCTGAATAATTTTCAGGAGGATTGCTTCCTGCTCTACATAAACGAACCTTGCATCATCGTAGGCAGGTTCCAAAATACCCTCGCCGAGATCAACTATCAGTGGGTTCAAAAAAACCAAATCCCGGTGGTGAGACGCCTGACCGGAGGCGGCACCGTCTTTCATGATCTGGGTAATCTCAACTTCAGTTTCCTGATGAACAATGCCGAGGACGACACTGTGAATTTCGCTCGCTATACTGCTCCAGTTCTTGCCGTTTTGAACGATCTCGGGGTGCCGGCAGTTCTGCAAGGCAGAAATGATCTCACGATCCAAGGCATGAAGTTTTCCGGAAACGCCAAGTTGGTGCAAAACGGGAAAACCCTGCAACATGGCACCATTCTCTTCAACTCCCATGTGGAATCCCTCACTCAGGCTCTGAAAGTGAATCCTCTAAAGTTTTCGGATAAAGCCGTGAAATCCGTGCGGGCTCGAGTCACAAACGTGATAGATCACTTATCCGAACCCATGAAGCTGGGAGACTTCATCCCGCTAGTGCGTAAAAAAGTAAATAGCCTGTATCCGGAATCGAGGGATTACAGCCTCACCATAGACGACCGCGAAGCAGTGCAGGCACTGGTGGATGCCAAATATGGCAAATGGGACTGGAACTATGGGAAAAGCCCGCAATACAACCTCGCCAGCGCAATCCGTGCCAATAGCGGCACCATCGAGGTTTATCTGGATGTATCCAATGGCATCATTACCAGCCTGAGAATCTTTGGGGATTTCTTCTCCTCGCGGGATATCAAGGAATTGGAGCGCAGCTTCAGCGGGATCGCACATAATGCGGATAGCGTTCGGGAAGTGTTTGAACGGGAAGACTATAAGAGCTTTGTGGGAGACGCCGAGCTGGACGAACTGGTAGCGGCAATGTTCTGATACCCCATTCCCGAAAGCAACCACCAGGCTTCTTTCATGCAGTGCATACTGCAGGAAGCTAGCTTGGAGACTGCTTCACCGCTTCTTGCGACATCGGGGGTCGGGATACTCTGGATCTTTCTGGATAGGGTTGGCATCGCGCTGTGCGCTCTCGTTGCGCACGCATCACAATCTCTATATTATCTAAAATGGTTCTTTTATCAAGGCGATAGCGCGGGATAGGGCAGATCAAGGAATTTTGTTGACACTTTTGGCATATTGCTTGTCTTGGCATATACAGGTGGAAAAATTAAGATTTATGGAAATCATCAAAACCAGTTCACTTATCAAGGATTACGACCTCGGAAAACTGAAAGTTCGGGCGCTGAGTGGTGTGGATATCTGCATCACCAAAGGCGAGTTTGTAGCCATTATGGGTCCCTCCGGCTCTGGTAAAAGCACCTTGATGCACATCATCGGGTGTCTGGATCGTCCTACTCAGGGCGAGTATTATCTGGATCAAGAATTGGTAAGCAAGCTGCCAAAATCCTCTTTGGCGGGGATCCGCAACCGCAAGATTGGTTTTGTATTCCAATCCTTCAATTTGCTCCCGCATCTCAATATCCTGAAGAATGTGGAATTACCCCTGATGTATTTTGGGATGTCCACGCATAAACGCCGGGAAAAAGCGAAGCAGATCTTGGATAGCGTGGGGCTTTCGGATCGCCTGAAACACAAGCCCAACGAGCTTTCCGGGGGGCAGAGGCAACGGGTGGCTATCGCCCGCGCGATCGTGAACGATCCCTCTATCCTCTTGGCAGACGAACCTACCGGAAACCTGGATTCTCAGGCAGGTGGCGATATCCTGGAGATTTTTGATAGCCTGCACCGAAGCGGAAACACGGTGATCATGGTGACCCACGATCCCGCAGTGGCAAACCGTGCAGATCGGATCATCCGGATCAAGGATGGATTGGTGGAAGATGGCGATCTCGCTACGTGAATCCCTGCATATCGGGATAGCGGATATCATGACTCGCAAGGTGCGCAGTAGCGTCACGATCTTGGGCATTGTTCTGGGTGTGATGTGCATCATGGTGGTTTTGGCGATCATCAGCGGCATGAATGCCAGCACCTTGAGCTGGATGGAAGAACGGGGCGGAGCCAGCAAGATCGATGTCTATCGCAACTGGGATTACGATTTCAGCAAGGGAGGCTACGCTTCCTTGAGCCTCAGCGAAGTAACCCGCATTCGGGAGATGATCCCGGAAGCCAAGGCTTTGAACGCGCAGATAGATATCTGGGACGCTTTGTTGCGATATCGGGGAAAGGACTATCCCGGCACTGCCTTCGGCGTGATGCCGGATTACCCCATCGCGGAAAACTGGCGGGTTGCCAAGGGTAGATTCATCAATAATCTGGATATTCGGGAAAACTCCAATGTAATAGTGATCGGCTCCTATGTCGCGCGGGATCTTTTCGGAACCCAAAACCCCATCGGCAGAAGCCTGAATTTGAATGGCAACATGATGCAAGTGGTGGGCGTAATGGAAGAAAAGGTGTGGATCAGCGAAGGCGGGGGACCCTGGGCGGGGAATGTGCTTGCCTATATGAACGAACAGAGCTTCATCCCGATATCCACGCTGATGAACAAGTTTGGGGGGGATAAAATGATCACCTCCATGCAGGTTATGGCAAATAGCCCAAATCAGGCACTGGAACTGCAGAAAAAGTTAGACGGCATCCTGCTCAATATTAAGCGGGGAAAAGCAGTATTTCGGGTGAGCTCTGCCCAAGAGCAAATGGAGCAGATGAAACAAAACGCGCAGATCTTCAGCATGATCTTCATCTTGATCGCAGTTATATCGCTATTTGTGGGGGGAATCGTGATCATGAACATCATGCTGGCTTCGATCAAGGAACGCACCAGGGAGATCGGTGTGCGGCTGGCAGTAGGTGCCCGGCGCATCGATATCTTCACCCAGTTTTTGGTACAAACCGTCCTGATCACAGCCCTGGGCGGAGTTTTGGGCATCGTATTGGGCTTTTCGATTTTGGATCTGGTTAGCGGATTTCTGAAGATGCCGATGCAAGCAAATCCCAATATGATCATGGCGGCATTGCTGGTTTCAGTAGGTGTGGGCTTGCTCTTTGGCATCGCTCCGGCGATCAAAGCCGGGAATCTGGATCCCGTGATCGCGCTGCGGGAGGAATAAGATGGGAAGAAAGAAAGGAAAGAACTTCATCCGGCAGAGTTTGGACAACCTTATAACCATGATAGTCTTGCGTTTATATAAAATCTGGATCAGCATAGCCAGCCCCACCCGGCGCAAGAAAGCTCTTAAAAAAGCGGGCATCTTCCTGCGCCTGTTGATCTCGCGCATCGATAAGGAACGCATCCCCCGTGAAGCTGGTAGCCTGGCTTATGTGACGATTCTGGGGTTTATTCCCTTCATCACCTTCATCGTGATGATCGTGCCGGATCTGCCGTTTCTGAATCTCAAGGATCGCATCGCGGACGTGGTGGCAAAGAACTTCATTCCGGGTTCTGCGGAAGCGGTAATGGATATGATAAACGAGATGATCACTCGCAGAATGGGGTTGAATATCATGGTTTTCGCAATTCTACTGGTATCTTCGTATCTGCTATTCAACAATATCCGTACTACATTCGACCGGATTCTCAGCACTCATGCGCCGCAGGTGTCGGATCTCCTCACTCAATTTGTGAAGTTCTTTGGCACGCTGGTCTTTGGCTTTTTTATCTTGGTATTGTTGTTTTCCAGTTCATCACTTCCGATAATCTCCAGGATTGTAAGGCTGCGGCTGTTTACTTGGCTCACCTATATTCTACCGTTTATATCGCAGTTTCTGGCGTTGTACTTTATGTATATGTTCTTGCCTTCAGTGCGGATCAAGCAGCGTAGCTTGATCTTAGGAACCTTCTGGACTACGGTGATATGGATTCTGGTAAAGAGCTTTTTCGATTATTATATCATTAATCTCACCAGCTATCAAGCCGTCTATGGCGCTCTGGCAGCCCTGCCCATCTTTCTGTTCTGGATCTATGTGAACTGGATGATAATCCTGGGCGGGATTGTGATGGTGAGTCTGATCGATAAAGAAGTGCGCGAAGAAGTGATCCAAAAAAGCCCGGAACGGGTGGTGAAGATCACTTTGGAGATGTTTAGCGACAGCAAACTGAACAATCGCCTGGAAAGTTTTATAAGTAAAAAAGAGATAAAGGATTTTGTCGAGCAATTCGACGAGGATGGTGGCACATGACAAAGTATGCACTGATAAGCGTTTCGGATAAAACGGGAATCGAGACCCTGGCAATGGAACTGGAAAACCTAGGCTATACGATTCTATCTACATCACGCACAGCAAAGCACTTGCGGCAGTTTTGCAAATCCCTCACAGATGTGAGCGATTATACTGGATTTCCGGAGATTTTGGATGGTAGAGTGAAGACCCTGCATCCCCGGATCCATGGGGCGATTTTGGCAGACCGTAGCAAAGATAATCACTTGCGGAATCTGCAAGAACATCAGATCGGACAGATCGACATCGTGGTGGTAAACCTCTATCCCTTTGCGGAAGTGCGCATGAAAGAAAACAGCTCCCACGAAGAGATCATCGAAAACATCGATATCGGGGGTCCCGCCCTGATCCGTGCCGCGGCAAAGAACTATCGTAATGTCACGATTCTTACGGATCACAAGGACTATCTGCCCACCCTCGAGCATCTGAAACAGGATAGCCGCATCCCGGAATGCTGGAGCAGCTACCTTGCCCAGAAAGCGTTTGAACTGGTATCCCATTACGATGCCATTATCGCGGATTATATGGAAGAATTCCGCGCTGAAACCAGTCCTCAAAAGGAAATGCCCCCCTTCATCGATCTCAGTGCGAACCTCCAGCAAGCCCTGCGTTATGGTGAAAATCCCCACCAAAAAGCGGCGTTCTACACCAACCGTCCGGATGGCTGGAATATCCTGCATGGCAAAGAGTTATCATTCAACAATATTCTGGATATCGATGCTTCACTGAGGGCAATCCGCTTGTTCAAAGAACCTACGGTGATCATCATTAAACACTGTAATCCCTGCGGAATCGGTAGCGGAACTAACCTCGCGGAAGCCTATCGCCGGGCTTTTGCCGCAGATACGGTAGCTCCATTTGGAGGGATTGTGGTGGTGAATCGTAGCTTGGATCTGGAAACGGCGGTAATGATCAACCGGATATTTACAGAAATTATCATCGCTCCCGGCTATGATGAGGGTGTTCTGAACGTTTTGATGAAAAAGAAAAGCCGCCGGCTGATCTCTTATGATCCATCTTTCCTTACCAAAATCTCTAATCCGCATGAGATCAAAACCATGCTGTGGGGTTATCTGGCGCAGGATTGGGACCTGGTGAGCGAAGACATCGAGAGCTGGAAGGTGGTGAGCCGCCGGCAACCCTCTCCGGAAGAGTTTCAAGCCATGATCTATGGCTGGCGGGCAGTGTCTCTATTAAAGTCAAACGCTATCGCTCTGGCGTATCCGCAACAGATAATCGGTTTTGGTATTGGGCAGACCAGCCGCATCGATAGCACCTCGATCGCGATCTGGAAAGCAAAGAAATTTAACCACGATCTCAACCGGGCAATATGCGCTTCTGACGGTTTCTTCCCGTATCGGGATAGTATCGACGAACTGTATCAAGCGGGGGTCAAGGCGGTGGTCCAACCCGGAGGCTCCAAAGGCGATGAAGAGTGTATTCAAGCCTGCGACGAGCTGGATATGGCGATGGTTTTTACAGGATTCCGGCACTTCCGGCATTAAAATGTTTGACAGAATAGCGTCCCTGAAAAGATTGGCTATTGCGCTTGCGGAGATGTGTCCGAGTTGGCTGAAGGAGCACGATTGGAAATCGTGTAAACGTGTGAGCGTTTCTAGGGTTCGAATCCCTACATCTCCGCCACTATTCTATTCAAATGGACTCTGTTCTATCACAATCGTTCCCCCATGGTGGTCGCACGCAAGATCACCCCAAGTTTTACTATTTTTCCTTCAAAGGAGGCTCAAATGAGCACCAAAAGAATTATTCTGATCGTCTTCATAGTGCTGGTCATTCTACTGGCTTTATCATTTTGGACAGGACGACAGATGAGCAAACTCAACCTGGGTGGCGGCACCACTTCCATCATCGGTAGTGAAAGCTGGCTACACCTGAACCCATCCTCGTACATCCCGGAATATAGCGAGATCCTCCCCATGAATTTCTTCGGCAACCAGGAAATGAACAGTATGCAGGGCATGGTGGAGAAGATCCGGGCAGCCAAGGACGATAAACGCATCTCGGGAATCCTCTTGGAACCTTCCGGAGTGCAGGTTTCCTACGCAACGCTGAACGAACTGGGGCTTGCGCTTCAGGATTTCAAGCAAAGCGGGAAGCCGGTCGTAGCTTTCGGCGATATGATGCTTCAGGGAGATTACCTGCTGGCGTCCTATGCCGATGAGATCTATATGGAACCCTCCGCTTCCGCAGGACTCATGCTCGCCGGGGCATCGGCAAACATCACTTTCTATAAAGAACTGTTCGACAAAATCGGTGTGAAGATGCACGTGATCCAATCCGGCGAATTCAAAGGCGCTGGCGAACCCTATAGCCAGACATCACTTACCGAAGGCACTCGCGCGAATATCGCGGAGGTGATCTCGGATCGCTTCAACCTGATCGTGAATAGCATCGCGCAACGCAGAAAGCTTACCGTGGACGACGTGCTGGCGGTCTTCAATAACCGCGAAGATTTCTTCATGGAAGCCAAACAAGCGTTGGAACTGAAGCTGGTGGATGTGGCAGAATCCCGCAATGCACTCCTCGACAAATACAATATCTCAGAAGATAATCTGGTAAAAATGAGATCCTACAACCCGCGCGCGATTAGTAAAAAAAGCGATGCCGTAGCCGTTATGTATCTGGAAGGTGAGATCATGGGCGGCACGGGCTCCTTCAACCAAAGCCTGATCTCGCATGCCAAGGTGAAAGAGATCGTGGAATCCATCGACGAAAGCAGCGATGTAAAAGCGTTAGTGGTGCGGGTCAATAGTCCCGGGGGCAGCGCTTTGGAAAGCGAATACATCTATCAGGAGCTTTCCCGCCTGGCGCAGAGGATCCCTGTGGTGATCTCCATGGGTGGAACTGCCGCTTCGGGAGGTTATTATATCTCCTGCGCGGGGCAGCATGTAGTGGCAGACCCCGGCACTCTTACCGGCTCCATCGGCGTGATCATGATGCTGCCAGAAGCCACGGGCTTGGGCAAGAAGATCGGTCTGCGTTCTCAGACCATCAAATATGGCAAGTTCGCCGGAGCTTTGAACCCGCTTGAACCGTATCCTCCGGAACTTCTGGAATCCCTGCGACGCAACGCTGGGGGAACTTATGACGAGTTCAAATCCCGCGTGATGACTGCCCGCGGCATCAGCCCGGATAAGATAAACAGCATCGCCGAAGGCAGAATCTATAGTGCTGAAGACGCCCTGGCGCTGGATTTGGTGGATGAAATTGGTTCGCTTGACGTAGCGATTGCTAAAGCGGCGGAATTGGCGGGAGTATCCAATTATGAAGCGCGGAACTATCCTCGCAAAAGAAGCTTCCTGGAACTCCTCAAGGAAACCGACCTGATGAATATGCGCGTGGCATCCCTCTTTGGTCCTTTGCCCCGCGATCCAGAAGAGCTGGCAGAGCTTCTTTGGGAGCGGCTGAACCCCAACACCTGGCTGTATCTGATGCCCGTGAGAGTGGATTAGTATGCGCAAAGACAGTATTAATACCGAGATCATCGTAAACGTGCATCCTCTGGAAAAGCGGGTGGCAATCTTGGAAGACAACCGCCTTGTGGAGCTCTTTGTAGAGCGCAAAGACCGCCAAAACCCGGTGGGAAACATCTATAAAGGCATTGTGAAAGACGTTCTTCCCGGGATGGGCGCCGCATTCATAGAGATTGGCCTCGAACGCACCGCTTTCTTGCATTATAGCGATATCGTGCTGGATTTCCTGGATGTCTTTGAGGATGATAAACCCCGCAAGCGGCTGAATCCATCAGATAGCTCGCAGATCGGCAAGCTCCTCAAGCCCGGTCAGGAAATCGTGGTGCAAGTACACAAAGGGCCGATAGGCTCCAAGGGAGCGCGCCTTACGGGGCAAATCTCCGTGCCTGGCAAATACCTGGTTTTGTTTCCGAACAAAAACAAGATCGCCATCTCCCGCAAGATATATTCGCAGGGAGAGCGCAGCCGCATCCGGAACATCCTCACAGAGGTGAAAGATCCTGCCTATGGTCTGATCGTCCGTACCGAAGCTGATGGAGCGGATGAGGACGACATTCGCAACGAGTATAAAGCTCTTGCCAAGACCTGGCGCTTAATCGAGAAGCAGCTCACCTACGCCAAAGCGCCGGTGTGTGTGTTCGAAGAAAATGCCTTGGAAAACTATCTGATCCGCGACCTCTTTGGAGAGCATGTGGATCGCCTGGTGATCGATGATAAAGGATTTTATAAGAGCATCATCAGCCAGCTTGAAGATATCTCTGCCGACCTGATCCCCTCCGTGGAACTATACAAAGAGGATAGCCCGATCTTTGATGCTTGGGCGATCGAAAAGAAGATCGAGACCATCTTCCACTCCCGGATCTATCTGCCCTCTGGCGGAAACATCAAGATCGAGCAGACCGAAGCCTTGGTAGCGATCGATATCAATACCGGAAGCTTCACCGGTAAAAGTCACTACGATGAAACCGTCCGCAAGACCAATATCGAGGCGGCAGCGGAATCTGCCCGGCAGATTCGCCTTAGGGATCTATCCGGAGTGATCGTTATCGACTTCATAGATATGTCCGACGAAAAAGCGAAAACCGAGGTTTTGGAGATTCTGCGCAAGGGACTCAAGCGGGATCGTGCAAAAAACAAGGTGTATCCCTTTACAGACCTCGGAATGGTGCAGGTAACCCGCAAGCGGATGCGTGCCACGATTATGGCAAATTTCTCGGAACCATGTCCCTTCTGTAACGGCAGCGGTAGGATCATCAGCAAGGATGCCGTTACCATGCGGATCTATCGCTGGCTGGTTCGCAGCGAGTATTTTATCCGCAACAAGCGTCTGCGCATCAACGTGCATCCGGAGCTCTTGAACCACATTAAAATCCACAACGAAGAATTCATCAGTTATCGGGATCAGATAGAGTTTTCTGAGGATAGCTCGATCAGGGTAGATCAATTCAAGGTCATCAGCCTCCCGGGCATGGAAGATGTAACCTCCAAGTATTCCTGATTAAATCAAAGACTTATATTTCGGTAAGAAACAGCGCTCGCAAGGGCGCTGTTTCGCTTTATAGGTTTTTCAGCATATTCAGATATTTTACGAAGTATTCATCGCGGAGACTTACAAATAGACTCATCAGAAACGCTACCTTAACCGGAACAGGGTCATGATGGCAGCCGCGTTTGCCTGGCGAGATGTGATCAAAAAAAATACCAGCAACCCGAGAGCTGCTGGTAGACACATATTTGTTTATGTTAGAAGAGAGTATAGCTTAGCCCCAAGCCCAGCATCTGCTTCCATTGCATTTCGTGAACTTGTTCCTTATCGTAACGCATTTCGAAGATCAGATTTGCGCTTATCATGCCGAAAAGCTTGGTAGTAAGAGTGTTTTCCCATACCATATCCGGGGATTTCCAATCATCCGTAGGCAGGTCGTCTTCCTTGGAATTGAAGAGTGCCTGATACACCTGCAATCTGCTACGGAAGGTGGATTGCACAGGCGCATTGATCTGTTTTTTCAGTTCACTTACCAGCTCCAGACCACCGTCCATCGTTGTGCTGGTTTCTTTGTCCATTGTGCTGAAATCCGTGATCTGATCCCTATTCACGTTTTGTCTCAGCGCAGCACCGAGGCGGGTGTTAAACAATATCTGCTCGGTATTTACAAAGGTTCTCATGATACCCGCAGTTTCTGTGAAGAGCATGGGGTTCACGAATCTGCTGTTATCCGCGCTCTCTTGAGATAGATCCAGAAACTGGGATTCCATGCGCGCTGCCAGGAAGGGATCCACCCAGGATTGCAGGGTGAAGCGCATCACGCTTTCCACATCGATTTTATCCGTGGTTTTTTCCGGGGCTTCCCAATATTTATCGCCATTGGCATCTTCTTTTTGCAGATGAGTTTGCCCAAAGGCGAGTTTCATGGTGTTGCGGTTGTGCAGCCAGTTTTTCAGCTGCTTTTCGGCGCTGGCGTTTGTGTTTGCCAGCCAGGTGATATTACTCAATTCGGTACCCGCCCAATTATCGCTGAATGCGCTTTGAGATAGGGTCAGGCTCATATCTGCGTCCATTTTCCAGCTTTCGGCAAAAAGTGCCAGACTCAGGATCATCAGTAATGTAAGAACTAAAAACCTTTTCATTCATCTCCTCCGTGGATAATTATGCCCAGAACCCTTTGGTATTGAGGGCGAGCTTTAGTTTTTCCAGCAAGCTGGCGTGAACTTTTCCAAAGTTCGGGGTATTCACGTGGGCATAGATTCCGAAGACAATCGCTCCGGCGTTTGCGTCTGTCATCACGATCGCGGCAGCAGGATCCTTCAGGATGTCGGTCTCGCTTTCCAAAACCTCGCGCAGTAAATCGCGTACAGCATTGATGTCTGTGTTTCCGGGCACGTTTATGCTGATTTCTATCCTGCGAGTTGGCAATGCACTGAAGTTTGTAATGGTATCGTTTGAGAGTTTACCATTGGGGATGATCACTTTGCGGCCATCACTGGGAATGATGGTGGTAGAGAATATGCCGATGTCTTCTACTTTCCCCGTGATTCCACCGGCGATTACGCTATCTCCCACTTTGAACGGACGAAAGATCAACAGCATCACTCCGGAAGAGAAATTGCCCAAGGTGCCTTGCATCGCCATACCTACCGCCAAGGTGGCAGCACCAAAGATTGCCACAAGAGAGGTGGTTTGCACTCCCAATTTCCCGATTGCGGCGATCACCACAAAAGCAAGGATAACACCATAGATCAGGTTTCCCAAAAAATGCGCGACAGTGGAATCCATCTTGCCTTTGGTTAGAATCCGCTTGATCACGTCGGATAGCATTCTGGCAACCCATTTTCCAACGATGAAAATTATCAGTGCAACCAGTACCTTGCCACCGAAGCTGATCAACAGTTCAGGCAGGCGTTCCAGCATCATAGAAATCTTGTCCATCTTCCTAATCTCCTTGTTTTGGATTTTTCTCACGCTAACGATAAATAACATCAAACTTTGCTAAGCCATCGGCATCATTATAAAAGGTGAACCATACTTCTTAACATAAACAGAAACTTCCTCTCAGCAAGGAGAATCTGCCCAAATTACAAAATAGCATGAGGTTTGGGCATGTCTCGCCTGATGTGTTTAAACAGCTTACTCTCCGCTTTCCAAGAGGCTCCAGCCCATTCCGGGAAGCTATCGCCATGCCGTGCCGTTGCTTTCCACACTGCTTCAAGGAAGCTTCGCCAATGCCGAGAACGATGGGGTTGAACCCGCCTATGGGGAATATTGATGGAATATTCATAATTGCAGTTGACAAATCTAAGCCTGTCGCACAGCTTGCAAACAAATATGACTTTCAGCGAGGTCCAGGATGCAAAAAGATGTAATTGACTATTTTATGCAGCTCATCAGCATTGATAGTGAATCCCTGAACGAGCGCGCAATGATCGACACCCTCACCCGCGATCTGCAAGAATTGGGCGCTTCAACCTTCGAAGATACTTGCCATCACAACACCGGTGGAAATGCCGGAAACCTATTTGCCACAATCCCCGGAAGCATAAACAAGCCCCCGATCTTACTCTGTGCGCATGTGGATACCGTGAAACCCGGAAACGGCATTAAAGCCGTCATCGAAGACGGAGTAATCCACAGCGATGGCACCACCATCCTGGGAAGCGACGATAAAAGCGGAATCGCAGAGATCATGATTGCCTTGAAACGGATCAAAGAAAGCGGAAAAGCCCACGCTCCGGTGGAAGTTCTGTTTACCATCAGCGAAGAGATCGGGCTTTTGGGCGCCAAGGGATTTGATAAAAGCCGTCTGAAATCCGCTTTTGGTTATGCGCTGGATTCTCATCGGGTGGGTGAACTGGTGATCGGCGCGCCTTCGCAAAACAGCTTCAAGATGATCATCCACGGCAGGGAAGCTCACGCCGGAGTGGAACCTGAAAAAGGCCTGAATGCCATTCGTATCGCCTCCCAGGCGATCTCAGCCATGCCCTTGGGCAGGATAGACTTCGAAACCACATGCAATATCGGTATCATCCAAGGTGGAGATGCCACAAACATCGTTCCGAATAAAGTTACAATTCGCGGGGAAGCCCGCAGTCATAATCCGGAAAAACTGGAGAAAATCAGCGCGGAAATCCGCCAGGCATTTGAAAGCACAGTCCAACGTTATGCCTCAGAGGGAGCAAGCCTGGAGTTCATTTGTAAGACAGAGTATAACTCCTATAGGGCAAAAGAAGATGATCCTGTGGTTCAGCTTGCCTCCAAAGCCCTGCGCAAGCTGGAGATCGAACCCAGACCCGTGGTGGGTGGCGGTGGCAGCGACGCAAACATCATCGCCGCGACCGGCTTGCCGATGATCATTACCGGAACCGGCATGGATAAAGTTCACACCGTTCACGAATCAATCGAAATCGATCAGCTGATTAAGGGCACCCGCTTCATCGAAGAACTGATCCTTACCTATAGTGAGGAATAGCAGGTTATGCCCAGCATCTGTTTAGTCGGTTATGGCAAGATGGGCAAAATGTTGCACAGCCTTGCCACAGATAAAGGCATCGAGGTAAAAGGTTTCATCGACCCCCAGGTGCCCGGAGCAGAGGCGGAGATCACCCTGCAAACCCTGAATGGAGCGGATGTGGCGATCGAATTCAGCCATCCCAAGTCCGTAATCCAGAATCTGGAAACACTGATCTCTCTGAACCAAACGCTGGTAGTGGGAACCACCGGCTGGCATCAGGAACTGCCCCGAATAATCGCCATGGCAAAAGAAGCCGGGATCGGTATGGTATATGGGGCAAATTTCTCCTTGGGCATGAACCTGTTTTCCCGCTTGATTGCTAATGCGGTAGAGCTTTTTAACCGGTTTGAGGATTACGACCTTCTGGCGTGGGAAAAACACCATGCCCAAAAAGCCGATAGCCCCTCCGGAACAGCGGTGGAACTGGCAAAACTGATCTTGGAGAACAGCAGCCGCAAAAACCGGGTGGTTTGGGATAAACTGGATCGTCGCCCGGAGCCGGATGAATTGCACTTCGCCAGCATCCGTGGCGGGAAGATCCCCGGAACGCATGTTCTTGCCTTCGATAGCGAAGCGGATACCATCGAACTGAGCCATGTGGTGCGCTCCCGGGCTACTTTTGCCTTGGGTGCCCTGCAAGCGGCAGCGTGGATAGCCGGAAAAACTGGAGTTTTCAGCTTTCAGGAAGTAATCGGAGACATCCTGTGTTGATTCCGTTCAAAAAAATGAATGCCCAGGGTAACGACTTCGTGATCCTGGATCATTTTGCCAACCAAGCTCTAGATGTGGATTTTCCACGGTTAGCCCAAGATATTTGCGACCGGCATTTTGGCGTGGGCGCGGATGGCTTGGTGATCCTCGAACCATGTGCGGACGGGGATGCGCGGATGATTATCTTCAATAACGACGGAACCCGGGCGGAGATGTGTGGCAGTGCGCTACGCTGTGTGTCCTTCATGATGATGCAAAAGACTCACAAGGATCAGGTGGATATCGTCACCGATTCCGGGCTGAAACAAGCTAAGCGGGAAGGGGATTTCATTACCGTGAATCTGGGTAAACCTGAGCTGATAAGGCAAAAAATGCATGTGGATGAGTTTTGCGGAGATCTGGTGGATATCGGTAACCCACACTACATTGTGTTTCAAGAAGATATCTCGCGCGATCCGCACCTTGAACATGGTGCTAAGCTGGAACATCACCCTGCCTTTTCCCGTCCCGTGAATGTTCACTTCGTGCAGATTCTGGAACGGGATATAATCAATTTGAAAATCTGGGAACATGCCTGCGGAGCAACCCTTGCTTGCGGCACTGGAGCTGCTTCAGCCGTCTTTGCCGGCATCCAGCGGGGATGTCTGGCTTCGAAAGTGGCGGTAAATGTTCCCGGGGGGAAGATCATAATCCAGGCGACTGAAACCGGAGAGATGCTGTTGATAGGGACGGTTTCAGAAAGTTTTCAGGGATGCTATCCATGGAAAATCTAGGTAAATACCTCCTCGAATTGCGGCTCAAACGAGGGATCGAGTATGCACAAATCGTTGCGGATATTCACTATACAGAAGCGCAAATCCGCGCCCTGGAACAAAACCAGCTCTTTGATCTGGGGCACTATGGCTTTGTAAAAGCTCTGGTTTATAACTACTCTCGCTATCTGGAGGCGGATCTGAACCTGGTGATGCGCGAGTTTGCCATCATGATGCCGGATAATACCAAAAAGGAATTTACTCCCCGCCGCGTGGTGAAAGAGAAAAAGATCATGCTCTCCACAAACTTCCTGTGGACGATCGGGATCGTAATATTCGCCGGAACTCTGGGCTCCATCCTCTTCTACAGCTACAGTCAAGGCTGGCTCAAGGCTCCGGATTTCTTCGAAAAAGATGAGCCATCACCCAAACAGGAATCTGTAGAAGTGGCGGAAACCCCAAGACCGGATAGCTTGCGCTTGAGAATGCGCATCCTAAGCGAAAGCATCCCCAAAAGTAACGTGCTGACTGATATTCATACCGGTGCCAAAGCCTCGCATGATACCACGGATTATATCGGCAACCTGCTTGGTAAAAGCCCTGTGAATGTGCAAATAAACTAATCTATTATTAAGATCATGGAGACGAATCATGCAGGAAATATCTACAACTGAAGCCATCGAAGTGCAGATCCCGGAAATGTATGTGGCGAAGTGCACCCGAATCGGCAAAAACCTGGAAGATGAAGTGATTTCTTATCTATACGATTGGGTGCAGGCTCGCGGTCTAAGCGACGGGAAGATGCGGAGTTTCGGTTTCGATGTCCCGCTTCCGCAGAGCAGCAACAACAGGGCAACCGGGCATACGCTTATTGGATGCAGGTTCCGCCGGATACTGAGGGGGATGCCGAGGTGAAGGTAGAACGCTTTGCCGGAGGTCATTATCTGTGCCTGCGGATCGAGGATCCCTTCAGCGATCCCTTCACGCGCATCCGTCAAGGCTGGCAACGCCTGATCCAGTGTGCACAAAAGCGACATCTGAAAGTGGAAGGCTGCCAAGCTGGTTCCTGTCTGGAAGAGGTGATCGGCGCGGGCACGCGGGTGGATATGCTGATCTATGTTCAACTGCTTCAGTAAGAAATTGAGGCTATTCAGCATCGAAAAGAGATGATATTTAGCTCTGTTACGCAATGAGTTAGCAGGATAGTTGCATTTTTTGCTTGACAGAAATTGGCGATTCCATTTGTTGGAAAAACATAGTGAAACAAGGTCCAGTAACTCAGCGGTAGAGTATCTGCCTTTTAAGCAGAGAGTCGATGGTTCGATCCCATCCTGGATCACCAGATATTTGCGACCCCTTCGTCTATCGGTTAGGACTCAAGATTTTCATTCTTGCAAGAGGGGTTCGATTCCCCTAGGGGTCGCCAAATTTGTTTCAGCTTGTTAATCAGGTGCGAGAGCGCCTTTTTTATTGCGTCCCGTTCGTCTAGTGGCCTAGGACTCGTGATTCTCAGTCACGCAACAGGGGTTCGATTCCCCTACGGGATGCCATTTTTTTTGTCCTCCGGATACTTCATTTATACTTGTTTTCTGCGTATTAGTACTTATGCCCCTCCCCATGCATCCTTTCCAGGAATACTTAACATCTGCGCACATGAAACCTCCCCCCTCCCGTGGCTAAAGGGCAAAGCTCCGGTTGACACTAGTAGCGTTTAGGACTTGATTAAGACTCCACGTTGCACTGTTGACAGGCATTGATCTCGCTGCGAATGGTCGCCCACAGGAAGCGGCGATCGCGGCTTGTAACCATATTGCGGGCTTTCTGGCGGTCGTGCATGGCGCCGGCAAGACTTTGCAAAATCTGCAATTGGGCATTTGGGGAAGCCATGGGTGTGATTACCAATACCACCAAACGTACGAGGCTACCGTCCGGGCTGTCCCACTCCAGACCCTGCCGGGTGTGGAAGGCAAATACGTAGGATTTATCCAGACCCTCCAGCCTGGCATGGGGGATGGCGATGGAGCGTCCCATGGCAGTGCTCATTTGGTCTTCTCTTAGCTTGATTTCATGATATATCATATCCCGGTTCAATTTGGTGCGGCGTGCCACCACCTGACTCATATGGTGCAGAAGTTCATCCTGGGTGCTGCTTTCGGAATCGATGAATACGTCTTCCTCGGTGAAGATGATATCATAAAGACTGCGCTTGAGCTTGCGTACAGCCTGAGACAGCCAGGGACCAAAGATGATGGTGGAGATGATCGCGGAGGCAATGATGCTAACCAGCATCTTCTCGGTTATAAGTCCGCTTGAATATGCCAGCATACCCACAACAATGTGCATTTGCCCGCCAGGAGTGTGGGAGATGGCGATAACCACCAGGTTGGATTTATCCTGACCGCTCCATTTAGAGCCGATGTATGCCGCCAGGAAGCGCGCTCCTATCCCAATGAAGCTAATCACCACAACCAAGAACCAATCGAAATTCGCGAAAAAATCCAGATGCAGCCCGATATTGGCAAAGAAGATAGGCACAAATACAGAATACACCAAACGGTTTACCACGAAGCGATCCTTCTCGCTGATGTGTCGAGCCTCGCCTAATATGGTCCCCGCGATGAAGAACCCAAAGAGAGAATGGATTCCAATGTGGAGGGTAGCCGCGCCGAAAATAGCACCTACCACCATGATGAAAGTAATCTTCAGGCCAGAGCCTTCTCCCATGCGTTCATGAATGTAGGTCATCGCTTTATCCACCACGCGGCGTAACAAAGTGAGGCTGATGACCGTGAAGGCAAGGGTCATGCCCACCAGTCTGATGATGAATCCCAGTTCCAGGCTGCCGTGCGCAAAAAGCCCGAGGATAATGGTGAAAATCACCCACCCGGCGATGTCGTTGATTGTGAGGGCGGAGAGGATCAGGAAACCAACGTCTGTTTTCAGAATGTTCAGATCCCGCATTCCGCGTATCGCCACGGGCAGTGCGCTGATGGTCATGATCGCAGCTATGAACAGGGCAAACAGCACTCTCTGGGAAGGATCGTTGAGGTAGTGCGCGGGAAGGAAGTAGATGGGCAAGAAACACAAAAAGATGGGTAGAATCAGATCCACGGTGCTTAGTTTGATCGCATCTCCACGTTGTTGCCAAACGCGGGAGAAGTTGATCTCAAGCCCGGTTTCCATCAGCAAAAAGAAGTTTCCGAACCAAGCCAGAGCTTCCAGCATCGAACGTTGCACCACGTCATCCGGGAAAAGGTAGGTGTGCACTCCCGGAGCAAGCTTGCCGAGTATCGCAGGACCCAGGATGATTCCCACCAGAAGTTCCGCAGTAACGCTGGATTGCTTCATTTTTTCGAAGAGATATCCTGCCAGTTTACACAAACCCAATAGCAGGGCAAACTGAATCAGAAACAACATCAAATGGTGTTCGGTAATTGGTCCCATCGACTCTCCTATCTATTTTGCGCGCACATCATTAGTGTTCTAATACAAAGATAGTCCTCTTCCACTGTGACGTCAAGCGTTTTTCAGCCCATTACCCTTAAGAATTAGAATCTTGGAATAGAATTATCGCTACGATAGGGGATTCTCTTGGAGCACCTTCTTATGAAAACCATGCTCCGCGAAATGGCTGATCTGGCAGAAGCCCTCTCTTAGATACAGCCTCAGCGCGCCGGTGTTTGCTTCCGCCACTCTGAGGCAGACCTTGGGATGACCATTCTGGCGTATTTGTCGGATAGCATCATGCAAGAGGGCGCATCCTAAGCTCCGGTTCTGATACTCTGGCAACACCACCAAGTCTTCGATAAAAGCACCGTTTAACCGATATCCCGCCACTAATCTGCCCTCTTGGAACAGCGACCATACCTCACACCTTGCAGCCCGCGCTGTCATATCCTGGATAAATGCCTCCCGGTTTCGCAGGATCGCTTCCGGGTCCCAGGCATTTGCTACGCATAGATCGCGATAGGCTTCCACCATCAGCACAAGCCAATCCTCGGTGTCTTCGAGATCCCAGAGCCGCAGGCCAGGCATAATCTTCGCGGATGCTGGAAGAGACTCCAGCTCCAAAAAGTAGCCTGCCATTTCCAGGTGAAAGCCGTGAAGTGCTGCCAGTTCCCGGGACTGGTTGTCGTCTCCCCGGCAATTGAAACACCGTTCACCGAGGTGATCTTCCAAGCTAAGCGCTCTAAGTTCATCATTTAGAATCTGGCGCGCCATTTCCGGAGCATCTGGCGATAGGCTGGCGAAGAGGATGCCCATATCGTCCAGCACGCTTTTAACCACACAATCCTTGTGGGAGTTCCACAATACCGATCCCCCGCATTCACGCACAAAACCTGCCGCCTGGGGGCTTATGGCGGACAATCCAAATAATATGCTTTCTTCCATGAAGCCCATTCTGATAATATTGCGATATTTGTCAATAGCTTCCTGAATATGCGGATGTGCTAAGGACTCTTCCGGGAGTAATGAAAAACATTGACACAAATATTGCCCGCGGTATGTGTCTCAGGGCAAGAGGGATGCATCCGGGTTTGGTGAAAATGATGCGAGTACATCTATTCAGGAAGGAATAAAGAATGAAGTATTGGGATATCTTGAACAAGACCCAGCCCGTGGCTGTGGCGAGTGTGGAGGGGGATCAACCAAGATTGAGGATGATGACCTTGATCATGATGGAAAATCGGCTCTTTCTTGCCACTGGCAGCAAGGATGCCAAAACCCGCCAATGGGCGCAAAACCCAAAACTGGAGTGCATGTATCTTCTTAGTGACGAGCGCGGAAACGGTTATCTGCGGATCACCGGGACAGTGCGCAGGGTGGGTAGCGTGCCGCTAAAGCATAGTGTGGCAGAGCATGCGCGCTTTATCTATCAATATTGGCAGGATGCGGATAGCCCAGACTACGTGTTGTACGAAATTGAAGTAAGCCAGTGGCGATATCTAAAGCCAGGTGTGGACACGGAAGAGGTGTATAGCTAAGAGTATGTTGTATTTATGGCTTAGTGTTCTGTGTTCGGTGTTGATCGCAAACTTTCTGATGGTATTTGGCAGAAAGAAGGGGATCAACACGATGCCCATCTTTTTGGGTAACTACTTTATCGCCACAGTGTTCAGCGCGTTCAGCTTGAATCCGGCACCCAGCTCTGGATTTGATGTTTCTTTTGGCATGCTCACCGGGGCTTTCTTTCTGATCAACTTTTGGGTATATCAGAAATGCATCGTAGTGAATGGTCTATCGCTTTCCGTGGGTGCGATGCGCATTGCGATGATCCTGCCCATCGTGATCTCACTAATCTTTTTTGGGGAAACGCTTGGGGTAGTGAACATCTTGGGTATTGCACTGGGACTGATGGCATTTGGCTTGAAGGCGGAACCCGGAGCGATGCGTAATTTCTTGTGGATAATGCTCCTCTTCGTGATCTCCGGATTCAGCGACGCCAGCATGAAGATCTTCAAAGAGCTGGGCAGCGGCAATGAAAGCTTCTTTGTATTCATGGTCTTCTGCTCTGCTTTTGTATATACATTAGGCTCGATCATCTTGGGCAAGATCGCGTTTTCTCCCAAGTTGGTGCTTTATGGTCTCGTTTTAGGGATCCCGAACCGCTACTCCACGGTATTCTTTCTGAAGGGTTTGGACCAGGTTCCGGCTGCCATCGCGTATCCTATTGTGGCTGTTTCCATTGTGCTATTAAGTATCATCAGCGACATCTTCTTGTGGAAAAGGCGTCCAGGCGGCAAGGACCTGTTGTTGTGGATTCTGTTGATTATCAGCTTGATCTTACTTAATCTTTGAAGTGAGTGGAATAATATCCACAACCGTTATTCATTGTCTTTTTTCTGAAGTTCTTAGCTATTGACAGATTAGGTACCGAAGAGACTTTGGTGGCAAAATTGAACGGGAGACAGGATGGATTGGAAACACTTTATCGAAGATTTTCTTATTAAAATTGAGAAGTCAGACGAAGCGGAGCGCGCGAGATTGATCCAATCCATTACCGAGATCCTACAGGAAAAGGAACAAATCCAGGAGGAAAGAGACCGCTATCTTTCTTATCTGGAAAACGCCAGCGACACCATAGCCGAAATGGACGCGCAGGGCAGGATTATCTATACTACCCATAATTGGATACGGCAGCTGGGCCATGCTCCGGATGAGGTAAAGGGTTTCAGCATTTTCGGCCCTCTGTTCCACCCGGAAGACGCTCCCAAAGCACGAGAATATCTGAAGAAAGCAATCGATACCAAAAAAACGCAAACCGGCTTTGAATATCGCATCCGCAACAAAGACGGAGAGTATCGTTGGCACACGGCAAATCTTTCCCCGGTGATAAACGACAATCAGGAAGTAAAAACCGTGATCGCCATTGCTCACAGCGTGCATGAACGCAAGCTGGCGGAGCTCCGCTTGCACGAGCGAGAAACTCGTTATCGCCTGCTACTGAACACCATGCGGGAAGCGGTCATAATGGTGGACAACAACGATGTTGTGAAATACGTAAATCCTCGTTGTTGCGAGCTTTTTGGGCTTTCGGAAGAGGACATCCTCGGCAAAAAGGGCTATGAATGCCTGATTATCCCTGAAGATCAGAATATTATCCTCCAAAAGAACGTGCAACGCACTAAGGGTTTGATAGACGACTATACCGTGCGCGGCAGAAAGAAGGACGGTAGCCTGATCTGGCTGAGAATAAGCGGCGCTCCTATGCGGAACGAAGAAAATGAGGTAATCGGCTCCGTTGGCATAATGACGGACATCACCGAAAGCAAGCTTGCCATGGAAGCTCTTATGCGGAGCAAAGAGAAATATAGGAACCTCTTCGAAAACGCGATGGCGGGAGTATTCCAATCCACTCTGGACGATAGATACCTCAGCGTGAACAATCGTTTTGCCGAAATGGTTGGCTACTCTTCTCCCCAAGAATTGATCGACAGCGTGCGGGATATCAAGGATATTTACGAAGATCCCGCAGCCCGGGAGAGCCTGAAAGAACAGCTGCTTACCAACGGGATTGTAGATAACTACGAAGTATGCCTCAAACGCAAAGATGGCAGCACCTTCTGGATATCTCTTTCTGCCAGATTGTTTTCTTTAAATGGTCAGACAATTATCGAAGGTGCCGCCATAGACATCTCAGAGAGTAAATCCCTAAGAGAGCAGGTAGTTGCCAGCCAAAAACTGGAAGCCGTCGGCAAGCTCGCAGGTGGCATCGCGCATGATTTTAACAATCTCCTCACCATTATCCTGGGTTATTCCGAGGACATCCTAGAGGATTTGCCACCCAACAGCCCCTTGCGGGAACCAGCCGAGGAAATCGTGAAAGCTGGGCTAAGGGCGGCAAAGATGACCCGGCAACTTCTGGCATTCAGCAAAAAACAAGTGATTCATGGCATGGAACTGGATCTAAATAGCCAGATCAACAATTTGAAGGGAATCATCGTGCGTCTTGTGGGCGAGAATGTTTCGCTACAACTGAGCCTTGCGGGGGATCTCTTGCCGGTGAAGGCGGATCCCGGACAGATCGAACAGATCTTGATAAATCTGGTCTTGAATTCCAAAGAAGCCATGCCTCAAGGCGGGAAGATCAGGATAGATACTCGCAACGAGATCATCGAGGCAGACAGCCCGTTGCTAAAATTTGATCTTAAACCGGATAGATACGTTTTGCTAACAGTTTCGGACACCGGGGAAGGCATCCCGGAAAACATTATAAATAGAGTGTTTGAACCGTTTTTTACCACCAAGGAAGATGCGCGAGGGCTGGGTCTCTCCACCGTGTGGGGAATCGTGAAACAGATGGGTGGGCACATCACGCTGAACGATGTGGAACCTCACGGCGCTTCCGTGAACGTTTATCTGCCGGTTTGCAATCCCTCCGGCAAGCTGGATAAATTGCGCCTACAGACTCCCGAGATGGGAAAAAACCAAAGCATCATGATCGTGGAGGATGAGGAACCCCTGTGTATCTTGATCCAGAAGATGCTTACAAATCTTGGATACAAGGTAAGTTCATTCACCAATCCCTTGGACGCCCTGAACGCCTTCCGCAAAGGGGCGAGTCCGGATCTCTTGCTTACGGACGTGATCATGCCGCAGATGACGGGGAAACAGTTAATCGACGAAGTGAAACGGATCAACCAAAAACAAAAAATCCTTGTGATGTCCGGGTTTTCAGACGATGTGATCGCCAAACACGGAATCCTCCTAGATGACATCATCCTGATCCAGAAACCCTTCACAGCTTCGCAGATAGCTCCGATGATCCGGGATATTCTCTTTGGCTCCCAGAAGGACTTCAGGATAATGGCAGTTGCCGTCGATGAAGGATTCTGCTCGCTGATGCTTCGTTCCTGCAAAAAAAGGGGCTTTATCTGTAATGCCTTTACGGATTTTTCTTTAGTCGCGGGGGAGCTTAAAACTGGTGCTTACGATGCGATCGTGGCGGATCTGGGGGCAAAACCGGATCAATGCATTTCGGAACTGCGTAAGCTGCGCTTGGTGGCACCGGATATCCCTCTGGTGCTAATCTCGGATTCCATTTCCGAAACAGATCTGGCAAGCTTGGATGAACTATCTGCCTTGAAGGTGATCGAAAAACAAACCGATCATAATCTGCTGGCGGATTACATCTATCAACTGCTTTTATTTAAGTAGTCTAAGCGTAAACTACCTCAGCAGCGAACCCCATGGGGCGGGGGTTCCAGTGGCTTCCTCATTGCGCCAAGCAGAGCCGAAGCTACTTCGATGCAGTATCCACAACTTGAAACAAGCCCAGCGATCACTTCGGGCGATGGGTGAGACTTTCGAGAGATATCTGAGATGCCCGCGGATGTGTTTTTTAAGGCGACAAGATTCCGCATCTCCACTAAAAGAACGTCAAGATGGCAACTCCACAGAATGTTCAGCAAGGGTGAAGTGACAAAAATTGTTGACGAGTCCATAGCACTCGAATATGTTGCTCCATAGAAGATAAAAGACCGTTGCACGTTAAAATGGACAATAAGTTTATCTAAATAGTTCTTGACAAATTAGATACACGTGTGATTATGGCTCAATCAATACACAGGAGCTAATCATGGAAAGCAAACCCTAACCTTCGCAGATCAAGAGATTGCCAATCGTTTGGCAAGCCGCAAACACTTCCTTAAAGATGTGGATCAACTGATAGACTGGAAAAGGATCAACAAACTGATCAGCAAAGTTGAGATCAGAAGGACTTCTGTAGCCGGGAGAGACGCATATTCGGCAGAAGTGATGTTTCGGATCATGTTAGTTCA
>JAHDQK010000064.1 GCA_018433885.1 Candidatus Cloacimonadota bacterium
AGCTGTCTTTGGGGTGATCGTGCCTCAGAATGCTTGTTGTCAATTCTGGATTTGATGTTTAGAAACACTGTTTCGCCCACTTTTCTTACACTGCTTTGTCGCAACTAACTGAAACTAATGACTGTCTTGGTGGACAGTCTCAAGCGGTCATTACTGGAGTGCTGGAATACCACACTCCGCAATTATCCGAAGTTCCAGATACCTGACAGATGATTGTATTCAAAGCTGATATATTCATCCCATCGGTATAATCCTGATCCTCAACAATATAAACCGTCAGGGGAGTATTCTGTGGGCAGCTTGTGATTTTCACATAAAGCGAATCACCGATCCGAAACATGTTCTTATCCTTACCATCTGTAGGATTGGGTTCCGTTGCACTGATAACTTGGGGCGTGAAATGAAAACCCCTGCCTGAATAGGCTTTATCGATTATAGCCTGAGTAGAGGGCGTAGAACTTCTCATCAAAACATTATAGAAATATCGAGGTTTGCTTAAATCTTGATCATTCACGGTTATGGAAGTCAAAGCACCAAGCAATATAATATCAAAATCATCGAACCAGAGACTTGTTCGGATATCCTCCCAAACTGCTGCAATTGGCATTCCACAATAGTACCATGAATAAAAATCCTCGTTAAGAGTTAATGATAGGTTGTTATAAATTGCAGATGAATGAATGTCGTAAATGTCTAGCAAGTCAATAGCTATTGAGTTCCCGTTGTAATTCCGAATATGACTGTTGGTCACAAGCCCCCTTCCCAACCAATATTCTGCGAATGCTTCGTCCATGGCTTTATCAAGCATCGTTGAGGCAACACCACTGAAAGTTAAACTATTCATTCTGTTGAATGTATAGAAATGAGATAACTCATGCATAATAATGTATGGATTGTAACCATTGTGATAATGAATCTCAGTAGTGTTATCTGGATAGACTATGAATATCCCTCCCCAGTCATTAGCTGGTAAAGCCTCATTATCGTTATAAATTACTGGATAAGTTACAGATGAGAAGGAAGGACTTATATCTTTGAAGATGTCGTCTTGATTTTGTAAATGATAGTAAATATTTGCAGCATATAAGGATGGAGGCGCTGGGTTAAGCACATCTTGGGTATCGATGACATCCAAAATATTGGTCTCGTAGCTCATTGGACCGATTTCTGTATAGTAATCTACGTTTAACGAATTTGATTCGTTATATATAGATCGGATATCCCATCTTTCACCTCTCAAGCTTACCTTATAATTTTCTTGAGGAGAAAGTGATAGCTGAATGCATCCATTCGGATCAGTGAAACCATTTTGATCGCCATTCACAACATTTATGCCACGTAAAGATGCTTCCGGAGGATTTGTGGGATCAAACACCAAGCCACTGATTGTTGGCTCATACGTTTTACCTTTCACAGAGTAGCTGCTGCGTTCAACAAGAGCTTTTCTGTGATAGACCTGTAAGGTTTCTACGTCGACACAGTACCAATCCAAAAAAATGCCCATTGACCAATATAGCCTATATGGCGATCGAGTCCCATCGCTAGATAAATTGAGATATCCGATACTCGGTTCGCGAGAACTACCTGTAATACGGTAATTGAAATCATCTGATTTTCTATACTCATTGATCATTATTTGTTTGGCATCTTCTTTGCTTATGTTTATAGGAATTGGTGTATTAGGAATATCCACTGTTGCATCATTAATAATAAATTCTTGAGTATCTATGTTATAAGATACACTAATAATGCCGCCTGGATGCACGCTGTAACCGTTAACAACCTGTTTCCATATCTTAGTTACCATGTAACGACTGTGTTCATGTCGGGAAAGCACGAGTTGACCCTCCCGAGCGAATGTGAAAGGAGTAAACCTCAACATGATTTGGTCAAGAGCTTGGCCAGCCAGTACCGTATCACAAGGGGCCGTTAAATGGATATCATTAAATGTACCATACAATTGCGAGAACTTCATGTACTGGTGATTGAAAGTGATATCTCCCTCAAAACCTGTTTCTGCCTTGAACCTTACTGCCCTTTCGTTTAAGATGGCTTGCTTTTGGGTATATTCCTCCGTCTGCTCATAAGGTATTCCCATCAATGGGACTACCATAAGCGACAAAAAGAATATGCAATGAAAATACCTTTTCATCATTCCTCCTTCCAGTGTTTGCTTTGTTTATATGGGTTCTTCATATTTCTCAATAAGTAAGCAATCTAAAAAGTATCATGCCCTTATGTAGATAAATCAATTTGCTGATTCTTGTCAACAAAAAATATGATTACTTGCGAATAAATCCATAGGAGATATTGTTTCTACGGTGGTAGTGTCTCAAAGGTTGGTGTAAAATAGGTAACGCCAGATGAAGAAAAAGGTTGAGCCGGATCCCGCACTTTGTTTTGATGGTTTTGACAAGAAATCTACAAGACAAGGAGAAGATCATGACTCAACCGAAGAGAAAGAAAGATGAAAGAGCGGAATTGGTCAAGTTATTTCGCACAGTTTCACCAGGAGATTTCGTGAAAGTGCTTGGACAAGGCATCCAGAGTATCATTGAAGCGGAGCTCAGTGCCAGATTGGGAGCGGAGCCTTATGAGCGCGTGGAAGGCAGAACTAACTACCGTAATGGCTACCG
>JAHDQK010000087.1 GCA_018433885.1 Candidatus Cloacimonadota bacterium
CCTGCACCCCCACATTGTCCTAAACTCATTGTTCTCCTGCTTTTTGCAGAATATGCAAAAGGCAAAAAGGAAAAAAACCAAAAATCAAGGGGAAACCCTGACGCAGCGGAAGCCTATATGGTAGTTGCTGTTAGTCGCATCGTTGCTGAACCGAAAGGAAACGGTGCAGTCGTTGGCACTGCTGACCCAGCTACCGCCGCGCTTCACACGGCCAGACCCGCTACTTGCTCCCGTGGGATTATTTTGTGAACCACTTGGATAGCTACCATAAATATCCCACACCCATTCCCACACATTGCCACTCATGTCGAAAGTGCCAAGCTCATTGGCGGTTTTTTCTCCTACATTATGAGTTCTGCTACCGGAGTTATAATAATACCATGCCACATCAGCAATGGTGTTACTGCCACTATAGGTATAACCCTGGCTCTGATTACCACCCTTGGCCGCAAACATCCATTCCATCTCGGTGGGAAGTCTGTAACCGTTAGCTGTCCAGTTACAGCTTACATTGGTGTGGTTGTCGGAATTGGTATTCCAACCAGAGGGCCAATCATCAGGATTAGTACCGTAGGCGCTGTAGCTGTAACAGGGGGTAAGCCCTTCCAGCACACTGCGCCGGTTGCAATACTCTATCGCTTTGAACCAGGATACTCTTTCCACAGGACGGTTGGGATTGCCTCCAAAGTATGAGGGATTAGTACCCATCACAGCTTGGTAGCTTGCCTGCGTCACTTCGTATTTATCGATGTAAAAGCTGGAGATAGTTACATCCGAGGTGCCGTTGTTAAAGGTGCCGCCCTGAACAAAAACGAAATTCGCTGGTGGAGGTGTAGGTTCGATTGTATATGTTGCACTCGCCGTTGCGCTTGGCGTCCAGCCATCTTTGAAACCCTTGGCCTTGATGGTGGTCGTGCTGCTCACACTGAACGGACTGCTGTACGCTGTGGAACTTGACGTAGGCTCGCTGCCATTGGTAGTATAGCGAATAGTAGCATTAGGTGTGGTAGTGGAAATGATGACATTCTGCGCTGAAGTATATGTCCCACCTGCTGGACTGAAAGTGGGTGTGGCTACCGTTTGCTGATCTTCCGGTTCAGTTGTTTCCTTCTTACAGCTAAACGTCAGTAAAATTAGTAAAAGCGAAATAATAAGTACTATAAGTCGCTTGCTTTTCATCTTTCCTCCATTAATCTTTGTTTGATTTTTTACTGTTATCTCTATCTATTATCCAAAACATACGCATCTCTGTCGGTGTCTCGTCAAGCTTGGGCTGGCAAGTTCACGAGATCTCCGGAAATCTTTGTGTGTACGGGCGCTCGCCGTAGCGCCCTTTGTGAAAGAAATACATAGGCGGTTCGGCGACCGCCTGTACATCCCATAGGCGGTTCGGCGACCGCCTGTACAATCACGGCGGGCAGGGGGAAAAATCCCCCTGCACCCCCGCCTTGTCCTAAGCTCATAGTTCTCCTGCATTTTGCAGAATTTGCAAAAGACAAAAAGGAAAAAAACCAAAAATCAAGGGGAAACCCTGACGCAGCGGAAGCCTAAAAAGTTGAAGCTGCTAGTCGCAACGTCGAAGAAACGATTGGAAACGGTGCAGTAGTCGGCATAGTAGTACCAGCTACCGCCGCGTAACACACGGTCAGACCCGCTGGTAGCACCATGGGGATCTGTTTGTGAACCACCGGGATAAGTGCCGTAGATATCCCAACACCATTCCCACACATTACCACTCATGTCGAAAGTGCCAAGCTCATTGGCAGCTTTGGTACCTACGGTGTGTGTGGTTGAACCGGAGTTTGATCCATACCACGCCACATCACCAATGGTATTACTGCCGCTATAGGTGTAACCCTGGCTCTGGTTACCACCCTTGGCCGCAAACATCCATTCCATCTCAGTCGGCAGGCGGTAGCCATTGGCAGTCCAGTTACAGTTTACATTAGTATGGTTGGAATAGCTGGTATTCCAACCAGAGGGCCAATCATCAGGATTAGTACCGTAGGTGCTGTAGCTGTAACAGG